>NZ_JBPTTP010000006.1:0-230668 GCF_051547165.1 Flavobacterium sp. TSSA_36
TGTTAATGTAGCGTCTTCATCGACACTACCAGCATCGTTTACTGCTACTGGTAAATCGTTTACGGCATTTACGGTAATATTCTCATTTGCTGCAGCAGTTGCGCCTTCTCCATCATTGATTGCATATGGAAAACTAATTGATCCGTAGTAATCCAAACTTGGAGTAAAGGTAATTACTCCAGCAGCTGTTACATTCACTTTTCCGTTCGTTACCGAAATTTCTTGAGCAATCCCAGGTGTTAATAATGTTCCGTTAATTGAAGTAATCGATAAGGTATTTCCGTCTGCATCTGTATCTAAAGCTAATGGCAATAATGTTACTGTACCTTCTTCAGCAACTGTATAGTTGTCATCGACCGCTACTGGCGCTGAATTGGTGTATGATAAAACTGCCGATTCCGTAACCAATTCACAAACGTAATTTGTGTCGCTCGCAAATACCCTATAGCTATTATTTTTCATAGACAAGGTTACCCCTGTCAATTTTAAATTAGCTGTAGTAGCATCAGCATATACTCCACCATCAACAATATCAGTCCAATTCGTACCTCCATCTACGCTCTCTTGCCATCTGTAGGTTGCTGCGGATCCTCCAGAAACAGTCACAGAGAACATCACATTACCCCCTACTGTAGTTGTTTTGTTAGATGGATTGGTAAGTTTGAAGGGAACTATTACATTAGTATAAGAACCAGAATAAGGAGCTGCAACTGGGCCATTAACTTTTCCAGAGGCATCCACCGTTGGAGTACCCACTCCATAAACGCCTCCATCGCCTCCATCAGCAGTTTTAGAATTATAATACTCATTGGCATCAGAACAGCCATCATTATCAGAATCCAAATCTAATTGATTTATGATTCCATCTAAATCTGTATCGTATCTATCATCAATTCCATCTGAATTGGTATCTACAAAACCAACAGTTGAAGGATCTTGATAATTTGGTTTCTTATCTGCATCTGCATCCTCAAAAGGGTCGGGTAAACCTGCAAGCTCAACGGTATCTAAAATACCATCATTATCATCATCCAAATCGCAATTTTCTGGAACACTATCAGTATCGGTATTACCAACATAATTTGGATTTTCAACAGGAATGTACAAAGAAATACTACCTCCAGCTAATCCATCTTGAGAACCATTTCTTGAAGCATCATCATGCTGCCCTCCTGTACCACCAGATGCTTGCAAAGTAACATTTGAGGGTAATGAAGCCAATGAATACAACAAAGCACCACCACCACCACCACCACCTGGGCCGTGCTTCACAATTGTTCCAATATCTTGACCATCACCACCTTTAGCACTAACAACAAGTGATGTAGTGAACTTTGGTGTTTTTAATACCACAGTCCCACCTGCACCGCCACCACCACCGCCATCTGGATTCCCTTGAACGGTTACCGGAGTTGGTGATAAACCATCAGCAATAATTTTATATCCATTCCCAATTATTTCATTGGCAAAAACAATTACAATACCACCACCATCTGCTGCCGAAGAAGGATTACCTGTAGTCACAAAACCAGTACCCCCTGCACCTCCAAGAAACACTTTATCATTAGGAAGAAAGGAAGCTAAAGCAACACCTCCTATACCTCCTGCTGCTGCTGCAAATTCACACCAACGATTACCACCAGCTCCACCAGCTCCATAATTAGAACCACCACCACCACCAGAATCACCAGCAACACCAGCTCCTCCTCCATTTGCTCTAGGCGCACGGCCTCTCTCTGTGTTTATATCGTCAATAACGATACCGTCTCCTTTGGTAAAAGAGCTACCATTTGAAGAAGGCAATACAAATTGTGTATTTGGATTAATATTACAATTATTAAAAGTACTTGAAGCATTGGTTGACATTGTAATCCCTTCATAACCTTTACCAGCGACATTAATATCTGCATTAAATACTAATTTATCGGCACTAATAGCCAATACCCCTCCCGTTTTTGTTGCATCAGTCCAATCTTGCGCTGTTAATATCCCATCAATAGTTACTGTTCCAGTATATTTTGGAATCGTTACTACTTGCACTAGACCAGCTACATTGTAGCTTCGGATCAAGGGATAACGAGGTGTTAACACATTCCCCACAATACTTGCAATTTCAAAAAACTCGTAATTACCAGCATCATTTATAGCTGTTATACTTCCACCTGAAGCATTATTGGAAGTGTTAATCGTAGCCCCTTTCATTTGAATGATTAGAGCTTTGTCTCCAACAGTAAATTTTGACCCATCGGATACTGTAATTGTATGGGTACAATTTAAATCACAAGCATTACAAACTGGCAGATTTACCCCAGTAACTGAAGTATAAGAATTAACAATTCCTGAAATCTTTGTTTGTGCAAAAAAAGAAGTACTTGAAAAAAGCAGTAACACAAAAAGCAAAGAAAAAATTACTTTTTCTCTGAGCTTAAAAGTAGTTTTTGGCATAATTAGACGGTATAATTCTTAGTATTAATATTTTAACCAAAACCATAGTTTAAAATAAAAAGCAATAATTTTTTTAGCACTATTTATTGTGTTAAAATTTTAAAATATTTAATTGGAGGCGCGAAAGTAAATATTAATATTTTAAAATTGCTTTAAATATAGAATTATTAATCAAATACTTAATTTATATCGACATACTACGCTTTTAATCGATGAAATGCATTTTATTAGTTTTATAAAGCTAAAATATTTCATGTTAAATAATTACTTGTATATAGTATTAAACATATTAATTACTTCTAAAATTTTAACAAATAGTATCAAATAAAAAAGGGAAAAAATATTTTTTTTATTAGAAATATTCTGATCTAATAATATGATTTTAAAACAGAATAATTATCAAATAATTTGAAAAAAACTTGCTTTTGATATATTTTTAAATTTAAAAAACAGCAGGAATTTATATTACTTTTTAAAAACCAACTCCAATAACAAAACGATTTGAAATCTAGTTTACAATTTGTAAGGAATCCGCTAAAAGCTACCTTCCCATATAATAGACAAGTTTAAAAAAAACTTCAAAATATAAAAAAAAAAAAAAATGCATTGAAACGAATTTCAATGCATTTTGAAGGGAATACTATTCTCACATTTTTCTATACTCTTTACAGAAAAAGTAAAACTATATACTATCTAGAATAATTAGGAGCTTCTTTGGTAATGGTAACATTATGCGGATGACTTTCGTTAATTCCACTAGCGGTGATTCTAACGAAACGTCCTGTCTCTTTTAAAGTAGGAATATCTTTTGCTCCGCAATACCCCATACCAGCACGAAGTCCCCCAATAAATTGTTGCATGCTTTCGTTCAACTCTCCTTTGTAAGGTACACGTCCGACAATTCCTTCTGGAACTAATTTCTTAACATCGTCTTCTACATCTTGGAAATAACGATCTTTTGATCCTTCTTGCATGGCTTCAACAGAACCCATTCCTCTGTAAGATTTGAATTTTCTTCCTTCAAAAATAATAGTCTCACCTGGCGATTCTTTGGTACCTGCTAATAAAGAACCTAGCATCACACAATCCGCACCCGCTGCAATGGCTTTAGGGATATCTCCTGTATATCGAATTCCTCCATCGGCAATAACTGGTACACCAGAACCTTTGATCGCTGCAGCTACTTCAAGCACCGCAGAAAATTGTGGAAAACCAACACCAGCAACGATTCTAGTCGTACAAATTGATCCTGGACCAATACCAACTTTAACACCATCAGCACCATTTTCTACCAAATACTGAGCTGCTTCAGGTGTTGCAATATTACCAACAATAACATCAATTTGAGGAAATTTAGACTTTACTTCTTTTAATACATTAACCACACCTTGGGTATGACCGTGAGCAGTATCAATAATTATAGCGTCTACTCCTGCGTGAACTAAAGCTTCGGCTCTTTGCACTGCATCTCCAGTAACTCCAATAGCTGCAGCTACTCGTAAACGACCGTAAACATCTTTATTGGCAATTGGCTTTTGAGTCAACTTAGTGATGTCTCTAAAAGTAATTAGACCAACCAATTCGTATTTATCATTTACAACAGGTAATTTCTCGATTTTATGCCCTTGCAAAACCACTTCAGCTTGTTCTAAAGAAGTTCCTTCTGCAACAGTAATCAAATTATCTTTAGTCATTACTTCAACGATAGCTCTTGAAGTATTTTTCTCAAAACGCAAATCTCTGTTGGTAACAATTCCTTTTAGAATTTTATTTTCATCAACAATTGGAATACCTCCAATGCCGAATTCTTTCATCGCCATTTTAGCATCGGCAACCGTAGAAGTCAAAGGCAAAGTAACAGGGTCGATAATCATTCCTGACTCAGCTCTTTTCACTTTTTTTACTTTGGCTGCTTGCTGCGCAATAGTCATATTTTTATGCAACACTCCAATCCCTCCTTCTTGAGCCATAGCAATAGCCATAGCACTTTCAGTCACAGTATCCATAGCAGCGGATACAATAGGCACATTTAAAGTTATGTTTCTTGAAAATTTTGATTGGATACTCACTTCGCGAGGAAGAACGCTAGAGTAATTAGGAACTAATAATACATCATCGTAAGTTAAACCTTCACCGATAATCTTGGAATTGTGTGCTTTCATGGTGCAATTTCTAGTTGAATTGCGTGCAAATATAGACAATCTTAAGCAAAAAAACACATAAATTTTACATTAATTGACTAAATTTCAGGAATTGGAACATTTGCCACTATTTACTCAACAGACAAAAATCCAATAGAAACTTCAATAATTATGTCTGAATCCAATACTTACACAATTCAAGGGCTTTCTTCAGAAGAAGTAATTGCCTCTAGAACAAAAAACGGGGCCAATTCAACCGAACATCAACAAAAAAACAACTTTTTGCACTCGCTCTTCGAATTGATAAAAGAGCCTATGTTCTTATTATTACTAACAGCTTCCAGTGTTTATTTCATAACTGCGGATTACAATAATGGCATTTTTATGCTTTTGGCTATTATTTTGGTCGTATCCATTTCCTTGTACCAAGAATCGAAAAGTAGAAATGCCATCGAAGCCTTATCTAAATTAACACAACCCAAAAGCAAAGTCATTCGGAATGGAATTGTTGTTGAGATTCCGAGTGAAGAAATTGTTTTGGGTGACTTTATACAAACAGAAGAAGGAACTTTTGTTCCCGCAGACGGAATTATCATCCAATCCAATGACTTTTCGGTTAATGAATCCATAGTAACTGGCGAATCTTTATCGGTTTCAAAGAATGAACAATCCGAAAACAAACAAGTGTATCAAGGAACTATAGTCGCAAGCGGACTAGCTATTTGCCAAGTTACCGCCATTGGAAGTCAAACACAATTAGGTAAAATTGGAAAAAGTCTAGACAACATCGTCGAAGAAAAAACGCCATTACAAATTCAAATTAGCAATTTTGTTACTTACATTTCTTTGATTGGTTTGGTTGCTTTTATCATTGTCTGGGGAATCAATTATTGGAATTCAAAGCTAATTTTAGACAGTCTGCTTAAAGCATTAACACTCGCCATGAGTATCATCCCAGAAGAAATTCCGGTAGCTTTTACTACTTTTATGGCACTTGGTGCTTGGCGATTACTACGAATGGGTATTATTGTAAAACAGACTAAAACAGTAGAAACTTTAGGGAGCGCCACCGTTATTTGTACCGATAAAACTGGCACCATCACCGAAAACAAAATGAGTCTTGCCGAATGGTTTACTCTTGATGCTACAACGGTTACAGCAAGCCATACCAATTTAAACCCTAAAGAACAAGAACTTATCAAGGCTGCAATGTGGGCAAGTGAGCCCATCCCTTTTGATGCTATGGAAATAGCGTTGCATGAAGCCTACACAAACTCCACAGCAACAGACGAGCGTCCTTTCTATAAAATGATTCACGAATATCCTTTGAGTGGAAAACCACCCATGATGACACATTTATTCGAAAACAAAGAAGGAGTACGAATTATTGCAGCCAAGGGAGCTCCAGAAGCCATTATTGCCTGTTCTAAACTATTGGAATCTGAAAAAGAAAAAATCAACACAGCTTTTCTTGCTATGACAAAAAAGGGATTTCGTGTGTTGGGCGTTGGGACTGCTGATTTTAACGGAACCAATTTTCCTAAAACACAACAAGAATTTGAACTAAATTTCAAAGGGCTGGTTGCTTTTTATGACCCTCCAAAAAAGAATATAAAAGCTGTTTTAGAAACTTTTTATAAAGCTGGAATTACCCTAAAAATAATTACAGGCGACAATGCCGAAACCACCGCAACAATTGCTCAACAAATTCGTTTTAAAAACCCTGAAAAAATACTCAATGGAGACGAACTAATGCAAATGAGTCCTGCTACATTGAAAGAAAAAGTAATGGAAACTACTATTTTTACCAGAATGTTTCCAGAGGCAAAACTCAAAATCATTCAAGCGCTAAAAGACAATAATCAAATTGTAGCTATGACTGGTGATGGCGTAAACGATGGGCCTGCGCTAAAATCAGCGCATATCGGAATTGCTATGGGCAAAAAAGGAACAGAAATTGCCAAACAAGCCGCGAATTTAATTTTGGTTGACGATGATTTTTCAAAAATGACAGACGCCATTGCCATGGGAAGAAAAATCTATATGAATCTCAAAAAAGCCATTCGCTACATCATCTCTATCCATATTCCCATTATTTTAATTGTGATTATTCCGTTAGCTTTAGGTTGGATGTATCCCAATATTTTTTCGCCGGTTCACATTATCTTCTTAGAAATGATTATGGGCCCCACCTGCTCTATCATTTATGAAAATGAGCCCATGGAAGACAACCTCATGACACAACAACCAAGACCGCTGAGCACTACTTTTTTCAGTTGGAAAGAAATCACCATTAGCCTAATTCAAGGACTTTGGATTACCGTAGGATTGTTGTTTATTTACCAATTTGCTGTAATCAATCAATATAGCGAAAATAGTACCCGAACTATGGTATTTTTGACCTTAATTTTCTCGAATGTGTTCTTGACACTAGCCAATCGCTCCTTTTATTATTCGGTTTTAACCACTTGGAAATACAAGAATAATCTGGTAGTACTAATTATTGGCATCACACTTTTCATTACGGCTTTACTGCTTTTTATTCAACCATTATCTAAATTTTTCTTATTCGAAAAAATCACTTTACTTCAAATAGGATGGTGTACTCTAGTGGCTGCAATTGCCGTCTTTTGGATTGAAATTTATAAATTCTTCAAAAGAAGAAAGAGCTAAAAAGTTTAAATTTCAAGAATAAAAAATTCCAAATTCCAACTATAACTTTGGAATTTGGGATTTACTATTTAGGATTCAGGATTTGGGATTCAGGATTTGGGATTCAGGATTTAGTATTTGGGATTCAGGATTTGGGATTAAGTATTTGGGATTTAGTATTTGGGATTTGAATTATCTAGTATTCTCCCTCTTTTTTCTCAGCAAAAATCAGATTAAGTCCTAGTTGAAAAGAGGCACTTTGCGCCTTGGCAACATCTCTAAGTTCTAATAAATTATCAGCCATCAAATAAAAATTGACAGGCCCTATTTGTGTTGACAAACCTAAACCAATATTCTTACTCGAAAAAGAATCAACGGTATACGTGGCTTTAGCTTCTAAACCAGTAAAAATTTTCTTTCTATAAAAAGCCGTCAACGCCATCATTGGAAGTCTTGGTGTAGACATCGCAAAATATTGCAATCCGACAGAATTATTAAATTTCGTTGTTCCATCATTAGCTTTACAATTACAACTTTCATCTTCGGTTTGCCCGAAAGAATATTGATAAGAAGCATTCAATTTTACTGGTCTCCAAGACGTATAACTTCCTTTAAGTGTATCTCTAGGAAAAGCATCTTCAAATTCTTGCGACACATTATTACCCCCTGTTCCTGTAAAAAAATCAGGAAGAATTCCTTCATATTTATAAATTCCTCTAGCGCGATAACTCTCCGTTTCTTTAGTATGACGAATAAAACCTACATCCAGGATACTAGCTGTAATTTGGATATTCTTTTTCGGATAGTAGGTCAAACCCGCATCAAAACCCAAACCTAAATTCCCTCCTAAAAAGGCTCTTTTTTTAATGTCTTTAGCCACATCCGAATCATCTCCTTTATCATCATATTTAGCGATTCCAGAAGTATTCAAAAGCATGTCAGCCGAGATTACTTGGTCATAAATAGTGGTATTGCCTGTAGAAGGAATCGTGTAAAGATATCCTGAATTTTTAGTGGAACGCGCATCAAAAATGCTCGAATAAATTTTACCTCTAACTCCCCAAATAAGCTTCTCATTTTGTTTTTTATTGTACCCTAAATGAAAAACACTTACCATTTCGGCACGAGCATTGAAGTCACTCAAATTAAAATATTTTCCTAAATAGTTTTGATTGCCATCTAATGCTAAAATGGCGAAATCTTTAGGAACATAGCTCAAAACATCCGTTTCTTCATACATTCCAAAAGAGATATATGCGGTATGATTCCAATCGCCGACTTTAAATCCGCCTTGAAAAATTTCTAATTGTTGATTTACATTTACTTTGTCATTCCTTGAAGTCGAAAAAATCACCTTTCGCAATTTGGTATTAAAATCTACGCCATCAGCTGCAAATAAATCATAGACAGAAAAACCAGTAGACCCTACATTTGCAGAAAAACCTGACAATAAAGGCACTCCCGCATACCATTTATAAGTTACATCAGCTCCTGGATTCAAGGATAACGATTGAGGTATTGCAGTAAAATTATACAACACAGCTTTATTTTGAGCGAAAAACAGGTTACCTACTAGAAGAAGCACCATTAGAGTAATTTTTCTCATTTAATATCAAAAAAGGCGGTTAGATTAGAACGTAATTTCAAATTTCCTACACTACTAGCGTTCAACGGCGGCCCTGACAATAGTGTAATTACAAAGGCAATTTTCTTGGATTGTTTCAAAGCATCGAGGTTCGCTCCTTGATAAACCACTGTTTTTGTAACTATATTTGAACTCCCAATGTAGGCCGGAATATCCATTCTAATGGAAGTTACAGGCGCATTGGCATCATCCAAAAAGAAAAGTTGTAGTTCGAAGGCTCGGTTGATTGTATTATCGACTTCAAAAAACAAATCCGTTTGAATTAGATTTTTTTTAAAAAAAGTATCATTAAAAACTCCTAGTTCTGGAGTATCAATACTCACAGTTTGTTCTATACCATTATTTACAAACTGCTTTGCTGCCACGTCAAAACTTGCCAAATTACCTATAACAACAGGTCGTAGTTCAATATCATTAGCTTGGTCAAAATCAAGATCACTACTACAAGACCCTGAAATAAATAATAAAAACCAACTGAGAAAAATGGGGGCTATTTTCATCCTTTTAAATTTCATATTTTATACTAAACGAATAGTTACTAATTTTTAGTATCAGTTACTTAATGAAACGCCCCAAATAATTTGGAAGCTTCATTATAAGCACTTTCAAAACTCATTGCGCTCAAATTAGTATTTTCTTTTGCTGCGGTAAAATAAGAGAGTAGTTTTTCGGTAGGCATATTTCCTGTCAATCGATCAGTAGCCATAGGACAACCGCCAAAACCCTGAATCGCTCCGTCAAATCGTCGACACCCGGCATGATAAGCTGCATCTACTTTTTCAAACCATTTATCTGGAGTAGTATGCAAATGAGCGCCAAATTCAATTTCCGGGTACTTCGGAATCAAATTAGAAAACAAATGCGTGATGACCTCGGGGGTTGAACTTCCTACTGTATCAGATAACGAAAGGATTTTTACTCCCATTTGCGCCAATTGTTCCGTCCATTCACTCACAATTTCTTCGTTCCAAGGATCTCCATAAGGATTTCCAAAGCCCATAGAAAGATAAGCGATTACTTCTTTGTTAGTCGCCTCTGCTATGGCAAGAATTTCTTCTAATGTCACTAATGATTCGGCTATTGTTTTGTGGGTATTTCGCATCTGAAAGTTTTCAGATATAGAAAAAGGAAAACCTAAGTATTGAATCGGTTGATGTGATGCAGCATCTTTTGCTCCTTGTACATTGGCAATAATGGCCAGTAATTTACTTTCGGTTTTTGTCAAATCCAATTGCTCTAAAACCTCGGCCGTATCTTGCATTTGAGGAATTGCCTTTGGAGACACAAAACTCCCAAAATCGATACTATCAAAACCTACTCGCAACAAAGATTGAATATATGAAACCTTTCTAGCTGTCGGAATAAATGCTTTTATTCCTTGCATCGCATCACGAGGACATTCGATAATTTTTATTGGCTCCATAGCTTCAAAGATAAAAAAAGGAATTAAAGTACAAAGCCGAAAAGTAAGAAAGTGATTAGCAATTAGTCCTTAGTATTCGCTAATATTTAAGTACAGACAAAAAACGCAACAGATACTGTTGTTTTTACCTGAAAACCACTATTCCTTTTGCTTCAAAATCGCTTTATTAATCGCTTTGATCAAAGCGGGACCTTCATAAATAAATCCAGTGTACAACTGAATCAAACTCGCTCCTGCGGCCAATTTTTCAAGAGCATCGTCCGGAGTATGAATCCCTCCCACTCCAATAATTGGGAAAGCATGGTTACTTTTTTGCGATAAAAATCGAATCACTTCCGTAGATCTCTTAGTCAAAGGTTTTCCAGATAAACCACCTGCTTCCGATTTAGCTTCAGATACTAAACCTTCTCTCGAAAGCGTAGTGTTGGTGGCAATCAAACCTGCAATTTTAGTTTCGGCCATGATCTCAATAATATCTAAAAGCTGATCGTCCGTCAAATCGGGAGCTATTTTTAGCAAAATAGGTTTTGGTTTTGCTTTGGCTACATTCTTGGTTTGTAACGTTTGGAGTAATTGTGTCAATGGCTCTTTATCTTGTAAAGCACGTAAATTCGGAGTATTAGGCGAACTCACATTTACCACAAAATAATCCACATAATCAAAAAGGGCTTCAAAACAAATTTCGTAATCCGCAGTAGCTTCTTCATTGGGAGTCAGTTTGTTTTTACCAATATTCCCTCCGATAAGCACCTCAGTATTCGATTTTAAACGCTCTACCGCTTCTAAAACTCCGCCGTTATTAAATCCCATTCGGTTTATAATGGCTTCATCTGAAATTAATCTAAAAATTCTTTTTTTAGGATTTCCGTCTTGCCCTTTTGGGGTTAAAGTTCCTATTTCGATGAATCCAAATCCAAAGTTGGAAAATTCTTTATATAAACGAGCTTCTTTGTCAAATCCTGCTGCTAATCCTACTGGATTTTTAAATTTTAACCCAAAAACCTCTCGTTCCAAACGTGGATCTTCAACACAATATAACATTCTAAAAATAGCCGAAAAACCTGGAATTTTAGAAATAAATTTGATAAAAGCAAAAGTAAAATGATGTACTTTTTCAGGATCGAAACAAAAAAACAAAGGGCGAATAAATAGTTTATACATATTTGTAGTAAATCTTATTGTGTTGAAACGCAAAAATAAAGAATTGATTTTAGAAAGCATAAAAAACAAGCAATTATACACCAAATGAAAATTTAAAAAGCAACACGAAATATGTACCTTTGTTCAAAAATTAAATACCATGCAACACCTAATTGATCGTTTTATAGGTTATGTAACTATAGATACTGAATCAGACCCAAACTCTGAAACTACACCTAGCAGTGCAAAACAATGGGATTTAGCCCATAAATTAGTAGAAGAACTAAAGCAAATTGGCCTCCAAGAAGTAACTATTGATGACAAAGCCTACATCATGGCAACGTTACCTAGTAATATTGACGAAAAAGTTCCCACCATTGGTTTCATTGCTCATTTTGATACTACTCCAGATTTCACAGGAGCCAACGTAAAACCTCAAATTGTACCCAATTACGACGGAAAAGATATCGTGCTCAACGAAGCACAAAACATCGTTCTATCTCCCAAATATTTCAAAGATTTATTGCAATACAAAGGACAAACTTTAATCACCACCGACGGTACCACCTTATTAGGTGCCGATGATAAAGCGGGAATCACCGAAATTGTAACCGCAATGGAATTTCTAATCAATAATCCAGAAATTCCGCACGGTACCATCAAAATTGGATTTACCCCAGATGAAGAAATTGGTAGAGGAGCGCATCATTTTGATGTGGCAAAATTTGGTGCCGATTGGGCTTACACTATGGACGGCAGCCAAATTGGTGAATTAGAATATGAAAATTTCAATGCTGCTGGAGCTAAAATCACTTTCAAAGGAAAAAGTGTACATCCAGGATATGCCAAAGGAAAAATGATCAATTCAATGCTAATTGCTAATGATTTTATTAGTGATTTACCCAAAGGCGAAACGCCTCAAGAAACCAAAGGCTATGAAGGTTTTTATCACGTACATCATTTGAAAGGAAGTATCGAAGAAACCATTTTAGAGTTAATCATTCGAGATCATTCGAAGACTAAATTCGAGAAAATGAAAGAGCGTCTTGAGAAAATGGTCAAAAAAATCAACAAGAAGTTTGCCAAACAATTTGGAGAACCAATTGCCATTGCCGAAATCAAGGACCAATATTACAATATGAAAGAAAAAGTACTTCCCGTAAAACACATTGTGGATATCGCGGAAGAAGCTATGAAACAAGTTGGAATAAAACCCATCATTAAACCAATTCGTGGCGGTACTGATGGCTGTCAATTATCATACAAAGGATTGCCTTGTCCCAATATTTTTGCGGGTGGTCATAATTTTCATGGAAAATATGAATATGTTCCTGTAGAAAGCATGCAAAAAGCGGTAGAAGTAATTGTGAAAATTGCAGAATTGACTGCCAAAGAAGATTTCGACTCTCCTAAAGAAAAGTCTAAATCCAAAAAAAGTAATACTTAATTAATCCCCACAAAAAAATCCCAAATTCCATAGAGTATCTTGGAATTTGGGATTTTATATATAGAAAAAAAATACTATTTCTTAGTCAAAGCAGCACTCATTTCCATTGAAATGGCAGAACGTTCCATTTTCAATTTACCAGACATGGTTTCGATGATTACAGTAGTTGCTGCTAACTCGGCTATTTTTCCGTGCAAACCACTTTTAGTCACAATTTTATCACCCACTTTTAAAGCGCTTTCAAATTCTTTTTCATTTTTAGCACGTTTTTGTTGTGGTCTAATCATGAAGAAATAAATCACCACAAACATTAATAAAAACGGCAAAAACTGTTGCAATTGTTCCATAATAAAAATCTTAATTTGTTATTTATTGTTTTTTTTTTATTCTATACTGCCAATCCTATCAATTACAGCAATCCTCTTCCTACTTTTAGTAATTTCTTACTTTCTGTCAATTCTTTTACCAGATTATCTAAAATTCCATTAATAAAAATACTACTTTTAGGAGTAGAATATTCTTTAGCAATTTCTAAATATTCATTTAAGGTTACTTTAACTGGAATGGATGGAAATTTCAAAAATTCGCAAATAGCCATTTTCAAGATGATAGTATCGATTTCTGCGATACGATCACTATCCCAATTAGGTGTTTTATCTTCATAAGATCTCGCAAGTTCTTTTTCGTTTAAAACCGTTTTTCGAAACAAATCACGAGCAAAATCTCTATCTTCAATATCTTTGAATAATTTTGGCACTCTAAAATTATCCTCTTCAATAGGCTTCAAAGCTTTTAACTGTTTCAAAATTTGCGTATTCACCATTGGAATATCATCGATCCAAGTTAATTTATCATCTTCAAGATATTCATACAACTTCTCGTTCGGAACGATAACTTCTTCAAAAAGTGCGGCAATAAAATCTCTATCTTCTTCAAACGTATTGATGGTATTACTCATGTATTTGGCATACAATTTACTAGCCTTAATAGCATTCAACAAAATGATAATATAATCATCATTCAAAGTCCAATTGTTGATTTTACGATTTTCTAAGGCAATACTCAATGAATTGTTTTCAGCCAAAATCTGAAAAACAGCATTTTTAATAAATTTTTCATTGGGATTACGTTCTTGAGCTGTAGCAAGATGCTTCTTACTTGAGAGATGTAGAAAAACCTCTTCTTTTTTACAAACTTCCATCAAAGAAGAAACCATTGTTAAGTATAAATCTAATATACTATCAATGCTGTAAAAAAGAAATTTCTCCTCTTTTTCTAGATTATCTGAGCCATTTTGATGGATTGCATAAATGGATTGCATGACTTTAACGCGAATGTGTCTTCTGTTTACCACCGTGTAAGAACTTTAAAAATTAGCTGGCAAAATTAATGATTTCATCCTTTAAAATAAAATTTGGGCCGTTATTTATTTAATAAATAAAAAAGTGCTCTAATTACCGAAAGATTTAAAAAATCATTCGTTTAATCAGAACACTTTAATAGGAATAAAATTTTTATTTGCTATTAGCAAGTTTTCTTTCAGCAATACGACGTTGCGCAATAGTCAAAGCCGCTTGATGCGTTGTTATTTTATTAGCTAAAGCAAAATTGAAAATTTCCAAAGTGGTATTATAGATATTTTCAGTTTTCGCCATGATTTCAGCTTTACCATAATGCGCTAACTCAGCATACACATTAATAATTCCTCCCGCATTGATCAAAAAATCAGGTGCATACAAAATGCCTCTTTCTTGCAAAATTGCACCGTGAATAACTTCGTTAGCTAATTGATTATTAGCGGCACCTGCGATAATTTTGGCTTGAATTTTATGAATCGTGGCATCATTGATAGTAGCTCCCATTGCACAAGGCGCATAAATATCAACCTCAGCCGCATATACATCAGAACCTGTAAAAACAGTAGCATTGTATTTCTTAGCCACTTCATACAAGCGCTCTTCATTAATATCTGCAATAGTCACTAAAGCACCTTCTTTAGTTAAGTATTCTACCAAAGCTTCCCCCACATGACCGATACCTTGTACCAAAACTTTTTTACCCGTCAACACGTCTGAACCAAATTGTTGCTTGGCAGCCGCTTTCATTCCCATATACACTCCAAAAGCAGTAACAGGAGATGGGTTTCCTGCCCCCCCGCGTTCTTCAGAAATGCCGGTAACATAGGGTGTGACATCTCGAACGATATCCATATCTGCTGTTTCCATTCCAACATCTTCTGCTGTGATATATCTTCCACTTAATGAATGTACAAATTCACCAAACTTTCGCATTAACTCCGGCGTTTTTTGTGTTTTGGCATCACCAATAATTACCGCTTTTCCTCCTCCAATATTCAAGCCTGTAATTGCAGATTTAAAAGTCATGCCGCGAGACAAACGCAAAACATCATTTAAAGCCTCCCATTCATTAGCATAATTAAACATTCTAGTTCCTCCCAAAGCCGGCCCCATAACTGAATTATGAATACCAATTATTGCTTTTAAACCTGTATCTTTGTCATTGCAAAATACAATTTGTTCATGGTCATCAAAGGAAATTTGTCCAAAAACAGGATCCATTTTTTGAAACTCCTTGTCTGTTGCTAGTATTGCATCCATAAGTGTGGTGTTGTTTTATATTTTATAAATATGATAAAATTTCGATTCAAAAATATAAAATTTTTACACATAACCTAATTTTGAATGTATATTTTAATAATACCATAATTACCAACCTTATTTAGCGCCTTTTGAAATAGTCATTTTTTTAACACCAAAAAATAATTATTTACTCAAAACCGCTTGAACATCATTAAAAATGAAAGAATTACGCTATCTAGATAAATACTTTTTAAAATACAAATACAGTTTTTCAATTGGTATTCTAATCACCATTATCGCTCAGTTTTTTTCCCTTTACACTCCAAAATTAATCAGTAGTTCTATTAGCGCTATTGAAAAATTTGACAAGCTATCCAGTGTTGAAAAATCATCTACCTTACTCATTAGCAATTTTAGAAACGAACTTACTCAAAACGTTTTATTAATTATTACTACCACAATTGTTGCCGGTTTTTTAACCTTTTTGATGCGTCAAACATTAATTGTAATGTCTCGTCACATTGAATTCGATCTAAAAAATGAGGTTTTCAAACAATACGAAAACTTATCCCAAAACTTCTACAAACAAAATCGTACCGGTGATTTAATGAATCGAATTAGCGAAGACGTTTCCAAAGTCCGCATGTATGTTGGCCCTGCGGTGATGTACTCCATCAACACTTTTATCCGATTTGCCATTGTAATCGCCTATATGTACAATGTCTCACCCCGACTCACCATTTATACTTTACTCCCCTTACCCTTGCTCTCTTATGCAATTTTTAAAATCAGTTCAAAAATCAACCAAAGAAGCACGATTTTCCAACAATATTTATCCAAAATTTCAAGCTTCACCCAAGAAATTTTTTCTGGAATAAGAGTAATCAAAGCCTATTCGTTAGAAAACCAACAACAAAATAATCTTATCCAACTGGCAGAAGAAAGCAAAAGTAAAAGTTTAAATTTAGCTCGAGTACAATCCCTATTTGGCCCCTTAATGCTAGCATTAATAGGTATTAGCAACCTAGTAGTTATCTATTTTGGAGGTATGCTTTACATTGACGGGAGCATTCAAAGCATCGGGACAATTGCTGAATTTATTCTATACGTAAACATGCTCACTTGGCCCGTCGCTTCATTAGGCTGGGTTTCCTCTATGGTACAAGAAGCCGAAGCTTCACAAAAAAGACTAAATGAATTCTTGAAAATTATTCCAGATATTCAAAATAAAAACATAAAAAAATCTACAATTGAAGGACAAATTACATTCAAAAATGTAAGCTATACTTATCAAGACACAAATATTCAAGCCTTAGAAGACATCTCATTTACAGTAAAAAAGGGAGAAACCTTGGCTATTCTAGGAAATACAGGGTCAGGAAAATCAACCCTATTAGCACTCATTTCCAGAATGTATGATGTAACCAATGGACAAATTAACATTGATGAAAATGAAATTAGCCAATTGAATCTTTACGATCTCAGAAACAGTATAGGAATCGTACCTCAAGACGCATTTTTATTCTCCGATAGCATTAAAAACAACATCAAATTTGGCAAAGAAGATGCTACAGATGAAGAAGTTTTCGAAGCTACCAAAAACGCCGTTGTTCATGACAACATCATCGCTTTCAACAAAGGTTACGAAACGATTTTAGGAGAAAGAGGCATCACACTATCTGGCGGACAAAAACAAAGAGTCTCCATTGCCAGAGCCATTATCAAAAACCCTCAAATTTTACTGTTTGACGATTGCCTATCTGCTGTTGACACCGAAACAGAAGAAACAATCTTGAATAATTTATTCGAAATCTGCAAAGACAAAACTACTATAATTGTCAGCCATAGGGTCTCCTCAGCCAAAAATGCAGATAAAATTATTATTTTAGAAAATGGAAAAATTATTCAGCAAGGCACTCATAATCAATTACTAAATCAAGAAGGATATTATTCAGAACTCTATTTAAAACAACTTTCGGAAAAAGAATTACTATAAATGTTGTTTTATCAATAATTTTTTATGATTTTTGATTGCTATTTATAAAAGGATCGAAAGAATTATGAGAGAAAATGACATGTTAGAAAAAGAAGAAATTTACTCCAAAGTGTTACGCGCTGGAAGAAGAACGTATTTCTTTGACGTTAGAGCCACCAAGGCTGATGATTATTACATTACCATTACGGAGAGCAAAAAATTCACCGAAGAAGATGGATCTTTTCACTTCAAAAAGCACAAAATTTATTTGTATAAAGAAGACTTTGCAGCATTTGAAGAAATTCTAAATGATATGACTTCTTATATTTTAAACAACAAAGGCGAAGAAGTAATTTCTGAAAGACACCAAAAGGATTTCAAAAGAGACTATGTAACGGAATCTTTAGAAAACGAAAACACTCCTAAAATATCGAGTTTTACAGACATCGATTTTGATGATATTTAAAAATCAAATTAGAAACTAACAAAATCCAAAAGTCATTAGATTTTTGGATTTTTTTTTTTGAAACAAAATCTACTGCATCCAGCAAAATCTCAATAGGCATATCACACCAAGACACCCTTCAAATCAAGATTAAATTCAAGCTAGCTATTCGCTTAAAAAAAAGTAGCCGCGAATTCCACCAATTATCATTAATTGCCATCGAAATCGAAATTGAATACCATCAATGCTATCAACTTTAATAATTTGTGTCATTAAAACATTTCGTAATTCGGGATTTATTACTGAATTCGTGGTATAAATTTTTAAATGCGAATGCCCTGAAAAAAAATTAAATCAAGACCAACACTTTAAACCATCTTTAAATTATTAAACGCTTTCCTAAAACTGATTCAAAAAAATTGCACCTCCTTTCACCAAACTACTTTATGAAATTCGCAAACCGTTAGCGACTTTAAAATCGGGAGCAAGTAAAACAACATCTCCTTTGCCACCAACTGCACCCAACACTAGACATTCACTCATAAATTTACCGATTTGTTTTTTTGGAAAATTGATCACTGCTATTATTTGCCTACCCACTAACTCTTCTTTTTGATAACGCATTGTAATTTGAGCCGAAGATTTTCGGATACCAATTTCAGCTCCGAAATCAAGAGTAAGTTGATACGCAGGGTTTCTCGCTTCGGGAAAATCGCGCACTTCCTGTATCGTAGCCACCCTCATTTCTACCCGTTCAAATTCTTGCCAACTCAATGACATTTGATTCTCTAAACTCATAGTTTTTAGTTTTTAACAATACTACAAAAAAAATCTCAAAGCACTATTACTTTGAGATTTCTTAATTTATAAACTGTACATTGAGTTTCTAGAAGATACTCATTGAAAACTTTTTATTTCACATCCATTAATTCAACATCAAAAATCAAAGTGGCATGTGGAGGGATTACTCCTCCTGCACCACTTGGTCCATAAGCCAAATCAGATGGAATCACAAAGCGAGCTTTGTCTCCCACTTGCAACAATGCAATACCTTCATCCCAACCTTCGATTACTTGGCCTTGCCCTAAACGGAATTCGATTGGTTTTTTTCGTGGATAAGAAGAATCAAATACTTTTCCATTCTCAAGAGAACCTTCGTAATGCACCGCCACTGTTTTTCCGTTTTCTGCTTTTTTACCATCCCCTCTTTGAATGAATTGGTAACGCAAGCCACTTTCGGTTTTTTCAAAACCTGCAGCTAATTGCTCCATTTTTGCTTCTGCTTCCGCTTTAAGTGCCGCCTCTTTTTTCATTCTCGCGCCTCTTAAACCTATAAAAGCTTCGATTGCATTCCAGTTTTGAGCCTCTTCCCCTACACGGATTATCTCCAAAGTTTCTAATTTATCTCCCTGAGCCACTGCATCTACAATCTCCTGCCCTTCGATAACATGTCCAAAAACAGTATGCTTATTATCTAACCAATTCGTTGGTACATGGGTAATAAAAAACTGAGAGCCATTAGTTCCTGGACCAGCATTTGCCATAGACAATACTCCAGGACGATCATGTTTTAATGAAGGATGGAATTCATCATCAAATTTATACCCAGGATCTCCAGTACCTGTTCCCTGAGGACATCCTCCCTGAATCATAAAATCTGGAATTACTCTATGAAAAGATAAACCATCATAATATTTTACTCCTTGTGGCTTTACTTTATTTTCCATGTTTCCCTCTGCCAAGGCTACAAAATTACCTACAGTTCCCGGAGTTAAATCGTGAGTTAATTTTACTAAAATCGTTCCCTTTGAAGTATTAAATTTAGCGTATATACCGTTTTCCATTCTTTATTTATTTTTTATTGAGCAGCAAATTTACAAAAATAAACTCGATATCAATTTCAACATATTCAAATTAATAATGCAAAAGCAACATTAAAGCGCTCTTCAATATACTACCAAAGCCTTTTTAAGTCTCCTAGTGAAACTCAAAAAGGCTCTGAGAGATCCTAAAAATATTTTCAATGATAAAAAACTAATTCCTTCTCAAATTTGCTCTATTGCCAGCAGCAGATCTTGCACTCGAATTCGCAGCTGGCCTTGTCATTGGACTAGCCGCAGGCCTAGCCGTCGGCCTAGTAACTGGGCGACTTGCAGGAACAGATGGTCGAGTAGTTGGAACACTTGGTCTGTTAGCAGGCACCGTTGGTCTTGAGGAATTTGTATTTTGATTTGATGGAACAGTTACAGGGCGGTTTCCATTGCTATTGGGAGAAACAGGACGATTAGGCAGTTTATTAGATGGCAAGGTAGAAGGGCGATTACCATTAGTATTTGGTGCCACAGGACGATTTGGATACTTATTGGCTGGCAATGTAGAGGGACGATTTCCTGATGGACGATTGGGCACATTGGGTCGAACCACTGGTGATGCAGGTTTTTTATAAACCCTACCGTTATAAGTGGAACGATACAAACCATTTACACGATTGTTAACAACAATAGGTGAATAGGATCTTCTATTGGAGTAATAAGTGCGGTAATAAGGCGTTCTGATCACCACCGTTCGATGGTAATAAAAATGATTTTGATAATGCCTGTGATATCCCCAATAACTATGATAGTACACCGGGCGCCATGGCCTCCAATAAGAAGGATAGTAACCCCAACGCCAAGGAGAATGCCAAGGTATAAACAAAGGAGAAAAAAGATACAGCACCACTGGCCAAGCACTTACTGTTGGACCTGAATCTGCATTATAATTATTAGTTGTATTGTTAATTATAGTGGTGCTATTTCCTGAATAGCCGGGATTAGGTGTGTCGACTCTTTTAGAAACGTCTTTGGGCTCAATGATATAATTTTTACCATACAATTCTTCATCCCCGATAATTTGCACAATAACTTCCCCCTTTTTATTTCTTTCCACCTCAATAACAGCAACATCTTGTTTTTGCGTTGCATTTATCGCTACTTGTAAAACGATAAAATGAGTATTGTCTTTTTTCTCACTAACCACTTGAATGTAATCAATGTTATTATCATTATTTAAGTCTAAATTATTGATTTTGCTTTCTTGATTATTGATCGCTGTTTCAAAATCCTCTAAGGTTTTTGACTTTTGAAAAACATCTAAGACAGCGTATAAATTAAGGTTATCACCAGGCAAATCCAATGCTTCTGGTTCATCATTGTACTGTCCATAAACCGAAAAACTGAGACTATTTATAAGAAAAAGCATCAATAATGTTAAAATTCGTTTCATTTTATATCAATTTTAAAATGTTTATTAATTACTAAGATAAGAAAAATAAAGAATGGTTTAATGCAAATAAAAACTTGACCAACAAATAATTGTTTTTTTTTGCAGAGACCTAAGTTCTTAAAAATTATCCTTCTATTGCAATTATAATTTGTATTACAATAATTCCGAAAACGAAACGCCTATCCCGAAAATAGTTTGCTTGTAGTTATGATCTATCATAGAATCTCCATAGCCATTAAAAAACTGAAAATGCCCCCTTAGGTTTCCTTTGATTGGAAACCCCCAATCCAATTGAATTTGTCCATTATTAAATGCTCCTGTTCGAAGGGAATGCTGGCCATGTACCGTAATTATATTCCTTTTTAACAAATAAACAAAAGTAGCATCTGCTCTTCCAGTGTAATCTTTTATATCAGGATTATCTTCTAGTTGAAAGGCATACCATGCTCTAACAATAAGACTCCAATTTTTTTCTTCAAAAGCAGCAAAACCTATCACTCTATTCCAGCTTCTAGAAAGTGTTTGCGTTCTTCCATTGGATTGATGATTAATAGAAACTCCAACCATTTTACCTTCCAAACCAAAAACTTTAAAATTTACTGGAAAATTTAAAATGAGTTCTGGCTCATAATTAGTTTCTCGAAATGGCCTTGAAAACTCATTATTATACACTTGAAAAAATGATTTTTGTGTATATCCTAACCACAAATCTGCTTTTTTGAACAAAATGTCTTGAGCTAATTTTATTTTGACACTCAATTGAAATTTGGTTTCAACATTATTCAACGTCACATATTTATCAACCACCACTTCAGTTCCAGAATTATACGGAAGTTCATTGGGTTTAGAAGAGTATCGAAATGGCAACAAATAAATAGGCTTATATTTAGTGAGCAAAAAAGTGCCGTTTTGCTTATCTCCTTCCAACTCCCATATTTGGGTGAGCGTTTGAAACTGACCCAACTTTGAAGTAATCAAATTAGATTGTGCCTTACTAGTTAAAACAAATAACACTACAAAACATAGAATAAAAACCGAAGTGTTATCCTTTTTTATCACATTTTTCATAAACAAACTTCTAATAATAATTAATGAATTTTCAGTTTTATACTCTCAATTAAAAAAAACTTTCAATTTTACTTTTTGAAAATCTCTATCAAAGCTTTCGTACCTAGCTTAACTCCTAAAGGAATTGCGTTCAAATCTACTTCAAAATTACTGTTATGATTAAAAAACGGAAACAGCTTGCCTTCTTTAATAGCCTTTTCTGACGCTTCTTTATTGGCAATACCAAACAACATATAGTCATAAACTGGTTTTGGATTGTGTATAACCAAATGATGAAATTCTTCGGAACCCATAACTGCATTGATATACTTGGTAACAAAAACTACACTAAGTTTACTTTTCCAATTGTAAACCTAATTTAACTAAACATACAACTGATGTACATCTAAAAGTTCTTTATCTCTGAATACTGACCATGTTTTATTGGTCAAAAAAGAATAAGTCCATCCATAAGGCTCATTTAGAAAAACAATGATTGGACCTACCCTAAACTTCTTTGTTCCAAGAAAATCATTTGTGGAACTTGGTACTAAAACAGCTATACTAACTCCCAAAACTACTGTGTTTACTAATTTTCTTGGCAAAAAAAAAAGCATTTCCTAATGCATCGCTCAATCCAGTTTGTGTCTGATTTGGCCCTGTTAAATCTTGCTGAGAAACTATTTGCAAAACCATACGACTAATTAAGTTTAGATTTTCGTTTAGGTTCATTGGAACCACTAGCTGAAAATTAGTATTTGATCTTTATCCATTCAAAGGCCTCAAACCAACATACAAATTACTTTGAAAAGAAGCACTAATCAAAGATGAAATTGGATTTTCTTATTTCGCAACAAGTTGTTGTAGTTCTTTCCTTGATGTTGATGAATCTTGAACATAACTTGAATAGAGAACAAAAACAATTTTTAGTAAATAATTCATTAAATTATTTATTTAACATTTTACTAGAAAATAGACTTTTAAGCAAATGTAAATTCTAATATTTTGAAATAAAACACATTAAACAAATATTAACAAGTGTTGATCTTAAAAAAAGTATTAAAGAAAAAATTAAAATTAAAACTTAATCCTAAATATTTAAAAAACTGACTATAAACCTACGTTTTGGGAGATATTACAATTGTCGTAATTCTATAATCATTTATACCTTAAATAAAACACAACAAAAATCAGTAAGTAGTCAATTAAACTATGGTTAAAAAAATACATTTTTATCTACTTAATTAACAGCTATTTATAATTTAGAACGTTAATATTTTTATCTTTATAAATATTAACACTTTAAAAAAACAATTTTATGGAAAAAATCATTCATGTAGTGTCCATTTTTTTAGGATTATTAGTCCTAAACGAAGTCTTCAGAAGGTCAAAATGGCTTTCATTAATTGTTTTTGTAGGTATTGCTGCTGTTTTAACTTTTACAATTTGGCCAACTGCCGCAGATCATCCAGATGCAACCATCAATACTTGGTTCCACACAGCCAAATTGTATTCAGCGATTGCAGGAGTTCTAATCTTTATTGTTATTAGGTACACAAAATTAGGAGAAAACAAAAACTTACTTATTTTTCCAGCACTAATCCTTGCAATAAACATATTAGAAGCCGTGATGAGAGATTTTGAGCTTGGCGGACAAAATGGTGGCATTTGGCATTACCTTAATGGTGTTGCAGGCTTATTATCTATTGTAACTATCTCGGGTTGGGTTGGAATCAATGTAACCAAAGACAACATAAAAGACATGATTTGGCCAGACATGCTTGTATTTTGGATCATTGCTTATGATATTTGGAATTTTGCTTACATCTATTTCTGTGTTCCTCAACATACTTTCTATAATGTAGCTGTATTGTTTTCTTGTACAGTTCCAGCCATATTTATCAAAAAAGGAACTTGGCTTCAAGCTCGAGCCATAACATTAAGTGCTTGGATGATGTATTTATTCACATTCAATTATTATGTTGACAATCCAAATACTTATATAATGCCAGAATATAATGAAACGATGTTACTCATTGTTGGTCTAATCAGTTTTGGTGCCAATGCTGCTTTTGCTTGGATACATTTCTCTAAAATGTTCAGAGAAAAACGTTTTGGTTTTGGTCAAGAAGTACATGTTAACTAATTAACACTAAAAGATAAAATAAAAAAAGAATATTCAAAATGAGTATTCTTTTTTTTCATAAATTTAGCTATCTAATTTTAACATAACGCATTAAATAAATTCGTATGAACAAAAAATTATTTTTTCTTGTTGCGTTTTGTTTTGTAATAACAACTGCTATTTCACAAATTGCTGTTTCATCTAGTCTCGAGGAGGCCATCAATAAAGCATTACTTAAAAGTAGTTCCTTAAAAAACAAAGAGCTTGAAATTGAAAAACTTACATTGCAAGAAAAAGGAATTTGGAATAAATATATTCCAACAGTGGAGGCCACAGCCTTGTATTCCTATTTTGATAATAAACTCACAGTAGATTTGCCAGCTACACAAATTCCGATAGTAAACTATCCAATTTTTGACGGCAAAACATCATTTAAAAATTACGGCAATTTGTTTAATGGTAGTGTGATGGCTAAAACTGTTTTATTCAGTGGATTCCAAATTCCAAATGCAGCAAAAGCCGTTAAAGAAAAAGCAATAGGGACAGCCTTTTTAAAAGATTCAGAAAAAGATGGCATCATAAAAGACGTCATCACAACTTTTGATCAATTATCGCTTTTACATTCTATCGAAAAACTTTTAAACGACAGTAACAGTAGGTTAAACATAGAAACCAAACGAGTTACTAAAGCCGTCGAACAAGGACTTGCTATTCCTTATGATCGCGATAAAATAAAATTAGCCTCATTAGAATTAGATTCAAAACGAATAGAGTTAAATGGAAAAAGACAACTTATTTACAAAAAATTGAATTATTTAACAGGTTATAGTAATACAGAAATAGATCAGGTGGTCTACAATTTAGAACCTTACATACTAAGCAATGAGAAATTAACCACTGAAAACAAGCAAGAAATAAAAGCACTAGAATCATTCAAGAATGCCTATGAATTTCTATTGAAAAAAGAAAAAGGGACATATTTGCCTACTTTAGCGGCTTTTGGAGGAGTTGCTTATTCTAGTTTATTTAATGCTCGTGCCACAACTCAAGTTATTACAGGAATTAACGAGGCTTTGTATTTAGGATTAAATGAACTTACAATTAGTGATAATTGGATTGTTGGAGCTGGTTTAAAATGGGAAATTTTTGCAGGATTTGAAAGAGAACACAAAATACATGAGGCTAAAATAAATATTGAACAAGTTCAAAATCAAATTGATGACACCAAAGAAAAATTAGAATTGTTATTAGAAAACAATTATATCAACTATACTGTTTTAAATCAAAAAATTGCAATTACTTCACAGCAAGAAAAGATTGCTACTAATAATTTAAATCTAGCGGTAAAACAATATAAAGAAGGTCTAATTTCGATTTCAGAACGCTTAGAAGCAGAAAATGATCTTTTCAAAAATGCTGTTTTAAAAGTAAATGCCATCATAGAGCAACGTCTATCTGTAATTGAAACCATCATCGCTACAGGTGAACTATCTTCAAAACTAAAAAAATAATTTTTACTTATTGGCAAATAATTCAGCCACTGTTAAATCAAAAAAAGACTATCATGAAAAAAACGATTGTATTCCTTTCTTTAATTATAATGCTTTTTAGCTGTAAAAAAGCTGAAAATAGAAGCCTTATGCAAGGTAAAGTTGAAAACGAACAAATTGCAATAGTCAGTAAAGTTCCGGGTAAAATTGTACAATTACTGGTAAAAGAAGGTGACTTTGTAACTAAAGGAGATACTTTAGCAATTTTAGACATTCCTGAAGTCGATGCAAAGAAAAGCCAAGCTGAAGGCACTGTTGTAAGTGCTAAAGCACAATATTCAATGGCCTTAAAAGGAGCTACAGACAACCAAATAAAACAACTAGAGGCAAAAAAATCAGGATTAAAAGAGCAATATGAATTTGCACAAAAATCAATTAAACGATTAGGAAATATGCTTAAAGACTCGCTTGTATCTCAGCAAATGTTTGACGAAACTTTTGCAAAATATCAAGGAGCACAAGCACAATACAACGCCGTATTGGCGGAATTAGATGAAGCCAAAAAAGGAGCCAGAATAGAACAACAAACTATGGCCTTAGGACAACAAGAGAGAGCCTATGGAGCCCTACAAGAAGTAGAAACCGCAAATAAAGAACGATTTGTAATAGCTCCACAAGATATGAGTATCGAAACCATAACTTTAAATTTGGGTGAATTAGCTTTGCCAGGATACACTCTTTTTAATGGTTATATCAATAATAGTACCTATTTCAGATTCACACTACAAGAGAGTCAACTTAAAGGATTCAAAAAAGGACAAGAGATTACCATTAGTATCCCCAACTCCGATAAAAAGGTAAAGGGAAAAATATCATTAATAAAGCAACTTGGAGCTTACGGAAATATAGCTACTGCATATCCTGATTATGAACTACAAGAAAGCTTGTATGAAGTAAGAGTTTCTCCTATAGATTATAATGAAACTAAGGACTTAATTACAAAAACTACTGTAACTTTAGCTTTATAAATATGCGAAATTTCTTTCATTTATTAAAAAGAGAGTTCCAACTCTTTTGGCAAAATAAAATATTACGCATGCTCTTTATAGGTGCTCCTTTATTGTACGCAATATTATTAGGCTACGTATACAGCAAAGGAAAGGCTACTGATTTAGCTATCGTTGTAGTAGATTTGGATCAATCCGAAATGAGTGCCAAAGCTATTGAAATGTTTAATGATGACGAAGTTTTAACCATTAAAGCTGTGTTGTACGACAAAAACAATCTTTCAAAAATTGCAGTTGATAATGGTGCAAATTGTGTTGTAATTATACCGAAAGACTTTCAAAAAGATGTGCTCACTAAGCGTTATCCAGAAATAATCACCTTTGTCAATACGGCCAACATATTAACGGCTAACTTTTCATCAAATGCCATTCAAGTTTGCTTAGGCACTTTAAAAGTTGGGGTACAATACGAAACGTTGAGAAAACAAGGCGTCCCAGAAAAACTATTAGCATCACAATACGAACCCTTTAAGACAACTTTTATTAAAAAATTTAATAGAAGTAGTAATTACCTATATTATTTATGGCCTGGAGTATTATCAGCAGTTTTGCAGCAAGTAATGCTTTTAGCCTTAGCGCTATCGTTTGCTTCAGAATTTGAGAATGGCACTTTCCGCATTCTAGTGGATCAATGCCCTTCCATCATCAAAATGATGAGCATAAAAATCATCCCTTATTTAATAATGAGTTTTGGTGTTTGGTTATTGTATTGGATGTTTACTTTTTACTTTAATATTCCCTTTTTTGAAAATTTATGGGAACTCACATTTGTGGCAGGAGTATTTGTTATATCCGTATCGTTTATTGGTATATTAGTCAGTATTTTAATTCCAAGTCAATTAAAAGCAACAGAAATCTTAATGGTTATAGCTACTCCAAGTTTTATTTTGAGTGGATTTAGCTGGCCTTTAAGTCAAATGCCGGGGTGGATTCAAGGAATCGCTAATGTAATCCCGCTCACTCATTTCTTAAATGCATTCCGAATCTTAATAATCGAAAATGGAACACTAGGCCAAACTTATGCTTCTATCAAAGGCATGATTATTATTGGCGCGGTTTGTGCCATATTGGCTTTTATTGCTTTGTATTTTAAACGTAAAGAAGTTTTAAAAACGCAATTATAAACAAAAGACAAGTGAATGAACACTTGCCTTTTATATTATTTTAGAAAAAGTAACCTATTTCTTTTCGATTTCTCGCATGCTATCCATTTTCTTATGAGCAAGGAAACCTTTGATGTCTTCAAAATGTTCTACCACACGTTTGTTTCCAAACTCAAAAACTTTTGTTGCCAATCCGTCAAGGAAATCCCTATCGTGCGAAACTAGAATTAAAGTTCCGTCAAAATCACGCAACGCATCTTTAATAATATCTTTAGTTTTCATATCCAAGTGATTGGACGGCTCATCCAGAATCAAAAGATTTACGGGTTCTAATAACAATTTAATCATGGCCAAACGCGTTTTTTCTCCACCTGAAAGCACTTTTACTTTCTTTTGAATATCATCTCCTTGAAACATAAACGCTCCAAGAATATTTTTTATTTGCGTTCGAACATCGCCAACAGCTATTCTGTCAATGGTATCAAATATGGTTGCGTTTTCATCCAACATTGCTGCCTGATTTTGAGCAAAATAACCAATTTGTGCATTGTGACCAACTTCTACAGAACCTCCATTGATTTCAATTTCCTTCATAATGGCTTTAATCATGGTGGATTTACCTTCCCCATTTTTACCAACGAAAGCTACTTTTTGACCGCGCTCAATTACTAAATTGGCATCTTTAAAAATCAATTTATCACCATACGCTTTTTCCAAATCTTTAACAATAACAGGATATTGACCCGAACGAGCCGATGGTGGAAATTTCAATTTTAAAGCCGAAGTATCAATTTCATCCACTTCGATCGGAACAATTTTTTCTAGCATTCTTACACGTGATTGCACAGCATCAGTTTTAGAAAAAGTACCACGAAAACGCTCTATAAACGCTTGATTATCGGCGATAAATTTTTGTTGCTCATCATAAGCTTTTTGCTGATGAACGCGTCTGTCTTTACGTAATTCTAAATAGTGAGAATATTTGGCTTTGTAGTCATAAATTCTTCCCATTGTTACTTCGATAGTTCGGTTTGTAATATTATCAACAAAAGCTCTATCGTGAGAAATTACCATAACGGCTTTGGCTTGATTGATTAAAAAGTCTTCTAACCATTCAATACTATCCATATCCAAGTGATTGGTTGGCTCATCGAGTAGAATTAAATCAGGTTTTGTCAAAAGGATTTTTGCCAATTCAATTCGCATTCTCCAACCTCCAGAAAATTCTTTGGTGGGTCGATTGAAATCTTCTCTTTCAAAACCTAAACCTTTTAATATTTTCTCAACTTCAGCTTCATAATTAACCTCTTCTATAGAATAATATTTTTCAGACAGTTCAGAAACTCTTTCAATCAATTTCATATACGCATCACTTTCATAATCCGTACGAATAGTCAATTGCTCATTGATTTCGTCAATTTCTTTTTTCATATTCAAAACACCCGCAAAAGCTTTGGATGTTTCTTCCATAACGGTACAATTATCTTCCGTCAATAAATGCTGTGGCAAATAAGCTACCACCGCATCACTTGGAGCCGAAATTACACCACGAGTAGGTTTGTTTGCACCAGCAACTATCTTTAACAAAGTAGATTTTCCCGCTCCATTTTTACCCATAAGGGCAATTTTATCGGTTTCATTGATAGCAAAGGTAACTTCGCTAAAGAGCGTTGTGCCACCAAATTCAACGGCAATATCGTTTACTGTAATCATTAATTTAAAAATAAAAGGTTAGAGGTTAAAAATCAGATGATTTCGAACGCCAAAATTTTGAAGGTGCAAAGATAGTTTAAATAAAGAATTGCGCAATTGGTAACCCCATTAACTACAAAAAAAATGCCTCTCCAAAACAGAAGAGGCATTTTCTATAAATAACTGAAGCACCAACTATTCTTTGCGATATTTTTTTGTAACTTCAAAAACGTGCTCTAAAATTGCTGCTTCTTTTTCATCAAAAACAATATTTCTTCGAGACATCACCAATTTAGCAGTTTCAAAAGCTTTTTTGGTTAAGTAAGTGGTAAATCCTGAAGCACCTCCCCATGAAAAACTTGGCACAAAATTTCTAGGAAAACCACTGCCAAAGATATTAGCACTCACTCCTACTACAGTTCCAGTATTAAACATGGTATTGATACCGCATTTACTGTGGTCCCCCATCATTAAACCACAAAACTGAAGTCGGGTTTTCGCAAAACCCTCAGTTTCATAGCTCCACAAACGTACTTCTTCATAGTTATTTTTAAGGTTTGAATTGTTACTATCCGCTCCAATATTACACCATTCACCCACCACTGAATCACCTAAAAACCCTTCGTGTCCTTTATTAGCATTAGCAAAAAGCACTGAATTCTTTACTTCTCCCCCTATTCTTGAACCCGGACCAACTGTTGTCGCGCCATACACTTTAGCCCCCATTTTTACTTGAGCATTCTCACATAAAGCAAAAGGACCTCTAATAACTGAACCCTCCATAATTTCTGCATTTTTTCCAATATAAATTGGTCCTAATGTAGCGTTTAGGGTTACAAATTCCAATTGGGCACCTTCTTCAATAAATACATTTTCAGGAGCAATCACATTCACACTTTTAGGAATGAGTTGCGATCTTCTATCCTGAGTTAAACAATCAAAATCTTCCCGAATTGCAGCATCATTTTTAGAAAAAATATCCCAAGTATTTTCAATTGTAATACAGTCGTCGTTGTATTCTATAATCTCATACGTATCAAAATCAACTTCTTCTTGGTTTTCAGAAGTATAAAAAGCGATGATCTCGTCTCTTTTGAAAATAGCTTGATTGGGTTCTAAATTACTCACCAATTCCGCTAAAATCGCATTCGGCAAGAAAGAGGCATTAATCATAACATTACCCTCTAATTCAACCATTGGATATTTATCCGACAAGTATTCTTCCGTTAGAGTCGTGGTAGTAGACCCTAGATGTAATTCCCATTTTTGTCGAATGGTCATAATTCCTACCAAAATATCAGCGACAGGACGGGTAAAAGTAAACGGTAACAAAGCATTTCGAGCAGGACCGTCAAAAAGAATGTAATTCATAAAAAATTGATTTGGCTATTGTTTCTTTTTCGATTTGGTTATCACCTACAAAGTTACTTTATTTTATGGTACAATTTCAACTCAAGCCCTGAGTAATCACTACCCAACAAAAAAAGCCTCTCTAAAAAGAAAGGCTTCATTGTATTTGAAAAACGAGTTAAAATTATTTAACGTGTTTTGCGTATTTTGTTTTGAATTTATCAATACGTCCTGCAGTATCGATAAGTTTAGATTTACCTGTGTAAAAAGGGTGAGAAGTTCTAGAAATCTCCATTTTTACTACTGGATATTCAACACCTTCGTGAATAATTGTTTCTTTTGTGTCTGCAGTAGATTTAGTAATAAAAACATCGTCATTTGACATGTCTTTGAAAGCAACTAATCTGTAATTCTCTGGGTGAATACCTTTTTTCATCTTAAATCTTTTTTTATTAGTTCAATTATAATTTGTTTTGCAGCTTTTCTTCTGAATGAAAAGGTATAAACATCTTATAACTTTTTATTTATACTGTTATTTTTGAGTGTGCAAATTTACACTTATTTTTAGAAATACAAACCTTTGTTGCTTTTTTTTTGTGTTTACCTAAAAAACATTTTGTTCTACTCCTAATAAATGCAGAATTGTTATATTTGTAGATTAATTTAAAACCTAACCAATATGATTAACGAAACTATAAAAAAAAATGGGGTTACCTTTGGTATAATTAGCGGAATCATTTCCTGTTTAATTACGGCTACCATATATGCAATTGATTTAAATCTATTCCTTAATTCTTGGATTTTCATCATCATCATTTCATCTTCTCTTGTACTTTCAATCGTATTACTCTCAAAAACTAAAAAAGAAATTCAGACTGATTTTTCTTTTAAGGATGCTTTTACAACTTACTTTATTTATGCTGTTGTCGGGATTTTAATTGCAACAGTTTTCAATATAATTCTATGGAATTTTATTGACCCGTCTGCTAAAGAATCTTTAGAAGAAATGACTATAAAATACACCGTTTCTATGATGCAGAAATTCAACGCACCTTCCGCTGCCATCAACGAAGCCATTAAAGGAATGAAAGAAAATAGCCCTTATGACATAGCGGCACAATTAAAAGGCTTCTTTACTAATCTTGTTTTCAGCTCAATCTTTGGACTTATTATGGCTGCCTTTTTCAAAACTAGAAGATCTTCTCAAGAATAAAACAATTAAATGAATTTATCTATCCTAATCCCGCTTCTCAACGAAGAGGAATCCTTACAAGAATTGTACACTTGGATTCTAAAAGTGATGCAATCCAACAATTACTCCTATGAAATCCTTTTTTTGGATGACGGAAGCACCGACAATTCTTGGACTATTATTGAAAATTTTGCGTCAACAAATCCCAACGTAAAGGGGATTCGTTTCATGAAAAACTTTGGAAAATCACAAGCACTTCATGCTGGATTTGCTCAAGCCAAAGGTGATGTAATCATCACCATGGATGCCGATTTACAAGACAGTCCTGACGAAATTCCGGGATTATACAATAAGATTACCCAAGAAAAGTACGATTTAGTTTCAGGTTGGAAAAAGAAACGCTACGACTCGGTGGTGGCCAAAAACATCCCTTCTAAATTATTCAATTGGGCAGCGAGAAAAACCTCAGGCGTTGAACTTAATGATTTCAACTGCGGACTCAAAGCTTATAAAAATGTAGTTGTAAAAAATATAGAAGTATCAGGTGAGATGCACCGTTATATCCCTGTTTTAGCTAAAAATGCTGGATTTGGAAAAATAGGTGAACAAGTAGTACAACACCAAGCCAGAAAGTACGGAGAAACAAAATTTGGAATGGATCGTTTCATTAATGGTTTTTTGGATTTAATAACCATTTGGTTTTTATCCCGTTTTGGCAAAAGACCCATGCATCTTTTTGGCGCAATTGGTTCATTGATGTTTATTATCGGTTTTATGGCAGCAGCCTACATTGGAGTTTCTAAACTGTATCACATGTACAACGATATGAAATACATTTTAGTCACTAACAATCCGTGGTTTTATATTGCATTAACGACCATGATTTTGGGTACTCAATTGTTTTTAGCAGGTTTTCTGGGCGAAATTATCCTTAGAACAAAAAACAATGAAACTCGATATAAAATCGCGAATCAACTCAATTTATAATACCAACTCATTAAAAATTTAAACATAATTTATTGTTTCATATAAAATCAATATAAAATGAACATTCCTCAAAACATCCTAGACGCCTTGAATGTATGGCTTACGCCAACATTTGACACCGCCACACAAAAGGCCGTAAAAGAATTGATGACCACCGCACCAAAAGACTTAGAAGAAAGTTTTTACAAGAATTTAGAATTTGGAACAGGAGGAATGCGTGGTGTTATGGGCGTGGGCGATAACAGAATCAACAAATATACCTTAGGAAAAAGCACACAAGGATTATCTAATTACTTGAAAAGCGTTTTTCCAGGAGAATCTATAAAAGCAGCCATTGCATTTGACTGTCGTCACAACAGTAAAACATTGGCCAAAATAGTGGCTGATGTGTTTTCGGCTAACGGAATTGAGGTGTTTCTTTTTTCAGATTTACGCCCTACACCAGAATTGTCTTTTGCCTTAAAACATTTGAACTGTCATTGCGGAATTGTACTAACCGCCTCTCATAATCCTCCAGAATACAACGGTTACAAAGTATATTGGCAAGACGGTGGACAAATCGTTCCTCCACAAGACGGAGCGATTATTGATGCTATTGAAAACCTTAAATACGATGAAATTAATTTTACGGCGAACGAAGATTTGATTCATTTTATTGATACCGAAATAGACCAAGCGTTCATTCAATCTTCTATCGAAAACGCTAGTTTTAATACTCCTACTGCTGCCAAAGAAAATTTAAATATCGTTTTTACCTCTTTGCACGGAACTTCTATAACGGTTATTCCTGAAACGCTGTCCAAAGCAGGATATTCTAACGTTCAAATTGTTGAAGAGCAAGCTGTACCAAACGGCGATTTCCCAACAGTAAAATCTCCAAATCCAGAAGAGCCGGAAGCGTTAACCATGGCTTTGGCTTTGGCGGAAAAAACGAATGCGGATATCGTAATTGGAACTGATCCTGATTGTGATCGCCTTGGCGTTGCTGTTCGTGATAACGAAGGAAAAATGGTATTGCTTAACGGCAATCAAACCATGATTTTAATGACCGCTTTTTTATTGAAAAAATGGAAACAAGCTGGGAAAATTAACGGCAAACAATTCGTAGGCTCTACCATTGTTTCTACACCTATGATGATGGAATTAGCGACTGCTTATGATGTAGAGTGCAAAGTAGGCCTAACAGGATTTAAATGGATTGCCAAAATGATTAAAGACTTTCCTGAGTTGGAATTTATTGGCGGTGGAGAGGAAAGTTTTGGGTTCATGGTCGGCGACGCTGTAAGAGATAAAGATGCTGTGGCTGCCACGCTACTAATTTGCGAAGTGGCTGCTCAGGCTAAAGCCAAAGGAAGTACTGTGTATAAAGAATTAATCGAACTTTATGTGGATCACGGTTTTTACAAAGAACATTTGGTTTCGCTAACCAAAAAAGGAATGGATGGCTTACAAGCTATTACTCAAATGATGATTGATTTGCGCGAAAATCCTTTAAAAGAAATCAATGGCCAACGCGTGATTATGGTGGAAGATTACCAATCCTCTATTGCCAAAAATTTGTTGTCAGGCGAAGAATTGAGTATGGATATTCCAAAATCGAATGTCCTTATTTATTACACAGAAGATGGTTCAAAAATTTGCGCAAGACCAAGCGGTACCGAACCTAAAATTAAATTTTATATTAGTGTCAATACCGAACTTGAAGCAATAGCTGATTTTGAAACTGTAGAAAACATATTAGATCAAAAAATAAAAAATATCATTGCAGCTATGCAATTGAACTAATGGATAAAAATTTAATAAAACTAATTCCTTATACAAAAAAATATCAATCACACATCCTTTGGAATGTGATTCATAACATTTTGTATGCCTTATTTAGCACTATCTCAATGCTTACTTTATTACCAATGATTGAAGTATTGTTTGGTAAAAACAAAGTAATAGAAAAAGCACCTGTTTATAATGGCATAGAAAACATCATGCACTATGGAAAAGACTTGTTATATTACCAAATTTCAATAATAACAAAAGGAAGCGGTCCACAATTTGCGCTATTATTAGTAGTAGCTTTAGTAATCACTACCTTTTTATTAAAGAACGTTTTTAATTACTTAGCTTCCTATCACATCATGCACCTCAAAAACGGGGTATTAAAAGATTTGAGAAAAAAAATGTTCGATAAAATAATCGAATTGCCCATTTCTTATTATTCTGAAAAAAGAAAAGGTGATGTAATGGCGCGAATGCTTGGCGATGTAAATGAAGTACAAAATTCTTTTTTTTCAATTTTAGAACTTGTTGTTAAAGAACCACTAACCATTGTTTTTGCCTTAATAACCATGTTCGCCATTAGCTCAAAACTAACCTTTTTTGTTTTAGTTTTTATTCCACTCTCTGGCTTAATCATTTCAAAAATTGGTAAAAATCTTAAATCAAAATCTTTAAAAGCGCAGAATGAAAGTGGATTGCTCATTTCCATCGTTGAAGAAAGCCTAGGAGGATTGAAAGTTGTAAAAAGCTATAATGCCGAAAACACTTTTAAAAACAAATTCAACGATTCCATCACTAGATTATTACAATTATCTAACAGTATTGGAAACAAAAACAACCTTGCCTCCCCCTTAAGTGAGTTTATGGGTATTACTACTATTGCCGTTTTATTATGGTATGGCGGAAATTTAGTTTTAGTTGACAAGACTTTAGATGGATCTGCATTTATTGTCTATCTTACTTTGGCTTACAACATCCTAACACCTGCAAAAGCAATTTCTAAAGCATCGTATTCGGTAAAAAATGGTTTAGCCGCAGCGCAACGGGTTTTTGAAGTTTTAGAAGTTAAGAACGAAATAACCTCAAAAGACAATGCCGTAACAAAAACAGCCTTTGAAGACAAGATTATTTTACAAAACATCAACTTTAGATATGAAGAAGAAAATGTATTAAAAAACTTTTCTCTTGAGATAAAAAAAGGACAAACCGTAGCTTTAGTAGGACAATCAGGAAGCGGAAAAAGCACCATCGCCAATTTATTAACGCGATTTTACGACGTGAACGAAGGAATTATTTCGATAGACAATCACGATATTAAAAATTTGAATTTACACTCATTAAGAAGCTTAATAGGACTAGTAACACAAGACAGTATTTTATTTAACGACACTATTAAGGAAAACATTGCACTTGGCAAACCTGACGCCACCGATGAAGAAATCATTGAAGCTTTAAAAGTAGCTAATGCTTATGAATTTGTTTCGACGCTTCCTAAAGGCATTTACACTAATATAGGCGACAGTGGAAACAAACTGTCAGGAGGTCAAAAACAGCGTTTGTCTATTGCTAGAGCAGTACTCAAAAACCCACCAATCATGATTTTAGACGAAGCAACTTCTGCTTTGGATACTGAAAGTGAAAAATTTGTGCAAGTAGCACTTGAAAACATGATGCAAAACCGCACTTCTATTGTGATTGCGCATCGCCTTTCCACCATTCAAAAAGCAGACATAATTGTGGTGATGAAAAAAGGTAAAATAGTCGAACAAGGAACACATGAAGAATTGATCACTATGAAGGGTACTTATAACAAATTAGTAACCATGCAATCCCTTGAATAGTCTGAAATGATTTGTATCTTTAAAGAAGATTATTTTCTTTTTAAATTTTACAAATGTATCTAGACAACCCCAATATAAAACTTCCCGAAGCCCCTGAAACTATTGTCTGGAAATACCTAGACCTGTCTAAATTTTTAGATTTATTATTATCTCAAAAATTATTCATGTCTAGGTCAGACAAATTTGAAGATCAATATGAAGGCACATTTAGCGAGCCCACTTATGAAGAAATCAAGAAACTCTCTAAAGACAATCCTGATTTTTTAAAATACTACAAAACTCATCGCGAACAAGTAGCCATAAGTAGCTGGCATATTAACGAATATGAATCCTTTGCAATGTGGCAAATTTTCACTCAAAACAGTGAAGGTTTAGCAATACAATCCACCATCAAAAGACTACAAAAAGCCTTAGCGCCAGAAGATCATTTTAAACAATATATTGGAGAAGTAAATTATATCGACTACAAAAAGGAATACATTCCCTTTGACGACTTATTTTTTCCTTTTCTATATAAAAGAAAAAGTTTTCAATATGAACGAGAAGTTCGTATTATCAGCGATGTTACTGAAAACAATTTAAAATTGAATGATGGCTTAAAAATAAATGTGGATATCAATCAATTAATTGAGAAAATTTACATTCATCCCAAGTCCGAAAACTGGTATAAAAATTTAGTCATTCAATTAGTTTCTCAGTTAGGATTTGATATTGAAATAGAAAAATCTGATTTAGAAAGTGATATTTTAATCTAAACTATATTGGAGCATATCGAATCACTTCCCAATGTTTCTTACTCAAATCGATATAATTATAATGAACTACATCTTTCTCATCAAATTGCCCGTTTTTATTGGTATCTTCAATGGTTCTAAAATACAATCTGCTAGTGGATTCAATTACATTCCAATCAATCAATTCTTCTAAATCAGTAGAAATTTTAGTAAATTTTTTTCCGTTACTAAGACTTAAATAAAGCGTATTGATATCATTCGTATCTAGTTTTCCGTCTTTATTTGTATCCGCATCTACCATGGTGTATACCATAATTTGCTTTTGGATTCGATCAGCCACCGGCTTTAAGTAAGTCGCTGTTTCAATCAAAATAGGCTCATTGGATAATGCGTGTATCGAATCAGAATCAATTTTTTGAAATTTTAAATTTTGTAAAAAACCAGTGATTTCATTTTGAGCTACATTGCTAATTGTAAAACTAGCATCATTAACCGCCGAAGAACCATACTTTGATTTTAATCCTTTTTCATAAATTCGTAAATCTCCTATTGGATGAATCAAATACTCAGTTCCTTCCATTTGTATAGGCAAATCAGCAATAGCCACTTTGGAAGAGTCCCGTTTTGGCATTGAAGCTGTTTTTGGCGTTTTATCATAGATCACCTTCGGACTTTCTACTTCTTTTTGACAACTAGTCATAAAAAGTATTCCCAAAACCAAACCGACGATTGTATTGTTTTTCATGCTTGACATATTTATTCAAAAGTAATCAATTCTATCAAATCCCTTCCTACTCTTCTGCAAAATCAACCTAAAATTGAAAGGTTCTAAAATCGTGCATTTAATTTAATATTAAAAACACGAGTGGTCATATAATTTGGAATCCCATATTGTGTTTTTGTATAGACATCTCGAACCCACGTATTAGTTATGGCATTTTGATTATTAAAAATATTAAAAACCTCTAATCCAATAGCGAGTTCTTGAAAATGATTAGCCCATTTCTTATAGGATTTAGTACTATTTTTATCTACTAAAAGTTTAGAAAACCCTACATCGGCACGACGGTAATCTCTCAACCTATTTTGATATAAATAAGGATCTGCATAAGACGGTGATCCTCCAGGCAAACCGGTATTATATACCAAATTGAGATACAATTTCACACTCGGAATATTGGGCATATAATCTTGAAAAAGCATGGCAAATTTTAGCCGTTGGTCGGTAGGACGAGCAATAAAGCCTTTCCCATTAGTATTTTCCTCTGTTTTCAAATACCCAAAACTGATCCAAGATTCCGTTCCGGGGACAAACTCACCATTCCATCTTAGATCAATTCCTTTGGCATACCCTTTTGCCTCATTATTTGCAGCATATCGAATCCTCACATTATCGATGGTATAGGTATTTACATCCGTTAACGATTTATAATAAAGCTCCGAAACCAATTTAAAAGGACGATTCCACAAAGTAAACATATAATCATTTGCTACAACCAAGTGTATTGATTGCTGTGCCTTTACATTCGGCTGTACCGCGCCTTCATGATCCCGAAGTTCACGATAAGAAGGCGGTTGATGATAAAACCCTCCTGATAATCGAAACAACAAATTGGCCTCGACAGCAGGCTTGTAAGTCAATTGCACTCTTGGACTCACTGTAATCAATTGCTTTCCAGAAACAGCGCCTCCACTAACCTGCCAACTTTGGGTTCTTATCCCCACATTACTCCATACTAAACCGTTTCCTACATTCGCTTTACAACTCCATTGTACATACCCAGAAAATCGATTTATCGAATTAAAATTTATAGCGCGTACCGCTTGATAAGGCACTAATGGTCCTTTATAAACGGCATAAGGCTCGTCTTTTAGCGGAAAAACAAGTGGTCTATTTATTGAAAACCCTGCAGAATCAATTACTTCCCATTCGCTTATTCGATCACGAATAGACTCTCTAGTATATTTAACGCCCCATTCTACACTATTTTTATTCCAGTCATGCAGTCCTTTTAGCTCAATTGTAGCTATTAAAGCATCCAAATCATTTCTGGCATGATTTAATTGAGAACCTATCCCACGAGAAAAAGTTACTTCCCCGAGGTTTTCGGAGCCAATAGTAGCATCCACTTCGCCTAACCGGTATTCAGCCAAAATATCAAAATGCTCCTTTTCTAAAGTATGAAAAACCGATGCTATAAGTTTGTAAATATTGCTTTCAGAAGAAGAAAAAATTGTTTTTAAAGCTCCAAAATAAGTGCGATATTGATCTTTTTCTTGACCTTTATAAAAAATCAGTAAAGCTTTGGGATCATTAATGGTCCCAAAATTTGTCTTCCGAGTTAAAGGCTCATAATTATAATTGTTTTGAGATACATTTCCTAAAAAACTCCACTTCCATTTAGACGAAGCCTGAAAATTAACAGCCGTTTGCGCATCAATAAATGAGGGGGTGAAATTAGTTTGTGTTTCCTGACTATTAACTAACAAGCTATTATTGCGATAGCGTAACCCTGTAACTGCAGTCCATCGTTTGTCTTTCGAAATCAAATCTAAAGAAGCACTTCCCCCTAAAAAACTAGCTTCCATGGTAGCACCAAACTGCGTGGGAATTCTATAAGTGATATCTAAAACAGAAGATAATTTATCACCAAATTTTGATTGAAATCCTCCAGCAGAAAAGTCTATATTTTGAATTAAGTCGGTATTTGTAAAACTCAACCCTTCTTGTTGTCCAGAACGAATTAAAAAAGGGCGATATACTTCCACTTCATTTACATAAACTAAATTCTCATCGTAATTTCCGCCTCTAACGGCGTATTGAGTACTCAATTCATTATTAGAATTTACGCCAGCCAAAGATTTTAAGACATTTTCAATCCCGGGATTAGCCCCCGGAATGTTTTTTATAGTAGCAGCATCCATCGTCAAGATACCTTGTATTCGTTTTTTATTGTTTGCTGTAACAATCACCTCTCCCATCTGCTCTTCTTTATCATTTAAAACCATATTAAAATCAACCACCTCTTTAGGTTGAATCGTCAAAAATAAAGTCGCCTTTTTGAAAGAAAGATGGCTAAAAACTATCGTTAGCTTTTGATTTGAAGGAATCGAGATAGAATAAAAGCCTTTTGAATTTGATAGAGATGTCAGTCCTTGCACAGTTATAGTAACATCACTTATAGGATTATTAGTGGCATCGTAAATATACCCTTGTAACTTGCCTTTTTGACAAAAAACAGGAGATACTAAAAAGAGAAAAACAAGAAATAGTAGATGAAATTTTTTCAAATAGCAAGTTATTTAAGGATTTGACTTCTAAAAAAACGAGTCTCAAAGGTAGTAGAATTTCCCATTTGATCTACTACAACCACTTTGAGTATATTAGCTCCTTCTGCAACTATTCCATCACTAAAGTCATGGGTGAGTTGTCGGGTTTTGTTATCATACTCCATCAATATCCATTGGTCATTCAAAAAAGCATTGTAGGATTTAATACCAGATAAAGCATCATAAATAGAAAGTTTCAATTCTTTTTGAGAAGTAATCCATTTTCCTTCAATAGGTTTTGCAATAGTAATCACTGGATTTACATTATCCAAAACAAGCCCATATTTGCCTAAGGTTTTGACTCTGGCAGAAAATATATTTTCCTTTACAACTGTTGGATTATAGGAAATACGCCCGCCTTCAATCCTTCCCAAGAACATCTTTTCTTTTTCGAATGTGGTATGCGTTGAATCTTGCACTTGAATAGTAAAATTAGCATGTACCGGAACCGTATCATCATGTAAAGTAAGCACTTTATTAGCTACAGCGAAATTTAACTCAAAATCATTATAAAAAGTATTGGCTGGAAAAGTAACCGTCCAATTTTCTTTTTCAAAAATGTATTCTTTTTGGGCTTTGATAAAATAATTCGCAGGAGTCGCTTCTTTGGGAATCACCCCTGACTTTACATCATAAATTATAGGAATGGAGATTATTGTTTTATTTTTAAAAAAATCAGCCACCTCAATGCGATAAGTCCCAGTCAAATTAGGCACAACCGAAATTATTCCATTACTGGCATCGGTTTTCACAATACTCAAATCAAATGGTGCTGTTCGAAACAAGCGTTGTATGCGTTGTTGCGATTTTTTATACTTAGCATAATCTATCAACACATTGATATAACGCATTTCATCAAACGAATAAGTTCCAAATTGATAGGCATACGTGGGCGTTCCGTTGTAAAATGCTTGTACTTCAAAAATGCCATTTTTATTAAATGAAACATCATCCATGTCGGTAGCCACAATTCCAAAACCAATTCTTCCATTAGCCATAACGGGATCAGCCAAATAAGTACCGTCTTTTTGTAAGATCAAATTAATAGGAATGGGACGTAAGGACTGATTTACGATTGTTTTGTCATCTAAAGGGTAGGCATAAACGGCAGTAACTTGTGGTTTTTTGGAATCCTTTAATAAAGTATCAAAACCAAAAAACAAGGCATTAATCACAAATTCGGTTTGAGAATCTCTAATTTCAAAATGAAGGTGAGGTCCCTCAGAAGCACCCGTATTTCCTGATAATGCGATAAGTTGCCCTTTCGTAATTGGCACTTCATTAGGACGTAAAAAAATCTCTACTTCAAACGATTTTTCATCATACTGCCTTTTTTTAATCAATTCCTGAATAGTACCCACTGCTTTCTGCAAATGGGCATAAACTGTAGTAAATCCGTTAGGGTGGGTAATGTAAATTGTTTTTCCGTTCCCAAAGGTTGATATTTTAATTCGAGAAATGTAGCCCTCTGCAGCGGCATAAACGGGTAGCCCTTCTCGCTGTTGCGTCTTGTAATCCCATCCTGCGTGAAAATGATTGGGACGCAATTCACCAAAATTTCCAAATAATTGCATCGGAATATCTAAGGGAGCTCTAAAATAATCTTTAGGATATTGATTTTGCGCTGTCAGCGTAATTCCTAAAAACAGTAAAAAACAATAAAACTTCATTTTAATCTTTTTGCTAAGGTAACCAAAACTCTTAAAATTAAAAAAAAAGAATAAAAGAATAAATAAATCACTGACTATCAGCTCACTAAATATTTTAGCACAAAAAAACAAATAAAATATTGCAATACTAAAAAGGAATACTAACTTTGTAAGATTAAGAAATGAATTGGTTATAAAATGAGTGTAATTGCAGAAATAATTGATACTCTTGAAAATAAGATTGTAAAACTTTTTTCTAAACTAAAAATTATAGAAAAAAACAATCTAGAATTGCAAGATAAATTAAGTGATGCAACACAAATCATATCCCAACAATCTGTAGAGATTGAAATGCTGAAAAAGCAGTATGAAGCACTCAAAATAGCCAATGCATTATTAGGCAGTGACAACAATAAAAGAGATACAAAGCTTAAAATAAATTCATTAATTCGTGAAATTGATTACTGTATAGCCCAGCTATCAGATTAAAAAATGGAAGAAAAGCTTAAAATAAAAATATCAATTGCAGATAGAGTTTACCCGTTAACGGTAGATCCATCACAAGAAGAAGGACTGAGAAGTGCTTCCAAAAAAATTGATATGATGATTAAGCAGTTTGAAGAAAATTATGCCGTTAGAGATAAGCAAGATGTTTTAGCCATGTGTGCTTTACAATTTGCCTCTCAAGTGGAACAAAAACAGATTGACAATGCAATTAATGGCAATGAAACCATCGATAGATTGCAAAAAATCAATGCTGTTTTAGATCAATATCTCGATTAACGTTCATACAAAAGATTTAAGATACTGCCTACATTAGTTCTTATTTGATAAACTCAACACTAACAATTTAGAATGAGCGAATCATCGTTACTATAGCAAGCCAATTCAGTTTGGAAGCTTGAACAACGAGTTAGCTCAAAACTTGTCTTTTCGAGTTTATACAATCCCACTAATGTAGGTTTTTTTATACATATAATTTAAACACAAATGGATAGCACATTATTAATAATTGTTTCAGGAATAATAGGTATTGCGGTTGGTTTTGGTATTGCCAAAATCATTGAAAAAAGTAACATTTCTAATTTAATTAAGAATGCCAAAAAAGAAGCCTCCTCAATTTTAAAAGACGCCAACTTAGAAGCTGAAAACATTAAAAAAGATAAGATTCTTCAGGCAAAGGAAAAATTCATTGAATTAAAATCAGAGCACGAACAAGTAATTTTAGCAAGAGACAAAAAGGTAGCCGAAGTTGAAAAAAGAGTTCGTGACAAAGAATCACAAATTTCAAATGAATTGTCAAAAGCCAAAAAAGTAAATGACGAATTCGAAGCCAAAAAATCAGAATTTCAAACTAAAATTGAATCGCTTGATAAAAAACAATTAGAAGTTGAAAAATTACATAAAAGTCAGTTACAACAACTAGAGGTTATCTCGGGCTTATCTGCCGATGAAGCAAAAGAACAATTGGTGGAGGGATTAAAAGCTGAAGCAAAATCAAAAGCCATGTCTCATATTCAAGATACTATTGAAGAGGCAAAACTTACTGCACAACAAGAAGCTAAAAAAATAATCATTAACACCATTCAGCGTGTAGGTACTGAGGAAGCCGTGGAAAACTGCGTTTCGGTATTCAACATTGAATCTGATGATGTTAAAGGAAGAATTATTGGACGAGAAGGTAGAAACATCCGAGCGCTTGAGGCCGCAACAGGTGTAGAAATTATTGTGGATGACACCCCAGAAGCTATTATTCTGTCTTGTTTTGATCCTGTTCGTAGAGAAATTGCTCGTTTATCATTGCATAAATTAGTAACGGATGGACGTATTCACCCAGCAAGAATTGAGGAAGTAGTAGCCAAAACTACAAAACAAATCGATGACGAAATTATCGAAGTTGGAAAGCGTACCGTTATCGATTTAGGAATCCACGGATTACACCCTGAATTGATTAAAGTGGTAGGTAGAATGAAATACCGTTCTTCGTATGGACAAAACTTACTACAACACTCACGTGAAGTATCTAAACTCTGTGGTATCATGGCTGCCGAATTAGGTCTGAATGTTAAGCTAGCTAAAAGAGCTGGTTTACTTCATGATATTGGAAAAGTACCTGATGCTGAAAGCGATTTACCACATGCTTTACTTGGAATGCAATGGGCAGAAAAATACGGCGAGAAGGAAGAAGTTTGCAACGCCATCGGAGCACACCACGACGAAATCGAAATGAAATCGCTATTATCACCAATCATTCAGGTTTGTGATGCTATTTCAGGAGCTAGACCGGGTGCCAGAAGACAAGTATTGGATTCTTATATTCAACGTTTGAAAGATTTAGAAGAAGTAGCTTATGGCTTTACTGGAGTTAAAAATGCTTATGCTATTCAAGCTGGTAGAGAGCTTCGTGTGATCGTAGAAAGCGAAAAAGTATCCGATGACAACGCTGCAACCTTATCTTTTGAAATATCTCAAAAAATCCAAACAGAAATGACCTATCCCGGTCAAGTAAAAGTTACTGTAATTAGAGAGACAAGAGCAGTGAATATTGCTAAATAAAAATCAATTCTTTTTAAAAAGAGGGCAAAATTTAAAATTTGCCCTTTTTTTATGTCTAATGCTAATTTTTATTAGAAATCTACTATTACTAAACTAAGTTGTTGGCAATATAAATTGTCGTATTTAATTCCGACTTCGACTTACACTATTTCGCTAATAATTTACCCATCAATATTCTCGCTAAGACAGAAAGGCGCACTATTCACACTTTCTTTGCGACTTTGCGGCTTTGCGAGAAATTAATATAGAGTATGACACTATTTTATTCTAATTACTTAATTCACTATTCTTATACTCTTTTTAGCAGCGTTCTGTGAATGAATATCAGTTGTTGTAAAACTATGGTATTATTTGCCTACTGTCATCCTTTGTGCCTTCTGCAAGACTCAACCTGTAGGTCTATTAGCCTAGCATCTGCGTTTCAAGAAAGTCATGCTATGACAATTTACAACTAACTTAACCGCAAAGCGTTTGCAAAGGATAATCGCAAGGTTTGCGAAATTTTGTGCTTTGTGATAAATCTTAAACCCAGATTCCGCATTAGAAATCTACTACGACTAAATTCTTCTTCAAAACCAAGAACTTACTCCTATTTTTAAATTCAAAATACAAAAGTACTCCTTCTTCAAAAATAGTCCGTGAGCCCTTGCTTTTATTGAATAATTCAGTCTCGCTACGAAGTCTAATGCGGATTCTGGGTTAAAGATTTTGATATCGTTTTTGCAAACAAAATACCCCTTAACGAACCAGCATCAAGGGGTATAGTATAAAAATATTACGATAGCAGTTACAGTACTTAAATTTCTAAAAAAAATCAGTAATTATAGTACTAACTCTGAAATTCAATTTACTTAGAAAGAGAGAAAGTCACTCCTGCTACTAAAAACTGATGATTCAAAAAACCAAGATTTTCTCTGGCATCAGTGGCGTTGTAGGTATAGTTTAACCAAATTGGCATTACGATACTTTCTGATAATTTCACTTCCTTAGTTACTTTACAACCTAGATTCACAAAAGAAGGCTTGTCATAATCTCCTGCATTATAATATTGTGCTTTATTGTTCCAAACCACTCCTAAAACCGGAGCTATAGTAATTCCTAAAGGCGCCTCATAGTTGTACCCCACTTCTGTATAGGTGGTATAATTTTGCTTTCCTTTGGCATCAAATTCATCTTTGTATCTATAATCATTACCCGCCAAAAACGTACTTGTAGTAACCCAAAGTGGCAACCCATGCTCAGAGAAATCAAACATTAACATCAAATCGAGAGTATTTGAACTAGTGTTTCCCCAATCAAAAAACTTGTTGGAAACCCCTTCTTGTCTATCTGTAGAAGGCCAATAATACTGTTGAGCCGAAACCGTAAGAAAATCGCTCACAGTATAATTAAGCACAATATCAATTTCTCGATAGCCTTTGGTAGTACCATTGGCATCATAATATTCTTTTTTATAATTATGCGTTCCCCAAAAGCCTACCGAAAAACGATCAGTTACATTATAATTTCCGTATAACTGCGTTACAGGGTAGTCTCCTCCCCAAGATTGTCCACGCCAAATGTATCTTGAAGCTAAATCCAGGTTTAAATCCCAAGTCCCTTTTACAGACTCTGTCTCAGCGGTAGTTGAATCTTTGGCAACCGATTGTGCCTTCACGAAACTTGACAATACAAGCATTGATAATAAAATAGTTTTTTTCATTTGGTTTGGTTTTTATTGATTTGATTAGTATTCTTAAATAGTCATTTTTTTGATTACTTCTTGAGCAGCAATTCTTCCAGTTTCTGCAGCTCCATTCATGAATCCCTGATAGTCTACGCTGCAGTGCTCTCCAGCAAAAAACATGTTTCCAATAGGAGCTGCTGTATGCAACATAGCTGTATTCCATTGCCCTGGTTTTGGGCAAGTATAACTCGCTTTTACCCAAGGATAAGTAGACCATGCCGCAAAGACATGCTTATTGGCATACGCTTTTTTAGACCCAGGAAATACTTCATCTAATTCATGAAGATATCTGCTGATTTCATTCTCTGGTAAATCCGTTTTCCAAATATGATTAGCTGGAGCATATTTATTATTGATCGCTATTTTCGAAAGGCGGATAGATTCATCACCACCAAAGAAACAGCAGTAAGCACCTTTGTTACTGGCCACACTTTTAATACTACTAGAATCCCATCCATCGTGAATATCCTTATGAAATAAGTAACCATAAAATTTGTTTTTACCCTCACGCCACGGTCTATTTTCATATCCAATGAACAATTTATTATTTTGACCATATCCTAATTCTTGTATCGAATTCTTTTTTTCAGGAGTCATTTCTGGTAAGTCCATTTTCACCTCTCTCAACATCGTGAATGGTAATGTAAGAATCACAAAGTCTGCTTCAACTTCTTTGTTATCTTTAAAAGTCAAAATGTACTTTTCATTTTTTTTAGAAATTGCAGTAAGCATTGAATTCAAGACAACAGGTTGTTGCAATTTTGCAGCAATATTTTCAATCAGCTTTGAATTTCCTTCTTTAATTCTGTATTTTTCATCACTGTCACCAAAGATTTTAAAGCCTTCAGAAGTATCCGTATCAATCATATCTAAAAAATTAATAGCAGATTGTTCTGAAGTATCCAATCCAAATTCGGCCAAATAAGCTGCCGTGAAAGCATCCTTCAGCCATTGTACACATTTTAAAGATTTAATGTACGCTGATAAAGTCATTTTATCAAAAGCCAAAGCAGCTGGAGTATCATAATCTTCACCTAGGCTTTCGGCATCTTTGAGTATTTTCGGTGCTATTTTTTTAAATTCTTTTATTATTTCTTCATCAGAAATATGTCTTCCATCAAAAAAATAGGTTTCATGAACCAATGCTGCCGCTTTAGATTCAGCATACATGTCCACTAATTCTAGATTAAATTCTTTGGCCAATGCCAACATATCTTCATGATTAGAATCGACGAAATCACCACCAAATTCTGGATGAATTCCCATTTGTAAGGCATCGTTATAATGCGTCAAAATGCGACCTCCTAAACGGAAACTTCCTTCGTAAACTGTAGCATTTATACCTGATTTACTCAACTGATACGCCGCATTCAAACCACCTATTCCGGCGCCAACGATCACTACTTTTTTATCATTTTTAAGCGGTACTTTACCATTGGAAACCTCCTCAACATTTGGCTCTGTAGCTTTTTTACAACCTATCATTGAGGTTCCAATTATACCGGTAAGTAAACCAAACTTCGCTACATCACCTACAAATTTTCGTCGGGTAACCGCATCCGCATTTTTAAACGCAATGATTTTATCTACCTCAATTTCAGGGTTCTCGTTTGAAAATTGAGCTAATTTTAAATTTGCTAAAATGTTTTTTAATACTGTTGATTTTGGATTTCTCATGGGTTGGTTTATTTGGTTAGCACTAAATTATTACACAAAGATTTACAGTGAGATCACAGAGATGAACAAAGGTTTTTTAATAAAAAATCTATAATTTCTTTAAAGATTTTGAATGATTTCTGCATTCAAATAGTTGCTTTATGTTTCCTTTACGAATCCTTTGCGAAATGTCTATTCAATAATAACAGATTTCATATTCATAAATTCTTTCATTCCTATATCAGCTAGTTCTCGACCGTAACCCGATTTTTTGATACCTCCAAAAGGAATTCTCGAATCTGAACGAACTAAGGAATTCACAAAAACATTCCCCGCTTCAATTTTTCTAGCCAATTGATAAGCATGTGCTCTATCTTCAGTCCAAATTGCAGCTGCTAAACCATAGCGATGATTATTGGCAATAGCAATGGCATCATTCTCGTCCTTAGCTCTTATAATTGTTGCCAGTGGTCCAAAGGTTTCTTCTTGAAACGCGATATTATTGGCGTCAACAAAATCAATCAAAGTAGGTTGAAAATTACAATGATCACGCTCTCCTCCTACTAGAATTTTTGCTCCTTGTTTTAAAGAATGTTCCAATTGGTAGCTTAATTTTTCAGCCAAATCTATTCGCGCCAAAGGCCCCATGTTAATTCCGTTTTGCAATGGATTTCCTTGTTGTAATGCAGCAATTTTTTGCGCAAAAAGGGCAGCGAATTTGTCCGCTACTTTCTCTGTAACAATAAATCGTTTGGCACAAATACACGCTTGTCCAGCATTGAGCATTCTAGATTGAGTAGCAACTGTTGCTGCCTTTTCCAAATCGGCATCATTCAAAACGATAAATGCATCCGATCCTCCTAATTCCAATACCGATTTTTTAATATGCTTACCCGCCAATGCAGCTACTGATGCACCAGCCATTTCACTACCTGTTAATGTAATTCCAGAAACAATATCGGAAGCAATTACACTTTCTACTTGAGGAATATCAATATTTATTTGTTGAAAAACCCCTTCAGGAAAACCCGCTTCTAAAAATGCCTTTTCAATGGCTTTGGCACAACCAATTACATTTGGGGCATGTTTTAATAAGGTAACATTCCCCGCCATAATTGCTGGAGCTGCATAACGCAATACTTGCCAAAAAGGATAATTCCAAGGCATGATTGCAAAAACAGCACCCGAAGGATCGTATACCGACATACTTTTGAAAGGGGTATCATAATATTCGTCTTTCAACATTCGTTCAGCATTTTCAGCGTAATAGTCACAGTTCCCTGCTGATTTTTCAACTTCCGCAATACCTTCGTTAAGAATTTTACCCATTTCGTTAGAAATAAGCAATCCTAATGCTTCTTTTTTAGAGCGAAGAATATGGGCTAGTTTTTTCATTTTATCTGCTCTTTCTTGAAAAGAAGTAGTACGCCAATTCTTAAAAGCAGTTTCAGATATTTTAATTTTTTGAGTCAATTGCGCATCAGTTAATACCTCGTGCTCTGCTATTACTGCTTGTGTATACGGATTTATTGATTTGAATATCATTTTTTTAAGTTTCTAAGTTACTAAGAACCTAAGTTTATAAGTTTATTTTTAGAAAGTGAGAATTTTAGATTATAAGCGTATGTTTTTTTTACTCTTAAAAAACTTAGTTGCTTAGAATCTTAGAAACTCAGCATCTTCAATTTAGTACCATCCCACCGGATCAGTATCCAGATTGATGTTGACTTGTTTTACTTCCAAGTAATTTTCTATACCATACAATCCCAATTCTCTTCCTGTTCCAGATTGTTTGTAACCTCCCCAAGGCATTTCATTAAAGGTAGGATGATAGAAATTCACCCATCCAATACCGGCTCTAATTTTTGGCATCACCCTGTGTACTCTGGTAACATCTTGAGTAAACAAGCCATAGCCTAACCCATATTCTGTATCATTAGCCATAGCAATTGCTTCTTCTTCGGTTGAAAACTTTAACAATGCTACAACTGGTCCAAAAATTTCTTCTCTGGCGATGCGCATATTTGGAGTAACATTTGTAAAAATGGTGGGTTCAATAAAAAATCCTTTACTATCATCTGTATTTCCTCCAAAAGCCAATGTTGCTTCGCCTTTTCCTACTTCGATATAGGCTTTAATTTTATCAAAATGAGCTTGAGAAACTATTGGTCCCATTGTATTTTCGGCCTCACTTCCATCACCCACTTTTATATTTTTGGCTCTTTCAACAAACTGTTTTACAAACTCATCATAAATAGTGTCTTGAATCAAGATTCGAGAACCTGCTGTACAAACCTGACCACTATTGGCGAAAGCCGCAAATAATCCCCAATCTATTGCTAAATCCATTTTACAATCGTCAAAAATGACTACAGGGTTTTTTCCACCCAATTCTAAAGTGACTTTCTTAAGATTTTCGGCAGCGATTTTGCCAATGTATTTTCCTGTTGAAGTTCCTCCAGTAAATGCAATTTTATCAATTTTGGTATTGCTGATTAAAGCATTTCCCGCAATTGGACCATCTCCAGTTACGATATTGATTACTCCTTTTGGAATATCCAATTCATCAATTAATTGTGCCAAAAACAAAGCAGTAAGCGGTGTTACTTCGGAGGGTTTTAACACCACTGTATTCCCGGCCGCAAGAGCGGGAGCCAATTTCCAAGCGCACATCAAGAAAGGAAAATTCCAAGGAATGATTTGAGCACAAACCCCAATAGCCTCACGAGTCACATAACTAAAAGAATTACCCGGAACACTCATCGTTTCCCCATGTATCTTGGTTGCTAAACCTGCGTAGAACTCAAAGCAAGACGCCGCATCATCGATATCAAATTCAGCTTCACGAATGGGCTTTCCATTATTAGCTACTTCTAGTTTTACAAAAGCTTCAAAATTGTCTCTAATTTTTCCTGCAATTGCAAACAATATTTTCTGACGGTCCTGTGCTGTTTTACTCTTCCATTCCTCTCCATCAAAAGCAGCTCTTGCTGCATCTATTGCAGCATTTACATCTTCAATTTGCGCTTCTGGAACCGTTGCAATAATTGCTTTGGTCGCAGGATTAATAATAGTTCTTGTTTTTCCTGAAACAGCCTCTACAAAAGCTCCGTTGCTATACATTTTATACATAACTTGTCTTTTTATTTTATATATTTCTTAATTATCCTTCAATAACTACTAAAACAGTTCTTAATGCTTCTACAAATTCCGTCGCATTTTCTTTAGTAAAACAAAGGGGTGGTTTTATTTTTAGGATGTTGTAAAAATCACCCGTCGGGTAAACTATAATTCCATTTTTCTTCATAGCCTCACAAATCAGTAATGCTTTATGACTATCTGGGTTTCTAGACCTTTTGTCTGTTACAATATCGACTCCCAAATACATAGCATGTCCATAAACAGCGCCAACACAATCAAATTCGGGTAGCAACTTTTCGAATTCATTTTTGAGGTATTGACCTACCTCTAAAGCATGTTCTTGTAGTTTTTCGTCGGCAATAACATCCAAAACTGTATGGGCAATTTCACTAGCCACCGCATTTCCAGCGTACGTATTAAAATAGGTATATTTCTTTTTATAAGCATCTGCAATTGCTCTAGTTGTTACCACCGCCGAAATAGGATATCCATTTCCCATAGGTTTACCTAAAGTAACTATATCTGGCACGACACCTTCTTTTTCAAATCCCCAAAAATGAGTTCCCATTCGTCCGAAACCAATTTGAACTTCATCAGCAATACAAACCCCACCAGCATTTCGAACCGATTGATACACTTTCTGCAAATAGGTTTTAGGCATTTCTACACCACCACCAGAACCCAATAAAGATTCGGATATAAAAGCAGCAACACCCCGACCTTGAGATTGTATGTTTTCAATTTTGGCGGTGACATCTTGCGCATACAAATCAGCCACATTGGAAACATCTTCTCTGTATTTCCCTCTAAAAGTATTAGGTTGCATCAATGGATGTGTATAGGACCTAACACTTTTTGAAGCCGTTGGATTATCCATTAAACAACTGCTTATTTCGTCAACTGCGGTGGTATTTCCGTGGTATTCCCCATCAATAACAATGACATCTTGTTGTCCGGTATAACATCTCGCCAAACGCAAAGCCAAATCATTCGCTTCACTACCTGTACAAGCAAAAAAGACCACTTCAAGTGATTGAGGGAAATATTTCAGCAATCTTTCAGCATATTCGATATTGTTTTTATATAAAAATCGAGCATTTGTATTCAATTTTCTCAATTGATTGGTTGCTGCCTCTGTAATTTCAGTTCTGGAATGTCCAATGTGAGCTACATTATTTATGGCATCAAGATACCTTTGTCCATTTTCATCAAACAGATACTGTTTCCAGCCTCGAACCAAATTCATTGGTTTTTTATAATAATATTCTTGTGCTTGCTGAATCACGGCATCCCTTCTTATTGCCAAATTATCTTGATTCTCTTTGGCAATTTCATTGTCAATGCCCAGCAAAAAACTTGGATTTTGACATACTAAATTCCAACCTTTTACTTCGCTTGGAGAACAAAATACAGGAGCCGTTCCCGAATGATCGAGCTGAATCATAAAATGACTTGGAAAATTTTTCAAAGGACTTTCTTTTGAAACTGTTCCCAAAATTGATCCCGATTTTATCGAGGTATTTTCTTCAAATTTCGTGTCGATTCCGTAAACATTTAAATAGAATTCACCATATCTAAAAATAGATTTTCCATTAATTTCCTTTTCAAAAACCAAATTAAAAGGGGCAAAAATCACAGTTCCTTGTGGAGCAAAAACACAAACCCCCAACAAAAATGTTTCCGATTCATTCCTATTTTGACCAACAGATTTTATAATAGGTGTCAAATACTGGGTATATCCAAATCCATTTTGAAGCTGTTTTTCTATATTCATTTTGCATAAAGCATCATCAATACAAGCTCCATCATCATAAATTGGAGCAATAGGAGAAACGTCTACCAAAGGCAAACAAATCTCTTTATCCAACATAAAATCAAGATTTTTTTCTGTTTTTTGAAAAGGTGTGTAAAAACCACAGGCTTCTTGAAATAAATTTGTTGCAAATTCATTTTTCTCAGATAATAAACTTTTGAACGTATTTAGATCCACAATTGCCTGTTTACGTACATATGAATTCTCTGGCTCTAAATGTAATTGTCGAGCAGAAGCACAAACAATTAAGGCAGAACGCAACCGAATTAATGTATACAAAATTTCAACTTCCTCTTTTGTTATTGGAGCAATTTGATGGTAATTCTTGATTACTACATAAGCATCATCAAAAGGTGTTGTTGTGTCCGTCATTACTGTTTCCAATAACAAAACTGCTAATTCACCAATAGTCCAAGACCAGCAAACATCCCCAAAATCAATTAAACCCTGTACTTGATCTCCTGATTCATCAAGCAGCATATTATACCTTGTTAAATCGGCATGGATCACACTTTTTCTTAAATTTTCTAAGACACCCGATTTACTTTTACTATTAGAAAGTATTGCAACAATGGATTCTTTTGCCTCTTTATCTTCTACAAAAACGATCCAATCCTGAATCAGTTTTGCCGCAAATTGCAAATCCCATTGAATGGGACGATCTGCTGCTTCATGAGAAAAAGAAGCTAGCTTCTTGGACAAGTTTCCAGCGAATTGCCCAATATTAACCAATAATTTATCCGAATGAAAAGGCACATTTGACAACATTGTCCCTTCTAAAAATTCAAGCACACGCCACCAATGACCTTGATGAAATACCATTTCGTCACCTGAACTTAAATCAACTGTTTTGGGAATTTCATTCGAAGCTAAATGAAATAAGACTTTGTTTTGAAGATCCAACCAATTTTCTGGTGTTGCTACATTAGCAATTTTCAATACATACTTTTTTCCTTCTTTAGTTTTAACCAAAAAATTTTGATCCAAATAGCTGTCTAATGGCTTAAAAGAGCCATTAATATTCCAATGATCATTTAAAACTAAAGCAGCTTGCTCTATAGAAAAAGTTGGACAAGTTAAAGTAGTAGCTTCCACACTATTTATGAATTAAAAATTTGAATAAAATGTGCCGCTAAATAAATTGTAACCGATTGTCCTATTATTTTAGTCAACACAACTGATGAATCTTCTGTTTTAATAATCTTTTGACCATATGCCGTTACTAATTTGTATTTTCTATGATTCCCTACAAATATTATATCCTCAATTGTAACTTGAAGACTAATATCATGCACTGTATCAAAAGAAACATTCTCGGGTCTAATGAATAGAATTCCTGAATTATCAGTAATACCATGACTAAAACCAAAGGTCTTATCTTCTAAAACAAATGCCGTTTTGTTTTCTATTTTCACCGGAATCAAATTAGCTTCGCCAATAAAACTCGCTACAAATTTTGTTTTTGGATTATTGTACAACGTTTGACTGTCCGACAATTGCTCAATAATACCTTGATTCATAACTGCGATTCTATCCGACATGGTCAAAGCTTCTTCCTGATCGTGGGTGACGTAAACAAAGGTTTTATTCAAATCTTTGTGCAATTGTTTCAATTCAAATTGCATTTGTTTTCTTAATTTCAAATCCAATGCTCCCAAAGGTTCGTCTAATAAAAGAATTTCGGGATCGGGCGCAATGGCTCTAGCAATGGCAACGCGTTGTTGCTGTCCTCCTGACATTTCAAAAGGTTTTCTGTTTTTAAAAGCCGTCATTTGAACCAATTCCAGCATTTCATCCACTCGCTTATTGGTTTCGGTTTTGCTTACTTTTTTTTGGTGCAAACCAAAAGCAATATTCTCGGCCACATTAAGATGCGGAAACAAAGCATAATTTTGAAAAACCGTATTGACATTTCTTTTATAGGGAGGCAATTGTGAAATATCTTGTTTATTGAGTAAAACTTGGCCATTATCAGGTGTTTCAAAACCAGCAATCATTCGTAATGTTGTCGTTTTTCCGCAACCACTTGGGCCTAAAATGGTCAAAAATTCTCCCTCTTGAATTTCTAAATCTAAATTGTTTACAATAAGGGAACTTCCGTATGATTTACTGATTCCTTTTAATTCTAATTTACTCATTTTACTCTAGTTTAAGGACGACATCCTTTTATAAATCTTAATACAACCTACTTAGTAATAACTTTTTTCATTCTAAAACCAGAAGTTACAAAACCTTCATTTAGATAAAAATTCAACGCTTTTTCAGAAACATCAGGTCTTGGCGTATCGAGTTCTATTCTTTTCCAACCCTCTTTTTTAGCAATAGCGAGCACATACGCCATCAATTTTTGTCCATTTTTTTGAGAACGAAAATCAGGCACGATATACAATTCATTGACAACACCTAAATTGCCTTTTGCATAAATTGCATTAGTTACTACATACGTAACAAATCCAATAATTGTATTGGAAACAACAGCTACAATTATTTCTCCTTTAGTCAAAAAATCAGATACTATCTCATCATATTCCTCGGCTTTGTAATCAAAATCTATTTCTTTATAAAATTGAAGATTCATTTTTTTAAAAACTTCGATTTCTTCTTTTTGCAATGTTCTAATATCAACTTCAATAGTTGCATCCGAGGTTAAATTTGAGATTTCCTTCATTTTTAATTCTCTTTATTAAATTTTAATGAAATAAAAATGGCTGCTGACGATATTAAAAATACCAAAGTTGCTACAGCATTTACTTCGGGTGTAATCCCTCGACGCATCATTCCGTAAATTTCTATTGGCAATGTATTTTCTCTTGAAATCAGGAAAAAAGTAACAGGAATCTCATCCATTGATAACACTAGTGATAATAAAACGGCACCAATAATAGCTGTTTTTATATTGGGTAAGATCACTTTAAAAAACGCTTGCAATGGAGTGGCACCCAAATCAAAAGCAGCCATTTCTAAATAAGGATCTAATTTTTTGAAACGTGCTAAAAGCTGCGTAATCATAATCGCAATCAAAAAAGTGGTATGACCAATAAATACGGCTTTCAATGAAAGTTGAATTCCCATTAAAGGAAAAAGACTCAACATGGCCACTCCCGTAACAATTCCTGGAAGCGTAATGGGAAGCAAAATTAATTTTAGCAAAAAGTTTTTACCAAAATAATCATACTTGTGTAGCGCATATGCAGACGGTATTCCAATTACTAAAGCTGCCAGTGTACTTGATATTGCGATTACAAAACTAACTTCAACAGCATTAATCATCGATTGATTGTGCATTAATTTTATGTACCAATCCAATGAGTAATGTTTGATTGGAAATGAACTAACCGATTCTTTATTAAAGGAGAACCAAATAATAATGAATATAGGAAAATACAAAAACCACAGCACCGAAAAGGCAGAAAAGGAAATTATAAAGGCTCTTACTTTTTTCATAATTATTGCGTTTCGTGTTTTTTCTCGTATCGAGAGGAAAGTTCCAATACTATAAAAACCAAAATGAGTAAAACTGCTCCAACTGCTGATCCCAGTGGTTTGTCATTGGATGTTCCAAATAAATTTTGAACGATGCTGGATATAAACAATGTATTGGGACCACCCAAAAGTGACGCCGCCAAGAAATCACCAAGAGTCAACACCAACGCTAAAGTCCCTCCAGAAATAACTCCTGGCAAGATTAAAGGGAAAATTACTTTTCTAAAAGTTACCCAAGAATTAGCGCCTAAATCTTTACTCGCTTCTAGCAATGATTTTGAAATTTGTTCGAATGAAGTATATATAGGAATACATACAAAAGGCAAAAAGATATATATCAAACAGAGAATTACCGAAAAATCTGAATATAAAACAAAACGCAATGGTTTATCTATGATACCAGTATTTAGAAGTGAAGCGTTTAGAATTCCTTGTTCACCAAGAATAATTTTCCAAGCATAAGCTCTTACAATATAAGACATCCAAAAGGGCAATACAATTAATGTATAATAGAAAGATTTGTTTTTTGTTACTTTAAAAGCAATAAAATAGGCCAACGGCAAACTCAACAACACACAAACAATTGCAACAATAATTGCATAAATAAAGGTTCGAACCAACGTTTCATAATACAACGGATTCGTGAAAATTTTTACATAAGAATCAAAATTAAGATCATAAACTACTTTACCAAAGTCATCGGTCGCCAATACACTTTGTGTCAAAATAAAAAAGTACGGCAGGACTAAAAAAAGTAATAGCCAGAGCAATAATGGAAAAATTAATATGTATTTATTGAAGTTCTTCATTGTAAAAATCATACTTTATGGTTCAATATCAAAAATAGCAGTAGCCATTCTTTTTGTGATTTGTCCTGTAGGAAGTACTTCAGTTAAAATTAATTTTTGAGCACTTTCACTATTCAAAACCTCAGACATGTTTCTAATATCGCCGCAAGGCACTTTATTGTTTTTTAATTCATTGAGCAAATAATCACTTTCAAATTGTAGAAAAGCGTTGGCTAAATAAACACTTAAACTTTCCCTGTTTTTAACCCTTGAACTGTTCGATTTAAAGCGAACATCAGTTACTAAATCACTACTTTTTAAACAGCTACAAAGCGATGAAAACTGTTTGTCATTCCCTACCGCTAATACGATTGCTTTAGTATCTTTTGTGTAAAATGTTTCGCCATAAGGAGCAATATTTGGATGTAAACTTCCTATTCTTTCTGGAATTATTTCACCCATTAAATAATTTGTAGCCTGATTGGCCAATGTAGCTAAAGCAGCATTATACAAAGAAACATGAACTGTAGCGCCTATATTTGAAACACTCCTTTTTAATAATGCAATTAATATAGCCTCTTTAAGATGGTGCGCTGCCAGAATATCAATAATGGCAATTGGGACTTTTACAGCAGCACCTTCTTTTTCTCCATTTATATACATGAATCCAGCCTCTGCTTGCAATACAACATCAAAAGCAGGAGTATCATCAGTAGCACCGTAACCACTTATTTGTGCATAAATGAGTTTTGGAAATTTACTTCTAAGGGTTTCAGCATCTAATCCAAGTTGTATAGCAGAAGCGTGTTTGAAATTAGCAATAACAATATCTGCTTCTGCAATCTCCTGCAACACTTCATCAAAATCTTTTGGAACAGTTAAATCCGCCCACAACACTTTTTTATTATAATTCACAGAACTATAATACCCTGATTGATTTTCTTTGGATTCTGATGCTAATAGCCAGCTTCTAGTTACATCGCCATTATTAGAAGGGTTCTCGACTTTTATAACAGTAGCACCCAATTCTGCAAAAAACATTCCTACTGCAGGACCAGCCAAAACCCCCGATAATTCAAGGATTTTTAATCCTGCAAATAGTTCTTGTTTTTTCACACTGAAGTAATTTTGAAAAAATTAAGGATACCTATTGGTTTTTTACTTCACTCCAGATTTCATTGTATCTTTTTCTGTTTTTTACTGGTTGCCAAAAATTCAAAGTTTTAAACATATTATCCATGCTTGCCACATCCATTAATTTTTGAGTTTCTGGAGTTAACAGGGCATTCGCTTCTTGATTTGCAACATAATACTGCGTAAATTCAGCCACCTGAGCCATTACTTTAGGTTGGGATACATACTCCAACCAAAGTTGCGCCAATTGTTTATTTTTGGCTCCTTTTACAATCATTAAACGGTCAATCCAACCTGTTGCTCCTTCAGTAGGAATAACAGCTTTTATGTTCATACCTTGCTTGTTTAAATTCGCAGGAGTCAATGGCCATCCCACTGCAGCAACGACTTCTTTATTTTTGAATAAATTATCCAATTCCCCTGCTGAAGCCCAGTTTTTACGAACCTGAGGTTTCAATTCAACCAATTTAGCTTTACATGCAAGCAATTGTTCTTCGGTTAAATTGTATAAAACCGATTGATCTGTTTTATCATATCCTAACAACTGTGCCGCTAAATAAATAGACGAAATATCATCATACATCGCGATTTTTCCTTTGTATTTTGGATCAAAGAAAAGGTTCCATGAAGTTGGAGCTTCTTTAATTACATCTGCATTATATACTAAATAATCAGGCCCCCAAGTAAATGGCATTCCGTATGTTTTTCCGTCTTTTTGAACATCTTTCATTCCAGATAAAACGGGTGAAATTGATTTCCAAGCCGACAGTTGATCCACATCTAAAGGTTCTACTAAATCGGTTGAAACAATATAACCCGCTACATCAGATGACGGCGTAATTACATCATAACTTGCTCCACCACCACTTTGCAATTTTGAAACCAACTCATCTGAAGATCCAAAATAGGTGCCTTTAACGGTAACTCCATATTTCTCTTCAAATTCTTTGGTAAAAGAAGCATCAGCATATCCTTCCCAAGCAAGAATATTAAGAGTTGATCCTTTAAGTGCTTTTAGATCTAAAGCATCCGATTTAGTTTCTTCTGCTTTTTTGCCACAGCTTGAAAATAAGCCTGCAATTACTAATAATGATAGTGCAATTTTTTTCATTTGGTTTTTTGGTTGGTTATATAGATTATAGAAATTTAGAAGTCTAGTCAGAAACGTATCAACTCATTTTGGTTCTCTTAAAGGAAGCTTTACTTCTAATGATGCTCACTTAATTTAGTAGTCGGATCAATTGGCCAGTACATTAAAACTGAACAATTTCCTGATCGTGGATCATCTAAATAATCAAATAATGGTTCTACTAAAATGAATCCACATTTGGTTTGCGCGGTTACAGTAGGGTCAATAATTTCGCCTTTTATTAGTTTATCACAATATTCTGCAATAGTCATTTGATCTTTTACTTTGTCAAAACCAATTGGCATTCCGGCAGTCATTTGTCCTAAACATCCTAATTTTACAGCTACTTCTTGACGGGCATTGTAAATTTGCCTTCCAATTCCTTGCCCCTGATAATCAGGATGAACAGAAACATCAAGCCCATACAACCATTCCGCTTTTGGATCATGTGTTCCTAACCATAAATTATCCGATATTTCCAAGAAAGTATGGTGTCCTTTGTGATAATTTTGCTGTAAAGTTGTAGTAGCAGCAATTACTCTATCTCCATCTAAAACAATCATTTGACCTTCAGGAAAAATTTCCATGTGTCGCAAATATTGCTCTTCTGTCATTAATTCTTCAGCTGATAAAGTTGGAAAAACAATTTTTTGAAGTTCTGCTTCTTGTTTTGCATATTCTGGTGTAGCAGTCTGTAAAATGTATTTGCCTAAAATTTCTTTTTTCATTTGATAAAGTATTAAATATTTTAATTGGAATTTGAAATGCACTAGCACATATTGCCGTAACTAATCAATTTCATTTCCAAATATTCTTTCAATCCTTCGGATCCTGATTCGTGACCAATTCCACTACTTTTTATTCCAACGAAAGGCAATTCTGTTCCATGTGCTGCCCACTCATTGATTCCAACCATTCCAAATTCTAAATTTTCGGCATACACATTAGCATTTTTAATGTGATTGGTAAAAACATAAGATGCTAATCCATATTCTGTATCATTTGCCCATTCAATCACCTCTTCTTGAGTATCAAAAGGAATGACGATCATCAACGGTCCAAAAACTTCTGTTTTGATAAAAGCTTGATTTTGTCTAGCTTCAATTAATGCAGGATGTACAAAAAATCCTTTTTCTGATTTTTCTCCACCAATATGTACAATTGCTCCTTCACTTTTAGCTTTTTCGAGTAGTGCCAAAGAATGATTTTGCTGTGTTTTATTAATCAGTGGCCCCACAAAATCAATATTTCCACCATTGATTCCTGTTTTTAGTTTCGAAATATCCTCTTTTACAACAGCAACAAACTGATTGAAAATACTGGAATGCACATAAAAACGCTGCGGAGACACACATACTTGCCCACAATTTCTCAATTTTGCTACTAAAGCTTGATGAGCAATAGCCGCTACATCCACATCTTTATCAATAATTACAGGGGCGTTTCCTCCCAATTCCAATGACAATTTGGTAGATGTTTTGGATGCGCCATCCATCAATATTTTTCCAACACGGGTGCTTCCTGTAAAACTTATTTTCTTCAATAACGGATTTTCAATCATTTCGATTCCGGTAGTGACAGGTTCGGTATTGATTAAATTGAAAACGCCTTTTGGAATTCCGGCCTCATGCAAGGCTTTCGCCAAATTAAAACTTGACAAAGGTGTAAATTCAGACCCTCTTAAAACCACACTACAACCCGCCGCTAAAGCAGCACCGATGGCTCTTGCAGGATTATAAGCAGGGAAATTCCAAGCGGTAATAACTCCAACAACGCCCAGTGGTTGATAAATTACCATAGATCGTTTGTCAAGTCTACTTGAAGGAATTACTCTTCCATAACTGCGTTTTCCTTCTTCTGCATACCACTCAAAAAGATTAGCTGAAACTTGCCACTCCCCTCTTGCTTCCAACATTGGTTTACCTGTTTCTAAAGCGGTTTCAACGGCAAAACTCTCCACATTTGCTCTTATATAATCGGCTGCTTTTTTAAGAAACTCAGCTCTATAATAAGGCGTGGTGTTTTTCCACCCTTTGAAGGCAGCGTCGGCAGCAGTAATAGCTAATTTACAGTCTGCTACATTTCCGAAAGGAACTTTGTCAATTATCGCTTCAGTCGCAGGACTCTGCAAATCCCATGTAGTTCCGTCTATCGCGTCACACCATTCACCATTTATATATTGCTTTCTCATTACAGTACTTCTTTAATAGTTTCTTCCAATATGGCCAATCCTTTGTGTAACACTTCATCTTCAATAAACAATGGACTTAGTATTCTGATACAATTTCCGTAGGTGCCTGATGTTATAATAATTAATCCTTTAGCTAAACATTTGTCTACAATGGCTTTGGTAGAAACGCCGTCAGGCAAACCCGTAACAGGATTCGTAAATTCTATCGCAAGCATAGCACCCAAACCTCTTACATCTGTAATATTTTTGGGATACAAACTTCTCCATTGATTAAATTTATCGTGAACGATAGCTCCCACTTTTTCAGCAGCTTCGTTGATATTGTTTTTTTGCATGTAATTGATACTTGCTAAAGAAGCCACACAACTTAAAGGACCTCCTAAATAGGTTCCTCCTATTAGTCCAGGTTTGATACTATCCATAATTTCTTGCTTACCAATAACAGCACCAATAGGCATTCCTCCTCCCATGGATTTCGCCCAAGTGGATAAGTCAGGGGTAACTTCAAAATGTTCGTAAGCCGCCCATTTACCGGTACGACCAAACCCAGATTGCACTTCATCAAAAATTAAAAGGATGTTATTTTCGGTACAAAATTTTCGTAAATACTGAACATATTTTTTAGAGGCAACTGTGAATCCACCTTCGCCTTGAACCAATTCTAAAATCACAGCTGCGGTTTGAGTGGCAGATACCGTTGATGAAAAGGTTTTATGTAATTTCATGATCATTAAATCATCAAACTCGTCTTGAGTCATCCGAGAAGACATACTTGGCTTGTAATAAGGATATTCCAAACGATACACCTCAGGAGCATACGGCCCTGCTCCTTCTTTGTATTTCACATTAGAAGTGAGGGTCATGGCCATCATGGTACGTCCGTGAAAAGAACCATCAAAACAAATAATTCCAGATTTTCCTGTAACAGCACGCGCTATTTTTATAGCATTTTCTACCGATTCGGCCCCAGACAAAGTTAACATTGCTTTAGTGGCTTCTCCATGAGGCAAAAGTTCACATAATTTCTCTGTAAGATCTAAATATTGCTCATAAACCGAAACGTTAAATGAAGCATGAATGAATTTTTCAGCTTGTTGTTGAATTGCTTCGATGATTTCAGGTACGCCGTGCCCTGCATTATTCACGCCAATTCCACCGGCAAAATCAATCAATTCTCTACCATCTGCATCTACAATTATAGCTCCTTTGGCAGATTGAATGCTCGATGGGTTAAAGATTCCTAGTGCATTAGGAACACTTTTTTTTCTTCTTTCGTATAAGTTATCTGTTTTATTCATTTTATTTGTTTGATAATTTTGCAAATTCCAAATCCGGTTGAGCGAATTTGTGAATTCTCATATACATTTTGGTTTGGGTATCAAAAACCCCTTCTAAAACATGAATTTTGGTACTGATAAATTCATTCAAATGTCCCATATCTCTACACATCACATTGGCTTCGATATCAAAATCTCCAGATATTGATGCTAAAAAACTAATTTCAGGAAGTTTTCCTAGCGCTTCTAAAACACTATCCATGTGTTTTTTGGGCATGACCGAGATTAATAAACTTGCATAAGCATTAAAACCAATTTTGTTGGGCTCAATTCTTCCAATTATTTTAAGTGTACCGTCTTCAATTAAATTAATATACCGATGTCTTATGGTACTAACGGCAACATTAATTTCTTTTGAAATTTCGGTAAAAGACATTCTTCCGTCCTTTTGAAGCAAGGTCAGAATTTGAAAATCTAATTCGTCGTCTAAAATACTCATATTCTATTTTTTTGTAAATATTATTTAATTCAAATATAAAATTAATTTATTTACAAAAAAAATATTTTATTTTTATTTTTTTTACAATCTATATTCGTTCATAAACCAATCGTCCGGTACTCCAAGTTTGTAATGTTTGCACATTCGAAACCGTTTCCAACTCAAAAGGGTTTGTATTCAGAACAATAAAATCTGCATATTTCCCAACAGCTAAACTCCCTTTTATGTTTTCTAGATTGTCCGCAATGGCACTTCCTTGTGTATAAGCATAAAGCGCTTGTTGTAAAGAAATTTTTTGGTTTTCGCCAATAACAGAACCATCTGCTGCTTTACGAGTAATTGCCGTTTCGATATTTACCCACGGATTAATTTCCTTTACCACAGGACCATCGGTAGAAAGCGCCAAATTGATGCCATGATCCAAAACCGTTTTGCAGGGATACACTTCTTCGAGTAAATCGTCCGATAGCGTATTTTTGAAATTATTGGCCAATTCATAAATAAATATAGGCTGCATTGCAGCAGTCATATTCATCCGTTTGAAATCCTGAATATTTGACTCGGATAAAAAACCCAGGTGCTCAATTCGATGTTTCAAAGTAGGATCTACTAGAAACAAATCACTGTACACTTTTAAAGTTAAATCTACTGCTTGATGACCAATGGCATGAGTAGCTACAGAAAATCCTTTTTGCACCGCTTCTTTGGCTGTTTCAAAAAAACGATCATAATCCAAACGGAGCACTCCTTTATAGCCATCCGTGTTTTTGTAAGGCACATTTAGTGCTGCTGTGGCGGAACTTAACCCTCCATCAGAAAAAAACTTTACGGTTTTGATTTGTAAAAATTCGGATTCATAACGTTCCGGTAAGGGTTGAATTTGGTCACTCCCATCAGGAATTCTTAGCGGGAATACATTCATTCTAACTTTTAACAGGCCTTCTTTGTCTAATTGAAGGTAGGCTGCTAAAAGTTCTTCATTCGCTGCAGGATCGGTGGCACTAGTAATTCCAAGGCTTAACAAATAATTATGTGCTTCAAAAATCATCGTTTTATACTCCTCAAAAGTAAACTCAGGAATCGTATTCATGATTAACCCCAAAGCCCTTTCGGTAAAAATTCCTTGTAAACTTCCGTCTTCGTTTTTTCGAATTTCTCCTCCAAACGGAACAGGAGTTTGCTCATCTACATTAGAAACTGAGATAGCTTTGCTATTAGCAATACCAATATGTGCACACGTTCTTATGACAAATACAGGTCGATCTGCTACCACTTCATCTAAATCCTCTTTGGTAGGCAGTCGTTTTTCTTCCACTACCATTTCGTTGATACCACGAGCCAAAATCCAAGGAGTATTAGGATTCTTTTCTGCAAATTCTTTTAAAACTTTCTTGAATTCAACTATAGATTTCACGCCTCTAACGTCTAACATAAAGGTACGCAAATGACCAATTTTCCATACGTGAATATGGGCATCATTGAGTCCTGGCACTATTGTTTTTTGATCTACATCATATTCATTATCAAAAAAAGCATATGCTTTTCTAAGGTCTGACTCTTGACCAAGCGCCACTATCTTCCCTTCAACACCCACTACCATCGCTTCCACCAAAGGATTATGGGGGTCGAGTGTATAAATTTGGGCGTTATAAAACAATTGAAATCCCATACTTTCTTCGTTTATTATTCAATGACCATTTTTAGAATTGGTTTATAGGTATCCACCCTTCTGTCTCTATGAAACTGCAACAAATCAGCTGCTTCTTTACAAAAATCAAGATCAATATTGGCATAAATAATTTCTTCTGCATCGCCACCTTTGGTCATGATTTCACCCAAAGGGTTACTAACAAAACTAGCGCCATAGAAAGTCATATCAGAGCTTTTCCCTTGCTCGGTTCCTACTCTATTGACTGCTGCAATATACACCGAATTGCAAATTCCGTGGGCACTAATTACTTTTTCCCAAGCGCTTGCAGTACTCAATTCAGGACGATCAGGTTCAGAGCCAATAGCCGAAGGATAAAAAATTATTTGAGCCCCTTGAAGCGCAAAAATTCTAGCTACTTCAGGAAACCATTCGTCCCAACAAATGCCAACGGCGATTTTACCAAATTTTGTTTTAAAAATCGGATACCCTGTATTACCTGGGGTGAAATAGTATTTTTCCAAATATTGAGGCCCATCGGGAATATGATTTTTACGGTATTTTCCTAAATAAGTACCATCTGCATCATAGACCACTACACTATTAAAATAGATACCAGGTTGCACATATTCATACATGGGGACTATCGTAACAATTCCTAACTCTTTTGAAAGTGCTCCAAAACGATCAGAAGTAGCTCCGGGTAGAATTTCTGCATAGTCATAATAAGCAACATCAACATCTTGCCCAATATATAAGGTATTGAATAATTCTTGCAAGCAAACAATTTTAGCGCCATTTTGCGCAGCCTCTCTAGTTTTATTTAACGCGTTTTTTATATTTTGTTCTACATTTTCAACACAAGCAGACTGAATGAGTGCTATGGAAACATTTGTATTCATTGGTTTTTATTTTAAAATTTTAAACAATTACCATTTCAAAAAAAGGCAATTGAGGATAAAAAGAGAAAAAATCCTTGTATTTTTTTTAGTACTTAATTAATGGTTTTTGTTGGGTATTACAGTGAATTCCTCCTCCACCAATATTGATAGCTCTTGGATCAAAAGTGATTACTTTACGATCAGGAAAGGTTGCTTGGAGAATGTTTAAAGCTTTTTCATCGAGTTTTTTCCAAGCTTCAGGAGCACCGGGTTTCCAGAATTTTTGAGCAATTACTACTTTATTTGAAATTAAAAAATTCAAGTAACTAGAGGCCAAAATAACTTTAATTGGTTGGTCTTTAGGTAGTGGATTTTGCAATTTGATACTGTCATTAGAAGCCAAATAATCATAAACCCCATCACCTGGTTTCAACGTTTCTAGTATCGCTGGAGCTGAAGGCATTGGAACTAAACGAAAAGCTTTACCATCTTGATCTTTGGCTTGTTTTAGCACCGCTAAATTAGCATCCATTCGGCGTTTATTCTCGGCGGCGATTGGATCTTTTTTTGCTTCTTCAGCTGAGATTTCAGTGTATAAAATAGTCGTAGGGTTTGCAAAACGAGTGTGTTCATCAATATGTCCTCCGGTGGTGATAACGGTATAAATTTCCTTCACTCCTTTTTCATTAGGCAATTTAGATTTAAAGGTCAAATCATCATCATAACGTCCATAGGGAAGCCAAATTACATGAGACACTCCTAACAATCGCTTGTATTCTGCCTCCATTTGGGCTTTTGACATTTTAGGGTTTCGTTGTTTTTCAACTTTTTCCACCACAATCATGGTTCCTTTTCCATTAAATTCTCGGTTACCACCTTCGCTAATCATGGAAGAAGAATTGAATTTAAGTTTCGCTTCTTGCGCTACTTTTTCATCGATTTTTTCTTCTGCTAAGGAATAGTCTGAATTATCAGCTTCATACCCCCAACCATTAAATGCAAAGTCGGCAATTTCGAGTTGTTTTTTTTCATTGACTACATAAATCGGACCCATATCACGCCACCAAACATCATCATGAGCAATTTTATGAAAACGAACTTTAGCTTCTGGCACACCATATTTAGTCATCAATTCTTTGATTCTCTTAATCTGATCTTCATAGACGTATCCTTTTTCTGGATTATCCGGATTGACCGCAATATCTAAATATACATTAGGAGCAAGAGCGGCCCAAATTTGAACATGCAATTCTTCTACAGACCACCCCGCTTTGTTTTCATAAGTAGGCCATCCCATCCAAACTGACTCTTGAGGTTCAAACTCAGCAGGAAATCGCACTTTTGAAACAGCAGTAGTAGGAGTTGCATTATTTTCTTTTTTACAACCCAAATAAAAGGCACTACTTACTAACAAGACATAAAAGCCAATCTTTTTTTTCATAAACTATTTTTAGTTGGTATTACTTAAATTAAACTCCGAGCTACCTCCCGACTACGGTAGCAGTCGGAATTATAATTTGATTACAATTAATCGTGCCAATTGCAGAAGATTAAAAAAAAACGCTACAATTGCTATGATGATAATTGTTAAGCCAATTGCATTTTTTCGTTGGTCACTTCATGAATTGCCTTTTCAATCACGTCTAATCCTTCATTTAATTGCGCATCGGTGATTACAATTGGAGGTAGAAAACGAATACAGTTGGTGTACAATCCAGCTCTAATTAAGATGACCCCATTGCTAACTGATTTTTTGATCACTGCCATAGCAAAATCCATATCAGGTTCTTTTGTTTTTCTATCTTTTACAAATTCTACGACCAACATGGCACCAATGCCTCTCACCTCAGCTATAGCAGGATATTTTTCTTTCATAGCATTAATTCGGTCTGTTATGATTTGTCCTACATGCACTGCACGATTCAAAAATTCAGGCTTTATGATTTCTTTAACTGTGGCCAAAGCACCCGCTACAGCAATAGGGCTTCCGCTATACGTACCTCCTATTCCTCCTAAATGAGGGGCATCCATAATCTCGGCTTTCCCTGTAATTGCCGAAATAGGCAACCCAGAACCGATCGATTTTGCCATAGTTACAATATCCGGAACTACTCCAGAATGCTCAATGGAAAGGAATTTTCCGGTTCTTCCTGCTCCAGCTTGCACCTCATCTGCTATAAATACAATTCCGTGCGTGTCACAAACTTGACGTATTTTTTCTAAAAATCTTTTAGGTACAGGAATAAATCCACCTTCTCCTTGCACCGGTTCAATTATTATGGCTGCTACAGCTGAAGGGTCCACATGAGAGATTAAATTTTGATCAAAGCGCTCAATACAAAAATCAATGTATTGCTCTTCAGTCATACTGTCCGGTCTTCGGTACACATTAGGGGAATGAAAACGATAAATATCTTGTGCATAACTTCCAAACCCTTTTTTGAATAATCCATATTTACTAGTCAAACTCAAGGTCAACATAGTTCTACCGTGATACGCTCCTTCAAAACAAATTATAGCAGGTCTTTTGGTGTAATATCTTGCAATAGACACGGCATTTTCAACCGCTTCTGATCCAGAATTAGCCAATAACGTTTTTTTAGGAAAATCCCCAGGAGTAATCGCATTTAACAACTCGGCAAATTCTAGATAAGGTTCAAAAGTCGTAACCAATGCTCCGGGATGGATGTATTGGTCCAATTGTGCTTTCACAGCATCAACCACGGCTTGTGGCCTGTGCCCTAAATTTACCATTCCGATACCTCCAGCAAAATCAACTAATTGATTTCCATCAACATCCCAAATAAGGGCTCCTTCAGCTTTTTCTACTACCACTTCAGTAGATTTACCCAATCCTGCAGGCAATGCTGCGGCTCTTCTTGCTAAAATTTCTTTGCTTTTTGGACCAGGTATTTCAGTTACTTTTTTAATTTCAGTTCCCATTTTCATTTCTTTTATTTAAACTTATTGATTCAATTTTGTATTCATTATTTTAATGCAGCATACTACACCACAAAAACATATTTTATTTTGATTTATTTTTGAATGGTTATGTTAATTTATAATTCTCATCTACTGGATAATACATTAAGATACTAGCGAAACCAGCTTCAGGATCGTTGATGTAATTGTACATTGGGCGAATCCATCTAAAACCTGCTTTCATTTGAGGCGTAATGGTAGGATCGGTGTATTTTCGAATTTCAAGACCATAACAATATTCTTCAATACTAATTTTGTCTTTGTAGCGTCCGTAGCCAATGGTCATACCTGCGATAATTTGTCCTTTTAGTCCTAATTTCTTGCAAACTTCATGTCTGGCCAAATACAATTCTCTAGAAAGTCCTAGCCCCCTGTATTCAGGTAAAACTCCCATATCAATACCATACATCCAATCACCTTCGGGCATTTGCACCTTGGTAATCCATAAATTATCCGTTTCTTCCAAAAAAGTACTATCATGTTCCGGAAAAAAACATCTAAAAGTACTAGCAGAAGCAATCACTTCTCCGTCTTTCTCGATCACCAATTGGCCTTCTGGAAATACTTTGACATGATTTTCAAAATGAGCATGGTTCAAAATCTCTGAGGCATGTAAAGTGGGATAGCATTGAGACTGAACATACTCCATAGCCATTGCATCATATACTGTTGCGTTGCGCACTAAAAAATCACCATTCAATATACTTTTACTTATCATATTTTATCAACTTTAGGTGTTATAATAGCAAACCTGCTAAAAGATATAGTATCATTGAAATTGCAAAAATGATAAGTTGATAGGGAAATTGAGCAATACCATGTTTCATCATATCCACTTTACAAGCTTGAGCAGTAAGGACTCTGTTGTCTGAGAAAAAACAAGCAGAAGCTCCCCACACGGTACCAGAAGCCAAAGCGCCTTGAGTAAGCCAAAAATCAGCGCCCAAAGACTGGGACAATAAGGCAGTCGTTGGTACCAAAATTGCATAAATTCCCCAGTTTGAACCTGTTGCCCAACAAATCCAAGCCACCAATCCAAAAACAATCATAGGTAAAGTAGTCCCGTTTAACCAAGAAATACCTTGTAAATTAGTAGCTACAAACTCATTAAAGCCTAAGGCATTTTGCACATCTTTCAATAAATAAGTAAAGCCTAATACAGTTAAAACAAAAGTGATGGTTTCCAATCCTAACACAAAATGCTTAGATATTTTATTGAATTTAATCACTTTAAAAATTAAGAAATAACAATACGTAAAAACTACTCCGGTTGCAATTCCTCGCAAAGCATCTATGCTTCCAAAAATGGATTCTGCTGAAAAATCTAGCGCTCCCCAATATTCTTTATCCCATGGATAAGGAAAAATAGTACACCAAACTAACACACTTAGGGGCAAGATAAAGTATTGTAACTTTCCGGGTTTGCTGTTTTTTTTCTTTGTCAATTCAAGATTAACTTCAGGTACAACTACTTCGTTTTCTGCTTGTTTGATCAATTTAAAATCAGGAATCAGTTGAAACACCACCAAAGCACCTATTATTAAAGAAATCCAAGCGGAGAAATTATAAGGAATCGTGTGCACAAAAGCTTCAATAGCACCGCCATAAGGCTCACCATCTGCACCTACCAATCCTTTAACATTGACCAATTGTGAACCATAAAATATAGTCCACGTTGAGATAGGAAAAATAATCGTAAACGGCACGCAAACAAAACTAAGCACCATGGCCAATTTTTCTCTAGAAACACCAAATTTATCAGTAATAGGTCGCATAGTATTTCCAACAGATAAGGCACTCAAATAATCGTCAAGAAAAAAGAAAAAACTCAAAAAATACGCCATAATCAAGGACCCTTTTTTGGTTGTTACATGCTTTTCAGAATAACTAGCCACTGCTTTTATCCCGCCAGAAGCACTAAGTAATTGAACAAAAGCACCATACAAAATACATACTAAAATTACCCAAATCAACCCTTGGTCATGGGCATCACGAGCAATTGAGGTAAACATACCATCAAACATATTTAATGGAAAAATTAAATTTTCCCCGTTTGGAAAATACTCCTTAGAGCCTCCTAACATCGCTAATAAGCCAAATCCCACCGCGCAACCCACAATAAGTGGTTCGAGGGCTTTCCTTGTTATAATAGCGGTACCCAATACTATAAATGCTGGGACGAGCGCATAGGAATTATTGAAAAAAAACAGACTAGCTAAAAATAATAAAGCTATGCCGATAATTGTTGAAATGGACTTCATTTTTGGTTTTGTGGTTTTTGAGGTTAGTAAAAAAATGGGTTAGTTATAGCACTTCCCTGCAGTAATTAAATATACTATCCAAAAACAAGGTTTTGTAAATTAATTAACTTAATCAGGTTCGTTTTGTAAATCTAACAATATATTTCAAATAAACAAAAAAATATTTTATTATTTTGTTTAAAATTGTATATTTGAAAAAAATAACCACTAACTATGATATACCAAGAAGTAAAAAATTTCAGCAATGGCGCATTTGTTTCTGCCAGCTCTAGTACTATTCATAAGGTAATTTCACCTATTGATGGCCAATTATTAAGTACCTTCAATGAATCTACTATTGATGACTTAAATACCATAATTAAGCAAGCTAAAATTGCCCAAAAAGCATGGCAAAAAGTAACATTAAAAGAACGTGCTCAGGTTTTTTATCGTTACAAACAATTATTAGAAAAAAACAGTGACGAATTGACTCAAATTATTCATCACGAAAATGGCAAAATCCCCAGTGAAGCCAAAGCCGAAATTGACAAAGCTATCGAGTTAACGGAATTTGCCTGCTCTTTACCTCAATTTGTAAATGGAGAAAACATGGAGGTCAGCAAAGGAGTATATTGTTCCTCTACAAGAGTCCCATTAGGAATTGTGGCCTCAATTGTGCCTTTCAATTTCCCTACCATGGTGCCGCATTGGACGATAGTAAATGCTTTAGTTTTAGGAAATGCTTTTGTTCTTAAGCCCTCTGAAGCCGTTCCAATCAGCAGTCAATTTACAGCACGATTATTAAAAGAAGCCGGATTACCCGATGGATTATTCAATATTATTAATGGAACGCAACCCACCGTAGAAGCCATTTGTGACCATCCTGACATTACCGCCATCACCTTTGTTGGCTCTACAAAAGTGGCTAAAATTGTTTACCAAAGAGCGAGTCATAATTTGAAACAAGTGTTAGCATTAGGCGGAGCCAAAAATCATATTATAGTACTTCCCGATGCCAATCCTGAAATGGCAGCCTCTAATATCATTGCCTCAATGAGCGGATGTGCCGGACAACGATGCATGGCAGCTGCGACCCTTATAGCAGTAGGTAATTGTGAAGCCATACTAGAAAAACTTACCGCAGAAGCTCAAAAAATCCAATGTGGATCTACTTTAGGGGCAGTCATCTCAAAAGGAGCAAAAGAAAAAATTGAAGGCTATATCACAGAAGCCGAAGCACAAGGAGCAAGCATTTTATTAGACGGAAGAAACACTGTTGTACCCGGAAAAGAAAATGGCTTTTACGTAGGCCCTACGCTTATTGATCATGTAACGGCAGACATGAAAGTGGCTCAAGAAGAAATTTTTGGTCCGGTATTATCTATTATCAGAGTACAAACGCTTGAAGAAGCTTTGACTATCGAAAATAACAATCCTTATGGAAATGCTTGCTCAGTCTTCACTCAAAACGGAGGGTTAGCGAATTATGTTGCCGAAAATGCTTCGGCAGGTATGTGTGGTATCAATGTAGGAGTACCTGTCCCACGCGAACCATTTGGTTTTGGTGGATGGAACGAATCGCGTTTTGGATCAGGAGATATTACTGGCAAAAGTGCTATTACCTTTTTTACCAAAGAAAAGAAAACAACAACTAAATGGAATATTGAAGCAGGAATCAACTGGATGAGTTAGTACAAAATTATTTGTATTAATCCAGTCTCTGTATTTTAATTCTTACCAATCAATCTTTTTAAAATGCTAACAAAAGAACAAATCATCAATGACAGTAAACAATACAGTTTGTTTTCATGGTCAGCACAGCATAATCTCAACCCAATTGCCATTGAAAAAGCTTCAGGTGTCTATTTATATGACTATGACGGCAACAAAATAATTGATTTTTCCTCTGGATTAATGTCCGTTAACATCGGACATGGGGATCAAAGAGTCACCAATGCGGTAGTCGAACAAATGCAAAAAGTAAGTTTTGTGACACCAAGTTGCACTACGGAAGTACGCGCAAAACTAGCCAAAAAATTAGCTTCAATTTGTCCAGGCGATTTAAATAAAGCATTTTTTACCTTATGTGGCACTTCCTCTGTAGATAATGCTATTAAACTAGCGCGGCTTTTTACAGGTAGACACAAAATAATCGGAAGGTATCGTGCGTTTCATGGCGGATCCATCGGAGGAATGTCTGTAGGAGGCGACCCGAGAAAACTTGCTAATGATGGCCAACAAATGCCTAACACTGTTTTATTAGACGATCCCTATTATTTTTTCGGAATGAAACATTTGGACGATGCTACAAAACTGCAGCTTAGCTTAGAATATGTAGAACGTATCATTCATTTCGAAGGAAAAAACAATATTGCTGCTTTTATTTTTGAAGGAGAAAGCGGTTCTTCAGGTTGTCTTCATTATCCAAAAGGCTATTTAAAAGGCATCAAATCGTTGTGTGATACCTACGGGATTTTATTTATTGCAGATGAAGTAATGTCCGGATTTGGACGAACAGGAAAATGGTTTGGATTTGAAAACCATGACATCATTCCGGACATGGTATGCATGGCCAAAGGCTTAACCTCTTCCTATCTTCCCTTAGGATGCCTAATGGTTTCAGACAGGATTGCTGAAAAATTTGAAAACACACCGATGATGATCGGCTTAACCTATAATGCACACCCAGTAGCATTGGCGGCTGCTCTTGCCGTGATTAACATTTACGAAGAAGATCAATTAATTGAAAAAACAAGACAACGAGGGGCTTATTTGGAACAAAAAATAGAAATGCTCCGTAGTAAACATCCTAGTATGGGAACGTTTCGAAATACCGGCTTATTGGGATGCTTAGATGTACTAAAAAATAAAAATACCGGTGAACTCATCGCACCTTATAATGGAAGCGGAGATGAATTAAAAGTCACTAATTTGATTGCAGCCCAATTAAGAGAAGCTGGATTATACACTTTTGTTCGCTGGGGCTATATTTTCATCGCTCCTCCATTGTGCATCAGTGAAGCCGAAATTGATGAAGGTTTAGCCATCATTTCAAAAGCCTTAACAATTGCTGATGCTCACTTAGAAGACTAGTTATTATTTACTATAATTCCATTTTACAATGGGTATTCGCTTTTAAAAATTAACGCCACGAATTCACTAAGAAATCAGGAATTATAAGGTGCTTTAATGACACGAGTTATTAATATTGATGAAATTCGTGACATTCCATTTTAATTTAGATGATAATTAGTGGCTAGCACTGTAATTGCTTCACCGTTTCACAATGCTTGAGTTGTGGCTGACTTTTTTTACTTGACCATCCGTTACTTGTACCAACAATAAAAGGAAAACGGATGACACAAATTTAAACAGATTTTCTATTTACGAATCATTGAAAATCTGTACATCCGTGTCATCCGTGTTCCATTATTAAAATGAGGTACACATAGCTGACATTCCAATTAATCTTTTACGATCAAAAACAAAAAACCTACTAAAAAAGCACTGAATACGACAGAAACAAATCCTAAAAAATTACACTAATAGGATTCAGTAGCGTTAAGATCACAAACATTCTAACGAATATTCTTTTTAAAATAAATTTTGAAGGTAGAACCAAAATTCAATGCACTTTCAACTTCAATTTTACCCCCCATACTTTCCAATTGATTTTTGGTCAAATACAGTCCCACGCCTCGTGCATCGTTGTTTTTATGAAAGGTTTTATACAATCCAAAAATAGCATCTTTATGTTTGTTTAAATCGATGCCTAAGCCATTGTCTTTAATGTTCAGAATAATAAATTCCTCATTTTCTTCGGAGGTAAAAATTATTTTGGACACTTTCTTGCTATCGGAATATTTGATTGCATTAGTTATTATATTCAACAAAATACTCTCTAAATAAGCCGGTAATCCCTCTATAGTGACACAACTTTGGGTATAATTAAGCACTACTATCTCTCTTTGTTTAATTGAATCATGCAGTACATCCAAAACTTTATTGACATAAACATTCAAATTCAACTCTTCTATTTCTTTATCTTTTACGGTGTGGATATTCACCAAATCATTCAAGTTTTCGATGGTTGAAAATAACTCATCAGAGACAATTTGTATATTACTCAAGGTGTCAAAATCAGACAACAACGCTTCTTTGTGTAAGTCCAATAATGATTTAATATTACCACTATGGGTCCTCAAATTATGAGATACAATGTGAGCAAAATTGAGTAACTTATTGTTTTGAGTATTCAAAATTTCTAACATTTTTGCCAATTCCAATTCTTTTTCTTTTTGATCAGAAATGTCTGTATGAGTACCCACAATACGTAAAGGTTTCCCATCAGTATCTCGTTCAATGACTTTTCCTCTATCTAAAATCCACTTGTAGCGACCATTACACAAAACACGATGGCAAGTCTCATAAAAAGGAATTTTATTTTCAAAATGCAAATTGATGTTACCATAATATTCATTGCGATCATCGGGATGCACGCGTTCGTCCCATTCTTCGGGAGCCGCCACCAAATCGGACTCGGTAAGTTCTAAAATTTTCATAGACTCTGAAGAATAATATACCTTTCCGGTTACCATATCCCAGTCCCATACCCCACGATCTGAGGCTTGAACCGCAAAATGATAGCGTTCATCTGCCACTTTCATACGTATTTCCTGTTCTTTATTTTCGGTCACATCCGAAATTAAGCCATAAAAAACAATCTCATTGCTGTCATTTTTCTTTGGAGTCGCCTCGATTCTAATCCATTTATAGCTACTATCTGGCAACAGCAATCTAAATTCTGTATCCCAAACTTCAATAGTCGCCACTGACCGTTCATAAGATTCTAAAAAACCTTTAAAATCGGGTTCGTAAATCGTATAATTGGACAATTTGTTGGCGTCTTCTAAAAATTCATTAAAAGAAAATTCATTAAAAAAATCGACAGGCTTACTCAGAAAATCAATTGCAATCTTGCACTCCTCATTGATTCGTATTTGAAAAATAATATTGGGGAGTTGCTTGATTAGGCTTTCGTATAACTGATTTAAATCCTCAGGATTTCTATTTTTGGGAAATATCATGGGTAAGCTTCTTATATTTTGATAAAAATACTAAAAAGTTTTAATCCCACCACATGGTTATGAATTTCAAGCTTTTAATAGTAAAAAAAGCTAGTGCGGTGTCTCGGAAATCATTTCTAAAATGCACCAATTAGAAAAGTTTGTCCTTTACAAGTAAAAAAAATCAAAATAAGCTGATGTTACTCTTCTTTATTAGCTGCTGTTTTATTTGGTACTTCTAAAAAAATTCATGAAGTTCATTTTCTTGGATGATACGTTTGTAGCACTTGTTTTAGAAATTTACGGTCTAAGTGCACATAAATTTCTGTTGTAGTTATCGATTCATGTCCTAGCAATAATTGAATAGAACGAAGATCCGCTCCGTTTTCTAATAAATGTGTAGCGAAGGAATGCCTAAAAGTATGGGGACTTATTATTTTCTTTAATTCGATCAATTCTGCAAGATTTCTGATAATAGTAAAAACCATCGCTCTTGTTAGCTGACGGCCGCGTCTGTTTAAAAACAAAGTATCCTCAAAACCTTTTTGTATATTTAAATGTATTCTTTTGGTTTCTTTGTAGAGAGTAATATACTTTTGAGTTAGCTCGCCTACCGGAACAAAACGTTGTTTATCCCCTTTTCCACTTACTTTGATGAATCCTTCCTCAAAAAAAAGATCTGAAATTTTTAAACTTATCAATTCTGTAACCCTAAGACCACATCCGTATAGCGTTTCAAGCATGGCGCGATTGCGTTCCCCTTCATTCGAACTTAAATCAATGGCCAAAATGAGATCATCTATTTCATCAATTGTCAAGGTATCCGGAAGTTTTCTACCTAATCTAGGCGTTTCAATCAATTCCATTGGATTGTCACTCCGAATATCTTCAAAAATCAAGTAAGAAAAAAAACTCTTGAGCCCAGAAATTACCCTAGATTGAGATCTAGCATTCACCTCTTTGGATAAGGCATAGATGAAAAATTGCACGGTTTCCTCTGTAATAGAAATAGGAGTTTCCGTAATTCTTTGCTCTGATAGAAATAAGCAAAGGCGTTCGATATCAAAAGTATAGTTCGCCACCGTATTCGCTGACAAACCACGCTCAATTTTCAAATACGATTGATATTCTTTTATGTAATGACTCCAACTCATTCTACAAAGAAACATAAATTTAGGGCATAAAAAAACCTCCTTTTTAGGGGAGGTTACTACCGCAATTCAAAAAAAACGTTTTAAAAGCATACCAAGGCTTAAAGAAGAAAATAGTACCTAGTAACCTATTCACCAATCTGTTTTACTAAATAAAATCACTACACTAGGTTGAGAGGAATGCAATTAACAAGGTAAAGCTTATTTACAATTCTTGGATACCAGAAAAAAATAGTGTTAATTCGCAGCTTGTAAACCCAAATAAAAAACTACCATGAAAAAAATGATTATTGTTGCCGCTTTTGCTTTGTTAGGCAGCTGGAATACACAAGCTCAATTGTTACACTTCGGGGCCAAAGCAGGAATCAACTATGCTAATCTTACAGGATCTGAGATTATTGTGAACAAAGAAAATTATAAATCTGAAGCGATCTCAAGTTATCATATTGGTCTGTTAGCAGAAATCAAGTTAACCGAAAAATTCGGCGTGCAACCTGAACTTTTATACTCTACTCAGGGGGCTTCCTACAAAAATGCAATCAAAGAATTCACTAACGAATTGGGCTACTTGTCTATACCTGTAATGGCTAAAATTTATTTAAACAATACATTTAGTCTTGAATTAGGCCCTCAAGCTTCCTTCTTATTAAGCGAAAAGAAAAATGTAGATTTTGAAGATTCTAAAACATTTGACTTTGCCATTGCAGGCGGTTTAGGTGTCAAAATCACAAAAAGCATTTTTGTTCAAGGACGCTACGGATTAGGATTAACAGAAGTTTCAACGAATGCTAAAGCTAAAAATTCTGTAGTACAGGTCTCTGCAGGGTTTATGTTTTAATAAATTTCAAAAACAACTACAAAACCGTACTAGTATTTAGTGCGGTTTTTTTATTTTTACCAAAAACAACCATTATGCAAATTGCTATTATTAACGGTCCTAATCTCAATTTATTAGGAAAACGCGAACCTGAAGTGTACGGAAAAGTAACCTTCGAAGACTATCTTGAAACCCTTAAAGAAAACTTTCCAGAAGTGCGGTTTACATATTATCAAAGCAACATTGAAGGTGAATTGATTGATAAAATTCAAGAATTCGGATTTTCTTATACCGGAATTATCCTCAACGCAGGAGCTTACACGCATACCTCCATAGGAATAGGCGATGCGGTAAAAGCCATTACCACTCCAGTTATTGAAGTACATATTTCCAATACCTTTTCAAGAGAAAGTTTCAGACATCAATCTTATATTTCGGGCAATGCGAAAGGAGTCGTCCTTGGATTTGGTTTAAAAAGCTATGATTTAGCAATTCAATCCTTTTTATAGATTTAAAAATTAACAAAAAATTAAGGTGTAAGTTTTTTCACATGTGTATTTTTACAGAAAAAACACATGAAACAATTTTATGTACTTGCCTTTCTTTTATTTACCTTTTCTTGCTTGTCGCAAATAAGAGGAACGGTAACTGACGAAAAAGGAACACCGTTGCCTTTTGTTTCCGTAATTGTTCAAAATTCCTATTCAGGAACGACTACCAACGAAAAAGGAAAATACGAACTTCAACTCAAAAAAGAAGGGGATTACATACTCCTTTTTCAATTTCTTGGTTTCAAAACCATCAAAAAAAATATCCACTACGAAAAAAAATCAATTCTACTTGACATCCAATTGTTTGAAGAAAACTACAACCTCAACGAAGTAGTCATCAATCCAAAAAACAATCCTGCTAATGCCATCATCAAAAGTGCCATAGCCGCACGAAAAGAAAACGCTGAAAAAACGGCACGATTCACCGCTGATTTTTACTCCCGTGGATTATTTAAAATCAAAAATTTACCCAAAAAGATTTTAGGGATGAAAATCGAAATGCCAGATCAAATGACTGCAGGATTGGATTCAACCGGTAGCGGCATTTTGTACTTATCAGAAACCGTTTCAAAACTCACCTTCGAAAAACCCAATAACTACAAAGAAAAAATAATTGCTTCCAAAATTTCAGGAAACGATAAAGGCTTTAGTTACAATACTGCTCGCTCTTCATTTTACGATTTTTATGACAATACAGTCGATTTTGATGTAAAAATGATTTCGCCCATAGCTAGCAATGCTTTTCAATATTACAGATACAAACTCGAAAGCACTTTTTTTGACGAAAACAACCATCAAATCAACAAAATTAAAGTGATTCCAAAACGCGACAAAGAGCCCGTTTTCGAAGGTTATCTCTATATCGTTGAAGACAGTTGGGCGATTTATGCCGTTGATTTAGACATCAAAGGCTATCGTATGCGTAATGAATTCACCGAAGTGATGACCTTAAAACAAAATTTCAATTATAATTCAAAAACCAAAATTTGGAGCAAAAATGCCCAAAGTTTAGCGTTTACCGCTGGTGCTTTCGGAATCGTGTTTTCTGGAAAATTCAATTATGTGTACAGCAATTATGAATTCTTAAACACTTTCGATAAAAAAACCTTCAGCAACGAAATTGTTAGTTTTGAAAGTAATGCGAATAAAAAAGAAGCAACTTTCTGGGAAAACACAAGACCTATTCCACTCACCGAAGAAGAAAGCAAAGATTACATCAAAAAAGACAGCATTCAAACCATACGTTCGTCCAAAACCTATTTGGATTCAATAGACAAAAAACATAATAAATTCAAAATAACAGCCCCAATAATGGGTTATAATTACAAAAACACTTTCAAAAAATGGTCATTCGATTATGCGGGTCTACTAGATATTAGCTCCCTAAGTTTCAATACTGTGCAAGGATTCAACCTGAATTCCGGCTTTACCTATAAAAAATGGGATGAGGATTCAGGTAAAAGTACCGCCATCGCCACTACATTCAATTATGGTTTTTCAGACGAGCGTCTTCGCGTAGTCGGAAACTTTAGCCATCGATTCAATAATCAAAATTATGCCACAATTTGGGTTGCTGGAGGAACGGCTGTTAAACAATTCAACGAAAACAATCCAATTTCTCCTTTGATCAATTCGATAAGCACACTCTTCTTCAAAAACAATTTTATGAAATTGTACAACAAAGAGTTTTTCAATGTTACCTATTCTCAAAATATAGCCAACGGTATCAACTTTACCGGAAAACTAGAATACAGCCAACGCAAACCTTTATTTAATTCTACTAACTATACCTTTATCAAAAATGATGACCTTTATTCTTCAAACAATCCTTTGGATCCTAATGATTATTCAACTGCTGGTTTCACAACTCATCAGTTACTAAAAGCCAATTTGAACTGGCGTATTAACTTTGGCAACCAATACATTTCGCGCCCTGACGGAAAATTCAACCTCCGAAACGACAAGTATCCAACCGTGCTTTTAGGCTACGAAAAAGCCTTTGCCGCTAGTCAAAAAAATAACGAGTACGATTTAATTAGCACACGAGTTCTGTACGATATTTCGCTGGAAAACAAGGGCAAATTAGGAATAAATCTAAAAGCTGGAAAGTTCTTTAATGCAAAAAACATTGCCTTCATGGACTACAAACATTTCAACGGCAACCAAACCCACATTGGGCAATCAGAACGCTATTTGAATGTATTCAACCTTTTACCTTATTATAGCCAAAGCACAAACGATGCCTATTTTGAATTCCATTCTGAGTACAACGACAATGGGTTTTTCATGAACAAAATCCCTGGGCTCAACCTTTTAAAAAGCAATTTAATGCTCGGTTTTCACAACTTAGCCGTTCCAAATCGCAAACCTTATCAGGAACTAAGTATAGGTTTGGACAATTTAGGCTTCGGAAAATTCAAACAATTGCGAATAGATTATGTGCGTTCCTACCAAAATGGCTTCCAAGGAGATGGAGTTATTTTCGGTTTAAAATTCTTGAATATTTTAGAATAATTAGGAGCAGAAAAAAGGGGCTTTCTGGCCAGCAAAGTCCCGTCATCCGCTATATCTTTTTTTAATAACCCAAACAAAACCCTTCTAGAATTCAAAACTCCAGAAGGGTTATTAAAAAAAGGATGCCGCTACTACCGGGGCTAAAAGGAAGCATCTTACCTTTTTGCTTTCGTAGTGACTTAAAATTAATTCGGTTCTACATGAATCAACACATGTCCTAAAGAAGGATTTTTTGCTCGAAGGGTATCTTTTAAATCATGTGCAATATCATGTCCTTCTCTCACTGTAATGGTACCTTCTACCCTTGCGTGCAAATCCACATGATACTGCATTCCTGCTTTTCTAATAAAACATTTCTCAGTATCTAGCACTCCTGGAACCGTTAAGGAAACGACTCTAATTTCCTCCACCAATTCATCATATAGATGTTCATCCATGATCTCGCTCAAAGCCGGTCTAAATATTTTATAGCTATTGAATAAAATAAAACCAGAAGCAAAAAGAGCTGCCCAATCATCGGCAGATTCATAACCTTTACCAAAATAAAGCGCAATAGAAATCCCCAGAAATGCCGCTACCGAAGTAATAGCATCGCTTCTATGATGCCAAGCATCGGCTTCCAAAGAAGAACTATTGGTTTCTTTACTTCTTTTCATCACTAGTTGAAACGAATATTCTTTCCAAATAATAATGGCTCCCAAAATATAAAGTGTCCATGATTTAGGTAATTCATGAGGAGTACCTATATTCTGAATACTCTCATACGCAATAATCGTTGCCGAAGTAATCAAAAAACCGACCACTAGAAACGTAATCAAAGGTTCTGCACGACCATGACCGTATGGATGATTGTCATCCGCAGGCTTACTTGAATATTTGATTCCAAAAAGTACCAAAAAGGACGCGAAAATATCAGTAGTAGATTCAATCGCATCGGCAATTAACGCATACGAATTACCAAAAAAACCAGCCAATCCTTTTACTATTGCCATACATGTATTGCCAATAATACTGAAATAAGTTGCTTTTATAGCTGTTTGTTCGTTAGTCATAAATTAGTCCTTAGTACTTAGTGATTAGTCCTTAGCATTTAGTCCTTAGCAATTAGTCAATTTGGCTAATTACTAAGGACTAAAACTAATTATTAATTTTAAGCGAATTGTTGATTTAGTAAAAACTACTATTTTATTTGATTAAGATTTAGCAACTAGTCCATTGAGCTATTCACTATTGACTAATTACTAAGTACTCAAAAAAATTAAGCTCTTACAATATTGGCTCCGATAGCTCTAAGGCGCTCATCAATGCGCTCATAGCCTCTATCAATTTGTTCAATATTTTGAATAGTGCTTGTTCCCTTGGCAGAAAGTGCAGCAATCAATAACGAAATACCCGCACGAATATCTGGTGAAGACATAGTAGTAGCTTTCAATTGCGATTTGAAATCATGACCAATAACTACCGCTCTATGGGGATCACACAAAATGATTTTTGCTCCCATATCAATTAACTTATCTACGAAAAATAAACGGCTTTCGAACATTTTTTGATGTATCAATACATCCCCTTTTGCTTGAGTCGCTACAACCAAAACAATACTCAATAAATCTGGAGTAAAACCAGGCCAAGGCGCATCAGCAATGGTTAAAATAGATCCATCAATATCTGTTTTTACCTCATACCCATTTACGTGTGCTGGAATAAAAATATCATCTCCTTTTTTCTCTAGTGTAATCCCTAGTTTACGGAATACATTTGGAATAACGCCAAGATTTTCCCAACTTACATTTTTTATAGTAATCTCAGATTTAGTCATTGCTGCTAATCCTATCCAAGAACCAATCTCAATCATATCTGGAAGTATGCGGTGTTCACAACCTCCTAAAGCCTCAACGCCTTCAATAGTCAACAAATTAGACCCAACACCAGAAATTTTAGCACCCATGGAGTTCAGCATTTTGCATAATTGTTGCAAATAAGGCTCACAAGCAGCGTTGTAAACTGTAGTTGTACCTTTAGCCAAAACGGCAGCCATTACGATATTGGCAGTTCCGGTAACCGAAGCTTCATCTAATAACATGTTCGCTCCAGTTAACCCTTCTGGCGCCTCAACTCCATAAAAATGGTCTTCTCTATTGTATCTAAACTTAGCACCTAAATTGATAAATCCTTCAAAATGGGTATCCAATCTTCTTCTTCCAATTTTATCTCCCCCTGGTTTAGGAATATAGCCTTTCCCAAAACGAGCTAATAATGGACCAACAATCATAATCGAACCACGCAAAGAACCACCTTCTTTCTTAAAGGCTTCAGTCTCTAAATAGCCCATATTTACTTCATCGGCCTGAAAAGTAATCGAACTATTGCCGTTTTTTTGAATTTTAACTCCTAGATTGCCCAACAAAGTGATTAACTTGTTGATGTCAATAATATCTGGAATATTATTGATTGTTACTTTTTCTGGAGTAAGTAATACGGCACATAAAATTTGTAACGCTTCATTTTTTGCTCCTTGTGGGGTGATTTCTCCTTTTAATTGAATTCCACCTTCGATTTTGAAAATTCCCATTTGTTATACCAATTTATATTAATCAATAATTACCCAAATATAATTACTGCGGTTTTCTATTTTGATTTTTGTGCATCGGAGTTTTGCCCGACTTGTTCTTATTGTTTTGATTCTTCTGTTGATTAGAAGGTGTGATTTTATTTGACATCCTTTTATTGGTTCGAAGTAAATCTGTAGTCCCTAAAAGCTCTTCTTTACTTTGCAATAAATTCAATTTTCCTCCTGAAAGTTCGTATAAATGCTCAAAAATAACATCGTCTTTTACGGTATCTTTATTCCAACTCAAATACGATTTCTTCATGTGATTGGCAATTACTTTGACCAAAGCACTTTTCATTTCTCCTTCCTCCCATTTATTGGCAACATCAATCATGTACTTAATGTTATTCCCATAATAACGGTACTTAGGATAGTTTTGCGGATATTGCAGGACCTCAGGCTTCAATTGTAAAACTTCGCGAGAAGGTATCGGATATGGAGAATCTACCAACAAACGAAAATCAGACATGATAAACAATTGATCCCATAACTTATGCTGAAAATCAGGCACGTCCCGCAAATGAGGATTTAAGCTCCCCATTACTTGAATGATGTATCTTGCGGCTTTATTACGCTCTTCATCACTTTCTATAACAGTAGCCTGCTCGATCAACTTTTGCAAATGACGACCATACTCAGGAATGATTAAATGTATTCTTTCAGAATTGTATTCTAAATGATACACGACATCATTAGCATTTTCTTTTTTATATTTTTCGATCATATTTATAGGGAAACAATACCTTCAATTGTAGATAATTCTTGATATTTTTCGATAATTTCTTGTGAATTCTTCATGGTCACATCCACAGAAACGCTTGTAAATTTACCCGTCTTCGATTTGGTGGTTTTAATAACTGCTCCCATACAATTAAAGGCTTCTTCAACTTTTTCTACGTTACCATTAACAGAAGGAACGATAAATTTAAACAAATATTCGGCTGGCCAAGTATTGCTTTTATCCAATTCAACTTGCAATCTTTCATAAAAGGCTGCAGTATCTTTTTCTTTGTCTTTATCCATTGCTAAATTAAAATAAAGGCAAATATACGTTTTTGAATGCAGATTCAAGAATTTACTTCTGGGATTTCGTTTTTTAAGAAAGATTTTAAAGCAAAATTAAGAGGATTCTGAAAAAATCATCCCGAAGCAGTAAGCTAACACTTGAGATAATTTCGCCACAAAAAAGAAAAAAATGAGAAAAAAAACCAATCTAACACCAAACTAAGGCGAAAAAGTTTTAGAAACCAATAAGTTTAGGTAAATTTGCATTTTTATTTTCAAAACGTGCAGAAAGAAATCATCGTAATAATTGGTGGCCCTGGAACTGGGAAATCAACCCTCATCAATCAGCTCACTTCTTTGGGACATTGTTGTTATCCCGAAATATCCAGACAAGTAACCGCTGAAGCTCAAAAATCAGGCATAGAACAATTGTTTTTAGAAGACCCTTTATTGTTTAGTCAAAAATTATTAGAGGGTAGAATTCAACAATTTAATGACGCCGAGAAAGAAGAGCATCCATTTATTTTTATAGATCGCGGAATTCCTGATGTGGTGGCATACTTGGATTACATTGGCGATCCCTATCCTTCTCATTTTGAAGAAGCTTGCAGCACCTATCATTATTCTAAAATTTTCATGCTCCCCCCTTGGAAGGAAATTTACCAAAGTGATAAGGAACGATACGAAAATTTTGAACAAGCACAACAAATTCATCTTCATCTAAAAGAAACCTATCAAAAATATGGTTATGCTATAATTGAGGTCCCTAAAGAAACCGTTGACAATAGAATTCTATTTATCTTAGATCACATTTCAGAAAAATAATTTCCCTAATTCAACTGATTTCTATTTGTGAACCCGAAACTATAATCCATGCAAGAAGCCTTATCTATTTTAAGTAAGTACTGGAAACACGATAGTTTTCGTTCGCTTCAAAAAGAAATCATTGCATCCGTTTTAAATGGAAAGGATACTTTAGCTATTCTCCCCACCGGTGGAGGTAAGTCGATATGCTTTCAAGTACCGGCACTAATGAAGGAAGGCATCTGTCTTGTAATTTCGCCACTTGTCGCTTTAATGAAAGACCAAGTAGCAAATCTTCAACTCCGAGGTATAAAAGCCATAGCGTTAACAGGAGGTATCGGATCTAACGAAATGATTGACTTATTAGACAATTGTCAGTTTGGTAACTATAAATTTTTGTACCTATCCCCTGAACGATTACAATCGGAATGGATTTTAGATCGCGTAAAAAACTTACCTATTAACTTAATTGCTATTGATGAAGCACACTGCGTCTCTCAATGGGGACACGATTTTAGACCTGCTTATTTAAAACTAAGTTTACTAAAAAATCATTTTCCAAAAATCCCTTTCTTAGCCTTAACCGCAACTGCTACCCCTAAAGTTAAAGAAGAAATCATAAGAGATCTTGCCATGGATTCCCCTGTCATTTTTCAAAAATCATTCGCTAGAAAAAATCTGGCCTATATGACGTTTGAAACTGAAGACAAATTATTTCGAATTCAACAAATTCTAACCAAAAACCCTGAGCCTTCCATCATCTATGTAAGAAACAGAAAATCGTGTTTAACTATTGCGTCACAACTCAATGCTCTAGGATTTAAAGCTACATTTTATCACGGTGGCTTATCCTATAAAGAGAAAGAAAAAAACATGCAATGCTGGATGAATGAACAAGCACAAGTTATGATCGCTACCAATGCCTTTGGTATGGGAATTGACAAAGCCAATGTAAAAACAGTCATTCATATTCAATTACCAGAAAATCTGGAGAATTACTACCAAGAAGCGGGAAGAGCAGGAAGAAATGGTGATAAATCATTCGCTATTTTACTACACACACCCTCGGATACCCTTCAAGCAACATCACAATTTATTCATAATTTACCAGATCGCGAATTTGTCAAAACCATTTTTGTAAAACTTTGTAATTACTTCCAAATTGCGTACGGAGAAGGCATAGACGAACGATTTAGTTTTAATTTAAATCATTTTTGCACTAAATACAATTTTTCAGTTTTAAAATCCTATAACGCTATTCAGTTTTTAGATCAGCAAGGAATATTGACTTTATCGCAAGAATTTTCAGAAAACATTACCTTACAATTTCTAATTCCTTCAAAAGAAGTTATTCGATACATAAGTCTTAACCCAAATGACGAAGAAATCATACTTACTATACTTAGAACGTATCCCGGAATATACGACATGCAAACAGCTTTTAACCTTCCTTTAATTGCAAAAAAAACAAAAGAAAAAGAAGAAAAAATTCACTTGGTTTTAAACAAACTGACCGAAAAAGGCATCTTAGAATATCACTCCAAAAATAATGACAGCACACTAATTTTCAATGAAGTTCGAGAAGATCAGCTAACTATCAATCGCATTATTAAACATTTAGACCCACAAAACCAAGTTAAAAAAGACCACTTAAACAGTGTTTTAAACTATATCAACAACCAAAAGCAATGCAAAAACGAATTGCTTTTAGCTTATTTTGGGGAAATAACACATCAAAATTGTGGTACGTGCTCCTATTGCATTTCCCTCTCAAAACCCATAAAACCTGAGACACCACTGACTGAAACCATCCTAACACTCTTACAAAATAACGCTTTAAATTCTAGAGAAATTGAAACTATAACTCGTAAAAAATCTGAAGCCATTATCTTTGCACTGCAAGAATTATTGGAACAAAATAAAATCAGCATACAAACTAACAATAAATACACCTTAGCATAAAATGGAAAAGTTACGAATCGTTTTCATGGGCACACCTGAATTTGCCGTAGGAATCCTAGACACCTTATTAAAAAATAACTACACCATAGTTGGGGTCATCACGGCCGCAGACAAACCTGCCGGCCGCGGACAAAAAGTAAAATATTCTGCAGTAAAAGAATATGCATTAAAAAACAACTTAAAAACACTCCAGCCAACCAATTTAAAAGATGAAAATTTCATTGAAGAACTAAGAAAGCTAAACGCAAATCTTCAAATTGTAGTTGCTTTCAGAATGCTACCAAAAGTAGTCTGGGAAATGCCTGAACTAGGCACTTTTAATTTACACGCTTCGCTATTACCAAATTATCGCGGCGCAGCACCTATCAATTGGGCCATCATCAATGGAGAAACCCAAACAGGAGTAACCACTTTTTTTATTGATGATAAAATTGATACGGGCGCTATGATTTTGAGTAATAGCACCGTTATTGAAAAAGACGAAAATGCTGGAGAATTACACGATCGACTAATGCACCTTGGCAGCAAAACAGTGCTCGATACACTCCAACTTATCGAAGCAGATAATGTTAAAACAACCCTACAAGAAGATGACAACGAAACAAAAACTGCCTTTAAATTAAACAAAGAAAACTGCAAAATAGACTGGAATCAACCGCTCGAAAAAATACATAATTTAATAAGAGGCCTAAGTCCATATCCAGCTGCATGGTGCTACTTTCAAGACCTTGAAAAAGAATACACTGTAAAAATTTACGAATCAAAAATCGAATATGCTGAACATTCTAATCCTATTGGAAGCATTGTTTGTTCTAAAAAAGAGATCAGAGTCGCCGCCCAAAATGGCTATCTATTGCTTTTGAATCTACAATTACCCGGAAAAAAAAGAATGAAAGCTTCAGAAATCCTAAATGGGTTGATTTTTTCAGAAAACGCAAAAGCTTTATAAAGTCAATAAAATAAGGCTATCACAAGGCTTTTATGGCTTTATGAAGGACTTTTATGAACAAAAAAAGTAAGTTATTAACAAATACAGCTAAAAAACACAAAATCTCTTGCGAAGTACCTAAATCCTACTAAATTTGTTCTGATAACATTTTTAACCAACAATTAATAACTATTTATTATGAACAAATCAGAATTAATCGACGCTATTGCTGCTGATGCAGGTATTACTAAAGCAGCTGCAAAATTAGCATTGGAATCATTTTTAGGAAATGTGGGTGAAACTTTGAAAAAAGGCGGAAAAGTATCTTTAGTAGGTTTTGGATCTTGGTCAGTTTCTTCAAGAGCTGCTAGAGATGGAAGAAATCCACAAACTGGAAAAACTATTCAAATTGCAGCTAAAAATGTTGTGAAATTTAAAGCTGGTGCCGAATTAGAAGGAGCTGTTAACTAATCCTTTCTAACAAAAATACAATCAAAACCTTCCCTATGGGAGGTTTTTTTTTGCTTTTTAACGATTATTTTTGGCTATACTTTTATTTTTTTGTTAAATTTAAAGAAAAAAACAAAGATGATTACAGAGAAATTAAAAAAAGGCCATTTGCTCATCGCAGAACCTTCCTTAATCGGAGATCTATCATTTAATAGATCTGTAATACTTTTAGCTGATCATAATCACGAAGGCTCCATCGGATTTATTATTAACAAACCTCTGAAATACACCATCAATGACTTGATACCTGATATTGACGCCCGCTTTAAAATTTACAATGGAGGTCCGGTCGAACAAGACAATTTGTACTTTATTCATAATATCCCACAATTAATCCCAAACAGTGTTGAAATTTCAAACGGGATTTATTGGGGAGGTGACTTTGAATCTGCGAAAGAGTTAATCAATTCAGGACTTATCAGCAAAAACAACATTCGTTTCTTCTTAGGATATACGGGTTGGGAAGAAAAACAACTAGAAAACGAAATGGAAAGTCATTCATGGATAGTGGCACAAAATCCCTACGAGAACAAGATAATTGGAAAATCATCTACCCATTTTTGGAAAGAACAATTAATGGAACTAGGAGGCGATTATTTAATTTGGTCAAACGCCCCCGAAAACCCTTATTTGAACTAATTACTGAAGTTTATTATTAAGCAAGGTAAGTAACAACTGTGAAGTCTCAGTAACAAAAGTCTTTTTTCTATAATTAGTTATGGGCTGTATTCCCTTGATTACATTTGTAATAAATAATTCATCTGCTTTTTGAAGATCAAAAGGAGAGATAGTACCTTCCACAACATCTAACGCAGTCTCCTTTTTAACCAATTCTAAAATTTGCTTTCGCATAATCCCATTCAAACAACCTTCTGAAATCGGAGGAGTAGTTAAAGTGTTTCCTACTCTCATAAACAAATTTCCCTGAAGCGCCTCCACCACATTTTTGCTGTCATTTAGAAGAATACAATTATCTAAATCATTTTCTTTTGCAAAAATACTACCCGTTACATGAATCATCTTGTTCGTAGTCTTTAGAGTAGAAAGTAATTGCTTAGTCACATAGAAATCTTTGTATAAATCCACCTCATACGCTTTCTCTACAATAGTATAAAGCACATTATCTAACTCAGATGCTTGAACCAAATAAGAAACGGTTGTGTCTGTTGGCAAATAATACCCTCCAGAATTTCTAAAAACAGTAATACGAACGCGAGCAGCAGGAGTATACTTAAGATTTTTAACTAAAAAAAGGATTTGTTCTTCTAAAAATTCCAATGTAAAATGCATCGGTATTTCCATTCGAACGATTCTCATGGCCGACATTAGCCTAAAATAATGATCTTCAAAAAACAATATTTTTCCATCCACTACTTTTAGGGTTTCAAAAACACCATCACCATAAAGAAAACCCCTGTTTTGCACTAATACATTTGAATCTGATTCCTGTACCTCACCATTAAAAATAATCATAAAAAAAGCCCTAAAATTAATTCAGGGCAAATATAATCAAATATAGTCTTAATTAAAGACTTTTACTAAACTGAACCTATGAGATGTTTTAAATCTGAAATTTGATTTCCCCACAACTGGGAAGCTTCTTCTATCTCGTTTTTTTCAGCGAAATCAATCACTAACAACGACACATCTTTAGTCAACTCGTCCTCAAGAATGTGTAATTCAAAAAAATACTCTGTATCTTTATTTTTATCATCCACCCATTTAAATTTCACCTTCTCTCCAGATTTTTTGGAAGCTAACCTCGCCTTTTCTTGCGTATCATCCCAAATAAACGTGAAGAATTCTCCTCTTGAATTGACATCATCAGCAAACCATTCCGCTAATCCTGAAGGGGTTGAAATATATTGATACAACAATTGTGGAGAAGAGTTTATAGGGAATTCAATTTCATATCTTACTTTTTGAATCATGGCTACATTTTTTTTGGAAATATAAGAATTTAATGCTTAATGAAAAGAATTTTTAAAAAAATATTTTTTTTTTGCTTCTAGCTTGTCAACTCTAAAATTATTTATATATTTGCACCCGCATTCAGGAATTACTTTAAAATCCCGAACACGGCGAGATAGCTCAGTTGGTTAGAGCGCAGGATTCATAACCCTGAGGTCCCGAGTTCAAATCTCGGTCTCGCTACTAGGTTGAAAAATTGAAAAATGTAGATTTTATGCGGCTTTAGAGTGATTTAAAGCCGCTTTTTTTATGTCTAAAATTATCGCCCTTTTAACAAATGAACTCGCTAGCGCACACGTTTTGAGTTTAAAAAAGAAATATTCTACACCCAATATTTACGATGCCAATGGAGATTTATCCAAAAGATGGTACGTATATTATTCCTTCAGAAATCCTGAAACTGACAAGCTAGAAAGACAAACTCATATCTATGCTGGCGTTAATAAATTCAAAACTCTCAGAGAACGTAAGAATGCCATTAAGATCTTAGCTCAAGCCGTTGAGAATATTTTGGAAAGTGGATACAATCCTTACGAGGATGAAGAAATCGTTTCTACTAGTGAAGAAAAGAAATATACAATTGAAAATGCTGTTACTTTTTCTTTGGAATTAAAGAAGAACACTTTAAAAGATAACAGCTTTAGAGATTACAGGGTAAGAATAAAATCATTTGAAAAATGGCTTTTTGCTAATGGATTTGAAAACCGCACCATCAATTCTGTAGATAAAAAAACAATTATTACGTTTTTAAATAGTGTTTTATCCGCCACTAGTGCTAAAAACCGCAACAATACCCGAGCCATTTTATCGATGTTTTTTCAGTCTTTGGAGGATAACGACATTATTCCAGACAATTTTGTCAAAAAAATCAATGTATTAAAATCCAATCCTGAGCGAAACAAAACCTATAGCAGTACACAAGAAGTAGATATTTTCAATTATCTGAAAAGTAACGATGAATTGATGTTGCTATTCATTCAATTCATTTCTTATAATCATTTACGCCCTGTTGAAGTGGTACGCTTACAAATTAAGGACGTAAACGTAAAAGATAGACGACTTTATGTGAGAGCCAAAAACAAAGCCGTAAAAGTGAAAATCATTCCCGAGATATTACTTTCTACATTGCCTAATTTGGATAAATTCAATCCCGAGAGTTATTTATTCACTCCCAGTGGAATTGGGCAAGACTGGGCAACGAATGAGACCGACAAAAGAGACTATTTCAGTAAACGTTTCAAAAAAGTAAAAGATAGTTTAGGCTTAGGTAAGGATTATGGTCTTTACAGTTTCCGACATACTTTTATTACCAAACTGTACCATGAGTTTGTAAAAAATAGTACACCATTTGAGGCTAAAAGTAAATTGATGCTGATTACTGGTCACGAAACTATGGTTGCTTTGGATAAATATTTACGTGATATTGATGCGGTACTTCCTGAGGATTATTCGCAACACATTAATAAAGCAGAATAATTCTTTAAATAAACAGATTTATGGTTATTGCTTATTATTTGCAATCATAAAACATGGGTTGTTCAAATAGTTCTAAAATAGACAGACTATTGCTTTCTGGCTCGCTGTTTTCAAGTGCAACTAATCTTTTTGCAAAATCAGTACAAGAATTAAAAAAGAAATTTATTTTACCAAAAATATCATTACGTTGAGAAATAGATTTGTTAGATAACGCATTATCAAACTTATGTTCTTCAACGATAGTGTTGTTTTGGTCTAAAATGTAAAAATGATAGGATTTAATTTTACTTGATTCGGATAGATCTTCCACCTTAAAAACTAGCGAATGAATACTATTTTCACATAAAACAAAAAATCCTTGATAACCGTTAGCTCGACCAAAATTTATTGTTACAAACTTTAAATTTTTAATGACAACATATTTAAATTCACTAAATTTTAATTTGACCTCTTTAGCAATAGCACTTTCTTTATAAATTATAAATTCATTAGCTTGGTCTAATCTGAAAAAAGCAGGGTGAATTAAAACTTTCTCTCCATTGTTTTTCAGTACATAATTACCAGAATCATTATTAGAAAAAACACTTGTTAAAGTAAAAAACATAATAAATAGTAAAAAATACCTCATTTGGATTGAAAAATTTAATTTTTTCAAATGTAATTGCAATGTTTTTCTAATGTGTTAAAAAAACATTAAGCAAAAATTATTAAAAAAAATCCTAAATGTAACTACTCTGATACGTTCAATCGATGCGGTACTTCTTGAGGATTATTCTCATCATATCATTGCTATCCGAAAGTCAAAAATAAAAAATGCCTGAGAACCCGATAGCGCGGATTTGCAATCCGTGCCCACAACGGCTATCACGCTGAAATAATAGAAACCAATTGGTTAATAAAACAAAAAGTGAATTATATCCACAACAATCCAGTAAAAGAGAAAGTAGTTAGCTCACCTGAAGATTACTATTTTAGTTCTGCTAGAAATTATGCGGGGTTGGACAATGATTTAGAGGTCGTAATGTTGGACTTATTTTAGATTGTTGATGCACTGTGTGGGCACGGATTGCAAATCCGCGATATCCAACCGAAGAAATTTATGCCATATCCGAGCGATCGGGCTCGCTACTAAAGCCTCAAATTTTATATTTGAGGCTTTTTTTATCTCATAGTTAAGGGTGTCCTACTCTATTTAAACCAAAAACAAAGTTTTCAGAAAATATAAAATTGTATTACTACTGCACTCTGAATCATTTAATTCTTATATTTGGGGCATACAAATAGTATTTAACCCCTCTTAATCAGATTACAATGAAAAAAATAGCCACTATTTTAGCTTTTTCATTCTTTGCTTTATCGATTCAAGCACAAGAAGCTCCAGCTAAAGAGAAAACAAAGAAAGAAGCAACAACTACAAAAAAAGAAGCAACTAAAACAAAGTCCGAATGCAAAGCAGAAGGAAAAAAATGTTGCTCTTCTAAAAAATCAAAATAAAAAAATGCCTCAATCGAGGCATTTTTTTTATAGTTTACTTAAATCTAGCACTTATTATTTTACTCTAACGCTCCACTCAAAATCCATCTCAGAAACCTGAATTCCCTTTTCATCGGTTCCAATAGATTTCATCCAAAAGGTTTGTCCCTCCCCTGTAGCAATAGTCTGTTGTATTGCTTCTTCTATCAAATGCCCATCATTACAGATAAATGTAATTCTTCCGGTGGCTTTTTTGGTAAAACTCCCTTTATTGTTAGCCACTAACATAGATATTTTTCTACCGCTTTTTTGAATTTGATACATTACTAAAGCCCCTGTAGACAACTCTGCAGCCATAGCTTGAACAGCAAAGTACATAGAATTAAACGGATTTTGATTGATCCAGCGGTGCTTTACACTCACTACACATTGTTTTTCATTAATAACCTTTACTCTTACTCCGCACAAAAAAGCAGAAGGCAATTTGAATAATAAGAATTTATTCAATTTTGATACATTTATTTCCATTATTGGTTAGTTTTTGGGTAAAAATACAAAAAAATACTATGCATACATATAAAAATAAAACTTACGCCTCATTCAAAACGCTTTAAAGTTATAACAGCTCTAAACAACTGTAAAACAACGCAAAACATATAGCACGCAAAAGATTAAAACACATCAAAATTGTTAATATTGTGTTAACATTTACTACTATGCGATACAAGATACTTTCTTTTAGATATATATTTGCATAAGAAATTACTATATACTTTAAATCATGGAAACAGCATCAGAAAAAAACATTGCAACATTTACTCACCTGAGTACATTGAGCCAGTATATAATTCCTTTTGGAAATTATATATTCCCTATCTTGATTTGGACTTCAAAAAAAGATCAATCAGAATTTGTAGACCATCACGGAAAACAAGCTATTAATTTTCAATTGAGTATCCTTATTTACTCTTTGGTTATGGCAGCCATTGCGTTACCGATATTAATTTTTACTGTTTTTAACAATATGACCTTTGATGAATTCTATCATAATCAAGGATTAGTGATGAGAGATTTTAATTTTGAAAACCACATTGGACTTATTACAGTTGGAATCATCGCTGCTCTTGCTTTTGTTGGATTCAAAATAGCAGAATTCTTCTTAATAATTATTGCAGCTGTAAAAACATCAAATGGAGAAAAATACCAATATCCATTCACTATTCCCTTTATAAAGTAATCAATTATAAAGTAGTATGTAGTAGTCTAATCAACTCTATAAATCATCTCAACTATCACCTGTAATGGAAAGTAATCAAAAAACGAACAGTTCTAATCCAACAAAAAATCAAAACGAAAATTATGAACATTGAAAACACAAAAGCCCAGATGCGTAAAGGTGTTCTCGAGTTTTGCATCTTATCTGTATTAAAAGAAAAAGATGCCTATACTTCTGAAATATTAGACACTTTAAAAGACGCTAAATTGTTAGTCGTAGAGGGAACCATTTATCCTTTGTTAACTCGATTAAAAAATGACGGATTACTCAACTATCGCTGGGAGGAATCAACCTCAGGGCCACCACGAAAGTATTATGGTCTAACCGAAATAGGTCAAACCTTTTTAACTGAATTAAGCGGCACTTGGAATGAATTATCCGACGCTGTAAATCTAATAACCAACCAAAAACAATAGTCATGAACAAAACTGTAAATATAAACCTAGGCGGAATGTTCTTCCATATTGACGAAGATGCATACCAAAAATTAACTCGTTATTTTGAAGCTATAAGACGCTCATTATCTAAATCTTCTGGTCAAGAAGAAATCATAAAAGATATCGAAATGCGTGTTTCAGAATTGTTGAATGAAAAACAAAAAAGCGAAAAACACGTAGTAGGACTGAAAGATGTTGACGAAGTTATCGCAGTAATGGGACAACCCGAAGATTATATCATTGAAGAAGAAACCAATAATTCTCAAAAATTTAATGATTACAGCACTAGAGCTACCAAAAAATTGTACCGTGACAAAGAAAAAGGGATGATTGGTGGTGTAGCTACAGGTTTAGGACATTATTTTGGTATTGATGCCGTTTGGTTAAAAATCATGTTCTTAATCTTTGTTTTTGCTGGATTTGGCACTGGTATATTGGCTTATATCATTCTTTGGATTGTAACTCCTGAAGCCATCACTACTTCAGAGAAACTAGAAATGACGGGAGAACCCGTAACGATTTCGAATATTGAAAAAAAAGTCAGAGAGGAATTTGAAAACGTATCTGGCAAATTCAAAAATGCCGATTATGACAAAATGGGAAACCAAGTAAAATCGGGAGCCGAAAAAATTGGTAACTCCTTGGGCGATTTTATTATGACTGTTTTCAAGGTTTTTGCTAAAGTATTAGGGGTAATTTTAATTATGACTGGACTTTCCATACTTGTCTCATTATTCATTGGAGTCTTTACATTAGGTTCATCGGCTTTCGTGGATTTTCCTTGGCAAAATTTTATTGAGGCTGGTAATTTCTCTGATTATCCGGTTTGGAGTTTTGGATTACTCATGTTCTTTGCGGTGGGAATTCCGTTCTTTTTCTTGACCGTTTTAGGATTCAAATTATTGTCCCCTACCATTGGCTCAATAGGCGCTATTGCTAAATATAGCTTACTCGCTTTATGGTTAATATCGATTGCTATTTTAATTTCTATTGGTATAAAAACAGCCACGCAAGTCTCTCATGATGGAAAAACAGTTGAAAAACAAAATATTCCTTTGAGTACAAACGACACTTTATTCGTAAAATTCAGATACAATGATTATTACACCAAAGATATTGACGACCATACTGAGTTTGAATTTGTACAAGATGCTGCGAACAACAAATTGATCTATTCTAATAATGTAAGCTTACGAATTCTGTATACCGATGAAAAAGCACCTTACCTCCAAATTGAAAGGACTGCTAAAGGAAAATCGTTTCAAGAGGCTAAATTCAGAGCCGAAAAAATTCAATACACTATAAAAATTGAAGGGAATCATCTGTACTTAGACAATTATTTATTGACGGATGTGAAAAATAAATTCCGTGACCAAGAAGTAGAATTGTATTTATACTTACCAGAAGGCACTTTATTGAAACCAGACGCATCGGTGCAAAATTATGATCGTTCGGATGACAGCTTTTTTAATTTACACTACAGTTCAGACAATTACGTTTACAAAGTAAGCAATTCTCAAATAAAATGTTTAAATTGCCCAGAGGATGAAAATGAGTGGAATGATGTAGAAAACAACGACGAGACTGCCAATGTAACAATTAACGACGAAGGCATTTCGATTAAGAAAGATACTTTGATAAAATCAAACAACGATTTTAAAGAATTAAAGATTAGCAAAGACGGTATTATTATTAAAACCAAATAGTCATGGTAAAAATCATCACTTTAGTAACCAAATTCATAATTGCTACCTTAACCACTTTACTGTTTGCTTCCTGTAACTTGTCTACAAATTTCAATTCCATCACGGGAAGTGGCAAGGTTACTACCGAAAAAAGAATTGTAAATGGCGATTTTAAAAGTATTGAAGTAGGAAACGCTATAGATTTGGTCATAGAACAAGCCGATAAAATTGAAATCATAGTAGAAGCCGATGATAATTTGCAAAAGGAAATCACTACCAAAGTAGAAAACGGCAAGCTAATTATTGGTTGTAAATACAGTTCATTCATAAATATTACTTCCAAAAAAGTAATTGTTCGTGCTCCTATTATAGAAGGTATCGAAGCCAATAGTGCTTCGACTGTAAATAGCAGATTTACTCTTAAAGCTGCTGAATTTAAGATTGATGCATCGAGTGCGGCTTCTTTGGATTTGAACGTAGAATCTGAAAAAATAATTTGCGATTCTGGAAGCGGAAGTAGTATTGAATTGAAAGGTAAAGCAATTAACCTGCAAACCAATTCTTCAAGCGGAAGTTCGATCAATGCTGGCGAGTTGTTGGCAAACGACATCAAATCTGAGGCTTCATCAGGAAGTATTCAATCGCTACATCCGTTGGTGAGTCTTGATGCCGAAGCGTCGAGCGGAGGAAATATCTCCTACAAAAACAAACCGAAAAGACTTAAGAAAAGTGAAAGCTCTGGCGGTTCGATAAGCCAAGAATAGTTTTTAGTTGAAACAAAAAAAAGTCCTTCGCTGTGAAGGACTTTTTTTTGTAATACAAATTTCAGTATGTAACTAAATAAGAGACCATTGCTCCTCTTTAGCCCCGATCGCAGTGGAAATCCTTTGTTGCCGGGGTTCGGCAACAAAGATTGTAACGGAGAGCGGGACTTTGCTCACAAAAAAGCACTTTGATTACTGCTCCTAACAAAATTATTCTTTGGCAGCCAAATAACGTTCGGCATCCAATGCAGCCATACAACCTGTACCTGCAGCGGTAATGGCTTGGCGGTATACGTGATCGGCGGCGTCTCCTGCTACGAAAACTCCTGCTACATTCGTTTTTGAACTTCCCGGAACGTTTACGATATAACCCGTTTCGTCTAAAGTCAAGTAATCTTTGAAAATATCGGTGTTGGGTTTGTGACCAATGGCTACGAAAAATCCGGTAGCTGGAATATCATACACTTTATCGGTGGTTTTGTTTTTTACTTTGATAGCTGAAACCACTTGTTCATCTCCTAAAACTTCAACTGTATCGTGGTTTAAAAGGATTTCGATATTTTCGGTTTTGCGTACTCTTTCCTCCATAATTTTGGAAGCTCTGAATTTTTCGCTTCTAACCAACATGGTTACTTTTTTGCATAACTTAGATAAGTAGTGCGCTTCTTCGCAAGCAGAATCTCCTGCTCCAACGATTACTACTTCTTGATTTCTGTAGAAAAATCCATCGCAAACGGCACAAGCAGAAACGCCGCCACCCATTTTTAAATAATGTTGTTCTGAGGGTAATCCTAAATATTTTGCTGAAGCTCCGGTAGAAATAATTACGGTTTCGCAGTGCAATTCGATAGTGTCATTAATCCAAACTTTGTGGATACCACCAGTGAAATCAACTTTGGTAGCCCAACCATCGCGTATATCTGCACCAAAACGTTGTGCTTGTTGTTGCAACTGAATCATCATTTCTGGACCAGTCACACCGTCTACATAACCTGGGAAATTTTCTACTTCATTGGTTGTAGTCAACTGTCCTCCCGGTTGCATTCCTTGGTACAAAACTGGATTCATATTGGCTCTAGCAGCATATATGGCAGCTGTGTATCCCGCAGGACCTGAACCTATAATTAGGCATTTTATTTTTTCGATAGTATTTGACATGATGTTTTGAGTTTTTTAAAATACACGCAAAAATAGGATTTTAAAAAATAATAACTCACTTTGAAGTATTTGTTTTGATTATGGAGGAATAAAAAAAATCCCTTCTGAAACTCAGAAAGGATTTAGTCGGGGTGGCAGGATTCGAACCTGCGACCTCCTGCTCCCAAAGCAGGCGCGATAACCGGGCTACGCTACACCCCGTAACGCGGGTGCAAATATAAAATTGTTTTTTGGGTATCACAAGTATTATCACAAAAATTAAATTAAAAAAATAAAGTACGTCCATAAAATCACAAAAACCTTTGTTCCCAAGGAATTTCGAAGTAAACAAATTGATGCCAACAATTAGATTCAGAAAACATTCACAAATGTTAGAAAATAGATTTTCAATAACCATAAAAAATTGTATTTTTACCGCTCAAAATTTAAAAATAAAATGGGCAAAATCATTGCTATTGCTAATCAAAAAGGAGGAGTTGGAAAAACCACAACATCCGTAAATCTTGCAGCTTCCTTAGGAGTTTTAGAAAAAAAAGTATTATTAATTGATGCTGATCCTCAAGCCAATGCCACTTCTGGTTTAGGGATTGATGTTGAATCTGTAGAAATTGGTACCTATCAAATTTTGGAGCACAGCCATACACCAAGAGAGGCCGTATTACAATGTACCGCACCCAATGTTGATGTAATTCCAGCACACATTGACCTTGTCGCCATCGAAATTGAATTGGTTGACAAAGAAAACAGAGAATATATGCTTAAAAAAGCATTGGAAAGTGTAAAAGCTGATTACGACTACATTTTGATTGATTGTGCACCTTCTTTGGGACTTTTAACTTTGAACGCGCTTACTGCAGCAGATTCTGTTATCATTCCGATTCAATGTGAATACTTTGCCCTTGAAGGATTAGGCAAACTGTTAAACACTGTAAAAAGTATTCAAAAAATACACAACCCTGATTTGGATATTGAAGGATTACTACTCACCATGTATGATTCGAGATTACGTTTGTCAAATCAAGTATTAGAAGAAGTTCAAAAACACTTCAATGATATGGTTTTTGAAACGGTAATTCAACGCAATGTGAAATTGAGCGAAGCGCCAAGTTTTGGTGAAAGCATCATTAATTATGACGCTACTAGCAAAGGGGCTGTAAACTATATTCATTTAGCTCAAGAAATAATTAAGAAAAATAGCAAATAGGTTTTATGACAAAAGCAATAAAAAAACAAGCACTTGGCAGAGGTTTATCCGCATTATTAAAAGATCCTGAAAACGACATTAAATCGGTTGAGGATAAAAATGCTGACAAAGTTGTTGGTAATATTATTGAGCTTGAAATTGAGGCTATTGAAATAAATCCATTTCAACCTAGAACAAATTTCAACGAGGAATCGTTGCGAGAATTAGCCACTTCTATCAAGGAATTAGGCGTGATTCAGCCTATTACTGTTCGAAAATTAGATTTTAATAAATACCAGTTAATTTCGGGAGAACGTCGTTTACGTGCTTCAAAACTAGTTGGCCTTACGAGTGTTCCTGCTTATATTCGTATCGCTAATGATAACGAATCATTGGTCATGGCCTTGGTGGAAAACATTCAACGTCATGATTTAGACCCCATTGAGATTGCACTTTCGTACCAAAGATTGATGGATGAAATTCAATTAACTCAAGAGCAAATGAGTGAAAGAGTAGGAAAAAAGCGTTCTACTATCGCTAACTATTTGCGCTTATTAAAACTAGACCCTATCATTCAAACGGGTATTAGAGATGGTTTTATTAGCATGGGACACGGACGAGCTATCATAAACGTTGAAGATTTAGATGTTCAAGCTCAGATGTATCAAAAAATTGTGAGTCAAAATCTATCCGTTCGTGAAACAGAAACTTTGGTGAAAAACTACCATGAAAGTTTACTGCCAAAACCAAACCTTCCTGGTAAATCAGCCGCTTTTCTAATAGATGAAGAGCAGCAAAATAACTTTAATTCTTATTTTGGAACCAAAGTTGATTTGAAAGTAGACCCTAAAGGGAAGGGAAAAATCACCATTCCTTTTCATTCTCAAGAAGATTTAAACCGAATTATGAAATTAATAAAAGGGTAGTGAATAAATTGCTTTCCATATGCATCATTACACTTATACTTCTAAATCATACTGCTTTTGCTCAAAATAAAAAAGCTGATGTACTAGCAGTAAAAGAATCCGTTGCACCACTTGATATTGACCCTCTAACTCCGGCTAAGGCGGCTTTTTATTCTGCCATTTTACCTGGATTGGGACAAGCCTACAACAAAAAATATTGGAAAATCCCATTAGTTTATGCGGGAATAGGCACGAGTTTGTATTTTTATATTGACAATAATAGAAAATACAATCAATATCGTGATGCTTACAAAAGAAGATTAGAAGGCTTTACCGATGATCGATTTTCTTTTTTAGACAACAGCAGGCTTGTTGCGGGGCAGAAATTCTACCAACGTAATCGTGATTTATCAGCTTTGGTAACCGTTGGATTTTATGTGTTGAATATTATCGATGCCAATGTAGATGCTGCAATCATCCAGTTTAATGTCAATGAAAATCTTTCATTAAAACCGGAAATTTATCCCAACGATGTAACGTTTCGTCCTAATGTGGGACTAACTTTTAATTATACTTTTTAAAAAAGGACTTATTTTAAATCAAAGAAAATGAAAATTGCGCTTTTAGGATACGGAAAAATGGGACAAGTGATTGAAAGAATCGCTTTGGAAAGAGGCCATGAAGTGGTTTTGAAAAAAGACGAATTCAATACTTATGATGGATTAGAAACTGCAGATGTTGCCATTGATTTTAGTGTTCCTGCAGCAGCAGTAGCTAATATTTCTGCTAGTTTCCACAATAATGTTCCTGTCGTTTCTGGTACAACAGGTTGGTTAGCACATTATGACGAAATGATTGCCCTTTGTCAAGAAAAAAATGGGGGCTTTATCTCAAGTTCTAATTTTAGTTTAGGCGTCAATCTTTTCTTTGAATTGAACTCCTATTTGTCCAAAATCATGGCTCCTTACGATTCGTATAAGGTAGCTATGGAAGAAATTCACCATATCCATAAATTAGATGCTCCTAGTGGAACGGCAATCACTTTGGCCGAGGGAGTAATAGAACACAGCAAGTATACCCAATGGACTTTGGAAAATCCGACGGAAAATGAGATTCAAATTGAAGCTATCAGACAAGGCGAAGTACCAGGGACACATACCGTAACCTACACTTCCCCGATTGATGCCATCGAAATCAAACACACGGCTCACAATAGAGAAGGATTTGCATTAGGTGCTGTTATTGCTGCCGAATGGTTAGCAGGAAAAAAAGGGGTTTTCACCATGAAAGACGTTTTAAATTTTAATAATTAGAGCACTACGTAGCTTTTAAAATACCGTTTGTATGACACTATATTCTTGGTTTGTATTCTTTTTAGTTATTCAACTCATTCATTTTTTAGGCACTTGGAAAATGTATGAAAGTGCCGGCAGAAAACGCTGGGTTGCCGCTGTTCCTATTTATAATGCCATTGTTTTGATGAAAATCATTGGCAGACCTACTTGGTGGACGGTTTTATTGTTCATTCCAGTAATCAACTTGATTATGTTCCCGGTTATTTGGGTAGAAACCCTTCGCAGCTTTGGAAGACGTACTACACTAGATACTGTTTTGGTGATCGCCACTTTTGGCTTTTATTTGTATTATATCAATTATACTCAGCCATTAAATCATGTAACTGATAGAAAATTAAGCCCTGATCACAAAGCTGCTGATACGGTTAGTTCTTTACTTTTTGCTGTAATCGTGGCAACGGTAGTGCATACTTACTTTATCCAACCTTTTACAATTCCTACTTCCTCTTTAGAAAAATCATTGTTAATTGGTGACTTTTTATTTGTGAGCAAAGTAAATTATGGCGCTAGGGTACCTATGACCACTGTTGCGCTGCCTATGGTGCACGATACGATCCCACTTACCAAACAAAAATCGTATCAAAAATGGCCTCAATTGCCTTATTTCCGATTGCCATCTATTGAAGATATTAAGAGAAATGACATTGTGGTGTTCAACTGGCCTGTGGATACCGTTTATAAATTCAGAGATAAATCTGGTTTACGCGTGGATAAACCTATCGATAAAAAATCAAATTATGTAAAACGTTGTGTGGGTTTACCCGGCGATAATTTATCGATAAAAGATGGAGTAGTTTATATTGACGGAAAAGCACTTGTTTTACCAGAAAGAGCTAGACCGCAATACTCTTACAAATTGGCTTTAGATGGTAAAACACCCATTGATTTTGAATCTTTGTTTAAAGAATTGGATATCACGGATCCTGCGGGATTCATGGACAATGAAAGACGTGATACTTTATATATTAGCGCCTTAACAAAAGAGGCAGCAGCACGTTTCAAACAGGTAGCCGGCATAACTGCTGTTACAAGAATTGTCTCTAAAGAAGCAGAAAAAAGTGTTTTTCCTCATACCCAAAACTGGAATCAAGATAATTACGGACCAATTTATATTCCACAAAAAGGGAAGACGGTTGCTTTAAACTTACAGACGCTTCCTTTTTACAAAACTCTTATTACTGATTACGAAAATAGAGAATTGAAAGTAAACGGCACTGAAATCAGAATTGATGGAAAAGTGGAGACTAGCTATACTTTTGGTCAAAATTATTACTGGATGATGGGTGACAACCGTCACAACTCTGAAGACAGTCGTTATTGGGGATTTGTGCCTGAAAACCATATTGTAGGAAAGCCTGTTTTTATATGGATGAGCTGGGATACAAACGGAAAAGGACTCAACAAAATCCGTTGGGATCGCTTGTTTACGACGGTGAACGGTGAAGGACAGCCTCAATCGTATTTTAAATATTTTTTAATCGCGCTAATTGCTTTTTTTATTGGAGAGTATTTCTGGAAAAAAAGAAAAGCGAAAACCGAACTTTAAATTCAAATTGTAAGTATATCCAAAAGTCATATTCTCCTTATCGGATGATATGACTTTTGCCTTTTAAATCAAATGTTATGAATACACTGCTACATCCTTCCTACTTTCCATCGATTAGCCAAATGGCAACGATTATCCAATCGGATGCTGTGACCTTTGAAGTGGAGGATAATTTTCAAAAACAAACGAATAGAAACCGTACTTATATTTATAGTCCCAATGGGATTCAGTTGTTGAATATCCCTGTAAAACATTCTAATAAAGGCCATCAGAAAACAAAAGACATTGTGATTGAAAATGATTTTGATTGGCAAAAACAGCACTTTAAATCGCTAGAGGCGGGGTATAGAAGTTCGCCTTTCTTTGAGTTTTTTGAGGATGATTTTCGGCCTTTTTTTGAAAAAAAGCACACGTATTTGATGGAATTGAATTTTGAAACCTTGGCTTTGATTGAAAAGTGCCTTCGTTTACCGATTTCTTTTACTAAAACAGAGGAATATTTTCACGAAGTTGGCGCGGATGTTTTGGATTGTAGAACGCTGATTAATGGCAAAAAAGATCCCAACCTATTTGAAAGCTACTCCCAAGTTTTTGATGACAAACATGGTTTTATCAACAATTTAAGCGTGTTGGATTTAATCTTTAATGAAGGAAAATTTGCGTTGGAGTATTTAAAAACTCAAAAGGTGGTGTTGTAATTTTAGCAAAAAAGCCAATTGTTTGATTTTAGCCCTGATCGAAGCGGCATCCTTTTGTGTAGCGGTAGCGGAACAAAAGATATAGCGTAGAGCAGGAATCCATGTTTACTGAAAAGGCCTTTTGTTTCGCTCCTGAAAAAAAATTAAAAACTCAATTTGGCCATGATGGGATAATGATCTGAGTTTTGAAATTCTGGAAAACTTTGAAATTCTTTGACTTCCATTTGATCATCGGCGAAAATGTAGTCAATTCTTGCTGGGTAATAACGAAAAGTGTAGGTTTGCCCGAATCCTTTTCCGGCTTCTTCAAAAGTGTCACGTAGTTTGCCTTTTACATTGCGATACACGTAGGAAAAGGCGCTGTTGTTTAAATCACCACAGATGATTACGGGGTATTTTGTTTCTTTTTTATGAGCTATAAAAATGGCGGCTTGTTCTTGTTGTTGTTTGAAAGCTTTGCTAATACGATTCAATAATTTTTGGGATTTTTGTTGATTGATTACTTCGATGTTTTCTGAAATTTCATGTACGTCGGGTGAGATTTTGATGGATTGAAAATGGATGTTGTACACTCGAATAATATCTTTTCCGCGTTTGATGTCGGCAAAAATGGCATTATTGTTTGAATTTGGAAAAACAATATTCCCTTGATTGATGATTGGAAATTTGGAAAAAATGGCTTGTCCGGTGCGGATTTTGTCCCCTTCTATAAAAATATAACGATGTGGGTAGACTTTTAAATCGATGTTTCCATGATTTGAATATTCTTGAATACAAAGAATATCAGGGTTGTTTTGATTGATAAAAGCTAGTATTTCTTGTGGAATATCTTCTCTGTCTATCCATTTAAAGACATTGAATAGCCGAACATTGTAACTCATGATTTTGAAATCTTTGGGAGAATCTTGGTAAGGCTTGGTGGTGAATTTGTAAAATTTATTGATAAAAGTAATTCCCATTAGTAAAACTAAGCCGGATAATATCATTCTTTTTTTGAATTGAAGCGCCCAATAGATAAAAAACAATCCGTTGAGTACAAAAAACACGGGCATAAACAAGGTGAATACTGCTAATAACGGAAAGACTTTGGGGGATAAAAAAGGAAACAAATAGGCCGTAAACGTGAACACAGTCAGTACTATGTTCAAGAAAAACATTATTTTATTAAACCAAGAAAGGTTTTTCATTTTGTGTTTTTTGTTTAGGGTTTTGTATTTTTTGTCGATAGCGATAATTATTGCGAATAGGGTGAAATTACTATATTTAACTAAATACGCCAACGATAACGCTTTTTTTTGCTATTTACCTGCTTTGAATAAAAATTCTTTTTCTTCGCTAGTTAAACAATCATAACCGGATTGACTGATTTTATCTAAAATCTCATCGATTTGCTGTTGTGTTTTGTCTTTGGTTATAATTTTGGAGGTCGTTCTAGGTGCTTCTTTTTTATGGTAATTGACATGTACTTTTTTGAAGGGTGTTTTGTTTTTTTTTTGAAACAATTGGGTAATAAAATCAATACTTCCTGTTACTAATTTACTTAAATCATAGCCATTGACCAACAATTTTATAAATAAGAATCCAAAAAAGGCTCCCGCAAAATGAGAGATATGTCCCCCCATATTTTCTATACGAAATTGAAGTACATCAAGCAATAAAACAAAAGCGGTTATGTACCACAACTTTACTCGGCCAAAAAGGAGCAATTGTACTTCCATTAGAGGTTGATAAGTTGTAGTGGCTACCAATATTGCATAAATTGCTGCAGAAGCCCCTACAATTAACGAATTGTATTGCATAAAATAATAAGACAACACAAAGACAATCCCTGAAAATAGCGCACTTAAAACATACAATCCTACGAACTGTTTGGTTGTAAAAAACGTCAAAAACATCTGACTGCAAAAGTGTAAAACGATCATATTGAAGAACAAATGACCTATCCCGTCGTGAAAAAACGCATAGGATATATATGTCCAAGGCGAGCGTAAAGAAACCAAAGGATCTGATGACAATGCAATCCAATCAGGAAATGCAAATTGACCTAATTTAAATTGGTAAAAAAGCGGTATAGAGATTAAAAATATCCCCACATTCCAGAAAATGAAGTGCAACGCAACATTCCCCAAACGGTAACGCGACTTTAAATCATCGAATATATTCATAGTAATTATGATGCATTAATAATCCAAAAAGTAACAAAGCTATAAAAAAGAAATTTCTTTTAATTCCAACGATTGTTGTTGAATTGATTTTTTTTCCAATACCACATCATTATAAACCCTAATAATGCTCCGCCAAGGTGAGCAAAATGTGCAATTCCTGAAGAACCACCAAAGATAGAGCCGCCAGAAACACCCGAGTACAAATCAATTAATAGTAAACCTGGAACGAAATATTTGGCTTTGATAGGAACAGGAATAAACAATAATGCCAATTCAGCATTTGGAAACATAAACGCAAAAGCCACCAACAGTCCATAAATTGCTCCGGAAGCTCCTACCATTGTACCCATGTAAGCGCCTATGAATTCTCTGAATTCCGTTACTGTTAATAATTCTTGCCAACGAGTATCCATTTTGCCTTCACTTAAAACCTGTAGAATTTCAGCTTTAGAAAAACCACTAGACACTAAGGTTTGCAACCCATTTTGGAAAAAATAATAATTTACAGCCGTATGCAATAATGCCGCTCCTAATCCGCAAGAGATGTAAAAAAACAAAAACTTTTTACCGCCCCAAAAATGTTCAAGAGCAGAGCCAAACGAATACAAAGCAAACATATTGAACAAGATATGCATGATATTGGGCAAAGGAGCATGCATAAACATATGCGTAAAAATTTGCCACACCTGAAAATCAGGATTCTCAAAATAATACATAGACAATAAGTGATAGGCGGGTTCGCCCACAATCATAGAGCCAATATAAAACAGCACATTAATAATCAATAATTGCTTAACGGTTGGGGTGATATTCATCATACAGCAAATTTTTTATCTAAATCTTCCACACGCATAGTAATGAAAGTAGGTTTATTAAAAGGAGAAACATTGGGTTCTTTACAAGCAAAAAGTCCGTTCACTACGTTTTCTTGTTCTTTTTCGGCTAAAAAAGTACCGGTTTTAACGGCTAAACTCTTGGCCATAGATTTGGCAATTGTATCGCTTTGACTAAAACTGTTTTCTGGAATCCCGTCTTGCAAATCAGCTAATAATTGTTCGATTACTAAGGCTACTTCGCTTTCCGTTATGGTCACAGGAATCCCCGAAATCACCACATGATCTGTGGCAGAGGTGTCAAAAACAAAACCTGTCGCCTGTAATGTACTTTGCAATTCTGTGATTAATACCATCTCATCTGTTGAAAAAAACAAATTCAACGGAAACAACAATTGCTGACTAGCTGCTTGATGCATGGTCATATTGGTCAAAAATTGCTCGTACAAAATTCGTTGGTGTGCACGTTGTTGATCTACAATAAGCATACCTGATTTTATTGGCGAAACGATATATTTTTTATGTATTTGATAGGTTTTTTGAACCGTTTGTTCTACTTCATTCTCTGAAAATAAGGAAGAAGAAATCGCTTCTGTTTCAAAAGCCCTACTGGAAAACGGCTCGGGTTCAGGTTCAAAATCTTGCTTCAAGCCTACATATAAACTTTCCCAACTTGTGGAAGCTTCTGGTTTTTTATAACTAGAATAGGATTTTTGAGGTGTTGGCGACGATGCTGCAAAAGGATTAAAATTGCCATTTACTTCAATGGTGGGGACAGCCCCTTCTAAATCCTTATAGTGGTAAGGTGTGTCTAGATTAGCATCGCGTTCAAAATCTAAAACAGGAGCCACGTTAAATTGTCCTAAACTGTGTTTGACAGAAGCTCTAAGAATAGCATACAAGGCATGTTCATCATCAAATTTAATTTCTGTTTTGGTAGGATGAATGTTGATGTCAATTGTATTAGGTTCCACCGTGAGATACAAAAAGTAACTGGGTTGTAATCCATCTTTCAAAATGCCGTCAAAAGCAGCTAAAACTGCATGATGCAAATAACCACTTTTTATGAATCGGTCATTGACAAAGAAGAATTGCTCTCCTCTGCTCTTTTTAGCAAATTCAGGTTTACTCACAAACCCTTGAATGCTCACTATTTCTGTTTCTTCGTTTACAGGAACTAGTTTTTCATTGGTTTTACCTGCAAAAATACCTACAATTCGCTGACGCAAAGTAGCTGGAGGCAAATTGAACATTTCATTTCCGTTATGATAAAAAGTAAAATGAATTTTGGGATGTGCCATAACGACTCTTTGAAATTCATCCACAATATGACGAAACTCTACTGTATCTGATTTTAAAAAATTACGCCGAGCAGGAATATTAAAGAAAAGATTTTTTACGGCAAACGAGGTTCCTTTAGGCAAAACAGCGACTTCTTGGGAAACAAATTTACTTCCTTCAATGATGATATGAGTTCCTAATTCTTCCTGATCTTGTTTGGTTTTCATTTCAACATGTGCAATGGCAGCTATAGAAGCCAAAGCTTCTCCACGAAAGCCTTTGGTGTTTAATGAAAACAAATCTTCGGCCAAACGAATTTTGGATGTAGCGTGGCGTTCAAAACACAAACGCGCATCTGTCACGCTCATACCAACGCCATTATCTATAACTTGTACCAGCGATTTTCCGGCATCTTTTATAATCAATTTAATATCGGTGGCTTTGGCATCTACGGCATTTTCTAGTAGTTCTTTTACTACAGATGCAGGTCTTTGTACTACTTCTCCAGCGGCAATTTGGTTAGCGACGTGATCCGGAAGCAATTGAATAATACTCGACATTAAAAAAAATAAGATTTAGAGGTTACGAATTTCTGATTTGGATTTAAAATACAAAACCAAGGAGGACAAATTTAAGCAAAAACTATTGGGTTTTACTAGCGTCGTACTCATAAAAAAAAACAAAAAACCTATACTTGAAAAATCGAAGTATAGGCTGTATTATTGAGAAACTATTACGCTATTCTTCGAGTTGTAATGGCTTGTCTTCAAGTTGTAAAGCTCCTGCTTGTAATAAATTTTGATGCTGAAATTGGTGTGTAAGTGTGGCTTGATGACGAATATAGGCCATTTTTATGGCTGCAATGGCGGCTTCCGTACCTTTATTACCGTGAATACCGCCACTTCTATCAATAGATTGTTGCATGGTATTATCTGTTAAGACGCAAAATATCACGGGGATATCGGTTTGTACATTGAGATCTTTGATACCTTGGGTAACACCTTCGCATACAAAATCGAAATGCTTGGTTTGTCCTTGAATAACACAGCCAATTACGATTACGGCATCTACATTTTGAGTTTGCAGCATTTTTTTGGCTCCATAAATTAGTTCGAAACTACCGGGTACATTCCAACGAATAATGTGTTGTGCGGGTACTTGATTTTCTACAAGTGCCTGTAAAGCGCCATTGTATAATCCTTCGGTGATGGTTTCATTCCATTCGGCTACTACAATTCCGAAACGGAAATTTCTAGCATCAGGAACTTCATTTTTGTTATAATCTGATAAGTTTTTGTTTTCGGTTGCCATGGTATTCTTTCATTTTAATTAAACGTGCTGTGGTACAATGTTGCTTTGTCAGGATGTTTACAAAAAAGGACTTTTGCTACTCTCTAGCCCCGATTGTAGTGAAAATCCTTATGGCCCGGGGTTCGGGGCATAAGATTGTAACGAAAAGCGGGACGATGATGGCATAAAAGCCTTATTTTGCTGCTCCTGAAAAAGCGGTATAAATATAGGTATAAAAAAAGAGGTTAGAAATGAAAGTATTCAAAATTGATTTCGAATGCTTTGTTTTCTAACCTCTGAATTATTTTTGAAATTAGGGCTTTGTTACTGCGCTAATCCGATTAGTCCATCTACTGATGCGGCTTCTGGTGAGGCATCGTAATTGTCTTTGATGTCAGTAAAATATTTCAAAGCTTCTTCTTTTTTACCAAGACTCAAAGCTGTTTTTCCTGCTTTCATTAAAAAACGAGGTGTAGTAAAATCGTTTTTATTACTTTCGGCGGCTTTTACATAAAAATCAAGCGCTTCTTGTGCTTTGTTTGTTTGTGCATAAGCGTCTCCGATAGCACCTTTGGCTAAGGCGCTTAGGATAGCATCTTTAGAACTGAATTTTTCTAAATAAGTGATCGCTTCAGTGTATTTCCCTGTGTTTAGGTAAGCAATTCCTGCGTAGTAATTCGCTAAATTTCCGGCATCTGTTCCTGAATATTCGTCAGCGATTTTAACAAATCCGAATTTTCCTTCAGAACCGTTTAGGGCTAATTTGTAGAGAGAATCACTCGCTACACCATCGGTTGCTTTTTGGAAATTTTGTTGTGCTACAAACATTTCATTGGCTGCTTCTTCTTCTTTTGGAGTAGCAATAAATTTCTGATAGGCTAAATAACCAACGGTTACTAAAGCAATACCTGCCACAAAACCTATGATTATTTTTTGATTTTTGGCTACAAAATCTTCGGTTCTTGAAGCGGTTTCGTCTAGTTTAGAGAAAACCTCAGCGGTAGCGCTGTCTTTTTCATTAACTTGAACCTCTTCGATGGGTTCTTTAACTTCTTTTTCTTTTGGTGCTTTATATCCTCGTTTGCTGTAAGTAGCCATTTAAAATTAATTTAGTGAGTCGCAAAAATAAAATTTTTATTGAAACCCACACAAAAAAAATCAATTTTATATTCAGTTTACTTCTATTTATGGTTTCAATTGGTGAAAAGCACATAATATCAATTATATTAAATAAATTTGCCACTTGCAAAATAACTAGCTAATAATGCTTTTTTGCAAAAAAAAAACGAGATGCTGACACCATGTATTTAAAAAAAATTTCTCTTTTCAATTATAAAAATTTTGCCGAAGCTGAATTTGAATTTGACCATAAAATCAACTGTTTTGTTGGCAAAAACGGAATTGGGAAAACGAATGTTCTGGATGCCATTTATCATTTGGCTTACGGTAAAAGTTATTTTAATCCGTTAGCTATTCAAAACATTAAACACGGTGAAGATTTTTTTGTAATTGATGCTTTGTTTGAAAAAAATAAACGCAATGAGCAAATTGTTTGTAGCATTAAAAAAGGGCAAAAGAAGCTTTTAAAAAGAAATGGCAAGGCTTATGACAAATTTTCTGATCATATTGGACTCATTCCTCTAGTGATTATTTCGCCTGCTGATAGGGATCTAATAAGTGAGGGAAGCGAAACACGAAGAAAATTTATGGATAGTGTGATTTCACAACTTGACCCTATTTACCTTCAACAGCTCATTCAGTATCAGAAAATCCTCAATCAACGGAACGCTTTGTTGAAATATTTCGCTTTGAATCATGTTTTTGACCACGATACGTTATCAATTTACAACGAACAATTGGATGGCTTCGCCGATACTATTTTTGAAAAACGGAAAGCATTTGTTTCAATTTTTATTGCTATATTTAACAAACATCATAAAGCCATTACTGGAAACGCCGAGGAGGTGCAACTAGTATACGAGAGTCATCTTTATGAAAACTCGCTCTTAAACTTATTAAATGGAAATTTAGGAAAAGATCGAGCCTTACAATACACCAGCGTCGGCATCCATAAAGACGATTTATCGTTTGAAATCGATTCGTTTCCTATCAAAAAATTTGGTTCACAAGGCCAACAAAAATCATTTTTGATTGCGCTAAAACTGGCTCAATTTGATTTCCTAAAACAACAAAGTGGCGTAAAACCAATATTGCTTTTTGATGATATTTTTGATAAATTAGATGAATTTCGCGTATCCAAAATTATTGAAATGGTCAAAGATGACTCGTTTGGGCAACTCTTTATTTCAGACACACATCCGGAACGAACTGAGGCTATCATTCAATCAACGCATCAAAGTTATACCGTTTTTAAACTATAATTCATTGCCATATGAATACTCTAACGATAAAAAAAACAGGCTTACTATTGCTTTTTGTTTGTACGCTTTTAGCGCAATTTTTTGTCTACAAAATATGGCGTTCTGATACTTATTTGCAAAATAATATTAACCAAAATGCCGCTTCTTTTTTAAAACCAAATCAATCTTTAGTGTTATCCAACTTGGCTACCAAAAATTATCTTGAGGCAGGAAATCATTTTAATGAATATATACAAAATCATAATCCAATTTATTTGAAAAAATACCAGCTATCTCTTGATAGTATGGCCGTATATCTTGATAGTTTAAACTATTTAAGTAGTACTAACAGGGATTTTTTTGTCGTAATTAAAAACAAAAAACAAATAGAATTAGAAGTTATCACCCTAAAGAAAGCATTGGACCAACTCATTAATCAAAAAATTGATACCGACAAAAAAGGTCTTAACGCTACTCTATTCATTAAAAAATTCAATTACGAAAAAATATTAAGTTCTATTACTTATGATACCATTAAAAAAATAACAGAAACTAAGAAAAAATCACTTTTTGGAAGAATTGGAAATGCACTAAAAGGAAAATCTGATGTTAACAAACAAGAAGTACAGTCGATTATAAAAATGGTCTTTAACAATCAGGAGAAGAGCGGCACCTTTGAAGACCAACTTCGAAATACATTTTTACTAACCGAAAAATATTACATAAACAATCTTGAAAGAATAAAACACACTTACAATTCCCTAAAAAACAAGGACCAAGAACTATTAAATATTAATAAAAAGATTCAAGATAAAAGTCAAAAACTTATTCTTGCCTATTCAAAATCGGCTCAAGAAGCAAGCCGAAAAAAATTCAACCAAGCAATTCAAGTCTACAGCATCGAAAATAGTCGGCACAAAAAAAGTATTTTCTATTTACTGATTTTAATGAGTGCCGCCACTGTTATTTTAATTTTGTACACTATTTACGCCTACCTAAACGAGAACAAATTAGCCAAAGCTAAGGCTACGGCCGAAAAAAATCTTGATATCAAAAATCAACTCATAGGAATGCTAAGCCACGAAATGAGAGCGCCTTTGAATATTATTGCTACTTTTTCAGAAAAACTTAAACTACAAAATCTTAATAGGGAATTGAAGCCTACTATTGATTCACTTCATTTTGCGGCCTCATCATTACAAAATACAGTAAATCAAATTTTAGATTTTCTAAAAAATGAACAATCAAAACTAAAACTGTATAATTCCAAAATAAATCTCTACCATGAAATCAAGTCGCTCTTAGAATCGTTGCAATCACTTTCAGAAGTTAAAAAGATTATCATAATTCCGAATATAAATTCATCAACCAATACAGAAGTATGGGCAGATCACGTGAAAATTCATCAGTTATTTTACAACATTATTATAAACGCTATCAAGTTTACCAATGAAGGAACCATAACTGTAACTGTTGATTTAACTAGACAACCTAATAAATACCGACTCGATGTTTCCATAATTGATACCGGCATTGGTATTCCGCAAGAGGACCTAAAAAAAGTTTTTAATCAATTTTATCAAAGTAAAAGTCACGAAAAACAAATGAGCTCCGGCGCAGGATTAGGACTCAATCTATGCAAAAACATTGTAGATCTTTATGATGGCAAAATCACTATTGATAGTATCCTAGATCAAGGAACCACGATATCATTCTATCTGCTACTTGACATTCCTACTGTAGATCAAGAAACTTTTGAACTCAAATTGACCCGTAAATTTAAAGATAAAAAAATAAAAACTGCGGTTATTGACGATGACCCTATCACCTTACAAATCATCCAAAAATTAATCACTTCCATAGGATTTGAGGTGTTTTTATTTGAAAGAGCTCCCGCTTTACAAGACTTTTTAAATAAAAACACTGTTGATGTAATCATTAGCGATATGCAAATTTTTGATTATACTGGAATTGAACTTTCCAAAGATATCAAAGCACTCAAAAATCAAAACAGCAGCAAACCCATTATTGCATTATCAGGCGACACCTATTTAGACAGCATTGAAGTCAAAGAAATAGGGTTTGACGATTTAATCATTAAGCCCATAAACAAGGAAGAATTTTATCAAAAACTGTACAACCTATTATAAAGATAATTGTACTTTTATCCCATAAAATTAGCCGTTATGAAATACTATTTCCCATTATTACTGTCTTTTATTTTGTTTATTAATTGTCAAGGACAACCTTCCCAAAACATACAACTACTAGAAGCTTCAGCTTTTGCAGAAAAAATACAAAATACACCTAACTCACAAATCCTTGACGTAAGAACGCCTCAAGAATTTGCGGGCGACCATATTGAAAATGCCAAAAATATAAACTGGCTCAATGCTGATTTTGCTACAAATGCTGCAACATTAGACAAAACAAAACCCGTATTTGTGTACTGCAAAGCAGGAAGCCGCAGTAATAAAGCCGCAGCAAAACTAGCAGAAATGGGATTTACAACCATTTATGACCTACAAGGTGGTATCCTAAAATGGGAAGCAGCTGGACTTTCAAAACCAAGTGACAAGCTTGTTGGCATCAACAAACAACAATTTGAAGCGCTTTTGAAGTCAGACAAAAAAGTACTAATCAATTTCTTCGCGCCTTGGTGTGCGCCTTGCAAAAAAATGGAACCGTACATTTTAAAAATGCAAAAAGAAAATAGCGACAAAGTTGTTATTGTTCGTTTGAACGCCGATGAAAACAAAACCATTATGAAAGAACTAAAAGTAGAAGAACTTCCAACCCTACTTTTATATGAAAACAAAAACCTAAAATGGAAAAGTAGCGGATTTGTAAGCGAAGAAGATTTGAAAAAACAAATACTATAACTATGGTTTCTGAAAGCACGATACAATTCTTGAAAGATTTAAAAACCAACAACAACAGAGAGTGGTTTTTAGACAATAAAAAACGATACGAAGCGGTAAAAAAAGAATACTACCAACTAACAGCTGATATATTGGATAGTATGAAAGCTTTGGATCCAGCCTTAGCACTTTTGGAAGTAAAAAACTGTGTATTCAGAATCAATCGTGATATTCGTTTTTCAAAAGACAAATCACCTTACAAGACCCATTTGGGCATTTGGCTTTCTACTGGCGCAAAAAATGTAGAAACGGCTGGATATTATTTACAAATCGATGCCGAAAATCCTTTTGTTGGTGGCGGAATGTACTGTCCTCAACCCGAACAAATTCAGAAAATCAGAAAAGAAATCAACTTTTTTTATGACGATTTAGTAGCCATAACTAGCGACAAAGATTTCGTGTCTAATTACAAAGCACTGAATCGTGACGAAAATTCAACGTTAAAAAATCCACCAAGAGGCTACGAAAAAGACAATCCTGCCCTAGAGTTTTTAAAGTTAAAAAGCTACACCGCCACAGAAAACTTTAGTCCTGAACTTTTGACGCACAAAGATTTCATTCCGTTAATGGTCCAAAAAATGATTGCTTTGCGACCGCTAAACGAATTCCTCAACAGAGCTTTAGAAATAGAATAACCTGTTTGCAACAGACAAAATACTACTCCCTATGGAAATCCTTGAAAATTTTTCATTAAAAAAATACAACACTTTTGGCATTGAAGCCAAAGCCAAACAATTCGTTGCCGTACACTCTACCGAAGAACTACAACAAGTGTTAGCACAGCATCCCAACGAAAAAAAATTCATTTTAGGAGGAGGCAGCAATATGCTGTTAACCCAAGATATTGACTCCTTGGTCATCCACATCGATTTGAAAGGAAAAAAGATAATCGATGCCAATGACGATTTCGTTTGGGTCGAAGCCCAAGCTGGCGAAAACTGGCACGACTTCGTACTTTGGACCATCGAGCAAGATTTTGGTGGACTAGAAAATATGTCGCTTATTCCGGGTAATGTGGGTACCACTCCGGTTCAAAACATTGGGGCTTATGGCACCGAAATCAAGGATACTTTTATTTCGTGTCACGCGATGCACATAGCCACTCAAGAAATCAAAAATTTCACCAATACCGATTGCCATTTTGGATACCGAGAAAGCATTTTCAAAAACGAAGTAAAAGGTCAATTCGTAATCACTAGCGTGATTTTCAAATTAACCAAGAGAAATCACCACATCAACATCTCTTACGGCGATATTACTGGAGAATTAGCCAAAAACAACATTACGCAACCCACGCTAAAAGACGTGAGCAATGCCGTAATTGCCATCCGACAAAGCAAATTACCCGACCCAAAAGAACTTGGCAACAGCGGTAGCTTCTTCAAAAACCCAATCCTTCCGAAAGCCGATTTCGAAAGCATCCATAAAAAATTTCCCGAAATGCGCTTTTTCGAGGTCTCTCCTACCGAGGTCAAAGTACCTGCGGGTTGGCTAATCGAGCAAGCGGGTTTCAAAGGCAAACGCTTTGGCGACGCCGGAATTCACAAAAATCAGGCGCTAGTGCTGGTCAATTATGGCAACGCAACAGGGCAAGAAATCGTGGCGGTCTCCAAAAACATCCAAGAAACTATTTTCAACACCTTTGGCATCCACATCGAGGCCGAAGTGAATATCATTTAGGAGCGAAACAATAGGCTTTTCAGGAAACAAGATTCCCGCTCTTCGTTACAATCTTTGTTGCCGAACCCCGGCAACAAAGGATTTCCACTACGATCGGGGCTAGCGAGCCACAAATGGCTTTTTTGTAAACATCCAAAACTCTCAAAAAATGTACACACCCGATATTTACCAATTAGAAAATCCCGATAGCATTCGCGCCTTTCTAAAAGAAAATGCTTTTGGTATATTAATCAATCAAACCAACGGAAAATTGTGGGCCACGCACATCCCAATGGAATTGGATTACAATAGCGAGGGTAAAGAAATTTTGCACGGTCATCTCTCCAAAGAAAACCCTCAAGGTATCGCTTTTGAAGACAATACCGAAGTTTTGGCCGTTTTTACGGGTCCGCACGCTTACATTTCGTCTTCTTGGTACGACCACGAAAACGTGCCCACTTGGAATTACACCGCCGTTCACGTATACGGCAAAATAAAAATCATTCACGGAGAAGCACTAATCAATTCTCTAACAAAATTGGTAGACAAATACGAACAAGCTTCAGCCTGTCCGGTAAGAGTTAGTGAACTATCCAAAGCTACGATGCGACAAGCCAAGGGCGTAATTGGCTTTGAAATTGAAATAACCCAAATTGAAGCGACACAAAAAATGTCTCAAAATCGCGATGACCACAATTACAAAAACATCATTCAAGAATTAGCAAAAACACAATCTCCTTCAGCTATTGCCGTTTCAGAAGAAATGAAAAAATTAAGAAAGTAAATCACCGTTTGTATGGATAGTTTGCAATTGATAAGTAACTTTGCAGCCATCCTATCAGAAACTAATTAATACAATGTTTTTATATCTACTATACTTTTTTATCGCTCTAATCGTAATACAATTTGTATACTATATTGGCGTTTTTAGTAAATTTTCCTTCACAAAACCAGAAGTAATTACACCCAAAAACATTCCCGTTTCAGTAATCGTTTGTGCCAAAAACGAAGAAGAAAACGTCAAAGAATACATTCCGATTCTTGCACAACAAGACTATCCAACTTTTGAATTAGTATTAATAGATGACGCTTCTAGCGACGAAACATTAGAGGTTTTTGAAGCCTTTGAACAACAATACCCAAACATCCGATTAGTAAAAGTAAAAAACAACGAAGCCTTTTGGGGCAATAAAAAATACGCTTTGACCTTGGGGATTAAAGCGGCAAAATACGAGCATTTGTTATTCACCGATGCAGATTGCTTCCCACTTACCAAAGACTGGATTACCCATATGGTCGCTCATTTTGACCGTGACAAAAAGATAGTTTTAGGCTATGGAGGTTATACCAAAATCGCCAATTCTTTTTTAAACAAAATCATTCGCTACGAAACGGTACTAACGGCTATACAATATTTTTCTTGGGCAAAATCTGGTCGCCCTTATATGGGAGTTGGACGAAATTTAGCCTACAAAAGAGACGTTTTTTTTAATGTAAACGGATTTATTGACCACATTCAAGTGCGTTCTGGCGACGATGATTTATTTGTCAATCAAGCAGCCAATAAAGAAAACACAACCATTGCTTACACTCCAGAAAGCTTTACGTATTCTGAACCTAAAAAAACATTCAAAGAGTGGTTCAATCAAAAAAGAAGACACGTAGCCACGGCTGAACATTACAAATGGGGAGACCAATTCCAACTTGGTGTCTTTTATTGTTCTCAATTACTTTTCATTGTATCCGCAATTGTATTGCTAGCTTTTCAATTTGAATGGATTATCGTTGCAAGCTTAATCGCTTTCCGATATTTATTCACTTGGATTAGTTTTGGATTAGGAGCTAAAAAACTAAAAGAAAAAGACATCATCTATTGGTATCCTGTTCTTGAATTTTGGCTTATATTCACACAAATTAATATCTTTATTACCAATATTTTTTCAAAACCTGTCCATTGGAAATAAATAAAAAAATTGAAAAAGCTAAAAAAGGAGATCAAATCGCCTTTACTTTCTTACTAGATCACTACTGGAATGAAGTATACGGCTTTATGTTAAAACGTACAGAAAACGAGACAGACGCTGAGGATATTGCCATAGAAACATTCTCAAAAGCATTCGATAAAATTAGCACCTACAACAGCGAATTTCAATTCAATACTTGGTTAATTGCCATTGCAAAAAATGTTCACATCGACTTATTGCGCAAAAAAAGATCCAATCTTTTCGTAGAAATCACCGAAGAGCAAGACAGACAAGCTCAAAATATTGCTGACACTACTCCATCAGCAGAAGACGAATTGATTACAGAGCAAAATTTATCTCGTTTATTGCAGTTCATCAAGGAATTAAAACCACATTATCAAGAAGTCATTCACTTGCGTTATTTTCAAGAATTAAGCTACCAAGAAATCGCTACTAAAATTGACGAACCTATCAGTAATGTAAAAATCAAACTCTTAAGAGCTAAAAAATTACTAGCAGAAATTATCCAGCAAAAACGCTAGTTTTATCAAGAAGCCAAACTTCTTCATTTTAATTTTTACAACCAAAATACCGTATTACAAAACATTATACATTAAAAAAGTTAAATACTTGCAATTGTTTTTATAATTTAACACAATAAGAAAACACTTATTGACGTTGTTAAATATAAAAATACTGCTTATGATTCTATAGTTACTTAACCTCTAAAACTATACACCATGTCTAAATTAAGTATTTACGAAAGCCGCTGGATCGACCTTGTTTTTGAAGACAAAAACAAAAATTATGGAGCCTATCAATTACGACAAGAAAGCACCAAAAACACGGTATCTGCTTTTTTTCTTGGGATATTACTGATCACAACTATCGTCTGTATTGCTGTAGTTGCCAACAAAGTGAGCCCCAACACCCTTGCCATACCTGAGATTCCCGAATTTGTAGTACGTCCAATTGATTTAGATAAAATCATTCCAGTAACACCTGAAGAACCTGTTAAAAAAACTGCGCCTCCAACGGTAAAAAATCCTGTTGAAAACGTGGTAACCACTCAACAAATGACCAATCCACAAGTTGTAAATGCAGATGTAGCTACTCCAGACGTCCCTAAAAACAGTGAATTCTCGCAATCTAGCACTACAACCGCTGTTAGTGGCGACGCTACAACTGGAACAGTGACTACTGCAACGCAAGGCACAACTCCCGAAGTAGAATTACCCAATAATAGTATTGTAAACACCACTATACTTGACAAATCACCAGAATTTCCTGGTGGAATGAAAAAATTCTATAGCTACATAGGAAATAACTTTGCAAAACCAGATATCGAAGGAATAGAAACCATCCGTATATCAGTAGCTTTTGTAATTGAAAAAGATGGAAGCTTGACAGATATTCGCATCCTTAAAGATCCTGGATATGGATTAGGACAAGAAGCCATTAGAGTCTTGAAATCCCTAAAAACCAAATGGTCGCCCGGAATTTTAAACGGTAAACCGATGCGCACCGCTTACACACTACCCATAGTTATCAAAGCAGAATAACTTCAAAAAAGCAGCACAATTAGTCCTGCTTTTTTTTACTTGACTATACGTTACTTGTACCAATAATAAAAAGGAACGCGGATGACGCAGATTCAAACAGATCTTTTTTTATACAAATTATTGAAAATCAGCAAAAATCCGTGTCATCCGTGTTCCATTGTTGAAATGTGGTACACATAGCGGACAGTCATATTTTTTTATGCAAAATTCACTCAAAAACTGATATGTTAACTTCTTTTTTTTCAATACAACTTTGCCCTATCTTTGTGACTCTGAAAAAATGAAGATATGGAAACCTTAACAGATAACAACTTACCCGTTGGCAAACCAAAATGGTTAAAAGTAAAATTACCCATTGGACAAAAATACACTGAATTACGCGGATTAGTAGACAAATATAGCTTAAACACCATTTGTACCTCAGGGAGCTGCCCAAATATGGGAGAATGCTGGGGAGAAGGAACTGCAACGTTTATGATTTTAGGGAATATTTGTACTCGTTCCTGTGGTTTTTGTGGCGTAAAAACAGGTAGACCAGAAACCATTGACTGGGACGAACCTGAAAAAGTAGCACGATCAATAAAAATCATGAATATCAAACACGCTGTCATCACAAGTGTAGACAGAGATGATGTTAAAGATGGCGGATCAATTATTTGGAACGAAACGGTAAAAGCAATCCGAAGAATGAATCCAAACACCACACTAGAAACACTAATCCCAGATTTTCAAGGAATAGAAAGAAATATTGATCGCATTATTGAAGCCAATCCAGAAGTGGTTTCACACAATGTAGAAACCGTTCGAAGATTAACCCGTGAAGTCCGCATTCAAGCCAAATACGACCGAAGCCTAGAAGTGTTGCGCTATCTAAAAGAAAAAGGCATCAACAGAACAAAATCTGGAATCATGTTGGGTCTAGGCGAACAAGAAGAAGAAGTTTTTCAAACTTTAAGAGATTTACGCGAAGCTAAAGTAGACGTTGTAACTATTGGTCAATACTTGCAGCCCAGCAAAAAACACCTTCCGGTAAAAGAATTTATCACTCCAGAACAATTTGCTAAATACGAAGCTTATGGGCTTGAACTTGGTTTCAGACATGTTGAAAGCGGACCACTTGTTCGTTCTTCTTACAAGGCACAAAAACACATTTTATAATTAGGATTCCCCAAAAAAAACACCAAATAAACAATTGAAAACAAGAATTGCAATTAATGGTTTTGGACGCATTGGCCGAAATTTATTTCGCCTTTTAGTCAACCACCCTACAATTGAAGTTATCGCCATAAACGACATTGCTGATGTGGCAACAATGGCTCATTTGATAAAATACGACAGTATCCATGGAATCCTATCCGAAAAAGTAAGCCACGACGGCACCAATTTAATCGTGGCCGATAAACATTACTTGTTTTTTAACGAGAAAAACATAGCTAATCTGGATTGGAGAAAACACAACATCGACTATGTCATCGAATCTACGGGTAGATACAAAACTTTCGAAGAGATCAATGCACATATTTTAGCCGGTGCCAAAAAAGTGATTCTATCAGCTCCCGCTGAAGTAGAACAAATAAAAACGGTGGTTTTAGGCGTAAACGATCACATCCTTGACGGAACCGAAACTATTATATCCAACGCCAGCTGCACCACAAATAACGCAGCACCTATGATCCAGATTATAGATGAATTATGCGGTATTGAGCAAGCTTATATTACCACCATACACTCTTTCACTACTGATCAAAGTCTTCACGACCAACCTCACAAAGACTTGAGAAGAGCGCGTGGCGCAAGTCAATCGATCGTACCCACAACAACAGGTGCAGCCAAAGCACTCACAAAAATATTCCCTAAATTAGAAGGGAAAATTGGAGGCTGTGGCATTCGCGTCCCGGTTCCGGATGGTTCATTGACTGATATTACTTTTAATGTCAAAAGAGCCGTGACCATTGAAGAAATCAATCAAGCTTTTAAAAATGCTGCACAAAAAGAATTAAAAGGAATTTTAGACTATACAGAAGACCCCATCGTTTCAGTAGATATTCTGGGAAATTCCCATTCTTGCCTTTTTGACGGTCAGCTTACTTCTGTCATAGACAAAATGGTAAAAGTCGTAGGATGGTATGACAACGAAATAGGGTATTCCTCTAGAATCATTGATTTAATTTTACGTACTAAATAGAGGTTCAGAAAATGAAACAAAAAATAAAATACTTTTTGATGACCCTTTTAGCGAGCAGCACTCTGCTCTTCGCATCGAGTACACCAATCATCGATAGTATTTCTATTTACCATGATTTATCGCAATATAATTTCAAAATTCACAATTATGAAAAGGCATTATATTTTGCTAATAAATCATTTCAATTTGGACAAACCTCTAAAAATATTGAAGCTCAAATTAAACAAAGTTTCGACTTAGGTAAAATGTATTTTAATCTTAAAAGATTCCATGAAGCACAGTACTATTTTGAACACAGTATTCAACTAAACAACTTATCTCCCTCAGACTTCAACAAATTCAAAGCCTTATATTTCGCGGCTTTCTGTGCTCTTGAAAAAAAGGAATGGAACAAAGCTACCGCACTTTTTTCAAAAGCCGACAGCATAAAACTCACAAACAGCAGCGAAAACAGCAGAAGAAATCATTTGCTTTTAAGAAAAGCAAAAACCTATTTCAACAAAAATCAATTACAAACAGCCTCTAATAATTTCGAAAGCCTTCTACTAAAACTTGATCCCAATGTAGAAAAAAACATTCTCGAAGAAGTGTATTTATATTCTGGAATTATTGCCTTAAAGAATAAAAATTTCTCGGTTGCTCAGCGTTTCTTAGAAAAAGCCTTACCCCTAAATCAGACCACAAAAAATTTAAAAAACAAGGAAACGTTACTACTTAATTTAAGCAAATGTTACAAGGGTCTGAGAAATTTTGATCGAGCTTATTCCTACTTAGAGGAATATCATTTATTAAAAATGCATTTGGCACAAAAAATAAATGCGCAACAAAACATTGAAAATTTTAAAAAATTCAAACTAGACGAAGAATACAAAACAACCATTAAAAAAAATAAAGAAAAACAAAAGGAAGAAGAAACTAGCAGGTATTCTAAGCTTATTAATATTTTGGCCATAGCACTCATCACTATTTTATCACTCTTAAGTTTATCCCTTTACAAAAACAATATCATTAGAAACGAATCCAACAACCTGCTTAAAGAAAAAAATCAAGAGCTCATCATTGCTAAAAACAATGCCGAAAAAGCTTCAAAAGCCCGTGCGGAATTCCTTTCAACGGTCAGTCATGAATTAAGAACACCGCTAAATGCTATTAACGGAATCACCCATTTATTACTAGAAGAAAAACCTAAAAAATCTCAATTAAATTATTTAGCTTCCCTACAATTTTCAGGAAATTATTTGGCTACTTTCATCAATGAGATACTAGAAATCAACAAAATTGAATCTAATAAAATAGAATTAGAAAGTATCTCTTTTAATTTAAAAGAACTCTTAGAGAACATCCAAAGTTCCTTACACAAATTTGCGGTTACAAACAACAATAGCTTTGAGCTTCATTTTGATAGCGAAATTCCTGAGTATTTAATTGGTGACCCAACTAAATTGTCTCAAGTGTTTTTAAATTTAATCAACAATGCACTGAAGTTTACTCATGATGGAAAAGTAACAATAGTCGCAAAATTGATTTATATAAATGAGGAAGACACCAAAATAAAATTCAGAATCATCGACACCGGAATTGGAATTCCGAAAGACAAACTTAAATTAGTCTTTGAAAATTTCTCTCAAGGATCCGTAGAAATCAATAGAAAATATGGCGGAACAGGACTCGGCTTGACCATTGTAAAAAAATTAGTTAAAGTTTTAGGTGGAAAAATTAAGCTTGAAAGCGAAGAAGGAAAAGGATCTACTTTTTCCTTTACTTTACCTTTTAAATTAGCAGAAAGTTTAGAAGAAATTCCTGAAAAAGTCGCCAATTATGATGAAAATCAGTTCAAAAGCAAAAAAATATTATTGGTAGAAGATAACAAAATCAACCAAATGATTACCCAAAAAATGCTTGAAAACAAAGGAATTATTTGTCTTATTATTGACAACGGTGAAGGTGCTGTACAATTAATGAATGACACAGAACATGAATATGATTTGGTTTTAATGGACGTACATTTACCAGGTATAAATGGAACAATAGCGACCCAACAAATCAGAAATTTTGACACCAAAACCCCAATTATTGCCTTAACCGCTATTTCCCTGGATGAAAACAGAGAAATGCTACTTTCTTACGGCATGAACGATGTTATCACCAAGCCTTTTATTCCAGAAGAATTTTACACCACTATTTCTAAATATATTTAAACCGAGATTTATTCACATTAGAAATCTACTGTCACTAAATTCTTCTTCAAAAAGTCGAACATTGCGGGTTATTATAAAACTTAAAATCCCATTCAAATTTCAGACAAAAAAACTTAATAAGTCATTATTAACTCACGGATTAATTTTCTGACTTTGGGTTCTGCCCCTTTTGCAGCCTCCAATACTTCATCATGAGAAATACTATCAATACTATCTGCGTCTCCCATATCGGTAATTACTGAAATCCCAAAAGTCTCCACTTCCATATGGCGTGCTACAATCACCTCAGGAACGGTAGACATTCCTACACAATCAGCCCCTAAAATTTTCACCATTTTGTATTCCGCCAAAGTTTCAAAAGTGGGACCTTGTAAACCTAGATAGATGCCAACATGTATTTTAATGGCTAATTGTTTTGCTAAGTGGGAAGCATGCACAATCATTTTTCGGCTGTAGGGTTCACTCATATTCACGAAACGAGGACCAAAACGTTCATCATTCTTACCTCGCAATGGATGTTCAGGCAAAAAATTAATATGATCTTTTAATACTACTATCGAACCCACTTGGTACTCCGAATTCACCCCTCCAGAAGCATTAGAAACAATCAATTTGCTTATACCTAGATATTTCATTACTCGAATAGGAAACGTCACTTCTTTCATCGAATACCCTTCATAATAGTGAAAACGACCTTGCATCGCCACCACCTTTTTGTCTCCAATAGTTCCAAAAACCAGGGCACCTTTATGACCTTGTACAGTGGATACTGGAAAATTTGGAATTTCAGTATACGGCAAAGTGTACACAATTTCCATTTCGTCCGTAAAACTTCCTAATCCTGAACCTAAAATCACCCCATATTCGGGTGTAAAATTGATTTTATTTTGAATAAAACTAACGGTTTCTTGCACTTGTTCCCACATAATCTAAAATGGTTTGATCGAATTCTTTTTCATTATTGACAAAAGAACTTCGAATTGGTAAATAATACAATTGTTCGGAAAGCATGGAGTCTTTCAAACGAACGTAATCTTTTTCAGTAGTAATAATTTTTCTTCCCTTGGCTTGTTTTTGAATAGCAGTAATTTCGCTTTCACTAAAATGATGATGATCTGGAAATGTCAAACAAAGGTCATTTTCTTTTTTTAGGTACTCAAAAAAAGGTTCTGGTTTTGCAATTCCTGCCAAAAGCAATTTGGATTCATTGCCTAAATCGGCCAATTTCAACTTAGTCTCTTTTGAGTAAATCGAATCCTCATACTCAATAAAGGTAAAGTATAATTGTTGATTTTCGGATAAATTGAGCTGCTTTTCAATGCTTATTTGCTCTGCCTCAGAAAGGTTTTTAGGACATTTAGTCACCACTATAATCGCTGCTCTTTGGGCTCCTGTTCTACTTTCTCTTAAATTACCGGTAGGCAATAGAAAATCATGGGCATATAGATCCCCAAAAGCCGTTAAAAGAATATAAAAACCTGCTTTTACTTTACGATGTTGATACGCATCATCTAATAAAATAATTTCTGGAGACTTTTTTTGAGACAACAATTCTTCGATACCGTTTTTCCTATTAGCATCAACAGCTACTTGAATCGCAGGGAATTTTTGAAAAAACTGAAAGGGTTCATCTCCCAAAATCGCAGCATTGACCGAAGCATCAGCCAAAATAAACCCTTTGGATTGCCTTTTGTACCCTCTGCTCAAAGTCGCTACGCTATATTTATTTGAAAGCAACCGAATCAAATATTCAATTTGCGGAGTCTTACCTGTTCCGCCTACACTTAAGTTCCCCACTGTAATAATGGGCAATGAAAATGTATAGGATTTTAACAATCCAACATCAAAAAGATAATTCCTTATGAATGTAATGCTACCATAAATAATGGCCAAAGGAAACAACAAGGTTCGGAGTAACTTCATACTACGAAATTAGAACAAAATATTAAAACATGCCCAAGGAAGCATCATTTTATAGCAATAATAACACTAATTAGGGCTAGTTCTTCTTTCCATGTATTCTTTATGTTTTGTAAACAAAAAATCAAGTAAAGTCAACTCATTTTTATTCAGAAACACTTTTTTTGACTCAGGATCTTCCGCACAAAACTCCAAAAAATTAGCTGTTTCCTGTTTTTGAAGTTTGAATTTTTCTTGAAAAAAATCAGCGTCTAGATTATTTAGTGCATACGTTTTAAAATCCTCCTTAGCTTGTTTTTTTCTTTTTTGGTTCTCGGAATTTTTGAATAGACTAATAATTTTTCTTCCTATTTCAATAAAATCCATACCGTTAGTAATAGTCCCGTCATATACCGCAGGGTTTTTGAGAATAGCGGCTTGTTTTGCCATTCGCAATGCAGCGGCTTGCTCATAATTCAATTTCGGCACTTTAATCGTGTTGTTTTTAACCACAACTTCATCCAATTCAATGGCCGAACCTGTAAGTTTGACAACCAATCTATCGGTTTTAAAACTGGCGGGAGTGATCACCATTTTTTTAAAAACATAGTCCTTTGAATACAATACTACCACATCATTATTTTTAGCCCCAATTTCAAAAAAACCATGTTCATCCGTTTTCGTACTTTGTTCAGTATTCAAATTGATTACCTCGACTCCTTTCACGACTACAGTATCACTTACTACTTTGCCTCGTAAAAAAGTAGTGGTTTGTGCATTTCCGTTAAAAACAAATAAAAACCAAAAAACCAGCAAAAATCGCTTCATACGAAAATAATATTTAGACTACAAAAATATTAATTCCCTGGTTTATCCTTCAAAAAACATCATAAATTACTGTTAACAAATCTTCAAACATCCCAAAAAAAACAAAAACTAGGGGCAAACTCTCTTTCATCTTCAAAATAAAAAATCTAGAAAAACTGTATCTTTGTTAACAATTATGAGCACTCACAATGTTGAGAAAAATGCAAATTCTGACCTATATAAAATATTTTTTGAATGAAAATAAAACAAATCCTGACCATACTAGAAGAAATGGCACCGCTAGGCTATGCCGAAGATTTTGACAATGTAGGCTTACTGGTAGGCAATCAAGAGGCCGAAACTACTGGTGTTTTGGTTTGTCACGACGCCTTAGAAAACGTGATTACAGAAGCCATGGATAAAAACTGCAATTTGGTTGTTTGCTTTCACCCCATTCTTTTTTCGGGCATCAAAAAAATTACGGGCAAAAATTATGTTGAAAAGGCTATTCTAAAAGCGATTAAAAACGACATTGCAATTTATGCCGTTCACACTGCTTTAGACAATCATCCTGAAGGGGTGAATAAAATTTTCTGTGATGCCTTAGGTTTATTCAATACCAAAGTATTGGTTCCCAAACAAAATTATATTCGCAAATTAGTTACTTATACTATTCGCGAAAATGCTGATGCCGTTCGCAATGCTTTGTTTCAAGCAGGAGCAGGAAGTATAGGAAACTATGACAAATGTAGCTTTAATTCCGAAGGCACATTTACTTATCAAGGGAACGAAAACAGTAATCCGGTGATTGGAGAACGTGGTATTTTGTCAACGGGAACGGAGACTCGCATTGAAGTAGTTTTTGAAAAACACTTACAATCCAAAATCCTTAAAGCGCTTTTTGATACTCATATCTACGAGGAAGTGGCCTATGAAATTTTTGATTTGCAAAATAATTATCAAAAAATTGGGCTTGGAATGATTGGCGAATTAAAAACTCCAATGGAAGAATTGGCATTTTTGCATTTTGTAAAAGAAAAAATGCAAGCAGGAGGCATTCGCTATTCCTCATTATTAGGAAAGCCAATAAAAAAAGTAGCGGTTTTGGGAGGCGCTGGAAGTTATGCCATTTCACATGCCATCCAAGCAGGAGCCGATGCGTATTTGACCGCAGATTTGAAATACCATCAGTTTTATGAAGCAGAAAACCAACTCCTTTTGGCTGATATCGGACATTTTGAAAGTGAACGCTATACAAAAAATTATATTGTTGAGTATCTTCGAAAAAAAATCCTTAATTTTGCACCCGTCTCGCTACCAAGCGGAATCGTTTTATCAGAAGAAAATACAAATCCAGTTAAGTACTTATAGAATATGGCTACTACGAAAGAATTAAGTGTTGAAGAAAAGTTAAGAGCAATCTACGATTTACAACTTATCGACTCAAGAATTGACGAAATCAGAAACGTTAGAGGAGAACTTCCTTTAGAAGTGGAGGATTTAGAAGACGAAGTTGCAGGTTTAAGCACCCGTACTGAAAAATTAAAAGCGGATCTTGAGGTGATCGAAGACTTGATTAAAGCAAAGAAAAATGCTATTGATGAACACAAAGAAGCCATCAAAAAATACACCAAACAACAAGAAACAGTTCGTAATAATAGAGAATTCAACTCTTTGACTAAAGAAGTAGAATTTCAAGAATTAGAAATTCAATTGGCTGAAAAGCAAATTAAAGAAATGAAAGCTTCTATCGAACACAAAAAAGAAGTAATTACGAATTCAAGAGAAAAATTAGAAGCTAAATCATCTCACTTAAAGCATAAAAAATCAGAGTTAGAAGCAATCATGGCTGAAACTCAAAAGGAAGAAATGTTTTTGACTCAAAAATCAGAAGAGTTTCAAGCTACTATTGAAGAGCGTTTATTAGCCGCTTACACCAGAATTAGAACAAGCGTTCGTAATGGTTTAGCGGTAGTTTCTATTGAAAGAGGTGCTTCTGCAGGTTCATTCTTTACCATTCCGCCACAAACTCAAGTGGAAATCGCTGCAAGAAAAAAAATCATTATTGATGAACATTCCGGAAGAATCTTAGTCGACAGTGTATTAGCCGAAGAAGAAAGAGAAAAAATGGAGCAATTGTTTGCTACTATATAATTCATGTAAAGCCTCCGCAATGGAGGCTTTTCTTTTAAAATGAAAACCCTTTACATTAAAGCTATTGGCTTTGCCATTAATATTTTAAGCATTGCTTTTCCCAAGAAAGCTACACAATGTGCCTATGCCCTTTTTAGTGAGCCTAGAAAAGGGAAACTTTCTCCTGAGCAACTTCCGAAGATTCTTCAGGAAGCCAAAACAGAAAAAATACAGCACGGAGATTCGTGTTTTCAAACGTATACCTGGAAAGGTAACGATACCGTAATTTTATTAGTACACGGTTGGGAAAGCAACGCTTCTCGATGGGAAAACTTACTACCCTTTCTTCAAAAATCCGGCAGTACCATTGTGGCCATAGATGCTCCCGCGCATGGTTTATCCAGTGGAACTGAATTTAGCATTCCTCTATATTCAGCTTTTATCCATCAAACTGTCCAAAAATTTAAGCCTAACTACTTAATTGGTCATTCAATAGGCGGTCAAACTTGTTTGTACTATCAATCCTTACATCGCAATAAAGACATTGAAAAAATGGTGATTCTAGGAGCTCCAAGTGATTTCAATATTATTCTTTCTAATTTCATCTCCTTACTCCAACTCAATTCCACCATTGCAAAAAATATTGAGAACCATTATTTGACACATTTCAAATTGAATATTCATGAATTTTCCAGTCAATTGTTTGCACAAAAAATTAGTACCAAAGGATTCATTGCCCACGATATAGAAGATACAGTGGTGAAAATTACAGAAGCCAAAAAAATTGCTAATTCCTGGAAAAATGCAGACTTATTAGAAACTAAAGGATTAGGGCACAGTATGCATGATGGTCATTTGTATACTAAAGTAACCCAATTTTTGTTTGAATAAACCAAAAAAATGGCGATTCACTGTAGCCATCGAGTAATATTTCAACATAAAGTATCACAATAAGTGCTCTAAACTGCTATTCCTTTTTGTATTTTTGCACTATGGAAGAAAATCTAAAACGACTGAATAAGTTTATTGGAGAAACGGGATATTGTTCTCGTCGAGAAGCCGATAAATTAATAGAAGATGGCCGAGTAACCCTTAATGGTGTGGTTCCTGAAATGGGAACTAAAGTTTCACCACTAGATGAAGTGCGCATAGACGGGAAATTGATTACCGAAAAGCATGATAAATTGGTCTATTTAGCTTTCAACAAACCCGTTGGCATTGAATGTACCACCAACTTGGAGGTTCGAAATAATATTGTGGATTACATCAACTATCCTAAACGCATTTTCCCAATTGGTCGATTGGACAAAGCCAGTGAAGGCCTGATTTTTATGACTAATGACGGAGACATCGTGAACAAAATTCTCCGTGCGAGAAACAACCACGAAAAAGAATATACGGTTACCGTAAACAAACCCATTACTGATCGTTTTATCGAACGAATGGGCAATGGTGTTCCAATATTAGATACAGTAACTAGAAAGTGTAAAGTAGAGCAAATTAGTAAATACATTTTCAAAATTATTTTGACCCAAGGATTGAACCGTCAAATTCGTAGAATGTGTGAGTATTTAGGGTATGAAGTTACTGCTTTGAAACGTATCCGAATCATTAACATCTCTTTGGATATTCCTGTAGGACGCTACAGAGATTTAACCGATACTGAAATCAAAGAGCTCAACGCACTAATCGAACCTTCTAGTAAAACAGAAGAAGCCAGTTTACCCAAAACAGAAGCTCCCAAACGAAGAGCCGAGTTCCTCAAAAAAGACGATCCTAGATTTAAGAAAAGGGGAGAATATTAAGAAGTCCTTCCATAAAAAAAGATGTAATAGCGCTAAAGAGCCCGTTCTAAAAAGCGGGCTTTATTTATGGGTAAAAATTATAACATCTCCTTTTTGAAAACAATCAAAACCAGCGTTTCTTTTTAAATAAAAACACCCCAAAAGTAGAGAGCAATACCGATACAAAAATCAAAATAAGCATTCCATAATTGTTTTCTTCCAAATTATTCGGCACATTCATTCCATACAAACTTGCTATAACCGTTGGAATCATCAAAATAATAGAAATAGAGGTCATTTGCTTCATGATCGTATTCATATTATTGGATATTACCGAGGCATAAGCATCCATAGTCCCAGTCAAAATATCACTATAAATGTTCGTCATTTCCTGTGCTTGACGCAATTCTATTTCTACATCTTCTAACAAATCGGGATCGAAAGACTCTCTTTGTACTTTTAGATTTTTTAATTTGTGCAACAATATATCGTTCCCTTTCAGAGAGGTTACAAAAAAGACCAAACATTTTTCTATTTGAAGTAAGGCTTGTAATTCTTCGTTTTTGATGGACTTTTCTAGGTTTTCTTCTGCTAATTTAATTTTTTGATTGACTTGTTTTAAATACTTCAAATACCAAACACTTGAAGACAGTAACAACTTCAAAACCAAATCAAAATAATCTTTAATATCGCTGTTTTTCCGTCTGGTATAAAGCACAAAATCACTTAACATTTCTGTTTTATGAAAACTGATTGTTACACATAAATCTTCTTTAAAAACTAAACCAACCGGAATAGTATTAAAAGGCAATTTTACATCATTGGTGTTTATGGGAATTCTGAGAATGATCAAAGTCCACCCATTCTCCACTTCTATACGGGGTCTTTCATCAATATCTTCGATGTCATTATAGAATTCTTCAGGAACTTTGAGTTCTTCTAAGAGATATTTTTTTTCTTCTTCTGTTGGACATTCAACATTAATCCAACAATTAGGAGTCCACACACTAGACTCTATCAATCCGTTATTATTTTTGTAAAACGCTTTCATTTCAAAATTCTATAGGTTAAGTTACAGCCTCTTGAAATGAGTTTCAAGAGCTTTAAATTTTAAATACTTCCGAATAATAATCGTCCATTTGGGCTAATACTTTTAAGTTTTGCAAAAGTATTCTTTAATTTTTAAAAAAAAGAGCTATTGCATCATTAATAAATTCATTAAACAAAAAAACCCCAAACTTTCATTTGAGGTTTAAGAGTGGTATACCATATTTTGTTATTTCATTCTCATTTTTCTAGCTAATAAAGTATTTTGTAACAGCATCGCTATGGTCATTGGTCCAACACCACCAGGTACTGGAGTGATGAATGAAGATTTTTTGCTTACCCCATCAAAATCAACATCACCGGTGATTACATATCCTTTTGGGTGGGAGGCGTCTTCCACTCTAGTGATTCCTACGTCAATTACAACCACGCCGTCTTTTACCATATCGGCTTTCAAATAATTAGGAACACCCAATGCTGTGATGATGATATCCGCGTTTTTAGTAAATTCTTCAATGTTTTTGGTTCTACTATGAGTTAAGGTAACGGTTGAATCACCAGGATTCCCTTTACGACTCATCAAAATACTCATTGGTCGGCCCACAATATGACTTCTTCCAATAACAACTGTATGCTTCCCAACTGTATCCACTTTATAGCGTTCTAGCAATTGCATGATTCCAAATGGAGTTGCTGGGATAAAGGTATCCATATCTAAAGCCATTTTTCCGAAATTTGCTGGATGGAAACCATCAACATCTTTATCTGGGTCAATTGCCATTAATATTTTTTGTTCATCAATATGTTTTGGCAATGGCAATTGTACGATGTAGCCGTCTAAATCATCATCTTCATTCAATTCTTTTATTTTCAGCAACAGCTCTTCTTCTGTAATATTTTCTGACAAACTCACCAAAGTAGATTCAAAACCAATTTGCTGACAAGAGCGTACTTTGCTGCCTACATAAGTTAAACTTGCACCATCTGTACCTACAATTACTGCTGCCAAATGAGGTACTTTCTCCCCATTATCTTTCATTTGTTGTACTTCGATGGCGATCTCTTTCTTGATATCTTCCGATGTTTTTTTACCGTCTAATAATTGCATTATTTGTATTTGATTTAGTTGTGTTATGTTTTAAATAGTTATAAAAGACAAAGGTTTAAACCTCATGTGATATGACTTTTAAACCTTTGTTTTTTTATCTTGGCATACCTCCTGGCATTCCTTTCATTCCGCCCATCATTTTCATTAAATTCTTTCCGCCTGGACCTTGCATCATTTTCATCATTTTGCTCATTTGGTCAAATTGCTTCATCAATTGATTGACTTGTTCTACTTTGGTTCCAGAACCTTTTGCGATTCTAACTTTGCGTTTGGCGTCGATTAGTGCGGGTTTACTTCTTTCTCCAGGTGTCATAGAATGGATAATGGCTTCAATATGTTTGAACGCATCGTCTTCAATTTCGATATCTTTCATGGCTTTAGAAGCACCTGGTATCATTCCAACCAAATCCTTCATGTTACCCATTTTCTTTACTTGTTGAATTTGAGTCAAGAAATCGTCGAAACCAAATTCATTTTTAGCAATTTTCTTTTGTAATTTTCTAGCTTCTTCTTCGTTGAATTGCTCTTGTGCACGCTCTACCAAAGAAACTACGTCTCCCATTCCCAAGATACGTTCAGCCATACGAACAGGGTAGAATACATCAATGGCATCCATTTTTTCTCCTGTTCCTACAAACTTAATCGGTTTGTTTACAACAGTCTTGATAGATAAGGCAGCTCCACCACGAGTATCACCATCTAATTTTGTCAAGATTACGCCATCAAAATTCAAACGATCGTTGAAAGCTTTAGCGGTATTTACTGCGTCTTGACCTGTCATAGAATCGACTACAAACAGGGTTTCTTGTGGTTGAATGGCTTTGTGAACGCGTTCGATTTCGTTCATCATTTCTTCATCCACAGCCAAACGACCTGCGGTATCGACAATCACAACATTGAATCCGTTGGCTTTGGCGTGTTTGATAGCATTTTGAGCAATTTCAACAGGATTTTTGTTTTCTGGTTCAGAATATACCTCAACGGCTATAGAGTCTCCAACCACATATAATTGTTGAATCGCTGCTGGACGATAAATATCACAAGCAACTAACAGTACTTTTTTATTTTTTTTGGTTTGAAGATAGTTGGCTAATTTACCTGAGAAGGTAGTTTTACCAGAACCTTGTAAACCTGACATCAAAATTACGGATGGATTACCAGACAAATTAATTCCAGCAACATCACCTCCCATTAATTCTGTCAATTCATCTTTTACTAGTTTTACCAATAGTTGTCCTGGTTGCAGTGTTGTCAATACGTCTTGACCGATTGCTTTTTCTTTAACTTTGGCTGTAAAATCTTTGGCTATTTTAAAATTAACATCGGCATCTAACAACGCACGACGCACTTCTTTTAGCGTATCGGCTACATTGACTTCGGTGATTTTTCCATGACCTTTTAGAATATGGAACGCTTTATCTAACTTATCGCTTAAATTATCGAACATGGTAGTATCTCTCTTAAATTAAGGCGCAAATATAAGGTAAAGTTGCAAAGTCTCAAAGATACAAACTTGTAAAATTTAGATTTTATTCAATAAAAAAACCAGCCAAAATGACTGGTTTATACCGTAGAATGCTTTTTTTAGTTAGTCTTTGTCATCTAAATGCGTTTCATTTTCGAGTAAATCTTTTATTTCATGTCCAATAGCAGAATGACTGTCTTCAATACTTGTACTAATTTCAATTACTCCATCCCCATCAGTATCCAATAACAAACCTTGATTAGCTAATGTCACTAGTTTAGCCATCAAAGCATCCAGTTGTATTTTTATATTAAGCGCAACACCGCTTCCATCAACAGAAAAATCTTTTGTCGGGTCGATAAAATCCATTTCAAGTTCTGCATCTTGATCGCTCCATATCAAGAGTGGTTTGCCATTCACTGTTCCTTTGATTACAAATGTTTTACCATACATATCTCCTGCAACAAGGCTTTTGGTAAACATGAATTTTATTTCTTCATACTTAGCATTTGGAACATCTACAGAAGTAATAAATTGGCTCAAAGGTTTGTTTGGATCTAGTAAATCCAGTAAAAAAGGACCTACAAACTTTACATCTTCATGCAAAGGGTCTTTGTCATGCATTGCATCTTCTGCATCTGTCTCTAACTTAATATTTCCAATATTTACCTGAAAATCTGTGATAACCACTGTTGATGCAGCCGTACGCCCAGTTAAAGAAGTCTTTCCTGTTGTAGAAAGTGCCGTAGCTTTTAAACTAACATTCCCACTTGTTGTATTTGACGAATCGTTTGAGCAAGAAATTGCGACAAGAGCAGCGATTGCTAGAATTAAATGTTTTTTCATTGTATAGTATTTTTAATAGTTAGTAATTCATTGTTAATTATTCTTTTCGAAATACAGATAATCGTTATCTGTATTGCCATCATTTTTTCTAAAACGCAATTGGGAATTATTGAATTCAAACACTTTCCAATCTTCATCTAATTTTTCCAAGACATCTGATTCAAATTTCATTTCAAATTCACGAACTCCATTGTCAATCTTTGTTTTCCAAGTCCCATTATAGGAAACTCCAGATTTCACAGCGGTAACAGTATAATTTGTATTAAAAGTAAACGTATAACCAGCATAATTCGAAGTTTTTTCGGTTTCATGATAGAAATAGGAAATTTTCCAAGAATTACTGGTGATTACTTGTGTAAAATCAAGTGATGCATTACTGTTTTCAGGGCAATTGTCAATGGCATACTTAATAGCATTTTCAAACTGAGAATTATTTGAAATTGTAGTAACTGAATTGTTAGCTCCTACTATCGAAATAGGATACCTCAAGGCTATAAATTGCCCACCATTCAAATTCTTTATAAAATCAAAAAATAATCTATCACTTGTTATTTGAACAGAACTTGCAATTTGATTTAAACTATTATAAATATTAATTGTAATTGGATAATTAATAGTTAGACAATTTATCTTAGACAAAAGATCAGGTTCTGCATTCCAAGTAGCCAGTAGAGCATCAAAATCAGATTGGTTACCAATAACTTTTTCTACATAATTATAATAAATCAATGTTACAGGAAAACCAATTTTGACGATATCATTATCATTTGATTGAGCATTAATGTTATCTCGTACTTTTTGATAATCTGAAGTAGAATTTATTGCAATAACCACGTCATTTACAGTTACATTGTATGAGAATTTAACAGTACAATAACTAGATTGATCAATAATATTGTCTTCTACTGTTTTTACCATTGCAACTCTTTGCAGATAGGTAGTAAGCGGAGAAGACTTTGTAATTGTTTCTTGTGTACTGTATTGCTGTTCATCTATTTCACTTTGGCAAGAGAAAAAAAGGAACAAACTCATAATAGTCAAAAAATGCAAATAATTTTTGAAACTTAGCATAATATCTTTTTAATCAAATGTAAAAATTTAAACTTATTTATTTTAGTGCCCTCTTGACATACTTTACTTACTTCTTGTACTAAATACATTTTTTAATAACATAAAAGTGAACTGGCTTCTATCATATAAGCCTAAATTTCACGTTAAAGAATTGGTGGTGTTTTAGTATTTAGCTAATTTTAAACAGCCAATCTATGATAAAACAATTTAGTTTACTTTTACCCTACCAAAATTTACAACAATCGTATTAAAAAAGTAAAAATCGAAAGACACAAATGCTAAAAGATTACAATTCAAATACTTGTGATGAAATTATTTTTTCGTCTTTTTTTAAAAATCATGCAAAATCACTTCGAAATTTTCTATACTACAAGTTTGGAAATATGGAACAAGCTGAGGATTTGACTCAAGAAGCATTCATTAAACTTTGGCAAAATTGTGCCTCTGTACCTATTGAAAAAGCAAAATCATATCTATATACTATTGCCAATAATAGTTCACTTAATGAAATTAAACACAAAAAAGTAGTCTTAGAATATGAAAAGCAAAATACAGGACTTGATAAAACAAACGAAAATCCCGAATATATTCTAGAAGAAAAACAATTTAAAAACAAACTATTAAAAGCCATTGAAGATTTAAATGAAACACAGCGTGTTGCTTTTTTAATGCATCGTATTGATGGTAAAAAATACAGCGAAATTGCTCTAGAATTAAATATAAGTGTTAAAGCTGTTGAAAAAAGAATTCATTTAGCTTTAGTAACCTTAAAAAAAACAATTGATTTAAAGTAGGGTCAATCAAACTTTACTTGTTTTATAATTATAATCACAAATTTCATGAAAAAAAACTACCTTTTATCTAAATGGTTGAATAACGACCTGACAGAGTCTGAATTAATTGATTTTAAAGCTGATCCGAATTTTGAAAAATATGAAAAAATTAAAAAATATTCGGCTGATTTAAAAGTAACTGATTTTGATGAAGACGCTATCTTAAAGGAAATTCTTAGCCAGAAAAAAACACAACCAAAAGTTATTCCATTATACAAAAATTGGATGTTTAGAGTAGCTTCAATACTATTGATTGCACTAAGCATTACATTCGCTTTTCAAAATTTTGCAACGGAATCACAAAAAGCACTTAACGCAAAAAGAACAACTTTCTCCTTACCGGACAACTCCGAAGTAGTCTTAAATGCTGGTTCCGAAATTGAGTATAAAAAATGGAATTGGAGTCATAATAGAAAACTGGATTTACAAGGAGAAGCCTACTTTAAAGTGGCAAAAGGGAAAAAATTTGAAGTGGTGACCAATTTGGGAAAAGTAACTGTTCTTGGTACACAATTTAATGTAAAAGCCAGAAAAAATCGTTTTGACATCACCTGCTACGAAGGAAGGGTACAAATAAACTACAAGAATTTTGAAACCATAATAACCCCTGGAAAAAGTGTGACTTTTGAAAATGGTAAGCAAATCAATACTACTTTAAAGGCGTCAAAACCAGAATGGCTTGAAAATCAAGTTTCCTTTAATCGTGAAAATTTACGCAATATATTAGATGAAATTCAACGGCAATATAATGTAACCATTATTCTAAAAAACAAGTTCTCTAACGAATTATTTACCGGTAAATTGCCAACCGACAACCTTACTGTAGCCATTAAAATCATTACTACAACATATGATTTGAAATCAAATAAAATTACAGCAAACAAGATAATACTTGAATGAAAATAAATGCTTTTTAGACTCTATTTTTACATTTTATTTTTCTGCCTTGTTTTTGTCACAGCCACACATGCTCAAGACAAAAACAAAGCCGTTGCCTTAAAAAACATCCTCGAGTCAATTGAAAAGCAACATCATGTGTCATTCAATTATTTAGAAAATGACATTATTACTTCAAAAATAGTCCCTCCAAAAAAATCGTTGTCTTTGGATATGAAGATTAGTTATCTTCAAAAAAAAACAACCCTTCAATTTCACAAATTAGACGAAACATTTTATACTATTTCGAGTCAAAAAGAAACAGAATTTGTATGCGGGTACCTATTTAATAAAACTGACAATTCACCTATTGCCGGGGTAAACATTCTGTCTTCAAATGGAACCCATACTATAACTAGTGACACTGGGTACTTTGAAATAAAAGGAGAAACTTCAAACTCAATTACCATAAGTCATATTGGATATGCTACCCAGATAGTTTCACTTCAGAAACTAACTCATACAAATTGTCTTAAAATATACCTAGAGATTGAAACTTTAAATTTAGACAGTGTAATCGCAAATCATTATTTGGCCTCTGGTATTTCTAAAACAATTGATGGCACATTCGAAATAAAACCAAAAAAACTAGGGATCATGCCAGGCCTAATTGAACCCGATGTATTACAAACCATGTTACAAATTCCTGGTATTTACAGCACAGAAGAAAGTCTTGCGAGTATAAATGTAAGAGGTGGGACAAATGATCAAAATTTATTTTTATGGAATGGCATAAAAATGTATCAAACCGGACATTTTTTTGGTTTAATATCAGCTTTCAACCCCTATTTACCCCATACAATTTCTATTTCAAAAAACGGAAGTTCTCCTTTTTATGGAGAAAGCGTTTCGAGTGTAGTCGATATTTCATCGGATTCAAAACAGCTGAAAAAATCAAGTTTTAGTGCTGGAATAAATATGATAAACGCGGATATTTATTTTAAATTTAACGTAAATAAAAAAGGCTTTTTGGAAATTGCTTCTCGACGCTCAATTACGGATTTAGTGCATACTCCAACTTATGATTCCTATTACAATAAGGCGTTTCAGAATACAACAATCACTAACTATACTACCAATCAAAATATAGATTTCAAAAGCGAAGAAAAATTTAAATTTTATGATATTTCGCTCAAATATTTACAGAAAATTGGAAAAAAAGACCAACTCGTTTTAGACCTCATTACTATAAATGATCAACTTAATGTGTTTCAAAAGTCCACTATTAACAATGCAGCACAATCTGAGAATAATATTTTAATTCAAAAAAATCACGGAGCAAATTTTTCTTGGACCAGAAACTGGAATCCAAAAAGCAGTACTAAAATGAACGCATTCATCTCCTCCTATGAACTTGATGCAGAAACTAGTAAAATTGAAAGTTTTCAAACAGTCAAGCAAGAAAACTTAATGCTGGATAATGGTTTTAAAATCGAAAATAACCATCAAATTAATTCTAAACTTAGCATCAATGAAGGCTATCAATTTGATGAGATGGGAGCAACAAATTTGGATGCAGTGAACAATCCCCTATTTTATAGAAAAATTAAACAAGTGTTACGAACTCATGCTTTAATAGTCGAAGGAAAATACAATAACCCGACAAAAAAAATAAATTTAAATACCGGAATACGTATAAATTATATAGAACAATTTAAAAAAACACTCGTTGAACCCAGACTACAGTTCAATTACGAAATGATGCCAGGCTTAAATTTAGAGGTATTGGGCGAATTCAAAAGCCAAAACTCTTTACAAATAATTGATCTTCAAAAAGACTATTTTGGAATTGAAAAAAGGCGTTGGATATTGTCCAACAATAACAGTATTCCGATTCAAAAAAGCAAACAAGCCTCTATTGGCATGTCTTTCAACAAAAACAATTGGTTGTTGAGTCTTGATAATTTTTATAAAACAGTAACGGGAATTAACAGTTCAAGTCAAGGTTTTCAAAATCAGTTAGAACTGGTAAAAATTAATGGAGACTATACAGTTTGGGGTAGTGAAATACTGATTCAAAAGAAAATAAATCATTTTACAACCTGGATAAGTTATGCTTACAACAACAATAATTACCTCTTTTTGGATAGTACTCCTAATGAATTTCCAAACAATTTTGAGGTTACTCATTTTGTCTCGTGGGCAGGAACTTATGAAATAAAAAAAATAAAAATGGCCTTAGGGTCAAAGTGGCATTCCGGAAAACCCGAAACTACCCCTTTGTCAAATGACATAGACAATAGCAATCCATCAAACCCAAAAATTACTTACAATTTTCCTAATAATAAAAATTTGAATGACTTTTTTCAAATCAACTTTTCGACAACTTACAAATGGCAAACTTTTAATAAAACGGAATATGATTTTGGCTTTTCTGTGATAAATGTTACCAATCGAAAAAATGAAATTAACGAATTTTATAAAATAAATTCTACTACAAATACCATTGAAGATGTAAAAACATATTCGTTGGATCGCACTTTCAATCTCAGTTTAAGAGTTTCTTTTTAAAGCTTTTTCTCTTTTTAAGCTTTAAAAATTAAAAATTATTTTCCTCTTTACAACTAATTATAACTACTTGTAAAACAATTTTTTAGACTTAATTTTTAAGCTATTAATTTATTTTACACTGAAGTTATATTTCATTACTCTCAAAAAAAACACATCATTAGGTAGGGTAAATCACTAGATGATGGTTTTATGTATGTACTCAAATTAGTAACGTTACTCTGAATACAACCCAAAAAGACACCATCTGTATCTTTTAATTTTTAAAACAAAAAACAATCCAACAAAAAGAGCCAAATGACAAACACTAAAAAAATAGTACTCCTATCATTACTCGCCATTGTCCTTTTGGGAGTAACAAGTTATAGCTATATCATGTATGGCGGAGCAAGAGACTTAGCCTCCGAGGAGACTGCGTATGTGGTTAATTCAACAAGTATAATTGAAGAATTTACGAAAAACATTGATGTTTCCAACACAAAATACCTTGAAAAACCAATTGCAATTTCAGGAACGATAACAGCAATTAATGGTCGTCAGATTATCATTGACCATTCAATTATTTGCAATTTAAAAAACCCAGATATTAGCATTAAAGAAAAACAAAAAGTGATAATAAAAGGGAGAGTCATCGGGTATGATGACTTAATGCTTGAGCTAAAACTAGATCAATGTTTCATTGTTAATAACTAAACTTCATGAATATTAAACCCATTTTGCTCGCCGTTCTTCTATTTGTATTTTTTCAAAAAGCAAATGCACAAGATGATTTACTAGACCAACTAGATGTAAAATCAGACAAGAAAGAAGTAGCAACAGCCGCTTTCAAAGCATTGCAAATATGCAATATGCAATCGACAAAATTACCTGTAAAAGGAGAGTTTTACTTTTTAGTTTCACATCGCTTTGGTGATTTGACAGAGGGACTTCAAAACTTTTTTGGATTGGATGAAGCCAATACCAAAATTGGAGGTATCTATGGTATTACCAATTGGCTGTCCATAGGAGCATCAAGACATACTGACAAAAAAATATATGAATTGGGCTTAAAATATAAACTTGCCAATCAAATGGTTGATGGATTTCCTGTTACAATTGTAGGATATAATACCATTGATATCAATAGTGAACTTGATAAAGCCAATTATCCTCAATTACAGTTTAATAATCGGGTGGCATTTTCCTCTCAATTATTAATTTCAAGAAAATTTACCGAATCCTTATCGTTTCAAATAGCTCCAATATACATTCATAAAAATCTTTATGATAACCAGAATGAATATGCTGATCTGATCCTTTTAAGTTATGGAGCCAGATACAAACTAACCAAAAGATTGAGTTTAAATGTTGAATATGGCTCTCGATTAAGTGTTTTGGATGGCTTTTTGGATACAAAATACCATAATCCAATAAGTGCTGGTTTAGACATAGAAACTGGTGGACACGTTTTTCAATTGGTTTTTTCGAACAGTCAAGCGATGAACGACGTTTCTTTTTTTTCGAATGCCAGTGGAGCCTGGATTGGGAAAGGAATTTACTTTGGATTTAATATGTATCGCGTTTTTTAAATATAAAATAAACAATAACAAAACCAACAATAACCTATAAATAAAGTGATTATGAAAAAAGTAGCAATGTTTTTAGTAGTCGTAAGCAGTATACTAATGTTATCCTGCGAACCAAATACTTACGCAGAAATTGAACAACCAGTAGGAACTCCAAGTCCGACACCAACGCCGACTCCAACTCCAACACCAACTCCAACACCAACTCCAACGCCGACTCCAACTCCAACTCCAACACCAACTCCGACGCCGACACCGACACCAACAAACGTAACTTACACCAAAAACATACAACCTATTATTGCTACAAACTGTACTTCTTGCCATAGTTCTGGAGGACAATCACCTGCTTTAGGAACGTATACACAAGTAAGTAATGCATCCAAAACTGGTAAATTATTATGTACTATACAAGCACAAAATTGTAAAGTAATGCCACCAAGCGGTAAAATGTCTCAAGCAAATATTGATTTAATTCTTCTATGGAAAACCCAAGGATATTTACAATAAAAAACATGAAAAAGTCAACACTTATACTACTAATTTTGATGCTGGGAAATACTGTTTTCTCACAAAAAATGATTACCAGAACAGGTTTAGTTACTTTTGAAGCCTCAATGCCAAGCTTTGAAGAAATTGCTGCAAAGAATAATACTGCCTCTTGTATTTTGGACAAATCTACAAGTGATTTTGTTGCATTGGTTTTGATAAAAGGATTTCAATTTAAATCCCCATTAATGGAAGAACATTTTAATGAAAATTATATGGAATCGTCTGTTTATCCAAAAGCAACTTTTAAAGGGAAAGTTTTAAATCTTGATTATAAAAAATTAACCAGTACAAAAAGCGCTTACGATTTAGAAGGAGACCTGACTATTCATGGTGTTACAACAAAAATTAAAACAAAATTAAACTTAAGTTTAGTCTCCGGAAAAATCATCGCAACTTCTAGTTTTGATGTAAAACCTCAGGATTATAAAATAGAAATTCCAAATCTAGTAAAAGGTAAAATTGCTAAAAGTATCAATATCAATTTAAATTTTTCATTGGAAGATCAATAATTTAAAAAGACACCAAGCAATTTAGAGTAAGTAAAACCAAGCATATTTTGATTAGCTTTAATCTTTGTGCTGCATGAAATTCAAATAAAATAATTAATGTAACTACATAGAATCATGGATTAATAATAGGCAAAGAATAATTACAAATAGCACTATTTCATTCTTTTAAACTATTAATCCTATTTTTTATATGTGGTAAAAATAATTCACCCAACTGCTTTTGAATAAAAAAAACGCTTGTAACAGGATTGTGAATATCCTATACAAGCGTTTTTATATTTGCGACGATTAAAATCCTGATTTTATAAATGTCAAATGCGTTTTGTAATGGTGCATCATTTTTACATCCTACTTTAACAGTTTTCGGCTATTTTTTTCGTGCTGATTTTTTTGTATTTGTTTAAAATTTGGAGCGTATTATCTAAGGGAACTTTACATAATCAAACTTGATTTTCAACTATTTGGTATGAATCCAAAAAAGCTTTATGTTTACTTTTTAGCCCTGATGGGAACGGCATCCTCCTGACTTGTGACTAAACAAGGCAGGAGATATAGTGGACAGCGGGAAACCTGCCTACAAAAAAAGCCTATTGCCTCCGCTCCTAAAAATTATTGTATTCTAAAACTGGAAATAAATAAAAGGTACCAATTCGCTTGAAGCCATTGCAGTAACCAACCAGAAGGTAAGCGCAAGAATTAGGGCTTTGAAAAGCATCGGTAGCTTGTCGAAAATCGTTTTTAGTCCTTGAGTGATTTGGGCTGGAACAAAATGCAATGCGTACCCAATGGCAATCATTATAAACACGTTTTCGTAGCCTGAAATTACTATCGCCCATTGTTCCCAATTGAATTGTAATTCCCCAATTGAAGTAATCATATCTAAGGCCACAGAGAAATCTTTGGCTCTAAAAAATATCCAACAGAAAACTACAAAATGAAACGTAACTAATACCGAAATAACTGTGGTAATGGCTTTCCAAAACGTGAATTTAGAATCTTTAGAAGAAGGAAAATAATCCGAAAACAATTTATTAACTGCCAAAGCAATGCCGTGTAAAGCCCCCCAAATAATAAATTTAACACTAGCACCGTGCCAAAAACCACCTAGTAACATTGTAGTCATTAAGTTCACATTAGTAAACATCGTTCTTTTCTTGTCTTTGGCTAATAAGAAAGTCAAACAGAAAACCAACAGTGAAGCAATAGCAATCACCAAAGGAATTGGACTCACTGGATAATACCAAGTTGCCCAAGCTATTAATCCTGCAAAGAATAATGAAGGAAATAAAAACCCTCCGAAACTCCCGCGACGGTTTCCACCTACTGAAATGTATAAGTAATCGCGCAACCAAGTAGATAATGAAATGTGCCATCGTCTCCAAAACTCGGTGATAGAAGCGGATTGATAAGGCGTTCTAAAATTGAGTGATAATTTAAATCCCATTAACAGCGCAATCCCGATTGCCATATCCGAGTAGCCTGAAAAGTCGCAATAAATTTGAATGGTGTAGCCATAAGAGGCCATTAGGTTTTCGAAGGCAGTATAGCTTTTTGGGGCATCAAATACACGATCGACAAAGTTCAAGGAGATATAATCGGAGATGACGGTTTTTTTGATTAAACCGCCTATGATTAAGAAAATGGCAGAGTCAAAATCTTCACGAGACAATTTTATTTTACCATAAATTTGTGGGATAAACTCCGATGCTCGCACGATAGGTCCCGCCACCAACTGTGGAAAGAAGGATACGAAAAACATATAGTCCAACATGTTCTTTGTTGGTTCTAATTCTCGTCTATAAATATCGATGATATAACTCATAGACTGAAAGGTATAAAACGAAATTCCGACAGGTAAAATCACATCGATAAAATGGATTTGGCCTTCGAAGATTTGATTATAAGAATCAATTAAAAAATTAGAATATTTGAAATACCCTAGGAAAGACAAATTGAAAACAATACTGATAAACAAGAAGAATTTGCGATAGCTTTCTTTGGTTTCTTCGTAAAGAAATTTGGCCAACGTATAATCTACTAATCCCGAAAACAGCAACAAACAAAAATAGATTCCGCTGGATTTATAATAAAAGAATAACGAGAAAGCAAAGACATAAATATGTCGGTACACTCTAGTTTTGGCTTTGGTGGTGAGTATATAAATAGGATAAAACAATAAAAATAATCCCAGGAAAAAAGCGGTATTAAATAAAATTGGCTCTTTAGGATTAAAGGTAATCCATTCTTCTAGCCTTATAGCATCTATAGTGCCAAAAGTAGTATTTAACCAATTTGTTATATCTGAAAAAGTAATCAAAATCGTTGTTATTTATTAAATTCGTTAAAAGCGTTTAGCAATACATTGTAGAGCATATTCCCTTGTAGTTGATAACCGTTAGTGGTATAGTGCACTCTATCTGGACTCATCAATCCTTTTCCGTAAATTTTACTTACGCCATGCATCCCACCGAGAGTTTGAAACAAATCCCATACGGCATAATTTCCTAATGTGGCATAACTTACTAAACTTTTGGCATACTCATCTACAAAAGTATTGAGTGTATGATGAGGCAAATAAGAAGGTGGCGGTGTGACCACTAAGACATCGGCTTGCGGATTTTGTGTTCTTACCTTCAATAAAAATTCTTGTACTTGTTTTAAATACTCCAAAGGGGTGATTTTACCATAAGATTCATTAGTCCCTAATGATACAATAATTAAATCTGGCTGTAGGACTTTCAATTGGTCAAAAAACAAAGGATTTTTATTATAATCCGAATATTTAGCTCCATTTACTCCTATATTATGATAGAGGATTCCGGAGTTGTTGTTTTCTAAAACCAATCCGTTTAGGGTGTAAACAGAGGCTTCTTTGTTGGGCAAAATCACAAAACGATCCAATGGTTTTTCGGATGCAAACGCATAATAATTTTCTTTTTGTTCAAAAGAATCGGAATGATAAAGAGTACTGGTTACCGTTTTTTCATGAGTTTCATTGCTAGGAATTTTTAATGTTTTCCCTGCGGTTATTTTAGTATTTGCTAAATTATTCTCTTTTTTTAATTGAGCTGTGCTACAATGATAACGTGCCGCAATGGTAGAGAGTGATTCCCCTTTTTTGATGGTATGTGTTACTTTTTTGGGCACTGTTTTTACGGTTACCTTTTTCTCAACCTCCCCTGCCCTTTCAAAAAGAGGTTCATTGTTAGGTGTAATTAATTTTAAGGTAGTAAAAGCATACGCCTTGTTTTTTACCATTACATTTAAACGCAAACTTTTGGAGGTGCTGCTTAATGAAAAACCACTGATTCCCACGGGACTTCCGTTTACGGGCAAAATATTTTTATAATTAGACCATTTTACATTTGAGGAAAATCGGACATCAGGCGAACCATTAGTATGCGCCAATGTGTAAGGAAAAACCAAACCTCGACCGGCATTTCCAAATTGTTTTTGCAGTTGTGTTCTAGTCACCGCTGTCATGACATCGCCTTGAATATGAGAATCGCCAATGTGAACTATATTCAATTTTCCTTTTTGGGTATTTTGAAGTACTTTTAATTTGGTAAAAAAAGTTGTCAGTTGCGCTTGGTTTTGAACTCTTTGTGGATAGAATTCTTGTCCAGCAATGTCTTGGGTAGCACCAAAAACCATAAGCAATAGTATTATAGTGTTTTTAAAAAACGTTTCAAAACTTAATATCGCCAAAGACAAAATATTAGTGTTCATCTACTTCTTCTAGTTTAGTTTCTATCGGGATTTCGAGCAGCGTGTCTTTTTGAATTTTAGGTTTAACCGCATTGGCCGTATTCCTCAACCTTTTATAGTCTTGGTAACCTTTCATGAGATGTTGGTACAACAAACCCGCTACTTTTTTGGAACCACGGATGTTAAAATGAGTATAATCCTTATTAGCCAGTACAGGTTCGTTTTCAACCCATTTCACAATAGAACCATCACCTCCCATAAGCGTATATAAGTTCACATAGGCCGACTGCGTTTTCAGGGCATAATTGCGTTGTGCGAAAGTCAAAGGTACCACAGCAGAATCAGTTTTCATCTCCGTTTTGTACTTGGTTGCCTTATCCGCTGTTGAAACAATCAAAATAGATGCCCCTGGAAAACCCTCTCGCAAACGGTTGACAGTTTTGGTCATACTTCGGGAGTACCAATTGTAATCTTTGGTCCCATAATTTAACACATTAGTCCCATAATGCAAGACAATTAAATTATAGTTCAATTTCTTTTGGAAAGCTTGCATCAACGCAGGGTCGAATTTCGAAATTGGGATTCCAGAATTACCTCGTTGCGAGAAATTATCAACATGCACTCCTTTCCCATCATCAAAATTAAGTCCGTAAATGGGGACGGATTGTGCATTTTTGAAGCTCAATCTCAGGGTCTTCAAGCTTCCTTTTTTTAAAATAATGGTATTCAATCTGTTGACTGCGGTCAAGGTTTTGTGAACAGAATCTGTAGCTATAGTGTAATTGACTACCCCAAATAAATTATCGGAACTCCCATAAAATATGGTTGGATTATCCAAAACATTGGCGTTTTTATATCGTCCCGCAGTATATTTAACCCAAATATCCTCCGAAGGATGATTTGCGAAAAATACCTGGCCATTTACTCCAAAAGGACGGATTGGATTTTTTACCGTGAGATACGATTGCTTTTTCCAATTGGTCGAGAACTCATGCAAAATTGAACTTCTAGAAGCCGCGGATTCAGAAGAGATCGAGACAAACCCAACTCCTTTCCCTCCAAAATTATTTTGAAAAGCACTACGTATATCTTGTACGATCATATCGCCATCTGTCATTGAATCTCCATAGTAGGCGATACGAACTTTGGCATTTGGGTTGTTTTCTAATTGATATAATTGTTCGTAAAAAGGAATCAAATATTGATATCCTTTATAATTTTCTAGTGTTTCTTCTGGAAAAGTTACGCCTAGCGATTCCTCAAAAACAATCTTTTGATCTGCTAGTGTATCATTGGGCGTTACCAAAACACTATCCGATTCTGACTCAAAAGCATCAATAAGCATACTATCGATGAGTACATTTTTGGAAGGCCCTTTGGACTCGGCAAAAATTCTTTTGGGTAAAACTTCTTTTAATCCCAAAAAAAAGCAAGCCGCTAAAAAAATCACCAAAAAGGATCTAAAGAAATACGAATTGGGTGTATTCACAGGTATAGGAGAGTTATCGGTTATCAGTATGAAGTAGTAAGATGGAACTGGTACCACTTGTTACTTATTTACTGCACTATTTTACATTACATGCGTTCAGGTACATTGATTCCCATCAAGCCGAAAGCAGCCGCGATGGTATCAGCCACTTTTTTAGACAATTGTACTCTGAAAATTTTCTTAGGTATGTCTTCTTCTCCCAAGATAGAAACCGCTTGGTAGAACGAATTGTACTCGCGAACCAACTCATACGTGTAATTGGCAATCAAAGCAGGGCTATGATATTGAGCTGCATTTTGAATCACTTCTGGGAACAATTCTAATTGTTTGATCAATTCTTTTTCTTTTTCGTTTAATTCGGTTAGAGCACTTGTCGCAGAAAAATCAAAAGCCGCTTTACGAATAATCGACTGGATTCTTGCATAAGTATATTGAATGAAAGGCCCCGTATTTCCAGCAAAATCTACCGATTCTTCTGGATTAAACAAGATGCGTTTTTTAGGGTCCACTTTTAGAATGTAATATTTCAAAGCTCCTAACCCAATGGTGCTATATAAAGCCGTCTTTTCTTCGGCTGAATATTCGTCTAATTTCCCTAAATCTTCTGCGATTTTTTGAGCTGTATCCGTCATTTCTTGCATCAAGTCATCGGCATCAACTACCGTTCCTTCACGGCTTTTCATTTTTCCCGAAGGTAAATCTACCATTCCGTACGAAAGATGATACAAGCTAGAAGCCCAGTCAAAACCTAGTTTTTTCAATATCAAAAACAATACTTTGAAGTGGTAATCTTGTTCGTTACCTACTGTGTACACCATCCCTCCTACATCAGGCATGTCTTTTACACGCTGAATGGCGGTTCCAATGTCTTGTGTCATATAAACCGCTGTCCCGTCGGAACGCAAAACAATCTTACGGTCCAAACCTTCATCGGTCAAGTCAATCCAAACGGAACCATCAGGATCTCTTTCGAAAATACCTTTATCTAATCCTACTTGCACGACATCTTTTCCTAGCAAATAGGTATTGCTTTCGTAATAATAACTATCAAAATCAACACCCAAATTCTTGTAGGTAGTCGCAAAACCATCATACACCCATTGGTTCATTGTTTTCCATAGCGCTTTTACTGCAGCATCACCAGCTTCCCATTTCAATAACATTTCTTGGGCTTCCAAAAGAATTGGCGCTTGTTTTTTCGCTTCTTCTTCGGTTTTACCTTCGGCTATTAATTGGTTGATTTCTTCTTTATAGGCCTTATCAAAAGCTACGTAATAATTACCCACCAATTTATCTCCTTTCAAGCCTGAGCTTTCTGGAGTAGCTCCGTTTCCGAATTTTTGCCAAGCCAACATCGACTTACAAATATGGATTCCTCTATCGTTGATGATTTGTGTTTTGTATACTTTTTTTCCAGAAGCTTTGATGATTTCCGCAACAGAATACCCCAAAAGATTGTTTCTAACGTGCCCTAAATGCAAAGGTTTGTTGGTATTGGGAGAAGAATATTCTACCATTACCGCTTTGGCATCCGGACTTGGCGTTACAAAACCATAACGGGTGTCGTCTTTGATTCCGTTAAAGAAATTCAAATAATAGGCATCGGCAATGACAATATTCAAAAATCCAGAAACCACGTTGAATCGTGCCACTTCCGCTACGTTTTCTACCAAATAGGTTCCTATTTTGTTACCTAACTCTACCGGATTACTTTTGATCACTTTCAATAAGGGAAAAACAACTAAGGTAATATCGCCTTCGAATTCTTTTCGAGTCGCTTGAAATTCAACTTTATCAAGAGAAACGTCAAATAAGGTTTGAACGGCTTTATGAATAGACGGGGTAAGAATATTTTGTAATGACATGTAAACTGTGTTTTAAAAGTGGGCAAAGATACTGCTTATTTAGCAATTAGAAAACCGCTTATTTTATGAATATGTTCGATTTTTCCTAATACTATTCAAAAAAATAACAGTGTTTTCTGCATTCTTTGAAATAGAATCAAAAAAAGATGTTACAGCACCCTTTTCTAGCAATAAATCCCTGACTTAAAATCAATTAAAAACAAATATTGTTTAGCAAAAACGAGCCCAAAAAGCCTACAAAAAGGGAATAATCGTCTCTCAAAGTAAACATTTCTTAATTTTTCTTGTAACATATCGCAAAGTTAGTAGTCTAAATACAACATCAATCAAAATCAATCAATAATGAAAATCAAACTAATCACTTTTCTACTACTATGCGTAGTGGGAATAGGAACGGCACAAAATTCTGGGAAAATCACCGGAAAAATCACCGAAAAAACTTCAAACGCTCCGATATCTTATGCTATCGTTTCAATCAAAGATAACGGAAAAGTTATCTCGGGCGCAAACACTGATGACAATGGCGAATTCACCATTAAGAATTTGGCGTTAAAAAGCTATACTATCGAAATTCAATACATCGGATTTAGAAAATACATCGGTTCAGCCATTTTAAGCGAAAATAAAAAAGAAGCTACTTTTAAAGTTAGTTTAGAAGAAGAAGCCACACAATTGAAAGGCGTAAACATTGTAAGCGAACGCTCAACCATTGAACAAAAAATCGACCGAAAAGTAATCACTGTCGGAAAAGATTTGACCACGGCAGGTGCTTCGGCTTCTGACATTATGAATAATATTCCTTCTGTAAATGTGGATCAAGACGGAAAATTATCGCTGCGTGGCAATGAAAATGTGCGCGTCTTAATTGACGGTAGACCGACCAATATTGACCCAGCGCAATTGCTAAAACAAATCCCATCGACTTCTATCAAAAAAATAGAATTGATTACCAATCCGAGTGCCAAATACAATCCTGAAGGAATGTCGGGCATCATCAACATCATCTTGCACAAAAATGCTAATAACGGCTTTAACGGAAGCTTTAGTGGTGGTATTACCTTTGGTGAAACTGCGAAATACAACCAATCTTTGGATATGAATTACAAAGTAGGCAAAGTAAATTTCTTTGGTAATGGAGGACGTAATTTTGGCACCTATTTCAACGATGGAAACCTTAGACGACTGGATCAGGATATTGATCAAAAATTGGATATTTCTAATGAAAACGATTCGTACTTGTACAAAGTAGGAATGGATTATTTGATCAACGACCACAACACCTTGTCTTTTTACACCAACCAAAACAAAGCGGATGGAACTGGAAATGTAAACACCAATATTGACTACAATAACGGGGGAATGACTGACAGAATTCTGCAAAAATCCACTTATGAAGGACCCAATAAAACCGGAACTTACAACTTGGCGTACAAACATATTTTCAAAAAAGAAGGTCACACGCTTGATGTAGAAGCCAACTTTAACGATTACAAAGAAACACAAAGAGCGAGTTTTGATACCGAAACAACGACGACTAACAATTCAAACAGCACTGTTATTTTCAAAGACAATATCCAAGACGCTCAAAAACTAAGTACTTTTAATATTGATTATGTCAATCCAATTAACGAAAAATCGACACTTGAAGCAGGTGCTGAAGCCAGAATTACAAGAACCGAAAACAACTACAGTACCGGAAATCCATTAGTAGCTCCAGCCGATCAACAATCGAATTATACTTACGATATTGACATTTATTCTGCCTATGCCACTTTTGGTCAAAAATTCAAAAAAATCAGCTACCAAGTGGGAGCGCGTTTTGAAAGTTATAAAGTTGCTGCCAACTTAAACAGAGGAAAAACCACCTTTGATGACGATTACCTTACCGTTTATCCTTCTGCTTATTTGACTTATAATTTGAATGAGAAAAATACGCTGCAATTTAGCTATAGTCGTCGTGTAGACCGACCTAGTATAGATCAAACGAAACCTATTCGTGAATTTGCAACTCCATTGGTAACTTCTTTTGGAAATCCAGAATTACGTCCACAATTTACCAATTCGATTGAAGTAAACTATACCAAAGTTTTAACAAAAGGAAGTATTACCGCTGGGGTGTTTGTGAGAAGCATCAACGACCAAATCAGCCGTATCTTGTACCCTGACGAAAATGACCCGAGTGGACAAAGACAGATTTTGACCTACACCAACTTCGACAACAATACGGCTTCTGGATTTGAAGTGTCTGCCAATTATAAAATCACCAAATGGTGGGACATACAACCAGCTATTGATTTTTCGAGCATCAAACAACAAGGTGTGGTTTTCCAATTCGATCCAACTACCAACACTAGCAAACCTTTGGAAAGAAATGTGACTGTTTCAGCTTTCAATGGCCGATTGAATTCTAACTTCAAAGCCAACAAGCGCTTGAGCTTTTTACTTTTCGGATTCTACAGAGGAAGTGTGGATGGATTGCAAAACAACAGCAAGGAAATGTACAAAATAGACAGTGGTGCACGCTATACTTTGCTAGACAACAAAATGAACATTAGTGTGCGTTTCAACGATATGTTCAACACTATGCGTTATGCCTTTGATGCTGAATATCCTTACCCACAAACGGGAGAATTTACTTGGGAAAGCCAAACGGTATACTTGGGTGTAACCTACAGTTTTGGTGGTGGAAAAAACAAAAGTTTACAACGCAAACAAAGAGACGACAATACGAATAAAGGAGGCGGAGGTATGTTTTAATTTTTTATTTTTTATTTCTTGTAGTAAGAATCCCTCTAAAGACTGCCAACTTTGGAGGGATTTTTTGTAAAACCTTTTTCGGTGTTAGTATTGATATTTTTTCTTTCTAGTTCAACCATTTCTTGAAATTTGAAATAAAAAAAGGGCAGCCAAATTAAAATTCTGCTATTTTTACTTTTTAAACGAATAAAAAAGTATTCCTTATTTTCCATGAACAAAATTTCTAAATTTCAATCCCCACCCTTTTTAAAAAAAGGAAACACCATTATGATTGTTTCTCCTGCTGGATTTTTGAAAGAAGCATCTGTAATCCAATCAGGGATACAATTAGCAGAAAGTTGGGGGTTGCATGTTGTACTTGGTCAGCATTATGATAAGAAATTCAATCATTTTGCAGGTACTGATGAAGAACGCCTTGAAGATTTACAAAATGCATTAGACGATCCAAACATTCATGCCATTTGGTGTGCGAGAGGTGGCTATGGTACCGTTAGAATTATTGATCAACTCGATTTTTCAAAATTTATTCAACATCCCAAATGGATTATCGGTTTTTCAGACATTACCACTTTACATTGCCAATTGCATAAAATTGGTTTTCAATCGTTGCATGCCACAATGCCCGGAGGAATTGCATCGGCAACAACTTTAGCCAAGGAGACGCTTTATAATGCTCTTTTTCACAAGCCATATCAAATCAACATTCCTTCAAACTCGCTTAATAAAACTGGATCTACAGAAGGAATTCTAGTTGGAGGTAATTTATCAATAATCGATTCAATGCTAAGTAGCGCTTCCCAAATTGATTGGAAAGATAAAATCATGTTCATCGAAGAAGTTGGAGAGCACCTCTATCGTGTGGACAGAATGATTTATAGCTTAAAAAGAAGTGGCGCATTGGAGCATTTAAAAGGAATTATCGTTGGTGATTTTGAATACGAGGTAGAAAGCAACTTACAATTTGGAGGTTCGCACAGAGAAATTATACTAAATGCTGCGAAAGCGTATTCTTATCCTGTAATTTTTGATTTCCCTGCCGGGCACATCAATAATAATGCTGCCTTAATCTTTGGAAAAAAAATAAGGCTGATTTCAAATTTAGAAACCACTCAAATTAACTTTTAGCCATGATACAAAAAGTACTAGCAATACGTTTGAATGCTTTTTTTAAACTTTGCAGCGTATTACTGTTCACATCCCTTTTTATAAATTGTTCTAGTCAAAAAAACAGATTAACCACTAAATCCCCACCAAACCTAAAAAAAGGGGATACTATAATGGTCCTTTCACCTTCCAGTAATTTATCTGATACTACTGTTTTAAATGATGGCATCCAATTGATGAAAGATTGGGGATTCCATGTACTATTAGCGCCACATGTTTACGCCAAACATTATACATTTGCAGGTACTGACCAACAGAGAACTCAGGATTTACAAACGGCTTTTGACAATCCGAAAATTAAAGCCATAATGTGTGGCAGAGGGGGTTATGGTTTAAATAGAATCATCGATGCTTTAGATTATACTAAGTTCAAAAAAAAACCAAAATGGTTTATTGGGTACTCTGACATTACTGTTTTACACAATGAATTCAATAGGCTTCGTATTCCCTCCATTCATGCCACCATGCTTGGCGCCATCACAAAAGCCACTCCCGAAGCCAGAAACACATTGCAGAAAGCTTTGTTTGGATTACCTTATTCAATACAAACTCCAACTGCTTTAGAAAGTATACTTGGGGAAGCTGAAGGCGAATTGGTTGGGGGTAATTTATCTTTGATTGATGCCATGACAGGTAGTCGTTCACAATTAGAAACTAAAGGTAAAATTTTGTTTTTAGAAGAAGTTGATGAACCCGCATACAAAATAGACAGTATGATTAGAAGTCTATTGCGTAGTGGTGCCTTTGACGGAATAAAGGGACTTATAATTGGCGATTTTTCTATGAAGGAATCCAAAGAGGATTTTGGATATACCTACAAACAGATTATTTTTGAAGCAGTAAAGAAGTACCATTTCCCTATATATTTTGACTTCCCAGCCGGACATATAAAGGATAATAGAGCTTTGCTATTTGGTAAAAAAGCAACACTAAAAGTAGGTAAAGAGCAATCCGAATTGCAATTCAATTAACATCCGAATAGTAAAAATGCCCAAGATTTAATTTTAGATCTAGGGCATTCTTTTGGCTTGTATATAGCTTATTAAATAATTTCTTTTATAAACTTTTCTATTTCCTCTGGTTTGGTTATGGGAGCAAAACGTTTGATTGGCCGTCCTTCTTTGTCAATAACAAATTTGGTAAAATTCCATTTGATTCGATTTCCTAAAATACCACCTAAGCTATTTTTCAAAAAGACAAATAAAGGGTGAGCGTTGCTTCCGTTTACGTCAACTTTGGCGAACATTGGAAAACTTACCCCATAATTAACCGAGCAAAAAGTTTCGATTTCTCTCTCAGAGCCTTTTTCTTGTTGCCCGAATTGATTGCAAGGAAATCCTAAAATCACCAGTCCTTTATCAGAATACTTTTGATACAATCTTTCCAATCCTTCGTACTGTGGTGTCAAGCCACATTGACTAGCGGTGTTTACTATTAGGACTGTTTTACCTTTATAGTTATCCATCACCATTGACTTCCCCTGAATCGTTTTGGCTTCAAAATCATAGAAATGCTTAACGGAAAAAGAGGTGCTTTTGTTTCTAAAAAAAGTAAAAGCCCCAGTACACCAAAGTGCCCAAATTAGTAACAAAGGTTGAAAAAACAAGCGAATCAGTCGTTGATTATCTGTATTTAACCCAAAGGAATCGATGTGGTGATAATACTGTGAAAGATTGCCAGGGAAAATCAAAATAAAAAATAGTCCTAATACTACGCCTACCGCTCTTTTTTGTTGTATCCAAAATAAAAGGGCAATTCCCAAAACTATTTCGACGATTCCTGAAATCAAAACCACAAATTCCATAACGTTCTGATCTGTACTAAGCCATTTAGGGACTTGCGCTAAAAAAGCAGTGCTATTGAATGTAAGATGACTTACTCCCGCATAAATCATGAAGCTTCCCAAAAGAAGCCTTGAAAAATTTTGTAAATGTGCTGTTTTCATTTTTTTAATTTGAATACCTTTTAGTGATGTTCCCTACAAATATTACTTTTTTAATTTAAACACTTATAACAGTAGCTTTTTAAAAACCTATTATAAAAGATGTCAAAAGGAGTATTTGAACGAAAAAAATAAATTCCAAAACTACTAGCCCGGTACATTAGACACTTCATTTTTGAGATTCCCTGTAGCTTTACTAAACGTAATAGTACAATAAATTACCTTTTCCTTGGTTGCAATCGTATCCATTTTTTGAAACGCATCCATTGCCATCAATTGTTGTAATTCTTGATACAATTGATCGATTCGGTTTGCTTCAATTTCAATTACTAGAGTAACCGCAACATCTGAAAACATCACAGCATTGATAATACAACCAAATCTAGAAACGACACTCTGAATTGCTTCTAATGCGAAATGTCGTTCTAGAGAAGTATACCCTTTCCAATAAATATTTTTCATTCTCCAATTGATTATTTCTGCAAATTACAAATCGAATGGTAAAAAATAACCCAATAAAAATATAAAAAACAACGGCTTAAAATCCGTTGTTTCAAAATACATAGATTCAAGAAAACTATTGCATTACTCCTTCAATACCTTACGCTGCGTAACATAATACACTGGAATTCCGGTAAGCATAATCAGTACGCCCCAACCACAAGTAGAGAATTTTGTAAACAATAAGGAAATACAAATTGCCGAAGCAATGACAATATACAAACCTGGTAAAAACGGATAACCAAACGCTTTGTAGGGACGTTCTGCATTGGGCATTTTTTTACGCAGAATAAAAATACCATAAATGGTCAAAATGTAAAAAATCAAGACAATGATGATTACAAAATCCAATAAATCACCGTATTTGCCCGTCAAACACAAAGCCGAAGCCCAAACACACTGTGCCCAAAGCGCCCAACCTGGTACACTTTTCTCATTCAGTTGTGCGGCTTGTTTGAAGAACAAACCATCTTTGGCCATGGTATAATACACTCGGGAACCCGCCATAATCAATCCGTTGTTGCACGCAAAAGTCGAGATCATAATCATCACTGCAATAATCACCGTGCCATACTCGCCAAACGTATACTGAGAAGCTACCACGGCTACTCTATCGGATTTGGCGGTTGCAATTTCTTCCATTGGAATAACAGCCAAATACATCAAATTGGTCAATACATAAATAATCGTAACGATAAAAGTCCCGAGAAATAAACTCAAACCTACATTGCGCTTTGGGTTTTTTATTTCCGCGGCGATAAATGTAACGCCAACCCAAGCATCACTAGAAAACAAAGAGCCTACCATGGCGGCAGAAATTCCGGTTAGCAAGGCGGTTCCTGCAATGGGAGTCCATTGTTTTGTATCTAAATTATAGGATTTGGGTTCCCATACATCAGTCCAATTCATATCCCAAACTTCCGCTTTTGCAGCGAGGAGGAATCCAAAAACAATCAAACCAAAGAGAGATACAATTTTGATAATCGTAAGGACAGTTTGTAATGTTTTACTATTTTTTACGCCGCGACTATTAAGATAGGTCAAGAAAACAATAGTAATAATAGAAACGATCTGAGCCGCATTGAGTTGAAAGGCACCTAATTGCATTACAACATTTTCATCACTTAAAGAAGGAATCAAATAGGCGGCAAATTTAGAAAAACCTACACCCACCGCAGCAATAGTTCCGGTTTGAATCACGGCAAAGAAACTCCATCCGTAGAGAAAGGCAATCAATTTGTTGTAGGCTTCTTTAAGGTAGACATATTGCCCCCCTGCATTGGGCATCATGGCGCTCAGTTCGCCGTAACTCACAGCGGCTATCATGGTGATGATTCCTGAAATGAGCCAAATTAAAGTTAGCCAAGCGGCTGATCCTACTTGTCTGGCAATATCAGCACTTACAATAAATATTCCGGAACCGATCATGGATCCTACTACTAGCATGGTGCCGTCTAAAAGTCCGAGTTCGCGTTTGAAATCTTCGGGGTGGTTTTGTTGCATGGGTTATTATTATTTGGTTTTAGTTGGGCTAAAGATATACTTTTTTGTTAAAAATAAAATTTTTGAATGAGTTCACCATTAAGATAGTATGGAAATTAAGGTTTTATTACCTATTTCTTACTGAATCTTAATGTCTTAATGGTGAAAGAATTTGGTGGTTTTTATTACTTACTGCTACTGGTTTAAAAAAACACTAAGCCGATACATAGAACTTGTTTTTTTAGTATTTTTGAAGGTGTCTCCAAAAGGGTACTTTGATTACTTTTAGCCCCGGGAGGAGCGGTATCCTTTGTCTTTTTTCTTTAAAAAGACAAAGATATAGCGGATCACGGGACTTTGATGGCCAAAAATCCTATTGCCTTCTGCTCCTAATTTTTTGACTATTAAAACTATTGACTATGGAAACTGTTGCTTCTTATTTAGCGAAATTCCCGGAAGCAAGTCGGATGAGAATGTTGCAAATAAGAGCGCTACTAATGAAAAAAGTTCCGGAGGTGGAGGAAAGCATTAGTTATGGGATGCCAGCATACAAAACTTTTGGGAAGCCTTTACTTTATTTTGCTGCCTATAAAAATCACATTGGTTTGTATGCTACTCCTTCAGGGCATACTCATTTTGCTGAGGCTTTATCGAAATACAAACAAGGGAAAGGTTCTGTCCAATTTCCAAACGAACAGCCACTCCCGCTTGATTTAATCGCTCAGATTATAGCGTTTAGGGAGGAAGAAAACAGAAAAAGGTTTGGCAACTAAATTTTAACGGTAATGAACTGCTATTTGCCCTAATTGTCCTACTATTTTTACAGAATCTTTCATGGAAAGTTTGGACCCGTCCGCGTGAATCCATCGATTTAATGGTTTTTCAAGGATCATTCCTTTAGTTTCATTGAGTCCGTATATTTTTTTCATTCGCATAAAAATTTCTACATCAAATAGCCATTTGGTAATAAATTTTTCTTGAAATGTTTTTTGTACAATTTCTTTGGTCATGATTTTGGCTCCACATTGGGTATCATTGATTTCCATGGACAAGGTTTTTCGAATGATAAAATTGATGGTTTTACTGATGATGGCTCGTGCGGATTCTTTGGTAATATCTGCGCCCATTCTGGAGATTCGGGATCCAAATACGAGTTTGTATTTTGAATTAGAAATGGCATCGGTTAAATCATTAAAATCTTCGAAATTAGTGGACAAATCAGCATCTAGGAATCCTACATAATCAAATTGGGATTGTTTGGCTAAATGAAGCATTCCTAGGCGCACGGCTTCGGCTTTACCTCCGTTTTTTTCGCAGTCATAGATGCTGATGTAATCCTCTTTTCCTTTGATTAAATCTTGGAGTACTTCTAGAGTTCGGTCTTTGCTGCCGTCATTGACAAAGCAGAGATGGTAGCCTAAATTTTTGTGTACAAATTTCCTAAAATCTTCTCCTAAAAGACGTTTTTCTTCATTGTAACAAGGGATTACGACTCCTACACATTTGTTTTGTATGTAGCGTTCTTTTCGGTCAATTTGTGGGCTTTTTTCGGCATCTTCTTTTTCTGGACTTCCTATTAATCGTTTTACTCGGAGTCCGATTTCACTCAAACTTAATGGTTTTTTCATATAGTCATCAATTCCTAAATCAAAGCCCTTGATGATGACTTCTTCGTCTGTATTGCCAGACAAAACCATTATGGGAGTGGTTGCTTTCTTGTCGTGTTTGATGTATTTGACCACTTCCAATCCTGAATTTTCAATATTGAGTTCTTCCCCTGACAAATTGATGTCTACGATAACCAAACTTGGTGTGTACAAATCAAATTTCTCAATAGCTTCAGTGATGGATGTGGCAGTTACCACTTCGTATCCTAGATCGTGCAACGATTTTTCTAATGATAATAAAACTAATTGTTGATCATCAATAATTAAAATTTTCATGGTGGTTAAGTTTTAGATTTTGCTAAATGGTGTGAAATGCTTTTAGGTACATAGCGACAATTTTGTCCATTGTCAGTGCATTGGCTGCATTAAAATTAGCCATGGCAATATTTTTTCGATGAGTATCATCTAGAAGGATGTTTTGAATTGCGCTAGCTAAGGAATCAACGTTGTCTGGTATAAAAAATTCGCCTTGATAGCCTTCGTCTTTGACCAATAAGGCTAAGTCCCCAAGATCCGGCATGATTACAGCTTTGCCGTAACTACCGGCTTGATGTAAAACCCCTGAACTACCGGTAGTGGAGGTATAGGGAAAAACAACAATGGAACTTTCGGTAAAAATTCGTTCTACATCATTTTCTTCGACATATCCTGTAAAGATATTGCCTTTAATGTGTTGGTATTTTTTTTGAACAGATTCAAGATAGCCTGGGGTATTAGGGCTATCCGTTCCTGCTATGACAACGACTAGTTCCTCTGGATACATTTTTCTAACTTTTTCTACGGCTTCTATTAAAATTTCTACTTTTTTGTAGGTTCCAAATTTTCCAAATGCCATAATTTGAAGTGGTGCCGGTTTTTTATCGAAGTTGGGTTCTTTGATTGTTTCGAAGGTGCCGTGCGGAATTAGTAGTACCCTTTTTGTTTTGTATTTTTCTTCTAAAATTTCTTTATACTTATGAATAGTTACCGCTACTCTATTGGCCTTTAACAAGCATTTAGTCAAATTTGAACCTATAAAATTATAGATACTAATTAAAATTTTACTATCGGTAAATCCCGCTTTCTCTAAATCTACTTGCTCGAGTATGTTATGTAACAACACTATGGTTTTGTACCCCATGAATCGCAAAAACATGGGGGTCAGCAATCCTAAAGCCGAGGGAATTTTTTTATCTCCAAATTTCACAAACTGCAGATTAAATAAAACACAATCGGGCTTGGTTTTATGTACTCTATACAGGATACGAAACAGCGTACTATAACTATTGAATTTCCAGCACGATTCCACGCTGATTTTTTCTTTATTTTGAAAATCCAATTGCTTATTTTCTTTCGTTTCATCAGAAAGTAAAATAAGCTCGGTTACCTCATCATTTAACACAAAGTTTTTAACCAAATGATATCCGTATTCATTGAGTGTTACCTTGCTTGGAGGGTAGGCGGTTACTACTGCTAATTTCATCTTATAATGGCTATTAAATTATTAATTTGAATTGTTTTTATTCAAAAGAAAAAATAAAGTTTGGGACAACAACAATAAAAACATAGCAATCAATTGCATACTAACAACCTGTTCCAAAGAGCTATGATACAATAGAATTAATACAATTTGAAAACCACCAAAAAAAGCGGCTAGAGCAACGGGAAAATATTTTTGTATAGATAAAAAATAATAGGCAAAAATATTGGAAATAGCAAAAACCGAGGTTGCCAAGGCATACTTCCAAAGTAAATTGGCAATGGACAGATAATCGTTACCAAAAAGTATTTTGACCATTAACTCTGGGAATAAAAACGTAGCACCAACGATAATTGTAGCCAAAATAACAACATAAAAAACATATTTGAATAAGACTCCGTGGGTCGCTTTTCCTTCCTTTTTCAGTAAAATGACTTTGGGCAAAAGCAACATCACAAACATCCATGCGACAAAGTAAACCACCCGTCCTATAAGGGCTAAGGAAGCATAGAGTCCTGCGTTATAATTATCAAAGTAATGCTTGACTAGCAAAATATCGCTGTTGTTTATGATTATTAATGTGAATTCATAGCAAGCGGTAATTAAAAAAAACAGCACAATAGGCTTGGTTTGAAGAGGCTCATCAACTTTTTCTTTAGGTTGCATGATTATTTTTTGAAAAGGAATCAATCCTACCACTATTGAAATCAGTATTCCAATGGATACAAAAACGGAAGAAGTTGTTTTTGGAAAAAAATAAAGCAAGCAAAAAGTCACCGACAACCGGCAAAACATTTCATAAAAGTAGGTTTTAGAGAGGTCGAATAAATTATTTTGTCCTTGATACAAGCCCCTATTTACGCTCATTAAAAAATAAAAAGGGAGGGAAAACGAAAATAGTGTAAAAATAATGGAAGTTTGTGTGTTCAAAATTTGACTTAAATACCCACTAAATACAATTCCAAAAACAGCCAAAATACTACCAAAAATAACGGCTCTAGTAGCTATAAAACGCAAAAATTGTGATAAAAAAGAATTTGAAAATAGAACCGCATATTTAGCCGAGACGATTTGAAAAGTCATCCCTACAAAGGAAAGCACTAAAAGCAGTGTAATTAGGATGGCTGCATCAGCAAATGCAGCAGGACCTAGAATTCGTCCTAGCAACAAATTATAGAAATAATTACCGAAATTAACAACAAACATGGTAATCATAAAAAATTTATCGGGGCCTAAATTTTTGTAAACCTGTTTTATTTCCATTATAAAATTTGGGTATAGAGTATTGTTACTACACTTTTTTATCTCAAGTATCCCATCTTCATATCTCATTGATAATCAAATGTAATAAAAAAAAATTATTAATTTTTTATTTACATAAAAAAGAATGACGTACTACTCATTTACCCATAAAAAAAACAACTATTTCCCCTTAAATATGCTTTTCAAAAATCAAATTCTTCAAATTATCATAAAAGTAAGCCTTTTTTATTCGAATTATTATTTCTAAATCGAAAGTCAAATCAGAGTAAAATTGATTTTGAAAAGTATCCACTATCACTTCTTTCAGCATCACCTTTGGCGTGTTTTTCGAGGAGCACCATTGTAAACCGGATATGTTTCTAACGAAATTCAACAGTATGTCGTTAGCTATTTCTCTAAAATTAATTGCTTTTACCTTTTTAGGAAATTGACACCAAGGATTACCTACTACAATTTTAGCACTTGATTTTTTTATTTCCTCAACCATCATATTGAATTGTGTCAAGGAAACAGTTAAGTCTTTGTCAAGGTAACCAATATAATCCATTTGATGATTTTGCGACAGCCTTATCATAGCCAATCGAAGTGCTTCTGAAAGACCACTTTTAGTGTTGCATTTGAAAATGGTGATTCTATTTTTATGTTGTTTTTTTATTTTTTTCAGAAACTGAGAATACACTTTATTACTTAAATCATCTAGAAAACATAATTGATAACTTGCGTTTTTGTGAACGTAGTCAACATATTCGTTTAGTTTGGCCGTATCTACGAATAGCAAATAAGGAATTATCACACCTATAATTTTGTCCTGTAAGAAGCTTTCACATTGCGCATCCAAATAACTTGTATTTACTGCTATAATCTGGCTTAACTTTTGGGTCAAATCCTGATACCCAATTTGTTTTTTTATAAAATCGGTTGCGCCTATGGCTAGACTTCTAGATTTAATGTTTTCGTCCATATTCCCAGATAGGACGAGTACAGGAATGGAATCTTTTTTTATGTTCTTGATATAATCAACGATGTCAAGTCCTGTTTTTTTGCCCTCAACCAACAAATGATTGTTGAACAAAATATCTTCATTACTGACTGGCATGTTAATATCTGTAATTACAATATCAGGCATAAATTGATCATACAAACTTATTGCTTCCGTAATATTTCGGGATTTAATCACCTCAATATTCAAATCTGATAAACATTTTTCGAGAAACAATAAAACTAATTCTTGATCGTCTGCAATTAAAGCTTTCATAATAAAAACATTTAGATACTGTAAAATTACTACTGATCTAGCATTTAAATTAAATTGTTAGATTAGCGCCAATTATTTAAGGTCGAATGGTTTATATCTATAGATGATTCGTTATTTTAATATGAATTATTGTTATATTTACATAACTGATAACCAAAAAAACATCCCTTGATTAGAGAAAAATCCAACAAATATCTTCTCACTGCCTTGTTATTTGGAGTGGTTTTCCATTCTAGTGCCATATTTTACACTCTTGAGAACACCTACGACGCACTTATTCACTTATTTTTCGGGAATCATTACGCTCATAGTTGGTTTGAACCATGGAATTATAGTTGGTATACCGGATTTACTGTAATGGGTTATCCGCCATTAGTGCATCAAAGTATTGGTTTGTTGTCGTTAATTGGTGGGTTAAAATTTGGTTTATACACTGTAGCCATCATCGGAATCGTGCTTTTTATCACAGGAGTATATCGTTTTTCACTACTCATGACGGGTAACAAAAACGTTGCTGGATATGCCTCGCTCTTAGCCATTTTTTCTTCTTCTTTTGTTGAAACGCTACATGTTTTTGGACAATTACCCAGTATTGTGGGCATTTCGGTTTTGATGCATGCTTTGCCTGAAATTTATAATTGGATTAAAAAGGGTAAGAAAAAAAGTTTCTTCAACGCAGTGTCATTAATAGCAGTTACCGTTTGCTCGCATCATGTTACGCCTTTGTTCGGAATGATATTCTTCATACTACCCTTAATTGGCACAGCGGTCATGGATGCCGCTCGAGATAAAGTGGAAAATTACAAAAAGGTCACTTTTAAAATTTTCATAATCACGGCCATTCAACATTTAAAGCGAATGATTTTGTTTGGGGGTACCGCTGTCTTTTTGATTGTTTTTTGTATTCTTCCTTATTGGATCAATTCTAAAAAAAATCCAATAACTCAAGTGCCTATTCCACATGGAAGCAGAGATAATTTTATTGAAGTTACCTCATCTGGATTGATGTTTTTTGTTATTCCGTGGGGTGTTCTGTTGTTTTTATTACCTTACTTTTTTTATCGCTATTTTAGTAAACGCTACCTCTTTTTTGGGTTGTCTTTTTCGTTATTAGCCTTATTGGGTACTGGAGGGACAACGCCTATTCCGTTGAAAATTTTAGGCGACAATGCTTTCAACATTCTGACCTTGGACCGTTTTACTTTATGGGCGACGTTCATGAGTTTGCCGCTTTTTGGCGAATTGATTTATCGATTGGTTGAAGGTGATTTGCGAGATAGTTTAGAAGCAAAATTTGGCTCGGTTTATTACAAAATTGTAACGGGACTTTTTGCAGGCGCTTTTTTATTGATGGCAATTTTCACAATCACGCTTAGCTATTTTCGTCCCTTACAGCCTCAAAAAATCAATACGCTTCCAATTGTCAATTTTTTAAATCAAGATCAACATGACAAATGGCGTTATTTGCCTTTAGGATTTGGCGATCAAATGGCAGTGTTATCCTATCAAACCAGAGCCATGACCGTGGACGGAAATTATCACTCCGCCAGACGGCTTCCGGAATTAACCTCCAGAGCCATCGAACGTTTAGAAAATTCAAAGTTTAGAGGACTCGAAGGCATCGGGTCATTACAACAATTTTTGACCGTTCCCGAAAAATACAATCTGAAATATGTCTTTTCCAATGATAAGTTTTACGATCCTATTTTGTACTTCTGTGGATGGCATCGCTTGTCACAATTAGAAAATGGCATCATGGTTTGGGAAAAACTTAATGTTCCTCCTTTGTCCAAAATTTTGCCTTTTGAAGAAGTACCGGTTTACCAAAAATTACTTTGGGCCATCACCCCTATGGCGACAGTGCTTATTGCTTTCATCCTAAATATTCAAATGATTTTCTATCAGGCATTGAAAATAAAACTCCTTGTGCAACCTGATTTTCTAAAATATTCCCTTAAATATGATCATTTTTCTAATAAGATACTCACCGTTATGCACATTTGGGTGATTCTAATTATGGGAATTTTATCCTACTGCATTTATCTTTTTTACATCAATAATACCGCTCAAATTAGCCCAAAAAATGTAGTAAAAGCATATTATGATGCCTTAGATTACAAAGAATTTGAAAAAGCCCATTCCTATTTGGATCCTACCTATCATAAATCTTTATCCCAATTTATGTTAGAAACTTCCGTACAAGATGGTATTTTAAATTCTTATGCAAAACTCGATGCTATTGATATGAAGATTACTAATCTTTCTGCCAATAGAGCCAAAATTAAAGTGTTTACAAAATGGATAACCCCAGTCCGAAAATTATCCAAAGAATACCTGCATGAAGTCATCAAACGTAAAGGAAAATGGTTCATCATTCCAAATAAAATTGATTTAGACATTCCTCCTGATCAATTTGTAGCCAATAATACAACCGAGTATTACAAACACGGAAGACGCGCTGTATCTACTCAAGTTACCTATCATGAGGACATTTTAAAACAACCTGTCCTAGAAATCTTATCGGCAAAACTCATCTACTTTAAAGGGGAATACATCATCATTGGAGAACTACAAAACGTAGATGACTTACCCGCAGATGTGGTGTTGAAATCGACGCTATACAACAAAAACAATAAAATGGTGGCTACATTCAACTCCAAATATGAAATCAAACACAAACTCTTACCCAAAGAAATTACCAGTTTCAAAGTCAATTTTGAAGATATCGCTTGGGCAAAAAAAACAGATATCAAACCAAAAACTTTTGATCCAACCGAATTTACTCCTGCAGAGCTCAACGATAAACCCTTTACTTTTGATATTCAAAGTGCCGGAAACGTTGCCATAACCGATTTATACAATCAAGTAGCCCTTTCTGAATTAACCATTGAAGAAAATCATCTCAAAGGCACACTATTTAATTACGGAATACAAGAAAGTACTATTCCGGAATTACTGATTTCCTATTATGACCAAAACAAAGAACTAATCTACGTGGATCATTTTTTCCTGGGAGATGGAGTAAGAGTGGAACGCAAAAATTATTTTGACTATGAACTTAAAAATTTAACCCACTGTAAAGTCATCCTTTCGAGTCTAAAAAATTGTTTTGTAAACGGCTTGAGTAACGCCTCAATTTCAGAAGCTATTGTACCAAACAGAAATTATACACATGCTCCACAACAACTGCAAAAAGTGAAAGGCAGAGGTTTTAGCTATATTAAAATTGAAATCAATAATTTCATAGGTAATCCAAGATAATGAAAAAAAGCTATTACATCATACTCAGCATTATCTTGTTGTTCCTTTTAGGATTTGGATACTCATTGCCGGATAGAAAACCAGTATTCCAATTCCAAGAATCGCCTACGCCTCCTATTGCAGGACATCCTCTTACATTGGCCTTCAAAAGTAATCTTAGTAATCTAAAACCTGAATTATTTATTATCCATTCCTACGGAAAAACAGTTTTAGAAGCTACAGAAAAAAACAATACTTATTTTTTTGAACTGCCCAAAAGTTATTATTTCAAAACAGGTATTGTGTCTTGGTTTTTAATTGTAAAAAACCAAACCCTTCAAAAAGGAATTCTTAAAATAGAGCCCAATGACGCGACAAAAACGGAGATAGAAAACTATTTAGGCCCCAGAACCATATTGGCAGGCGGGAAGGAATTTACAATGCTCGTAACCATCCCAACAGACGCTTATGATAATCCTAAAAAAGATCAAACTAACGTACTAGTGAAATATCAATTTTTAGAAAATATAACAACAACTCTTTTAAAAACGAATTTTTTCATCACCTGGTACTCCATCTATTCACCTAACAAATCCGGAAAATTATTAGCTTCATCAGAATGTGAAAAGATAGCCACTAAAGAAATTGAGACCGAAATTTATCCCAATATCCCTACTAATTTCACGATATCGTTTGACAGAAACCACCGCTTTGCAGATGGCAATCATTTTACCAAGTTTAGTACTTCCCAAATAAAAGACACCTACGGCAACATCATCAGTGACGGCACCCTAGTTTCCTTTATAATTAGAACTAAAAATGACTACATCCTAAAAAGTTTTGGGGCAACTATCAACGGAATCGCTACAGCAACTATCTTACACCCTGATCATGCCGAAAAATATAACGTTAAAGGATATGTAACCGGTATTGCAGAAAGTAATGATCTTTTCATCACTTATGCTCCAGTAATTACTACCTTTCAATATCAATTTTCTAAAGATCATAGAACACTCAAAGTAGGACCTTTAAAAAGTTTTATGAAACAATTAGTACCCGACGGCATCAAAGTAGTGGTAAAAGTGTTCCATAAAAATATGCTCCGTAACACCATTCAAGAAGAAACCACCAATGGGGTTGCTACATTTAATTTTTTAAAAGAATATTACCCCTTAAAAAAATATAGCTTCGAAATCTCTACCATGGGAATCACTAAAAAAACAAAAACACTAAACTATGAGTCTCATCAATAATAAAAATATCATCCGATTAGTGTTATTAAGTTCCTTTATTTTTATAAACGTTCTCTTACTTTATGGTTTAAGTAACGTATTAGAATTTCTAAATTCAGGCGCTGATAGAAAAAATATTCTTCACTTAGAAAAAGAAACCATCAATACCTATCTACCGAAAGTAATTTGGGAAAAAATCGACAATGAAGGCCGTGTCATGGAGCCTAATACCTTACAAATTTTAGAAAAACATTACCTCCTTTCTTGGTACATAAGAAACAATGCCTTTGAAGAAAATAAAAAAAATGGTATCGAAGATTTTTATACCAAAAGCTCTAGAGCCAATTTATTTAAAACAATAGATTACAATAAAAAAAATAACATCCACATTGAGAGTACCACGATTGAACATCATCCCAGAATAGAATTTTATAGTGCCGATGGACAACAAATTGCTTTAACCGATAAAAATGTAATCGAATTTCAACATGTTTACAAAGACAAAAACCTGATAGCTGAAATTCAAGATACGGCTACTTACAAAATTGTCTTCCTATTAGAAGATGGATTTTGGCGCATTCGCCACTTTTATAAAGCGCCAAAACTTCCATTTTTAAAAGACACGCTTCCCACGCTTTCCGAATTTAAAATCGTAGGCAAAAAAATAAAATTCAAATCCAATGACTTTGTCATCAAAGGCATCAATTATTATCCAAAAAACGCGGCCTGGGACATGTTCGGAAAATCATTCCAATTAGACACGATTGCAAAAGATTTTGATATTATTAGCCATGCTAAATTGAATACCATTCGAATTTTTATTCAATATGAAGATTTTGGTAAAGCGGATGTAAAACCTGAAAAATTAAGAAAATTAAAAGCAATTTTGGACTTAGCCGAACACAAAAAACTAAAAGTTATTGTGACTTTATTTGATTTTTATAGCGATTATTCTTTAAAAGATTGGTCTCTAACATTACGACATGCTGAAAAAATTGTGTCCACTTTTAAGTTACATAAAGCCATATTAGCATGGGATTTAAAGAACGAACCCAATTTAGATTTTGAAAATCGTGGCAAAGAAAATGTGCTACATTGGCTAGAGCAAATGGCCACCTTAATTAAAGAAAGTGACCCTAATCATCTAATTACCATTGGCTGGTCAAACTCCACAGAGGCCACTCATTTAAAAAACAAAGTTGACTTTATTTCGTATCATTTCTACAATGCAATTAGTGATTTTGAAAATGAACAAGCTCAACTTAATAAAAAAACCTCCAAACCTATTGTCGTACAAGAATTTGGAATCCCCTCCTATAAAGGAATTTGGAATTGGAATGGATACAACGAGGAAGAACAAGCACAATATCATAAGCAAATGCAACTTCTTTTTAAAAAAAACAACGTCGCCTTTATGTCATGGACACTGTATGATTTTCCAAAAGTCCCTGATATTGTAGCGGGCAAATGGCCTTGGCAAAAATTAAGACAGAAAAAATTCGGTTTTATAAATGAGAAAGGAATCAAAAAAGCCGCTTTTCAATATATCAATCATTAAACATCTTGGTGCAATCCCTTATTAAGTAGTTTAGAAAATAGAAGTGAAAATTTTACCAATAGTTATTAAGAAAATTAACTTAATAGTAAAAAAACACTCGAAAGCAGCAACAACCGTTTAAATCTTATATTTTAATTTAGCCTTGCGTCGCTATTTCTCTGATTTTATCGTTTAAAGTTGTAACTATTTTCGTAAATTAGACCTTGACTGTCAATGCATTAGTCCCGTAACATTTATAAAACCTACCCATGAAAAACTCAGCTAAATTACTGCTTCTTTTAGTATTAATGCCTGCCCTACTGTTTTGTCAAAACATGCAATCTGGATTTTCGAATTTAGAAAAAGGAGAATTTGATCAAGCTGAAATTTTTTTCAACACTATTTTGAAAGAATATCCACAAAATAAGACCGCGAGGCTTTGTTATGCCAGAGCTGTGGGATTAAACAAAGACCCACAAAAAGCGCTAGCCTTATTCACAACCTTAAGAGCCGAATATCCCGAGGATCTCGAAATAAAACTGAATTATGCTGAATCGTTACTTTGGAATAAAAAATTTGATGACGCAAAAGTTTTTTATAAAGTACTCGTTACGGATTATGAAAGCAATTTTGTAGCTCATTTAGGCTATGCAAATACCCTTTCAAATTTAAAAGAATATAACGAAGCCTTGCAACAAGTCAATAGAGCACTTGAAATTTCTCCAGGTAATCAGGGAGCATTAGTCTCCAGAAAATACATAAAATTAGGCTACGCAAACGAAAAAATAAGCGACAAAGAATATGATAAAGCGGAACAATTTTATGACGAAATACTAAATGATTTTCCCGGAGATAAAGAAACTTTATTGAATAAAGCCAATTTGTATTTAATTACAAAAAATATTGCCAAAGGTAAAAGTACTTACGGCATACTTTCGAAAGACAATCCAATACTTTCCTTAAACGGACTTTCGTTACTTGAACATCTAGATGGAAAAGAAAAAAAAGCATTAGAAAATTCCAATAAAGCGATCAGCGAACTTTCGACTTCAACACCAATTGAATTAATCAAACAAACGCAAGAACGTAATGTTCAAGCCTTAATTTGGAACAAAAAATACACACCAGCAGCAAATAAAATTGATGAATTAACCAAAACTTACCCTAATGAAAACTGGGTTTTATCCTTAGCCGCCACCCTTGCTATCTATAAAAGTGAATTTAAAAGTAGTATTTCAAATTATTCCAAAATACTCGAAAATGATAACAAATCCTTTGATGGTAATCTAGGAATTGCCAACGCTTTTTATGCCTCAGGAAAAACAGACGATGCCGTTAAAGCAGTATATCAAACACTTGAAATCTTTAAAAAACAAAATGATGCCACAAACTTTTTAAATAAGATAAAGGAGGATTATACACCCTACTTGGAAGAAAAAATAAGCTATTCATTTGATAATGGTAATAATACAGCCCAATCATTTAAAACTTTGTTATTCTTTCCAATATCTACAAAATGGGCTGCAAGTGCTACCTACCAATTTAGAAAAACCGGAAATTCACAAACAGACATACAAGCAAATTCAAATGATTTTTTATTGGCTTTTGAGTATAAATTCCATCCTAAAATAAGTTGGAATTTTGAAGGAGGTGTAACCACTGCTAATGCAACGCAAACAAGTTATTCTCAACCTCTTTTTCATTCATTTTTCAAAATAAAACCATACAAATTGCAAGATTTAGAAGTGGGATACAAAAGAGAAGTTCAAAATTTCAATACCGATTTAATTGAAGAAAAAATAGCAACGAATAATTACTATTTCAATTTTAACCTTTCTAGTAATTTTAACCTAGGCTGGTTTACACAATATTTTTTCACTACTCAAACAGATGACAACACAAGAAACTTACTTTTTACCTCGCTTTACTACAACATTCTGCCAAAACCTGCTGCCAAAATAGGACTAAATTATCAATATATTAGCTTTAAAAATCAAGTTCCAAACACCTATTTTAGTCCCAGTAAATTCAATGCTTTTGAAATTTTTATAGATTGTTTGAAAGATGAAAAAATAAGCTTAGCCAAAGAATGGTTTTACAGTGCTAATGCGGCCTCGGGCTTCCAATTTATTGAAGACAATAAGAAACAATTTACCTACCGAGTACAAGCTAAAATAGGCTATAAATTCTCTAATAGATTACTAATGAATTTATACGGCGGACGAAGCAATATCGCATCGGTTACTGTGGCTGGATTTACATACACGGAATTCGGATTACGAATAAAATGGTATTTGTACAAACTTCCACTTTTTAAATTATAAGGCTAGCTTTTTTATTACCCTTAAAATTCTAACCCTATTTTCAAGGTAAGTTATTGGCAAAATCAATTATCGCATTTAATTCCGGTTTCGACTTACACTATTTCGCTAGCAATTCACCAATCAATATTCTCGCTAAGACGCAGTATTCATATTGCTTTCTTTGCGGCTTTGCTAGAAATCAATATAAAGCATAACAGTATTTTATTCTAATTATCCCAGAATCCGCATTAGACTTCGTAGCGAAACTGAATTATTCAATAAAAGCAAGAGCTCAAGGACTATTTTTGAAGAAGGAATACTTTTGTATTTTGAATTTAAAAATGGGAGTAAGTTCTTGGTCTTGAAGAAGAATTTAGATGTAGTAGATTTCTAATGCGGAATCTGGGATTATTCAAATCTAAAAGTTGTTAAACCCAGAATCCAATAAAAAAACCACCTTTTGTGCATAAAAGGTGGCTTTCAACATTACTACAAAATAACTAATTAATCAATTCACTATGAACTTGTTACTGTATTTTTTATTCTCTTTTGTGGTGACTTCAAAAAAGTAAATTCCTTTATTTAGGTTGGCTACATTTACCTTCACTTCATTAGAACCTGTTTTTTGATTGTAGTTCTGAATCAAATTACCCAAAACTCCGATAATTTTAACCGTAGCTTCTTCTGTAAATTCAGGAAGTACTATTGTAGTTTCTACTGAACAAGGGTTAGGATAACTGAAAATTTTATTCGTGGCTAGAGAAAAGTCATTTATTCCTAAAGTGCCGTTTGTCGATAACCTCAAATCATTGATGGCTATGGCAAAACTTTGAAAGGAAGCATAATCCCCAATAGTTGAAAAAACAAATCCTTTTAATTTTTCATTGTTATAGCTTTGTCCTTGAGCATTTTTAAAATCTGCGAAACTTATACTTAATTCTTTGGCGGTGAGGTTCGGATCTACTTGAAGACGGTATCGTTTATTCCAATCTGTCAAATTTTCTGTTACTAGCACCATTTCTAGCGCTTTACTATTCTCAACTTTAAATTTGACATAAGAAAAGCCTGTTGCGTCAAGTACTAATTCTCCCGGAAGTAAATTTCTGAATAAGTTTACTGTACCTTTCACTGTACCTTCCACTTTGACATCTCTTTCCACCATATAGTCATTTAAATTAGCTTTACTAGAAGCCACTTCTTTGGATACTTTCGTGGCTATATTGTTAATTTCAAATTTAGTAATTACAGTTTCAGCAGCTTGATAATCTAAACCCCAAGGCCCATCGGCCATGTATGCAGCATCAAATTTTGAGGTATTGTTTTCTTGAATAGAAAGTCCTAAATCGAATAAATATCCTGTATCTACTTCTACATTTTCAGTGTAACTTCCGCTTAAAGTCAAATTTTTGGTAAAATTATCGATTGAAGAAAACTCCGTCACTTTTTTGTTGCCTGTAAATAGCAAAGAGGTCGCTTTTGATTTATTGACTAACGATAGGGTTAGCTTTCCGTCTTTGTAAACTCCTTTTCGTATAAAAACAGCAGGGATTTTATCAGAAACCACATCTTGCGTTAGTGCAGCTTTGGCTTTAAATTCTTTGATGATACTATTTGTAATACTGCAAACTTGTCCCATATTCATTCCCCAAACTTGAAAATTCAAATAGTCTCCTTTGGGATACTGGCTCAAATTCCAATAACTCTGCAATTTTGCAGTTCCATTTGGATTCAGAATTGAGAAATGCAATGCATATTCAAGTGCTCCATTTTCTCTTTTTATTTTACTCATAATCATTTCAAAATCATCTATGGTAATCGTTCTGATATCCTCCAAAGAAGAGCTATTCAAACGATCACAAATCGCTTTGGAGTGACTATATACTTCAGTTTGCGTAGTTGTTGCGAGCACCGCTGCCACTCTTTCATTGGCTTGATAATAATCAACCGAAAATACTTCAGTAGCATTAGTAATACTTTTTAAATCATTGGGGCTAGAAACAGTACTAGTTTCTGAACCATACATAGCTGTGACTGGTAATAAGGAATTAATAGCAATTCCTGCGGCACTCTTTGCTCCTGCACTGGATTTAATGTATTTTTTTTGAGTTTCTTTTTTATCATTATAGGAATTGTTTTTCATTCTACTAAAGTTCCTTTTAGCAATTAGAACCGCCAAGCTACCCTCACTTTCAAGTCCACCGTTATTCCCCGAAGTCACATTATTAGAAATGCTTACATCCGCAATGTTTTCAGAAGTAATAGCATCATAAGGGTTGGCCGTAATATAAAAAATAGCATCATTAAAATCTTGATCACAATTGCCGTAATCCCTTCTAATATCCTCAAAACCTAACAAAATTCTCTGGTTGGTTGGATCATTTAATAACACATTGTGTTGTCTTAAACTAGCGGTCCCTTCAGGATTAAATCTCGTATCTGAGAATAATCTCCACAAGCCATTGGTCACCGCTGATCCATTCCACGCGTTGGCTAACAATACCCATCCAATACCTGTTCCTGCTGGAAAAGTACCAATTTTTACTTTATCTCCAGCTAGCAATGAGCCACCACTCCCTTGTCCTGAAACATTTGGAAAAATTATAGTAATATCTGAGCTACTAGGAGCAGCAGTGGGGGGATTATTAATGTCGTAAGTGTAAAATCCTAAAACATTTCTATATCCCGCTCCTTCACTTACAAAAGTAACCCAAACATCGGCTGGTTTTGTAACAACAATATTTGTATCATATCCTGAGGAGATGTACTGTGGATTGTAAGTAGGTACCGGATAATTCTCTGGTAAAGAATTCGATACTAGTGCCAAAGTTGCGGCATTAACCACATCCTTTGTATCAAAATACATTGGTGTTCCGTCAGAGGTATAGGATCCTAAAAACTTGTAGCCCTGGGAATACCCAAAAGAAGTTAATAATAATACCAAAAAAAGTAATGCTGTTTTCATAGCTTGTAATTTTAGATTTGAGACTAAATTAAAAATACTTTTGTTGCTAAATTGTAGTAATAGCCCAACGAAAGATATCTATCGATGAGTAGCAAAAAAATAACGATTAGAAAAAAAATAAGATGCGCATTTTTCCTGAGGTACAGAAAAATTAAGCTACAGTAGCTTGAGATCCCACTCTAAAATTTAAAGAGGCTAAATTTTAGACACACCATACAAAAATTTATTACTATAATAAATTTAAACGTTTCATTAATTCAGGTCGATTTGATCGACTAACGGGCACTAATTGTTTAGTGATTAACACACTATTATCTTCAATGTCGATAATTTTGGTAATATTAATAATAAAGGAACGATGTACTTTTAAAAATAAATGTTTTGGTAATTTCTCTTCAATTTTTTTTAAGGTAGAATGTACAATGTAATTTTTATTTTCAGTTAAAATGTGAATATAATCTCCTTTTGCTTCTACAATTGTTAAAGAATTAAATTCAATTTTAATCAATCTTCTATCAATATTAACATAAAACTCCTTGGTATTATCCACTGATACTGGCGCATTTACAAAATCAACAGGCTTTGTATTTTGAGAAACTAATACTTTGTGAACCGCTTTTTGAAAACGTTCTAAAGTAATTGGTTTCACTAGATAATCTATGATACATTCATATTCAAAAGCTTCAATAGCTAAATTTTTGTCAGACGTCACCAAAATAATCTTTGGCGGATTTTTAATCAATTGTATAAAGTCAAAGCCTGTAAAATCAGGCATATGAATATCCAAAAAAATTAAATCAACGTCATTTTGATTTAAAAATTTTATGGCATACACCGCATTATCAAAATGATCTATCAGGTTAAGCTTTTCTTCGGTAGCAATCATTTGGGCAATTACTGCTCTTGCTAATGCTTCATCATCAATGACTATACAATTCATAAACTATTCATTATCATAAAGTTACAACAAAATTTTGTATTTTGTTTAAGATTTCTTCAAATTCTTTTTTCATTTCAATTTGATCGATTTTTAGGGCGTTTTCATATTTTTCGGCTATAGCATATCCTTCTATTAACCCTAAAAAAGACACTTTATGTTTTAATTTATGCACACAATCTGCGGCTACTTTATACTCGTTTGAGATAATAGCTTCCTGATAAATTTTCACTTCTTGGGGAAGTTCAGATTTTAAGATTGAAATAATTTTAATTTCAAATTCCTTATTTCCAGCCGATAGTTGGTTGATATATTCTAAATTAGGATTTTCCATTGTTTTTAGGTAAGGTAAAATAAAAAGTAGTTCCTTCTTTTTCTTCGCTTTCAAGCCAAACTTTGCCATGATAAAGTGAAATAATTTTCTTTACAATGGAAAGTCCAATTCCAGGGGCTTGGGTATCGTTATCTAATTTAGTAAACACATTGAAAATTCGCTCAAAATACTTTGGATCAATGCCTTTACCGTTATCTTTTACAAAAAATTCAAAATGATCAGATTTGTCAATACAACCTACCCTAATACTTCCGTAGTCTTTATCTGAATTTTTGACAGCATTTTCGATTAAATTTAATAAAACTTGTTTAAATCTAACAAAATTACCATACACAATCGGTAAATCATCTTCAATCGTAATTGTTATGTTTTTTGGAATTACAATCGTTTTAACCACTTCATCGCATAAATGATTAAAATCCACTAATCGATCTTCGGACTTAATTTTATCAATGGTAGAATAATCTAATATTCCTTTAATGAGTAAATCCATTTTTTCAACATTGAAAATCACCTTTTTTAAGGATTCCATTCCATCTTTCGCAATTACTCGCTCATAATCTGACATGAACCAACCTATCAAAGTATCAATATTACGTAAAGGAGCCTTAAGATCGTGAGACACCACATGAGCATAATCACTCAATTCTTTATTTTGTTTTTCTAAATTTTGCAATAAAATTTCTCTTTGTTCATTGATAGAAACAATTTCGAGAGCTTGTTGTTTTAAATACTCGGCGGTATTGAAGGCTGTATCCTTATTTATTTTGGATACTTCGACATTCATAGATTCGAATATTTCTTCTAATTTTTTGTTGATTTCTTTTAAACTTTCGGCTTCTGCACGTAATTTTTGATTGGCAAAAAATAATTCATCTGAACTAATTTTCATTGCCCTTTGCAACATGATAAGTTGTTGATCAAAATCATCATATGAAGCGTTAACTAAATTAAGAAAATCCTGAATCTCTTCTAATTGTTCAGGTTTCAATTTCTTCTTAATTTGTCGGCTTAAAAGTGGATTCATTATTCGCTGATTAATGTTAATGTCATGGTTTGATTATGTAATTCACAAAAGGTATTATCTGAAAAAGGAGCCATCTCGCCATAAGAATAAAACCCACAGATTGCCGTTTTTTGACCAATTACATTATGAACTTCTTCAATTTCTTCTTCTACTCTTTGCTTCATTACAAGCTTACGGCCTACGCAACTTACAATTAATGCTAATTGAGGAGGGTTCACTCGGTTTTTCATTGCTTGATTCCCAGCATTATAGGCACCTTGAACCAATTCATCATTAGACGCCATCATTAATTGTACTTTTGAATTCATAGGTACATCACCTGCAAGTGTCATTGAATTATTATTTTCATCAATACTTAAAATGGTTCTAACAACAGGTCTATCTTTGTTTTCTTTGGTAACATTTAAGGGATACAAGAGAGAAGATTGCGGCAATTCGTTGGCTAACTCTCCTAAATATTTTTTATACAATTCTAATGCAGGTAATCCATCAATTTCATAAAGCACATTTTGATCTGATTTTGTGATCATTCGTTCAGGCCCAAAGGCGCTCCAACCTCCCACACTAGCTACAGAAAATTCCAAACTATCACCATAAAAACCAATCAGTACTACTTCACCTGCTTTGGGATTTTCTTTGTATGAGGCAACTGTTTTTTCAAATTTATGGCCATCTCCACACATACCGCCAGAAATGATATGCTTGTCTTTTAAATCGGTTTCTAAGCCTTGAATTAAGGCGCTACCATTAACAAAACTTCCTTCAGATATCAAAAAAAGATGCTTGAGGTTTTGTTCAGGAAACTGTGCATACAAATCTACACCTAATTTAACTGCATCAAAATTATAATCCAAAATATTAGCCCTTTTGATAATAAAACTTGATTTTTCAAATTCTACAACAGTGACTGTAATCGATTCATCAAAAACATTAGTGGCCAGAATTTCACCTGATGTAGAGCCATACACAATATCTTCATAAGGAAATTCCTCTCTAACTGCATCGATAATCATAGTATTTTCTAACATCGCTCGATTTCCAAAAACGAGAACTAATGGATTCTTTACCTCTATTTTTGGTGACAAATAACACCATTCTTGGTTTTGCATCAAATATGCTTGTATAATTTTCATAAGCAAAAAATATATGTAAGGTTACTACTGATTTACTATTTACAATCTGAATAGGTACTCTAAAAAATATTTTTAGGGATTCTAACAAAAAATGTTGTGCCAACTTTTACTTCACTTTCGATCCAAATCTCACCTTTGTAGTTGTCAATAATTCTTTTAACAATAGACAGTCCGATACCTGTTGAATGCTCATTTTTTGTAAATGATTGAAATATCGCAAATACCCTTTCTTGATTCTCTTTTGCTATGCCGGGGCCATTGTCTTCTATTGAAAATACATAATTATTTTCATCTTCCTTAAAATCTACTTTAACCCATCCCGGGTTTTTATCAACATAGGTAACGGCATTTCCAATTAGGTTTTGAAAAAGTTGCTGCATTCTATATTTATCGGCTCTTATTGTAGGTAATTTTTGAACAATTTGCACCGTCACCGTTTCAGGAATATGGATGATGCTTATTAAATTGTTAATGATATCATTAACATCAACAAAATCCGTTGTAAGTTCGATAGTATCAATTTTAGAGTACGTCAAAATTCCTTGGATAAAGTGATCCATCTTTTCGACTTTACCTTGTATTTTGTTCAAGTAATCCAAAGTATTCATGTTTAAGGCATCTTGATTATCTTCTTTGATCCAAGAAATCAAAGCGTGAATACTTCGTAGTGGTGATTTTAAATCATGAGCTACAATTTGGGCATAATTATTCAATTGCTCATTTTGATTTTCTAAACGCAACAAGAGTTGTTCCTTTTGATGCTCTAAATTTTTTTGATCTGTAACATCCAAATGTACTCCTATGGATCCGATCAACTCTCCTTTTACATTATAATTTGGAGCTCCACTTATAAGTAAATATTTTTCTGTCCCATTTTTGATTCTAACTTTTACTTCATAGGAAATGATACCTTCCGTTTTATTGTGTTTAAGATTTAATACATTTTCACCAGCATTGAAATAGAAAAAATCTGATTTTTTACCTATCAATTCTGAAATAGTGTAGCCAGTGATATCACAAAAAGTTTGATTTGCAAATACTATTTCGTCTTCTAGATTTACCTCAAGAAGTCCCATTTTCATACTTGCGATAACATTGCTGTACTTATCCTTCTCTACTTTGATAGATTCTAAAAAGTTTTTTTCAAGGCTAACATCTTGCTCTATCGCAAAAAATTTAAAAATTTTACCATATTTATCCCGTAAAGCCTGTCCTTGTACTCGAATCCAGTATTTTTGTTTAGATTTTGAATAATTTAGAATATCACAATTAAAAGGTTCTCCTTTTGCTATTTGATTCCTTAAATATTTTACAGTTTCCGGATCCGTTTCTTCACCTTGTAAAAAATTTCCTGGTCTCTTTCCTATAACCTCATCGGAGGTATATCCCGTCATTTTTTCAAAACTTTTATTAACCCATTCAATATTGCCGTTTTTATCAGAAATAATCACCGCGTTAATATTTACATCTGCTATGGACGACAAAATATGTAATTTTTCTTCTTTTTGTTTTTCAAGCGTTATATCATCAATCATCGCAAAATAATGAGTTAAACCATTTTCGTTTTTTATGGGTTGTCCTTTAGATCTTGACCAAAAAGAGTGACCACTTTTTGTGTTGTGCAATAATTCCACATCAAATGTTTTACTTTCGTGAAAAGCCGTTACCATTTTTTTAACGTCTTCAAGATCTGTATCCGCGCACTTACCAATTTCTATGGGAGTCCTTCCGTAAATTTCATGCTTGGTATATCCCGTTAAGCTTTCGTAAGCTTCATTGCACCAATAAATTTTTCCATCTGGATAACAGAAAATTACTCCATTTTTGTTAGCACTTGCAACTACAGATATCTTATTAAGTTCTTGTTTATCTTTCTCTAAAACTGCCTGTTCTAATTTTACAGTAGTCAGCATATTCTTCAAACCTTCGTTATGGGCTTGATATCCTTTTAAATCAGACAGATATTCGAAAATAGGGGCGTGAACCGAAAAATCATGATTGGACAGTCCCATATTTTCAATACTCTCTATATCTTTAAAAATAGGAGTGCCTAGAAATAAATAATCAGAATCACTTTTTGTTATTTGCCCTTCGAGTCTTATCGTGTTTTCTGGTAAAAAATTCAGAGTTACAGTTTCCTTTGAAACTAAGCAAATCGTTTCTAAATCTGTGATAGTATCATATGGTTTATCTAATTTAAAAAAAGTCCAGAAGTTTGCGCCACTACTGAGCATTGGACACATTTTTTTAAGGGAAGAACCAATATTTTTAATATATAAATCTTCATTAATCAAAATATGAAAAGGAAAGATTGTATCAAAGGTAGGCTGATTGAAGTGGAATTGAATATTTTCCATGTTGAAAAAATTTGGGGATTTTTATTCGAGAAAAAAAACAAAAACTAGCAAGCTATCAAACAACTATAATAGCTTAGCAATCACTAATTTACAATATTTTATCTTTAAACGACACATTTCATCGATGAAAAACACTTTGATGGAATAATTACGTAAAAACACGTAAGAAAAAATCAATGTTTCATAAAAAAACACCTTAATTATTTTCGACTAAGGTGTTTCTCAATGCTTGCAAAAGAAATTATTGTTCAATCAATTCATTCGTACTCCAATATTCTATTAACTTCTTAATTCGTACCAGATAATCGTCATACTTTAAGGGTTTAATTAGATATCCTGCAATTCCAATTTTGTAACATTCCAACAAATCACTATGATTGCTAGAGGTAGTTAGAACAATAGAAGGTATGTATTTCAAAACGGGATCGTCTTTCAAAATTCTCAAAAATTCTATACCATTTAATTTAGGCATGTTTAAATCTAAAACAATAATGTCAGGAATTATTGAACGGTCTTTCAAAACTTCAAGGGCTTCTTCTCCATTATTAGCTTCAATAATCTTATGGTTTATTTCTAGATTACTTAAAACTCTATTAAATTTCATTACTTCAATAGCATCATCTTCTATTAAAAGTATATTTAGTGCATTTGCCATTTTTATAAGTTATAAGATTGTTTAGTAAAATTAACTTAAAGATACATTTGTTTTTTTAAATATCGTTAATTAACGAGTAAGTATCGATGAATAAACCATAAGTATCGATGAATGGTAATATTAAACCTAAACTATTATTAATCCTTAGATTTTACACAATCTTGCAAAGCAGCTTCTAAACTTTTAAAATGAAAACGAAATCCAAGATGTAGTAATTTATGGTTTGATATCCGACGACCTGTTAACACAATCACAGCCATTTCACCAAGAATGAGTTCCAATACAAAAGCGGGGATATTAGGCAACCAAACTGAATAATTATAAACAGACGCTAGGGTTTTGGTAAAAAGACTATTGGTAGTACTGTCCTCAATTGTTGCGTTATAGGCCCCTTCCATCTGATCATTTTCAATCGCCTCGAGATAAATTGCACATAAATCATGAATATGTATCCAAGGCATAAATTGTTTTCCTGAACCTAAAGGAGCTCCTAATCCTTTTTTAAATATAGGAATCATTTTTTGTAAAAAACCTGCTTTATTTCCCAATACTAAACCTGTACGTATCTTTACCGTCCTAATACCAAGGGATGCGATACCATCGGCAGCTTTTTCCCATTCTTCGCAGACTTTTCCCAAAAAATCATGTCCCACTTGCGTTTCTTCTGTGCAAATACCTTTCCCATTCAAGGCGCCATAAATACCTATTCCAGAGGCTGATATAAAGGCTTGTACTTTTTTAGCATTTGACTTTAATACATTTCCTATTAAAGTAGTCGATTGCACTCTACTCTCTAAAATAGCTTTTTTACGGGCCGCCGTCCATCGTGTGTCACCAATGGATTCTCCTGCGAGATGAACGATGTAATCAGCCTCCAAAATCGCTTTTTCATCTATCGTCCCCGAAGAAACATCCCACAAATAATAAGAAACCGCTGCAGTATTTGGCCGTAATGTTCTAGACAAAACCAAAACTTCATAGCCTTTCTTGACCAACAAAGAAGTTAAATAAACACCAACAAATCCAGTTCCTCCTGATATTACGACCTTCTTTTTCATTTTATTTTTTGTGTTATCAAAAATAATTATACAAACATAGGTTAAATTTTTGTTTAACTTTATTAATAATAAGTTAAACAGTATTATCTTTATACTCGAATTCAAATACAATCAAAATGGCAACTAAAAAGACCGTAATAACCAAAGATCAAATTGTTTCCTATTACATGAATCATGTTTTAGAACATCATGAAAAACCAAAATCAATTTACCAATTTGCTAAGAACAACGGATTTCAAGAAAGTGAATTCTACACTTTTTTTGGCACGTTGGACGCTATCGAGAAAGAAATCTTCATACAATTCTTTGATAAAACCCTAGAATTACTGGAAAAAAACCCGGCATATACTAGTTATGACATGAGAACTAAATTGCTAAGTTTCTATTTCACGTTCTTTGAATTGCTTACTGCGAACCGAAGTTATGTTTTATATGCATTGCAACAGCATAAAAATCAGTTAAAAAACGTAATGCTTTTGACAGATGTTCGAAAAAAATTCAAAAATTATATAGGCGAAATAACGACCGATGATTTCCGTGTTCAAATAGAACGTTTTCAAGAATACCAAGAAAAAGCAACCAAAGAATCCCTTTGGATACAATTTTTACTCACTTTAAAATTTTGGATGGAAGACAGTTCCGCTGGATTTGAAAAGACAGACATTTATATAGAAAAATCGGTAAAAGCAGCTTTCGAATTGATGAACATCACTCCTATTGACAGTTTAATAGATTTTGGGAAATTCCTATTCAAAGAAAAAATACAGAAAAACAAATGAAAACCATAGACTATATTCCTACTTCAAAAATTGAACGAGCGACCAAATTGGTGCAAACGGGGGCAAAAGTAGGCGTGAATTACTTAAAATATTACGGCGAAAAAATGGTCAACTCAGACCTCACAAAAGACAAACTCAACGAAGACAATGCCGAAGATATTTATGACGGCCTAAAAAGCTTGAAAGGAAGTGCGCTGAAAGTAGCACAAATGCTGAGTATGGATAAAAATTTTCTGCCTCAAGCCTATGTAGAAAAATTTTCATTGTCGCAGTTTTCTGTTCCTCCGCTTTCGGCTCCTTTAGTACTTAAAACCTTCAAAACTAATTTTGGCAAAACTCCTTATGAGATTTTTGATGAATTCAATGCCGAATCGGTAAACGCTGCGAGTATTGGTCAAGTGCATTTGGCTAAGAAAAACGGAAAAAAGTTGGCGGTAAAAATTCAATATCCTGGCGTTGCCAATAGCATTTCTTCGGATTTAGCGTTGGTCAAACCAATGGCGATTCGAATGTTCAATCTACAAGGCAAGGATTCTGATAAATACTTTAAAGAAGTAGAAGACAAATTGATTGAAGAAACCAATTATACGCTTGAACTAAAACAAAGTCAAGAAGTAGTGGCTGCCTGCCAAAAAATTGACAACTTGGTTTTTCCAGCCTACTATCCTGAATTTTCATCCGATAAAATCCTAACGATGGATTGGATGACGGGCAATCATTTATCGGAGTTCACTGCTAAAAACAGCAATCAAGAAACCGCCAACAAAGTAGGACAAGCGTTGTGGGATTTTTATATGTACCAAATTCACATCTTACGAAAAGTACACGCCGACCCACATCCTGGCAACTTTTTGGTAGACGAAAACCAACAATTGGTCGCTTTGGATTTTGGCTGTATGAAAAGCATTCCGAATGACTTTTATGTGCCTTACTTTGAATTAATCAACAAAGAAATTATTGACAATAAACAACTCTTTAATGCCAAATTGTTTGAGCTTGAGATTTTAAGAAAAGAAGATACTCCAGAAGAAATTGCCTATTTTACGAGTATTTTTTATGATTTGCTATCGCTGTTCACTTTGCCGTTTCAAAACACGCATTTTGATTTTTCAGATGAAGTATTCTTTACCAATATTGCACAATTGGGCGAGCGATTTGCCAAAGACACCAACCTCCGCAAGATGAATGGTAATCGAGGCTCCAAGCATTTTATTTATATGAATAGAACCTTCTTTGGTTTGTATAATTTGATGTTTGACCTCAAAGCTTCCATCACCGTAAATCAATACCAAAACTATTTATAAAATTGAAAAAAACGCACTTACCTTCCAAAATATGCATGGTCTGTAATCGCCCTTTTGATTGGAGAAAAAAATGGGAAAAAGTTTGGGACGAAGTAAAATATTGTAGCGAAAAATGCAAAAGAAACAAAAAGGTTTAGTTTGGTTCAGAAATGACTTAAGAATCGCGGATCATCCAGCGCTGCAAAAGGCTATTGCTGAAAACGAAAGCGTAGTTGGCGTGTATTGTTTTGATCCAAAACAGTATGCAATAACAGCATTTGGGTTTAAAAAAACAGCTCATTTTCGAGCACAGTTTACTATAGAATCCGTTCAAGAATTAAGAGCAAATTTGGCAACTCTTGGTATTACACTTTTGGTGTATCAAGACGCAGCGGCAGCTGTTCTTCCTAGTTTAATTGAAAGCACCTCTTCGACTACGATTTACTTTCAAAACGAATGGACCAGCGAGGAAAAAGAAGAAATTGAGAGCGTGAAAAAAAATTGCGGCCCAACGGTTGAATTTGTCGCTACTTATCATCAATTTTTATTTCCACCAGAAGTCATTCCGTTTTCAATAGCCGAAATACCTGCTGTTTTCACACAATTCAGAAATGCTTGTGAAAAAAAAGCAATAGTCCCAAAAATTGGTAAGCTAACCGCCATGCGAGAATCCAATACAATTGACACACAAACCGCAATTCCTACTTTAGAAGATTTAGGATTTACAACCTTTCAAGTAGATAGGAGAACCGCTTTTCCTTTTCGTGGTGGCGAAAATCAGGCATTGGCAAGACTGCAAGAATACCTTTGGAACACCAAAAAAATCAGTCAGTACAAACAAACTCGTAACGGATTGATTGGAACAGATTACAGCTCAAAGTTTTCGCCTTGGTTGGCCAATGGATGCCTTTCGCCCAAAACCATTTATTGGGAAATCAAGCGCTACGAAAAAGAAGTAGAAGCCAATGAGTCCACGTATTGGTTGATTTTTGAATTGCTTTGGAGGGATTACTTCAAATACATTTCGCTTCAAAATGGCAATGTGATTTTTAAAATTGGGGGCATTCAAAACCGAGAGTATCAATGGTCGCAAGACAAAAAAGCCATCCAACAATGGATTAACGGGACTACGGCAGCACCTTTTGTGAATGCGAATATGCTGGAATTGCAACAAACAGGTTGGATGAGCAATCGCGGACGACAAAACGTAGCTTCTTACTTTGCCAAAACTTTACTCCTAGATTGGAGAATTGGAGCAGCCTATTTTGAATCGATGCTTTTGGATTATGACGTACACAGCAATTATGGCAATTGGATGTATGTTTCAGGTGTAGGCAACGACCCTCGTGATAGAAAATTCAATGTCGCCTTGCAAGCTCAAAACTATGATAAACAGTCCAAATTCCAACAACGCTGGCTACAACAACAACTTTTTTAAAAGATGAATTCGAATAAAAAACATATCAATATCGTTTGGTTCAAAAGAGACCTTCGTTTACAGGACAACGAGGCTATCCATAATGCAATCCAATCCGGTCAGCCTACACTTTTACTATATGTTTTTGAAAAATCGTTGCAGAACGATGGACATTATAGCGAAAGACATTGGAATTTCATCAAGCAATCTATCATAGCCCTCAACGCAGAACTTCAACCGTATCAAACAAAAGTATTAGCTGTAAATGGAGAAGTCATTAGCACCATTAATAGCATACTCGAACTATACACCATCAAAAATGTCTACTCGCATCAAGAGACGGGAATAAGAATTACGTACGAAAGAGACAAAGCTTTCAAAAGATTTTGCAAAAACAACCAAATCAATTGGGTAGAAAACATCAATAATGGCATTTTTAGAGGGCTAAAAAACCGAAGCAATTGGGTGATGCAATGGGAAAAATATATGAATGAGCCACAACTTGCTTTTTTACCAAATGAAGATAGTTTTCTAAAATTGACCCAAATTGATAAATTAGAACGCTTACTAGAGAAAACAAATTTGACCACCATTCCCGATGCCATTTTTCAAAAAGGAGGCACAGAAATGGGGCAGAAATATTTGGAGTCCTTCTTTAAAAATCGGTATTTCAATTATAGCAATCATATTTCAAAACCATTATTGGCAAGAAAAAGCTGTAGTCGGCTTTCTCCCTACATCGCTTGGGGAAATTTATCTACCCGAGAAGTATTGCAGAGAGCTGCTACTTTTCGATTGATTTGTACTGACAAAAAACAAATAGATTCCTTTGTATCGCGACTCACTTGGCAAGCCCATTTTATTCAAAAATTTGAAATGGAAGAAATTATGGAATTTGAAAGCATCAACAAAGGCTATCACGATTTAAAAAAGAAAGTCAATCCCTATTTCGTTGAAGCTTGGAAGAAAGGACACACAGGGGTGCCTCTTGTGGATGCATGCATGCGCTGCCTTAACGAAACGGGCTACCTCAACTTTAGAATGCGCGCTTTATTAGTGTCGTTTTTTACTCATAATCTCTGGCAACCTTGGCAAGAAGCTACACAACATTTATCGCAAATGTTTTTGGATTTTGAGCCGGGTATTCATTATCCACAATTGCAAATGCAAGCCGGAGAAACTGGGGTTAACTTATTGCGCATTTACAATCCAATAAAGAATAGTTTAGAACATGATCCGCAGGGAGAATTCATCAAACATTGGGTTCCAGAGCTTCGAAATTTACCCGTTGTCTTTGTACATGAACCTACTAAAATGACCTTTTTGGATCAAAAATTCAACAATTTTGAATTGGGAAAAGACTATCCTAAACCGATTGTCAATATTGAACGAACGCGAAAATTTGCTTCAGATTATTTATGGAAAATGAAGAAAAATCCTCTAGTTAAAGAAGAAAGTAATCGGATTTTGAAATTACATACCCTAGCCGATATTGGCGATAGCGATTAAAAAAACTATTCACAGAACAAACAACATTTAATACCAAAATATAAGTCAACTAAGTTTTTTAAAAAAGCCTATTCATCCAATTAGTTATAAGTAAAAATAAGACACTAGTAGTTTCAACTACTTATTTGAACTATAAATTTCACTTTTAGTAATTCAACCCAAAACTAATTTGACTGATATGTTTAAATATTTTTTGATAAAAAAGGGATTCAGATATAACCAAAAAAATTATAAAAAGCCTTAGCTATGCCTAACAAAATAGCCCTTACCGAATTAGAAATCGACCGAATTATAGAAATGGCTTGGGAAGACCGAACCACTTTCGAAGCCATACAATTGCAATTTGGATTAAAAGAACAAGAAGTCATCGACTTGATGCGAACCGAAATGAAACCTTCAAGTTTCAGACTTTGGCGTGCTCGAGTGCAAGGTCGCAAAACCAAGCACGAGAAACTTCGAAATTTTAGTGAAGGAAGATTCAAATGTACTCTCCAGCGACAAATCACGCATAACAAAATATCAAAACGATAATCCAAACTCAACTACATTATGAAAAACATCGTAATCATCGGCGGAAGCAAAGGAATTGGTAGTGCAATATTACTACAACAGTTACAATCCAATCAAGTATATAATATCAGCAGAACGGCGCCAGATTTGTCACATCCCAATTTAACACACTTTGCAGTTGACATTTTGAAAGACCCGCTTCCAGATATCGAAAATGTGGACACATTGATTTATTGTCCTGGCTCGATTACGCTAAAACCCATTGGGAGTCTAAGTGTTACCGATTTTAAAAATGATTTTGAAATCAATGTCATCGGAGCTGTACTGGCCATTCAAAAATATTTGCCTGCACTACGAAAAGGAAAAAACCCCTCGATACTTTTGTTTAGCACCGTGGCGGCCAAGTTAGGAATGCCTTTTCATGCGAGTATTGCTACTGCCAAAGCAGGAGTAGAAGGTTTAGTAAAATCTTTGGGAGCAGAATTGGCTTCGGTGATCCGAATAAACGCCATCGCACCCACAATTACAGAAACCTCATTAGCCGCAGGAATTTTAAGAAATGAACGAATGAAAGAAAACATGATCGAACGCCATCCGATGAAAGGTTTTTTAAAACCAGATGAAGTAGCTCACATGGCGAATTTCTTGATTTCGGAAGAAGCAAAATCCATTTCGGGACAAGTTTTTGCGTTGGATTATGGAATCGTAAGTTTTAAAATATAAGGCGAGGTGCTTTCATCGACAAAAAACATAAGAATATCGATTTTATTTATTTTTTAAACACTATTTTAACTATATTTATAATAAATAAAAAACATTTTAAATAAATTATTAAATTTTTCATAAACTTATTTTTATTTAAAGTGTATTAAAAAATCCCTTTACATTCATTCTATGCTCTCTTGAGATAATTGTTAGATCCATAAATTAAGTAAGTATGAATATTCTATTAACAGGAGCCACAGGATATATTGGCAAACGACTACTTCCGCTTCTAGTGGAACAAGGGCATTATGTGATTTGCTGTGTTAGAGATAAAGATCGCTTTTTCTTACCGGATCACTTAAAAAATCAAGTCAAAGTAATTGAAGTTGATTTTTTAAACCAAGAAAGTTTAATTGCCATTCCTAATGAAATAGATGCAGCTTATTATTTAATACACTCCATGTCTGGCTCCGCTACCAATTATGATGAGTTAGAATACAATGCTGCTGTACATTTCGTAGATCGAATGAATGTTACTAGAGTCAAACAAGTGATCTACTTGAGTGGAATCATAAATGACACGCAATTATCCAAACATTTAGCCTCAAGAAAAGCAGTAGAAAATGTACTAAATACGGGTTTATACGCCATTACCACCTTGAGAGCAGGAATTATAGTAGGCTCAGGAAGTGCTTCCTTCGAAATTATTCGCGATTTAGTTACCAAACTTCCGGTAATGATTACTCCAAAATGGCTCAATACCAAATGTCAACCCATTGCAATATCTGATGTTTTAGAGTTCCTGACCAAAAGTTTGTATCACCCCGAAACCTTAGATCGAAATTTTGATATTGGTGGTCCAGATATTTTAACCTATAAAGAGATGCTCTTGGGCTATGCCGAGGCTGCGGGTTTGAAACGCCACATTTACACAGTCCCTGTTATGACTCCAAAACTCTCTTCTTATTGGCTTTATTTTGTCACTTCAACCTCTTACAAATTAGCCACAGCCTTAGTAAGTAGCATGAAAGTAGAAGTAGTTTGTCAAGACAATCGCATCAATACCCTATTAAAAGTTACTCCCATCAGCTACAAAGAAGCCGTGAGAAGAGCTCTTGTAAAAATTGATAAAGACGATATTGTCTCAAGCTGGAAAGACGCTATGATAAGCGGGCAATTTATGGGCAATGTAGCCGATTATCTGAAAATACCCAAAAAAGATTGTTTTATTGACCGCCGCAAAAAAGAAATTGTCAATCGAAAATTTACTATGGAACGCATTTGGTCCATTGGGGGAGAAACCGGTTGGTATTATGGTGATTGGCTGTGGAAAATCCGCGGTTTTTTTGACAAAATAGCTGGAGGCGTAGGCCTTCGAAGAGGACGAACTAACCAACATGACATTCATTCAGGAGATGCCTTAGATTTTTGGAGAGTACTGTATGCCAACAAACAAGAAGGTAAACTCGTTTTGTACGCCGAAATGAAACTCCCCGGCGAAGCTTGGCTAGAATTCAAAATCATACACAATACCTTATACCAAGCCGCTACCTTCAAACCCCACGGTTTTTGGGGCAAATTGTATTGGTACTCCGTTCTGCCTTTTCATGGCTTTATCTTTGAAGGCATGATTAATAAATTGATTAAAAAATAAATTCCAAAAGTTAAATTCCAAATTCCAAGGCTTGTGCAAAACCTTAGGATTTGGAATTTATTTTTTCTGGAATTTAGCTCAGCTATTAAAAAACATCTCAAAATCATTTACGTAAAGCTTTTGCAAAAAAAAGAATATATTTGGTTAGGATTAAAGAAAAGGATTCAATTAGCTGAAAAAAAAGTATGGCAAAAGACAATTCAAAAGTCAACACTAATAACGAATTAATACTACGTTCTTCTACAGCAGAATATTTGACATTTATTGCAGCAACTGGAGAAGGTGGCGTGGAAACTATTTATGCAGATGAAAATATTTGGCTGACACAAAAAATGATGGGAACACTTTATAATGTAAATGTAAGAACCATTAGTGACCATCTTCAAAAAATATTTGTAGACAACGAATTAGAAAAAGATGCAGTTATCCGAAAATTTCGGATAACTGCATCAGATGGCAAAAATTATAATACACAACATTACAATCTTTCAGCTATTATTGCTGTTGGTTATAAAGTAAATTCTGAGCGAGCTGTCCAATTCAGAAAATGGGCAACACAAATAGCAAAAGAGTTTACCATCAAAGGATTTACTATGGATGATGAACGTCTAAAAAATGACGGTACTATTCTAGGTAAAAAATACTTTGAAGAACAGCTACAAAGAATACGGGAAATCCGATTGAGTGAACGTAAATTCTATCAAAAAATAACCGACATTTATGCTACAGCTATTGATTATGACGTAACAGCTCAAGCAACTAAACGTTTTTTTGCCACAGTACAAAACAAATTACATTGGGCAATACATGGTCAAACAGCGGCAGAAGTTATTGTTAACAGAGCCCAATCACCAAAACGAAAATATGGGCTTGACAACTTGGAAAGACGCTCCAAAAGGTAAAATTCAAAAATTTGATGTTAGTGTTGCCAAAAACTATTTGTCTGAAAACGAAATGAAACAATTGCAACGCCTAGTTTCAGCCTATTTAGATATTGCTGAAGATATGGCGTCAAGGCAAATTCCAATGACAATGGAAGATTGGGAAAATCGCCTAAATAAATTTATTGAAGCCACCGATAGAGAGATATTACAAGATATAGGAAAAGTAACTGCTGAAATAGCCAAAGCTCACGCAGAAAGCGAGTTTGAGAAATACAGAATAATTCAAGACCAATTATTTGAAAGTGATTTTGATAGAATCGTTCAAAATCAATTGGCTCCTAAAAAAGAATAAGATACACCAAACGTTGGAAATAAAACTTAAATGTATCACTACTATGACACCCTTTTAAATTCCAAATTCCAAATGGCTAATAGCCTTGGAATTTGGAATTTGTATTTTTAAAAGTTTACTACCCTACAACTTTTTCACTTTCAATCGCAAACTATTACTTACCACACTTACACTGCTGAGAGCCATAGCTGCACCCGCGAGCATCGGATTGAGTAAAAAGCCATTAAACGGAAATAGAATCCCCGCCGCGATAGGAATGCCAATCACATTATAAATAAAAGCCCAAAATAAGTTTTGGTGTATAGTAGCCACAGTAGCTTTTGACAATCGAATCGCTTGCGGAATCTTATGCAAATCCGAGGTCATTAGCGTCATATTGGCGACTTCCATCGCAATGGCGCTTCCTTTTCCCATAGCAATACTGACATCGGCTTGGGCCAATGCGGTGCTGTCATTAATCCCATCACCCACCATAGCAACTGTTTTGCCTTGAGCTTGTAATTCTTTGATAAAATCGGCTTTTTGTTGAGGCAACACTCCGCCTTTATAGTGAGTAATTCCCATTTGTGTAGCCATCGCTTGTGCGGCTTTTTCAGCATCGCCCGTTAGCATATATACCTCAACACCAATCTGTTGCAACTCACGAATCGCTGCCGCAGAAGTTGGTTTTACTGCATCCGAAATGGCCAAGAGCGCTAAAACGCTAATTGCATTAGCAAAGCCAATTACGGTTTTGGCTTCGGCTTCCCAAACGGTACTTTTTTGAAGAAAGTCTTCGCCTATTTCGATTTGGTTGGCTTTTAAAAAAGAGGGATTCCCTACAAAATACTCCTCACCTTCTACTTTGGCTCTAACGCCTTGCCCTGTTATACTCTCAAAATTAGTAATCGCAACCGTTGGAACTCCTTGTAAATGTTGCACCACGGCTTCCGCCAAAGGATGCTCGGATTGCGATTCGATACTCAACAAAATGGAACGTAAATGAGAATCGACAGTACTCCATTGTTCACCAGTTACTTTCGGTCTTCCTTCGGTGATGGTCCCTGTTTTGTCTAGAACGATGGTGTCTATTTTTTGTGCCAATTCTAAACTCAGTGCATCTTTAATGAGAATGCCATTTTCGGCACCCTTGCCTACTCCAACCATAATGGCTGTTGGAGTTGCCAATCCCAAAGCGCACGGACAAGCAATCACCAAAACAGTGACTAAAGCCATAATACCTTGCGTAAAGCCATTTTCACCCCCTAAAATCCACCACAAAACAAAAGCCAAAACTGCAATCACCATAACCACAGGCACAAAAATACTAGCGATAAAGTCGACCTTTTTTTGAACTGGGGCCTTGCTTCCTTGTGCGTCTTGGACCGTTTTGATAATATGAGCCAAAAGCGTTTCGGAGCCAATTTGGACGGCTTTGAACACCAAACTACCTTTTTGATTCAACGTACCTGCCCAAACTTTTTCGTTTGCCTTTTTGAGTACGGGAATGGGTTCGCCGCTTAACATACTTTCATCCACATAAGAATCTCCACTTATGACAACACCATCGACTGCAATACGTTCGCCAGGTTTTACCAGCAATCGATCCCCAACTTTAACTTGCTCGATAGGAATTACTTTTTGCTGCTCGTTGTCGAACCACAAAGTAACCGTATTGGGTTGCAACTCCATCAACTTTTTTATAGCGGTGGAGGTATTGGATTTGGCGTTTTCTTCTAACCATTTGCCTAATAAGATAAAAGCTACTACAACAGCAGCCGCTTCAAAATAGACGTGTCCGTGCAATCCTTTTTGATGCCAATACTCCGGAAACAACGTATTGAAAACACTAAATATATACGCGACTCCTGTACTCAGCGCTACGAGTGTGTCCATATTGGCTGTACGATGTTGGGCTTGCTTCCAAGCATTTATAAAAAAACTACTTCCAAATCCGAAAACAACAGGAGTTGCTAACACCCACATAATTTCGTTAGCATAAGGCATTTCCATAAAAAACATACCAATAATTACAATAGGCAAAGCCAATAGCAAAGCCCAAATGGTTTTGGTTTTTAAAGTGGTCATTTTTTCTTCTTGTATCGCAGCCAAGGTTTTACTTTCATTGGCTTCTTCCTCAATAAACAAATCATAGCCTGCGTCTTGCACCGCTTTTTGGACTTCGGATAGGGTAATGATTTTTGGAAAGAACTCAAGGGAAAGGATTGCCGAAGCATAGTTGACTTCGGCTGAAACAATCCCATTTAAGGCTTGAACTGTAGAAGCGATTTTATTGGCGCAAGACGCACATCCCATTTGTAAAACTGGAATTTGTCTCTTTATAGTAGTTTTCATAGTATACTGTTTTAAATTACAGTACAAAATTACTTGGAATCAAATTGAGAAGTATTACACAATTATCCTAAAGAATTACAACAATTTCCGAAGATAAACAGTGAATACTTTTTCAAGCATCCGTCATCTAAAAAAGAGCCACGAATGCACCAATTGCAGCTAGAATGCTATAATAATTGTGGTGCACTTTGCTTTGGTTCTTCAATTCACAAATAACATGAATTTTAGAATTTACGCCATAAAAAACACCTTATAATCAAGAAAATTTCCCCAAAAAAAACAAGAATAAACACTAATTTCTAACCGTTTTTTATTCCACGAATTCTTAAGGATCTATAAAATTAGTGCAATTCCATTTTAATATTTATAAAAATTAGTACCAATTTGTGCATTCGTGGCTAACTTTTTTAAGGGAAACGAACTACTTTGCTTACACTTGATCTAAAGGAATCCGTCGTTCGGTACGAAGATTTTTGAAATAACTCGGTGTTAATCCTGTTACACTTTTGAATTGATTGCTCAAATGGGCCACACTTGAATACTGTAACTGAAAGGCAATTTCACTCAAAGTCAACTCGTTGTATACTAATAACTCTTTTACTTTTTCAATCTTTTGTGCGATGAAATATTTCTCAATTGTGGCCCCCTCGAGTTCAGTAAACAAAGTAGTAATGGATTTGTAATCACAATCCAATTGGGTACTCAAATAGTCGGAAAGGGTATTTTTGAGTGCCGAATTTTGATTTTGAACCAAATCAATAATCAAGGTTTTCACTTTTTCAACCCCTTGCTTTTTTTGGTCTTCGATGATTTCAAAACCAACATTTTGAAGTGTTTTAGCTATAATTTCTTGGTCGCTTACAGCAAGTTCCTTTTCAAAAACTACTTCACCAAGAGATACGGAAAGTGGCGTAAATCCGCTCTTTTCTAACTCGGATTGTACCACCATAATGCAACGATGGCACACCATATTTTTGATGTAGATTTTCATTTTTGGAGTTTTTTGTAAAAGTACAAAATATGCGATTGCTTATTTCAAAATCCCAGCTTTGTATGTAGCGATGGCGCGGTCTCTAGCCATAGCGTGTTCTACCATAGGTGCACCGTAACCTAAATCAAATTCAGGAATCCATTTTCGGATGTAGTGGCCTTTGGCGTCAAATTTTTGCAATTGAATATCAGGATTGAAGACTCTAAAATAAGGAGCAGCATCGCAACCAGTACCTGCAGCCCATTGCCAATTACCTACATTGGCAGACAAATCATAGTCTAAAAGCTTTTGAGCAAAATAGGCTTCGCCCCATTGCCAAGGCAATAACAAATGTTTGCACAAAAAACTAGCCACCACCATACGCACTCGATTGTGCATATAACCTGTAGCATTGAGTTCGCGCATACCTGCGTCAACCATTGGATAACCTGTATTTCCTGAACACCACCGCTGAAAATCAGCTTCGTCATTGCGCCATTCTATACCGTCGTAAGCTGATTTAAAATTGTGTTGGACTACTTTGGGGAAATGATACAAGATTTGCATAAAAAATTCTCTCCAAATGAGTTCGCTCAAGAAAACGTCATTTTTACGAGCAGCCCAATTCACTAATTTTCGGACACTAACGGTACCAAATCGCAAATGTGGCGACAAATAAGAGGTCGTATCTAATGCTGGAAAATCACGGGTTTCGTGATAATTTGCGATTTTAGTCAAATTGTGGGGTTTGACTTTGATGGCACTAGCTTCAAAACCAATAGCAGACAAGGAGGGAAATTCGAAAGAACTAGAAAACCAATTTTTAGAAAAAACGCTCGTATCTTGCTCCGCAACGGGTGACATCGTTCTGTATTTTTCTAACCATCTGTTTTTATAAGGCGTGTAAACCGTGTAAGGCAAACCGTCGGCCTTGGTGATTTCGGCTTCTTCAAAAATGACTTGGTCTTTGAATGCCTGAACTTTTACGCCATTTTGAGCTAACAATTCGGTAATCTGTTGGTCTCTTTTTATAGCATAGGGCTCGTAATCTTTATTAAAAAATACTTCTTTGACCTCAAAATCTGTCATTAATTGTTGCCAAACTTCTTGGGTTTTTCCTTTTTTTACTATAAGAGAACTGCCAAATTCAGCTAATTTTTCGTTGATTTTCGAAAGTGATTCGTAGATAAAAGTAACTCTAGCATCGTCTTTGGGCAACTGCTCCAAAATGGCATCGTCAAAAATAAAAAGAGGAATTACGGGAAACGGACTTTGCAAAGCCTCAAATATCCCGACATTATCTTCTAACCGCAAATCGCGACGAAACCAAAAAAAAGTAACCGATTTCGACATTATTTCTGGGTATTAAAAATAGAATCCACTGCTTTTTCACGGAAAGAGAAAATTTCATTCAACTTGTTTTTGACTACAAGTCGATTCATTATTCTTCCTAAAATCCCTAAAGGCAAGGCATAGTGCACAACATCAGTCATTTTAACTCCTGTGGGTGTGGCTTCAAAAAAATGTTTATGATGCCATAATGTGTAAGGGCCAAATCGCTGCTCGTCTATAAAATAACTTTTATCTTTTACGGCTGTTATGATGGTCATCCAACTGAGTTTTATTCCCAGTAATGGTGACACTTTGTACTGAATAACCTGTCCGGGATAAGCGGTGCGTCCATCAAAATCAGTAATTTGAAAGCCCATGTCTGCCGGAGTTATCTTCTGTAAATTCTGTGGACTAGAGAAAAAAGCCCAACATTCCTCAAGAGTAGCATTGATGTGTTGAACGGATTCTTTTTTATAAACTTTCATGATGTGTACGATAAATGTTGTTGATTGCCCTGCGTGAGGGGTAGTAATGGAGCTCTTGTTGTAGTGGCGATCAAGGCCACTACAACAAAGCGGGAATGGATGACCCGACCCCCGATTGGGGAATGGTGTCGGTAGTATACTCGTGTTTCGGGGGGCACGCCCAAAACTACATTTTATAATATTTGAACGGAACGAATAGCATTCCGAAACATTCGCCTTGTTCTTTACCTAAATGTTTGTGGTGTACTTTGTGGGCTTTTCGTAGTCCTATGAGATATTTGTTGTTGGTGTTTTTGAACCATTTAAAGCGTTGATGAATCAATACATCGTGGATTAGAAAGTAACACAATCCATAAAAAAAGATACCCAAACCTATAAAAAAAAGATAATTAAGACCGCCTTCTGCACCAAAATAAAAAAGAAGAATACTAGGAATGGCAAAAATTACGAAGAAAATATCGTTGCGTTCAAAGATATGCGCATATTTTGGCTGATGGTGGTCAGCGTGAAAATACCACATAAAACCGTGCATGACGAATTTGTGGGTACACCAAGTGACACATTCCATAATCAGAAAAACCCCTAAAAAAATAAAAAAGTTAAGCATTGTTGTTGTGTTTATTTTAATTTAGAATTAAACCATTCTCAATTTGTACGTCACAAAAGATTGTGCTAATAAGCCCGCTTTGGAATAATTGGATACTCGTATTCTTTCGGTTCCGATTTTATGACAAGGAGTACTTTCGAGTTTGCGTAACAATTTCAGATAATACACATAGGCTGTAAAAACCCCAAATTTAGCTTCGAGTGGTAATTTTTTGATGCCTTCGCGTGCTACTCTAAAATCTTCTTTAATTTCGGCAATGATTGTTTTCTTGGAATCTTCATCAAACGATTTCAAGTCGACACCTGGAAAATAATTGCGATTTAGCACCAGATTATCGTCTTTTAAATCTCTAAGAAAATTCACTTTTTGAAAAGCAGAACCCAAACGCATAGCTTCATCCTTTAGGAAATTGTATTTGTCTTCATCGCCTTTTACAAAAACTTTCAAACACATTAACCCTACCACATCAGCCGAACCATAAATGTATTCTTGGTATTCGGATTGGGTGTGATAGTCTGATTTTATCAAGTCGAGTTTCATACTCTTTAGAAAAGCCTGTACCAAATCATCCGAAATATTATTTTCTTTTACAGTAGTTTGAAAAGCATTGAGAATCGGATTCAAACTGATACCTGATTTTAAGGCTTTATAATATTCGATTTCAAACTCTTGAATTAATTGTTCTTTGTCAAATCCATGAAAAGAATCGACAATTTCATCGGCAAAACGAACAAATCCGTAGATATTGTAAATGTCACGTCTGATGCTTGGCGCAAGCATATAAACGGCTGTAGAGAAGGAAGTACTGTAATTTTTGGTTACTAATTTACTGCACTTAAAGGATACCTCATCAAATAATTGTTTCATAATTAGGCTACTGAAATTTGGTTATGGATTAATTCTGATACTAGTTTTCCTGAAATTAATGCAGGAGGTACTCCTGGACCTGGCACGGTTAATTGCCCTGTGAAAAATAAATTTTTGACTTTTTTACTTTTCAATTTTGGTCTAAGAAAAGCCGTTTGTAACAATGTGTTCGCCATTCCGTAAGCATTTCCTTTATAGGAGTTGTAGTCTGCTACAAAATCATTTTTACAAAAGGATTGTTTAAATATAATATTTTTTTTGACAGATTGTTGCGTAAGTAGCTCAAAACGAGTAATTATTTTATCAAAGTATTCTTCTCTCAATGCCTCTGTATCATTTATTCCGGGAGCTAAGGGCACTAAAAAAAAGGCGGATTCCATTCCATCAGGAGCTGCGGTTTTGTCAGTCAAGGATGGAAAATTAGCATAAAATAGTGGTTCTTTAGGCCATTGTGGCTCATCGTAAATATCTTTGGCATGTTGGTAAAAATCGACATCGAAAAACAAGGCATGATGCGAAATATTTTCTATTTTTTTATCAAAACCTACATAAAACAGTAATGAAGACGGTGCAAAAACGCGACTTTCCCAATACGCTTCTGAGTAAGCTCGATGCTCTTTATCCAATAAAGTTTCTGTATGATGATAATCGGCACCGCTAAGCACAATATCAGCAGTAATAGTTTGCCCGTTGACCACAATTCCGGTAGCGGTTTTATGCTCTACAACAATTTTTTCGATGGTTGCTTCGGTGACAAATTTCACCCCAACTTCTTTCGCTAAAGTTTCCATCGCGCGAACCACGTCAAACATGCCTGTTTTGGGGTGCCAAGTACCTAAACCAAAATCAGCATAGTTCATGAAACTATAAAATGAAGGCGTATCCGAAGGTTTTGCTCCAAGAAATAATACTGGAAACTCTAAAATTTGAATTAATCGTGGGTTTTTAAACTTTTTGCGAACGTCGCGGCTGATATTACTAAAAAACTGTCCTACTTTTTGGGCTGTTTTTAGAGTCACCAATTCCAGAGGAGAAACACCTGGACGATAGACTAAATCTTTAATGGCTATATTATAATTACTTTGTGCTTCGGCCATGAAAGCTTGCAAAACTTTCCCACTTCCTTTTTCAATTGCTTCGAAAGTATGAGCTATATCATCAAGATTATCAGCTATAGCTATAAAATCATTGATTCCGAAATATACTCGATAGGCAGGAGACAGTTTTATTAGCTCATAATAATCTGTGGTTTTCTTTCCAAAGTCGGCAAAAAATCGTTCAAAAATATCTGGCATCCAATACCAACTCGGACCCATATCAAAGGTAAAACCTTGCACTTTGAGTTGTCTTGCTCGACCTCCAATGGTTTGATTTTTTTCAAAAACAGTAACGTCATGGCCACTTTTAGCTAAATAACAGGCGGCCGACAGGGACGAAAATCCTGAGCCAATAATTGCAACTTTATTCATTTTATTGTTGGGGCGTTAATTGTATTAGGGTTGCTCTAAACGGCATCAATTAATTCTGGGATAGATTCAAACACTCTGCAATCATCCCCTAATACTTCGGGTCGAATTGCTTCTACTAATCTACCTATAAACCAAAGTTGTGTTCCATCTCCCAGTAACTCTTTTTGCATTGTTTTTACATATTCATTCACACTTTCACGATCCGGTTGCACAGTCATATAGGAAATATAAGTAATGTTATCAAAAGTGTTTTTCAACATAGGCAAGTTATCGATTGGCATGCTTTCACCTAGGTAAATCGTTTTATAACCTTGTAATAACACTTCATAATGCAAATACATCAAACCTAATTCGTGAATTTCATTCATTGGCAAAGACAACACAAATACTTTGTGAGTATTTGTAATTTCTTGCTTTTGTTGTTGTTCAATATTGACTAATAATTTCTGCTTGATTAAATAACTCACAAAATGCTCATGAGCTGGGGTTATGGTATCTGTCTGCCATAATAAACCCAACTCATTCATTAACGGCACAAAAACCTGCATAAAAACTTCTTTAAAAGTCTTTTTAGTTATTAACCAATCATAAGTTTTAAAAAACATGTCTTGATCAAAATTCATCATGGCTACCTTAAAATCACTAATTGCATGATTATTTGCATTTTTGGTAGTTACAATTTCTCTAACTAAAGTAGGTATTTTCTCTTCTGAATAAGTAGCTATTTTCGATATTTTATACCCATAATCATGAAGCAAGGTAATATTCAACAGCTTTTGTAAACTTTGTAAATCATACAAACGAATATTAGTATCCGTTCTCATCGGTTGCAGCACATTGTATCGCTTTTCCCAAATACGAATGGTGTGCGCTTTGATCCCAGAAAGATTTTCCAGGTCTTTAATGCTGAAAACATTTTTTACATTGTTCATTGTTTTTTAAATTTTATTAAACAAAAGTAAAAATTATTTTTGACAAACCGCGAAAATTTACAAAGTTATTTTTTCATAATGATTTAGCTTATCTAAGTGAAGTATGGTAAAAATGTGTTTTTCGCTGCTTTCAAAATTGGGTTGAAATTTTGCACCATATACTATTTCAGAAAAAATATAGGAAGTTCGTGTGGCTACCGTGGTGCTGTACATATCGTCAAATGTTTTTACAAAAACAAGCACTTCTCCCGTAATGGCAGCGAAATCAGCAGCAGTAAATTGAAAAAGAGGGCTTTTTTCAGTAATTGGATGTACTAGAGTCCAGCTCAATACTAGAGAATTTAATTTATTCATCTCTAAATCTAGGACATAAAAGGTGTTGATCGGTTTTCCATTTTCTATGCTATTCAGCCCTAAAGTAACACTGACTTCCGTGTCCAAATAATTGGTATTCTTGTAAGGTGCCATCCTAAACATGAGCGCATTACCGTCTTTGTAAGGCGCTATTATCGCATTATCGGAAAATTTTAAATAGACTTTCGGCTTACTAAATCGACCAAAAAATAGTCCCGTTGCAATTGCAAAACTCAAAAGACCAATTAATGCTTCAGCCGCAGACAAGGAACTCGCTAAGAAACCTACGGGACTAATGTGTCCATAACCCACCGTAGTAAATGTTTGAGCACTAAAAAAATAGGCGTGACCGAACTGTATCCATTGACTTTGATTTTGGGATATTCCATTTAAATTTTCAATTCCAATGGCGAAGTAGCCTATAGCAAACACAAAATTTATAGCGATATAGAACAAAAACAATAGCGCTAAAAATTTCCAGGAGGGCATATCAATGAGCGTATGATACCAACTGTGGTGCTCCAAAAAAGACAACCCAACTCGCTTTACACTAGTTTTTCCATTTTTATCAAAAAAACGTTTGCCATTAGTTGCTGCATTTGCTCCAAATCCAGTGTTGTTTATTGGGGTTAATTTAGAATTTAATCGTTGAAATAGTGCCATAAAATGTGATGATTATTTCCTTAAAATAGGGATTTGCTTAGGTAAATTAAGTAACTTTTTTAGTGGATGCCGAAAAAATATTGGTAGTAAGATAATTACTTCTAAAAACAAAATAAACACAAATACAACCATTTGGCAAGAATGAAAAAAATCGAACCTGAATAAGAAAAATTCGGTTTATTTCAATTTTAGTCCTAATGAAACGCTTGTAATTAAAGTGAATTCGTGAAAATTCTTTTATAATAAACAAAGCCTACATGTGTAAACATTCGAAAGCTTACCTCCCTCCTTTTTGAACACAATAAAAGTAACCAATTAAGGCTAGAATTTATATGCTACATTTATCTAAACAAAAAAAAGTTATTTTTATAGGCGCAACAGTATTCTAAACAAAAAAACAAACTTATGAAAGAAATTACCAAAGCTGACATCAGTCAAGAAGTTTTTGATTTATATGATGATTACGCCCATAATAAAATTGAAAGAAGGCAATTTATTGAAAAATTATCGCTTTTTGCTGTGGGGAGTTTGACTGTTCCTACCTTACTTAGTTTCATCACACCCAACTATAAAGACAATCAAACTATCGCAGCCGACGATCCAAGATTAGAGTCAGCCATAATTAGCTACCCTTCGCCAAAAGGAGGCGGAACAATCAAAGGATTACTTTCTAAACCAACAGACAAAAAGAAAAAACTACCCGGTGTTATTGTAGTTCATGAAAACAGAGGCCTAAATCCTTACATTGAAGACGTGGGAAGAAGAGGTGCACTCGAAGGCTTTATCACTTTAGCACCCGATGCTTTGAGTCCGCTTGGTGGATATCCTGGCAATGATGATGCTGGTCGAGAATTACAAAAAAAACGGACCCGTGAGGAAATGCTAGAAGATTTTATAGCGGCTTACGAATTTTTAAAAGACCATAAAGACTGTAATGGCCATGTGGGAGTAGTAGGATTTTGTTTTGGTGGATGGATTGCCAATATGATGGCCGTTCGGGTTCCAAAATTAGGAGCTGCAGTCCCGTTTTATGGTGGCCAACCTAGCGCAGCAGATGCCCCGAAAATTAAAGCACCGCTCTTGATCCAATATGCAGGCTTAGACATTCGAGTTAATGAAGGTTGGCCCGCTTATGAAACTATATTAAAACAAAATAAAATCGATTATACAGCCTTTATCTATCCCGATGTCAATCATGGTTTTCATAATAATACCACACCGCGTTATGATGAAAAAGCCGCTAACTTGGCTTGGGAAAGAACTATTAACTTCTTTAGAAAGCATCTTAAATAAATTTTTCAAAATACATTTTATATGAACGAATCATTAAGTCCAATAATTGAAGCTCAACAACTCAAAGAGATGCATAAAAAAAAATCTTTGGTTTTGGTTGACGCTTCCAATGGAACGAATACGAGACAAAACTATGAATTAAAACACCTTGAAGGAGCCATTTTTGCAGACTGTAACACCCAATTGGCCACTATCGGCGCAGATGTTTCCAATGGAGGAAGACATCCCTTGCCAAGTATTGACGATTTTTCAAAAACGTTGGGCAATTTAGGGATAACGCCTCAAACTTGGATAGTGGTCTATGATGATAAAAATGGAGCGAATGCAGCTGCGCGATTTTGGTGGATGCTTAAAGCGATAGGTCATGAAAAAGTCCAAGTGTTAAATGGTGGTATTCAAGCAGCAGAAAAAATAGGTTTTCCTGTAAATTCAGATCCAGTTGCTATTATAAAAAAGGACAAATATCCTTGTACCACTTGGCAATACCCATTGGCTTCGATTGATGAAGTTGAGACAGTAGCCAAACTTCCTTCACATACCATAATAGATGTTAGAGAAACTTTTCGCTATAACGGCGAAAGTGAACCAATAGATGTAGTTGCAGGACACATTCCTGGAGCCATAAACATTCCTTTTACGCAAAACCTCGATGAAAACGGTCTCTTTTTAGCTCCTGAAATTTTAAAAGAAAAATACGAAGCTATCCTTGAAAAGTCTTCATCAGAAAATACCATTGTACATTGCGGATCGGGAATTACGGCTTGCCATACTGTATTGTCCCTACATCTTGCTGGTTTTGCTATCCCGAAATTATATGTAGGCTCTTGGAGCGAATGGAGTAGAAATGACAAACCCATAGCGAAACTGTAATTTATAAAAAAAAGCAGTGGTGGTATCACTGCTTTTTTGACGCAATCCAATTTCAAAACTGTTTAGTACTGATACTGGTTTCAAGATGGATTAGTAGTTTTGGATTCATTTGGCCTAATGATCATTCTCAAATCATGGTCTTTGGTGAAATATGCGATAGACCAGTTGTAAAAGGTTGCGATTTTATTTCGATAATGCATTAAAGAAATGAGGTGAACAAAAACCCAAATAAACCAGGCAAAAAACCCCTTAAAATGAAGGTTTTTAGGCAAATCCGCCACTGCTTTATTTCGGCCGATTATAGCCATAGAACCTTTGTCATGATATGAAAATTCTTTTAAAGGTTTTCCATTCGCTAAATTATCAAAGTTTATGGCCAAATTTTTGGCTTGTTGCAAGGCGACTTGGGCAACTTGTGGGTGGCCATCCCTAAAATTTGGATCTAAAAATTGAATAGCGTTATCTCCAATTGCGTAGGCATTTTCTAAACCTTCAATAGCGTTAAAAGCATCAGTTTGAAGTCTTTTTCCTCTTCCAAAACAGTGCTCAGGAATTCCATCAAACTTTTGTGATGTAACTCCAGCAGCCCAAATTAAATTTTCAGTTTCTATTATTTTTCCATTACTCAAGATCACTTTTTGATTTGAAAAATCGGTAACCTGCGTATTTAAATAAACTTTGACTCCTATTTTTTTTAGTTCTAGTAGCGTACTTTCTTGTGCTTTTTTACTCATAGGAGATAAAAGTTGCGCACTTCCATCTACTAAGTAAATATGAGCATTTACAGGCAGTTTGTTGAATTCTGGATAGTCTTTTTTAAAAATGGTTTTGCGCAATTCTGCAAGCATTCCTGAGATTTCAACTCCGGTTGGCCCACCTCCAGCCACCACAATATTGAGTTTTTCTTTTAATTTCTTCTTGTTATCGAGTAATCTTGTAGCTTCTTCTAATTGTTTTAGTAAAAAATTACGCATTTCTAAAGCATCGTTCAAGGTTTTCATGGGAATTGCGTTTTTCTTTACATTTTCCATACCAAAATAGTTCGTAACGGTGCCTGTAGCCATTACAAGATAGTCATATGATAATGTTCCTGTATCCAGTAGTACTTTTTGTTGAGATACGTCAATTTTGACGAGAGCCCCATTCACAAAACGCACATTTTTTTTATCCCGTAAAAGTTTTCGATAGGGATAACTAATATTAGAAGGTTCTAAAAATCCAGTGGCAACTTGATAAAGTAAAGGTGGAAAAAAAACATAATTATTCTTATCCACTAAGATGATTTCGTAGCTGGTATTTTTGATGTCTTTTGCTAAATTCAGACCCGCAAATCCTCCTCCAATAATGATGATTTTTTTCATTTATGTAAAATTTATTTTTTAGCGGTCATATATGGTATCGCCTTTTATTTATTGGTTTGTGCTTGCAGCAAACTCTTTGTTAATGGCGATTTCATGTGATTAGGCTTTAATGTGAAACTACTTTTAAACCAATAATGGAAGCAATCAAGGTAGTGATAAAAAACAATCGCCAAAAACTAGCCGGTTCTTTGAATACAAAAATTCCAATTAAAACGGTACCCACTGCGCCTATGCCTGTCCAAACACCATAGGCTGTTCCTATTGGAAGCGTTTGTGTGGCTTTAATTAATAAAGTCATACTAATCAATAAAGAAAGTAAAAAACCAGCATACCAATAATACATTTCGATACCAATTGTTTCTTTGGCTTTGCCTAAACAAGCAGCAAAAGCTACTTCAAATAATCCAGCGATAATAAGTAGGATCCAATTCATGTTTGTGTTAATTTATTTGTAATGAATCTAAATTAATGAATTAAAACGAGATGACCTCTTTTTAAGGACATTTAAAATGTACAATTTCCATTAGTATTATTTTTTTGTAAATAATTCCTTCTACTTCTAATAATTTTAAAATAAAAGTCCTTTTTTTATTCGACTATAACAACCCTAAAATCATAAAAATACACAACGGTGTTACTGAGTGCAACAAGTGTAACATCTTGTTTTACAAATAGTAACGTTATATTTTTGCACTGTTAAAAAATATAACTGTTCATGAAAAAATTAATTTATGTTGTAACTTTATCGTTACTAGTAACATTGAGCTATTCACAAAAAAAGTCAATTATGAAAAATGAAAATGAAGTTTTGAATCCATTCCCAAAAACCTTTTCCCATGTCGGAATTACTGTTCCAGATATTGAAAAAGCAGTTAAATTTTATACAGAAGTTTTGGGATTTTATGTCATCATGCAGCCAACAGTTGTTAAAGAAGAGAACGAAACCGCCATCGGTAAAATGTGTATCGATGTATTTGGAGAAGGCTGGGGTACTTTTAAAATTGCTCATTTATCTTCAGGAGACAGAATTGGATTCGAATTGTTTGAATTTAAGGAAAGTAAAGAACTAAAACCTAATTTTGAACCTTTCCGTTCTGGGCTGTTTCACTTTTCAATTCAAGATCCTGATATTGAAGGATTGGTTAAAAAAATTGTAGCCGCAGGAGGAAAACAAAGAATGCCTATTCGCGAATATTACCCTGGTGAAAAACCCTACCGCATGTGTTATGTAGAGGATCCTTTTGGAACGGTATTCGAAATTTACACGCACTCTTACGAATTGCATTATTCACAAGGTGCGTATAAATGATTTGATTTTGCAAAATCTTGTCCCCACTGATTCAATTGTAGAATAATGGGGATAATGGTTTTACCAGCTTCCGTTAATTCGTAGTCCACTCTTGGAGGAGTAACTGGAAAAACGGTTCGTTTCACTAAAGCATCTTTTTCCAAAGCACGCAAAGAATAAATAAACATTCTATTAGAAATATCTGTGATACTTTTTTGTAATTCTCCCGATCGAATTGCGCCGTCTTTTAAGTGAAATAAAATAAGGCTTTTGTATTTGTCTCCAATTAAACGCAAGGTAAAGGCAAGGGAGCAATTGAATTCCTTGTTGTCGTATCGTATGGTTTCTTTTTCCTTTTTCGGACTCATCTTTTTTAAATTTAAAGTTAGATAAAAATTAAAATACAAAGGTTGAAATTTTAAAGTATTCGAACTTCCTATAGCAATTTATGTTTTGTAATTTACATCAAAATTAACAATTGTTGTAATTTGAAAAACAACAATTTATGTAATTTAACGTTGTTTTCTAAAAAATAAATTACCCATTTTAATTGTAAGGTTATGAAAAATGTCGCTCTTTTTTTAATTGGACTAACTACGGTTTATTTAGTTTTTTTTATTGCCTTTTGCCAAGTAGCAACTTCCTTTACAGCAATGAATGTTTTATTCATCATTGGCAATGTATTAATCGTTGTCATGGTATATAAGGTACTAAAAGATGTGTACAATACCTCCAAAACATTCAAAGATTGGTATGAAGATCATTCAAAAATAGTAGAAAAATCATAGCTAGTCACTATATTTTTTTGATAGTAGAATACAAAAGATTAAGATATATTTTTCCTTTTTTGGTAGCCTCAACTTTCATTTTTTTTCGATCAATGGTTGTTCCTTTTCCAAGAAAATTTACTGGAATTTTTAATTTTTCAATTTCAAAACTCACGGCCACTTTTTTAGGTAAAACATCTTTGGTTTTTTCATATTCCATAGCCATTTGATAGGCGCCATCTTTTTTGGTATTGATTTCGGTAGTATGAAGGCGTTTTGTTTTTTCATCCAGCCAAACCGTAGCTATCGAAAAATCGGCTTTTGGATCGATAGGGATAATATTTAAGACTTTACAGAGTTTACCATTTTTAACTTCTTTTCCTCTGTCTACCGTAATATAAGGATATTCGGTGAGACTATTTAGTGAAAAATCTAAACCACGTTTGGGTAAAAGCACAAAATCATCGGCATCTATTTTTATTCTTTTACCTTTAGAATACGTAATAGTGGCTTGTTTTTCGGGCATATTGATAAAAGAAATGTCCACTTTCAAATTCAATTTAGCATTGAAAAAAGTCACAGAATCCATTCGCTGTTTCAAAGCCACTATATCCTTATCGATTTGTTGCGAAAAACAGGAAGTAATAGACCATAATAATAGTCCTATGTAAGATGATATTCTCATTAGTCTAGGTCTTTTCGGATAAATAAATAAGTGCCCAATAAGGTAGTCATCAGGCTGTAAAAGGAAAGTAAAATAGTATTGAAATATACTTGATTCCAAGCGATTTCAGGATAAAAGAAATATTGCCAACTATCAATTAATTTCACATAAAACCATTGGTTTAAAAAGGCGGAATTTAAATCTATTTTGAGAAATAAATTGGTAAAAACAAGAAAAAAAGTACAGGCTATCCAAGTAGCGGTGGCCTCTTTAATTTGAATGGCTAAAGTCATACTTACTACAGTGTAAAAGACCATAGAAAATCCACCAGAAATAAAGGCCAACAAAATGCGCTGTTTAGCAATTGTGTCTGTGAAAAAGTTCAATGATTCTAAATATACAATCAAATCACCTTGACCAAATAATGCATTTGAAAAGAAAATGGAAGTGATCGCAAGAAATAATAAAACAACTATAGTCAACTGAATGGCAACGAGATATTTTGCAACGATGAATTGACTTTTACTTACCGGCTGTAAGAATGTAGCTTGTAGCGTTTTGTCCTTGTATTCCGTTGTGATCATTCCCGAAACCAAAATCATCAAGATTAAAGGCAGATGAAACCAAAGCGTATTCAATAACAAATACACCATCAAATTACCATTTAACAAATTACCATTAAAATAGAACGATTTCCGTAAATTTTCAAGCAGAAGTTCGATAATGTCAGTACCCTGAAAATAGGCGCCAACCAAGACCAATCCTTCTATGATTATAATAGCCCCAAGTGCCCAATAGGTTCTGTTTTGTTTGAATAGTTTGTACCATTCTATTTTGATTAATTGCCACATCGTAGTTAAATTTCAAAGAGTTCTTTTATGCTGTAATCGGGTATGCAGGATTCTATTGCGATTCCTTCCAGCAGTAATTCTTGCAATAAACCGCTAATTTTATCAGATCCAATGGCCACCCATGCCATTTGCCCGCGTATTTGAAATTCATACTTTTTCAATGCTTTTGCTTGAGCAATTCCTTTTCCATACAAAGCATAGCCAATAGTGTGTGTTGATAATAGTTCTTGTGTTGGGCCACTATGCGCTATTTTCCCTTGTTTTAAGACGTAAAGACGATGGCAGGTTTTGGCAATTTCTTCAGTGATATGCGAAGAAAGTATAATAGAAAGTTGATGTTGTTCACAAAGAGTAAGAATGAGCTCTCGCAGGGCTGCCACACCTACTGGATCCAATCCATTGAAAGGTTCGTCTAAAACCAATACAGCGGGTTGATTGAGTAACGCAATGGCAATCGCCAATCGTTGTTTCATTCCCATTGAAAATCGACTAACTTGGTCATTACGATTGGGGTCAAGGCCCACTCGTTCGAGGTATCCATTGGCGAGACTTGTGGAAAGTTGTAACCCTTGAATACCCGCAAAAAGTTTTATGTTTTCTGCAGCCGAAAGATATTCGTAAAGTCCAGGTTTCTCAATGATGCCTCCCAAAGGTTTGGCATGATGCCTTGGAAGTACTACCGTTCCACTATCAGGTCGGATTAAGCCAAAAATAATTTTAAACAAAGTGGTTTTTCCAGCACCGTTAGCTCCTAATAAGCCAATGATTTCCCCAGGAGGACAATGCATGGAAACCCCGCGAAGGACTTCCAAATCGCCGTAGGATTTGTAAATATTTTGTATTTCCATTTATTGAGTAATCTTTATTTGAATCGCGTGATAATCAAATCTTGATTGATAACTTGGTTCCAAAAAAGTGCGATTCCAGAATTTTTTGCGGAATAAAAACAAGGGATCATTGACCATAAAATAAGGTACGAAATGATACCATTTTACTCCTTTTTGTTTGTAATAATTATCTATTTGATCTTTGTAACCTAGCTCATTTGCTGCAACTGTGGCTGCTATGCGTTGGCATTTTGAAACTATATAGGTATCACAAATACGTCTGTTGAAGCCATGTACAAAAAATTGATCTTTAGCTCTTTTGTAGTTTTGAAAGCGTGACCAACCATCGGCTAGTACCAAAAAAATGTGTAGAAAGGAAAACAAAAAACAGCTTAGCCAAAACAGTATTGCTATTTTACCTCTATTCAGAACTGCATCATGCAATTGAATACCATAAATCCAAGCTTCAAGGATGAATAGAATTAGCGAGTAGTATAAAAGCTCACCCACCTTCAAATAGGAAATAAATAAAGGGGGTTGTTTAGGCAAATCAGTAACAAACATTTTGAATAGCTTAATTTAAAGGTCTAGTCTAAAGTTAATAAAAAGAAATATTTTGAAAACAAGTATTTCTAGAAATCATTAATTGCGTCAATACTACTCATTTCCAACACCCTGTATTGATAATTATTTATTTGTTTCTTATTTATGCAACTGATTTTCAGGTCGTGCTATTACAAATTAAAGAAAAACAATTCGAATTACCTTTAAACTCGAATTTATTTAGCGTAGAATTATGATGTCTAAAAAATAACGTTATTATTTTGCAAAAAAGTATACAAAGTATTGTTTTATTCTAAATAATGATAAAAAAAAACCACTAATTACAAATGATGTAAATAGTGGTTTTTGATTGAATTTAGTGATGTTTACCCTCTAATCAATTTTCGGTATTTCAATCGTTTTGGAGTCAAATCGCCACCTAAACGTTTCTTTTTGTTTTCCTCGTATTCAGAGAAACTTCCTTCGAAAAAGTAGACTTCTGAATCTCCTTCAAATGCCAAAATATGGGTGCAAATTCTATCTAAGAACCATCTGTCGTGAGAGATAACTACGGCACAACCTGCAAAATTATCTAAACCTTCCTCAAGAGCACGTAACGTATTTACGTCCAAATCATTCGTTGGCTCATCTAAAAGCAATACGTTGCCTTCTTCTTTCAAGGTCATCGCTAAGTGTAAACGGTTGCGCTCTCCACCAGAAAGCATCGATACTTTTTTGTTTTGCTCGCCTCCTCCAAAATTGAAACGTGACAAATACGCTCTTGAGTTTACTTGTCTTCCACCCATCATGATTAACTCTTGCCCATCGGCAAAATTTTCCCAGATGGATTTGTTTGGATCAATGTTAGAATGTGATTGATCAACGTAAGCGATTTTTACGGTTTCTCCTACCGAAAATTCACCGCTGTCTGTTTGTTGTTCGCCCATAATCATTTTGAAAATAGTCGATTTACCAGCGCCATTCGGACCGATAATCCCAACAATTCCTGCTTGTGGCAAGGTAAAGTTCAGGTTATCATATAATAATTTTTCTCCAAAAGCTTTGGCAACATTTTTAGCTTCGATTACATTGGTTCCCAAACGCGGACCATTAGGAATATAGATTTCTAATTTTTCGTCTAATTGTTTTTGGTCTTCATTCAAAAGTTTGTCGTAGTTCTGCAAACGTGCTTTTTGTTTGGTTTGACGACCTTTGGCACCTTGACGAACCCAGTCCAACTCACGCTCTAAAGTCTTTCTGCGTTTCGAAGCCACTTTTTCTTCTTGCGCCATTCGATTCGATTTTTGATCTAGCCAAGAAGAATAGTTTCCTTTCCAAGGAATTCCTTCTCCACGATCTAATTCTAAAATCCAACCGGCTACATTATCCAAGAAATAACGGTCGTGTGTCACGGCAATTACAGTTCCAGCATATTGTGCTAAATGTTGTTCTAACCACAATACAGATTCAGCATCCAAGTGGTTGGTTGGCTCATCTAAAAGTAATACGTCAGGTTGTTGCAATAACAAACGACATAAAGCTACACGACGACGTTCTCCACCTGAAAGATTTTTGATGGGTGTATCACCCTCTGGAGTACGCAAAGCATCCATTGCAATTTCAAGTTTTGTATCGATTTCCCAAGCGCCTAAAGCATCAATTTTATCTTGCAAAGCCGCTTGACGATCCATCAATTTGTCCATTTTGTCTGGATCAGAATAGTTTTCTTCAAGACCAAACAAATCGTTGATTTGGTTGTATTCTTCGAGAACTGCCATCGTTTCGGCAACCCCTTCACGAACAATTTCGATTACGGTTTTGGAATCATCCAAAATTGGTTCTTGCTCTAAATAACCAACGGTATAGCCGGGTTGAAAAACAACATCCCCTTGATAATTTTTATCAACGCCTGCAATAATTTTTAAAAGAGAAGATTTACCAGAGCCATTAAGACCCAAAATACCAATTTTGGCTCCATAAAAGAAACTCAAATAAATGTTTTTTAATACTGGTTTATCTGCACCTTGATAGGTTTTACTCAATTTCTGCATCGAGAAAATGACCTTCTTATCGTCTGACATATTCTTAGTTTATTAAATTAATGTGTATTGTTTGTAATCGAGGACTTTTTTCAAAAAACTACACGCGGCCTTTCAGAGAACTAAAAACCCATGCGTTAGCCAGAAAACCAATTCCTACTGCTGCAAATCCCCATCCCGAAACATCTCTGTAACGAAATGCGCCTAATGCAATAAGTAGTAATCCCATTACTATCATTATAAATGTTGCCCATCCCAAGATGGTATTTTTATTCATTCCCATAATTTGCGGTATATTATTTTTTTTCGGAACTGCAAATATCGGTATTTTTTATAGATTTTTGAACTAAATTCTTATTCCTGAAATAAAATCATTGCGCTATGAGCAGGAATCGTTAGGGAATGATTTGTTGATTTTTCTGACAAAGTCAATTCTATAACCGTGCCATCAGCCGCAATTTTCCATGTACCGTCAAGTTGTAATGTTTTTGGACTTGAATCACCATTATAGTACACTCTGATATTTTTCCAGACATCACCATTAGCATTATCTTTTAGTGTAAAGCCTACTAAAAGAGGGTCGTTTGTATTCAAAAATTCCAGATGGTCTTGAATCATTTTTTCGGAAGGCATTTTAAAAGCAGGATGTGCTTTTCTCAGTGCTACTAAGTTTTTGTAATAGTGATACAATGCTGCGTTTTCGTGTTTCCAATTCCAATTGATTTTATTGATACTGTCCGGGGCGTTATAGGAATTTTCTACACCGCTTTTGGTGCGTTTCATTTCAACTCCCATGTGTAAAAACGGAATGCTTTGAGCTGTAAAAACAATGGTATTGGCTAATTTATCCATAGCCACCAAATCTTTTTCTGAAACAGAAGGATTCGCAATTTTTAACTTATCGTATAGTGTGTTATTATCGTGACAAGAAACGTAACCAATGACTTTTGTTGGAGCATCAGCATAAGGAAACTGTGCATAACTTCTACTTTTGTCATACTTTATCTGCGGATGATTAGTGGAGGCAACCACACCAAATTCAACTATTTCTTTGAGATTTTTATGGCCACTCACAAATCCTTTCTCTTCAACATTGGACCAATGTCCTTTTATACCATCTCGAATGTCATCTGAAAAAACAGCTATATCATTCAATTGTTTGACATGATTTTTTAAGGCTCTTTTCTCTAAAGGAAGCGGTGAATCTCCAGCTGTCCAGCCTTCACCGTATAAGAAAATGGAGGGGTCAATTTTTTTAAGTTCTTTTGAAATGAGATTCATAGTTTCGATGTCATGAATAGCCATTAAATCAAAACGAAAACCATCTACATGATATTCTTTTACCCAATATTTTAAGGATGAAAGCATGAATTGTCTTGCCATTGGTGTATCTGATGCGAATTCATTACCACAAGCCGATGCATCGGAACGCTTGCCGTCAGCCCAGTTTCTGTAATAATAACCAGGAACCAATTGGTCAAAAATATCCGTCGAACTGGTGTGATTGTACACTACATCCATCACCAATCGAATATTGGCTTGATGCAAGGCAAGCACCATTTCTTTGTATTCTTTCATTCTCACCAATCCATCAAAAGGATCGGTGGCATAAGAACCTTCTAGAGCATTGTAATTTTGTGGATCGTATCCCCAATTGTATTGTGGTTTATCTAAAGTAGCTTCGTCAATTGATTTGTAATCAAAAACCGGAAGCAAATGAAGATGGGTAATCCCTAATTCTTTGAGATGATCTAATCCAGTACTTTCTCCAAAACTATTTTTGGTGTTTTTCTCAGTTAATCCAAGAAATTTGCCTTTGTTTTTAATACCTGATGAAGGATCTATCGAAAAATCACGAACATGAGCTTCATATAAAATAATATCTGCTACCGATTTCAGTACGGGTTGTTTGTCGGTATTCCAACGGGTAGGATTTGTTTTTTTGGGATTGAAAATTAGTCCTCGATTACCATTTACACCAACACCTTTTGCATAAGGATCGGGCATTTCTTTAGACCATTTGCCCTCATTTTTGGCCTGCAAAGTGTAATAGGTATTATGAAAATCTCCTTTTAATTCGATGCTCCAAACGCCTGTTTTAGCCTCATATATCAAGTTTTTTGTAGCAAAGGCATTGCCTCCATTTCCTTTAGTGTATAGATGAAGCTGTACTTCTTCGGCGTTAGGACTCCAAAGCTTTAAGATTGTTTTACTAGAAGAATACGTCACTCCAAGATCTTCCTGAGAATAAACAGGATAGGAGTCAAATGAAGCGTATTTTATAGTGTTAGTTCTGGAATTTTGAGCTTTAGCCCAAGGCATCATTAGAAGTATCCCGATACTTAAAATGATATTTTTAAATAAAGTTGTCATGAGTATTTAGTTGAAAATTTTATATAACATTTCTTTTAGCAAATCGCCATTCGAAAGTGCATTGGCTCCAACTCCTTTGCTTTTTACATCAATATCGCGCAAGGAGCCCACAATTTGGCTCACTTTTCTCATCGGATAATTTTTAATAGCCACATCATAATCTTTTAAGAAATATGGATTAACCCCTAAAACAGCTGCTACATTTTTTGGATTTTTATCTTTCAATCCATGATATTTCAGTAGTTGAATGAAAAAACTAAAAACCAATCCTGTGGTCATTACAAGAGGATTGTCTTTTGGGTTTTGCGCAAAATTTTCTGCAATGGTATACGCTTTTAATTGATTGCGTTCGCCAATTGCTTTTCGTAATTCAAAAACATTAAAATCTTTACTAAAACCAATATTTTCCTCAATATGATGTGCAGTAATGGTACTTCCTGCAGGTAGTATGATTTTTAGTTTTTCAAGCTCATTGTTAATTCGGCTCAAATCGGTACCCAAAAATTCAACCAACATTGCAGATGCTTTGGGTTCGATAGCGTACTTTTTTCCAGCCAAAACTCGTTTAATCCAATCGCCTACTTGGTTTTCATATAGTTTTTTACTTTCATAAACTAAACCGTTTTTGGCTAGGGTTTTGGTGACTTTTTTGCGTTTGTCTAGTGTTTTGTATTTGTAACACAACACCAAAACGGTAGTAGGCATAGGCTTTTCGGCATAGCTTTCTAATTTGTCGATGGTTCTTGAAAGCTCTTGTGCTTCCTTAATAATCACCACTTGACGTTCAGCCATCATAGGATAGCGTTTGGCGGTACTTACAATGTCTTCAATAGTGACATCACGACCATACAATACAGTTTGATTGAAGCCTTTTTCATCTTCGCTCAAAACCGTATCTTCTATAAAATCGGATAATTTATCAATGTAGTAAGGTTCTTCCCCCATCAAAAAATAAATAGGTTTTAGATTCCCTGCTTTTATATCGTTTACAATTTTTACTACTTCGTCCATTTTTTGGGTATATAATTTGAAACGGAAGGTGTGTTCTTTATTTTGGCTCAGGCCATTCGCTTTTAAAAATATCCGCCACGATTTCACTAATGAATCACAAATTAAAACGTGTTTTAATACTGCGAATCACTACTATTGCTGGAATTCGTAATATTCAATTTCAGTTTCGATGATAATTAGTGTCAATTGTTGTAATTCGTGGCTAACTTTTTTTTAGATGCGAATGCCCAGTATTTGGTTGCTATCAAATGAAAACAACCAACAAAATAACTATTTTTGCTGCATGCAAGAACTCAATTTTCCATTTTACACTTTTCGATTCAAAAATAGCGAAAATAAAGCGGCTATTTTTGATGAAATACGTAAAAAATTCATAATTCTCACCCCGGAAGAATGGGTCCGACAACATGTAGTACAGTATTTAATTCAAGAAAAAAAATACCCAAAATCCTTGATCAATGTTGAAAAAGTATTGCATGTGAATGGAGTACGAAAACGATATGATATTGTGATTTATAATCCAAACGGAAGTATTTTTGCTTTGGTTGAATGTAAAGCGCCACATATTACCATCAGCCAAGCTACCTTTGATCAAATTGCACAATACAACATGACTTTAAAAGCCCAATTTTTGATGGTGACTAATGGTTTACATCATTTTTACTGTACCATGGATTTTGAAAACGAAAAGTATGACTTTTTGAGAGCACTTCCAGAATACCAAAATTTAAATTTTTTACCTAAATAAATACAATGACTTTAGCTGTAGTAATCTTGAATTGGAACGGAGTTTCTTTGTTAGAACAATTTCTACCCACACTCATAAAATGTTCATCCGAAGCTACTATTTACATAGCTGATAATGCGTCTACTGATGCCTCGATTTCTTACGTTAAAACAAACTTTCCTCAGGTCCAAATTATCCAAAATGAATCCAATTATGGGTTTGCAGGCGGGTATAATGAAGCGTTGAAAAATGTAACTGCTGATATTTTTGTATTGGTGAATTCGGATGTGGAAGTTACTCCAAATTGGTTGAATCCGATGATCACAACATTTGAAAATGAACCACAAACGGCTATCATCCAACCCAAAATTTTAGATTTTAAAAACAAAGAATATTTTGAATATGCCGGTGCAGGTGGCGGTTTTATTGACAAATATGGCTTTCCGTTTTGTAGAGGACGTATTTTTGAAACCATAGAAAAAGACTTAGGACAATATGATGACGCCCTGTCTATTTTTTGGGCCTCTGGGGCTTGTTTTTTTATTCGTAGTGTGGTTTACAATGAATTAAAAGGATTTGATGCTAGCTTTTTTGCACATCAAGAAGAAATCGATTTGTGTTGGCGTGCCCATAACAAAGGATATGCTGTAAAATATAATCCTAAATCCGTTGTATATCATGTGGGTGGAGCCACTTTACAACAAGGTAATCCCAAAAAGACCGAATTAAATTTCAGGAATTCACTTTTTATGCTGACTAAAAATTTGCCTAAAAACGTTTTATACCAACGGCTTTTTATACGGCTTTTGCTCGATGGTGTTGCAGCACTTCAATTTTTAGTAAAAGGAAAACCAAAACATTTTTTTTCTGTTTTGAAGGCGCATCTCGCTTTTTATCAGTATTTTAGTAGTCAATTTAAGAAAAGAGCAACAGTTCAGAATGTGTCTTATTACCAAGTAAATAGTATTGTTTTCTCCTATTTTATAAAGAATGGCACTGTTTTTGGAAAGTTAGTTTAACAATATTTTATACCTAGGGATTTACAATTTGATTTAACTTTGTACAACATTATTAAAATAAAAATTATGAAAAAAATAGTATTAGCTTTATCAGTTTTAGCTTTATTAACTTCCTGTGTTTCTAAGAAAAAATATTCTGCTTTAGAAGCAAAAAATAAAGAAACGCAAGATTTGTTAAATACAGCTACGGTAAAATTAAACTCTTGTTTGGAAGAAAGAGCAGGATTAGCCGCTACCGTTGAAGGATTAAAAGAAAAAAATCAATTATTGATTAATACCTCTAAAGATATGACAGTGCTTACTACAAAAGGAGCCGAAAATATCGAAAAAGCATTAGAATCTATCAAAGAAAAAGATTTGAAAATCAGCAGAATGCAAGATGCTTTAACCAAAAAAGACAGTGTTACTTTGGCTTTGGTTACCAGTTTGAAAAGTTCTGTTGGTATTTCTGACCCAGATATCGAAATTAATGTAGAAAAAGGAGTTGTATTTATCTCTATTGCCGATAAATTATTATTCAAAAGCGGAAGCTATGATGTTACTGATAAAGCCAAAGCAGTATTAGCTAAAGTGGCAAAAGTGGTTAACGACAAACCTGATTTTGAGTGTATGGTTGAAGGTCATACCGATAACGTTCCTTACAGAAGTAATGGTGTTTTATTAGACAACTGGGATTTGAGTGTAAAACGTTCTACTTCTATTATCAGAGTATTGACTAATGATTTGGGGGTAAAACCTGCTCAATTAATCGCCGCAGGAAGAAGTTCTTATGTGCCTTTATTTGAAAATGATTCACCAGAAAACAAAGCTAAAAACAGAAGAACAAGAATTGTGGTGATGCCAAAAATTGATCAATTTTATGACATGATCGAAAAAGAAATGAAAAAACAACAACAATAATTTTTGTTTTCAAAATTCAAAAAAGGCTATTTCAATTGAAATAGCCTTTTTTTTATCCCTAATCAGTCTCCTCAAGAATACTATTTCATTAACCTAAAGCGAACTGAATTGCAAATTACTTAAGTTTTTGTATATCCCATTTTCCAAGGCAATTAACTCTTGGTGTGTCCCTTTTTCAGCAATGCGACCTTGATCTAAGACCAGAATTTGATCCGCACTTCGGATAGTGGATAAGCGATGGGCAATAATGATACTCGTTCTTCCCTGCATCAAAATTTCTAACGCTTCTTGTACTAATTTTTCACTTTCACTATCCAAAGAGGAAGTCGCTTCATCTAAAATCAAAATACTTGGATTTTTAAGTAATGCTCTTGCAATGGCGATCCGTTGTCGCTGCCCTCCGGAAAGCTTTATTCCACGCTCGCCAACAATAGTCTCAAATTGTTCCGGAAAACCTTGTATGAACTGCAATGCATTAGCTTGTTTAGCCGCCAACATAATTTCATCATCAGTAGCATTAGGCTTTCCATACGCAATATTTTCTTTGATCGTTCCGCCAAACAAAATAACATCTTGAGGCACCACACTCATATTACCACGTAAAGCCTCTAAATCATAATCGAGCATGTTTTTATCATCAATCTTGATCGTGCCCCCAGTGACATCATAAAAACGAAGCAACAAAGACGCAATCGTAGATTTTCCAGCCCCACTAGGCCCCACAATGGCAATTTTTTGGCCAGCCAAAGCCGAAAAACTTACTCCTTTTAACACTTCAATTTCTTTGCGTGAAGGGTAGGTAAAGGCAACATTCTGAAAAGTAACCTCTCCTTTTATTTTGGGGAAATTAGGAAATTCAGTACTATTGGTATTTTCAGGTACTTCTGCTAATAATTCAAATACACGCTCCGTTGCTCCAATGGCTTTTTGCATTTGGGCATACAACTCAGCAATTCCACCAGAAGAAGCCCCAACATAGCTTGAATATAAGATAAAAGTAAACAGTTCCCCTACCGTAATTTCGCCAGCTATGCTTAATTGCACGCCATACCAAACTACACCAACAATAGTTCCGAACAAACAAACAATTATAAAAGAAGCAAAATAGCCACGCAATTGCCCGCCTTTTATAGCGACTTTTACCACTTCTCTAATTTTTGTAGTATATCTTTCTATTTCATACCATTCATTGGCAAAAGCCTTAACAATACTTATCCCTTGCATGGTTTCCTCAACAACAACCTGACTTTCGGCGACCTGATCCTGTACTTTCTTGGAATATTTTCGAATGTATCTCCCAAAAAAGACAGCTGCAACACCAACCAAAGGAACTACAGAAATCATCATTATGGTTAACTTAATGTTGATGCTAGCTAACATCACAAAACTCCCTACAATAAGAATAAATTGCCTCAAAAACTCAGCAATAGTAGTAGTTAACGTATCCTGAATTTGACTAATATCGTTACTGATTCTACTATTTAATTCCCCTACTCTTTTTTGAGAAAAGAAAGACATTGGTAATTTAACCAAATTAGTATACAGCGCTAAACGAACATTTGCAAGCGTATTCTCCGTAAAATTGACAAATAATGATAATCGAAAAAAAGAAAAAATAGATTGCAATACTAAAACCAACGCCAACCCTAAGGCAATTTGATTTGCTAAGCCACTGTCTTTCTTATTGACACAGTCCACGAGCATTCCCATAAATTTAGGAAACGCAAGCGCTGTGACACTTGTTAGTAATAAAAACAATAATCCTAAGTAAAATTTCCAAGTGTGGTTTTCAGCATAGTTGAATATAATCTTAGCTTTATTGATAGAGGTAGTCGTAATTTTAGCTTTCGGCAAATCGTTTTCTTTAAATCTTCCCATGGTATTTTTTTATAATGGCCAAATGTACCATTATGATGCCCTATTACAAAAAAATAATCACAGTTAGTTCAAAATTTAAGACACTGAATTACAGCTATTAAAAAAACAACTCGATTTTTTTTTATTTTTTTAATCAAAAAGGCTTGCAAATACGAATTCTAGCTGTATATTTGCACACGCAATAGGGCGATTAGCTCAGCTGGTTCAGAGCACCTCGTTTACACCGAGGGGGTCGGGGGTTCGAACCCCTCATCGCCCACAAATAAAATCCGTAATAACTTGAAAAAACAAGTTTTTACGGATTTTTTATATTATTTATCCCGAAATTTTCTCAAAAATATGGGATCCCTTTCAAAAATTGAAAAGTAAACCATCTCAATAAGACTATATTTTCACTTCCTAGACTGTCTTTTTATTGTATTAAAAATTCTACAATGACTTTATTTTTTACTAAAATACCCTCAAAACAAGTAGTGCAATTAAAAAATAATTAATACAACTCGGTTATTATTAAAAATTTTATTTAATTTACTAAAAGAATGAATTAAATTACAAAACTAAACAAATTCAAGATAAGCTTGCGTTTATATTCTTGTCATTTTTTTAAAACATTATAAAAAAATCTTATCCTTCACACCTCTTTTCCTTCTCAAAACCATCAAACCTTTATAAAGCATGAAAATTAATTATATAGTCCCTTTCTTTATAGCCTCTTTATTTTTGGCAAGTTGCAGCGCTTTAAAAAAAGACCCATTAAAAGAAGTTGTACACGTTAAATCCGGAATTATTCAGGAAGTTATTCAAAACCCAGAACATGAAGTTCAAATTATTTACACTCAAATCAAAAGAGGAAAACATGGAAAAATAACTTTTAAAGATTACAAATACCAAGTAAATAACAATAATTATCACTATCCAGCGAGCACGGTTAAATTTCCAATTGCAGTAATGGCGCTAGAAAAACTTAGTAGTATCCCAGACGCTTCCATTAATTCAGAATTTAGTATTGGAGACAATCCTAAAAAATGGAAATTTTCGGAAGAAATATCAAAACTATTTGCTGTTAGTGAAAACGAAGCTAGTAACCATCTCTTTGAATTCATAGGATATGATTACTTGAATGATGGCATGCATAAAAAGGGTTTGTACCCCTTTCGCATTACCCATCGTTTGTCTACTCCCAATTCAAGTAGCTTGACCATTCAACCTATTACCTTATACAAAGACAACCAAACAACAAGTATTTTTCCATCCACCATTTCTAAAAAATTCGAACCTTTAACATTGAATAATGTTAAAAAAGGAATAGGATATTTGAATGACGAAACCAACACTATAATAAATTCGTCCTTTGATTTTTCAATGAAAAACGATTACCCCGTTGAGACATTGCACAACACACTCAAAAGAATTATTTTCCCAGAAACTTTCAAAGAAAACGAGCGTTTTCATCTTTCAGAAAAATTTAGAGAATTTGTACTTTTTTCCATGCAAAATTTACCCAAAAATGCAGGGTATGATCCTAAAGAATATTACGACGGATATTGCAAATTTTTAATGTTTGGTGATACCAAAGAAAATATCCCTGATCATATCAAAATTTACAATAAAGTAGGAGATGCCTACGGAACCCTGACTGACTGCGCTTACATTGTAGACACTAAAAACAACCTAGAATTTATGGTAACCGCTACTTTATTAGTAAATAAAAACAAAATTTTTAATGATGGCGTTTATGAATATGAAACCGTAGGCTTCCCGTTTTTAGCAGAACTTGGTCGCCAACTCTATGAAAAAACGAAAAACAAGTAAACTCTTTAGAGCTTGTTTTTGATGCTAGGTGAAATGGCATTTGAATGAAATAAAAAAAATAATTTTCACAAATAAATAGTTTTTTTATTTCAGAATTACAAGGTAGTCGTATACAATCGAATCCAAAATAATTATACCAAATCAGAAATAATCTTAAACAAGCTCTTAATTCAAGGTCAAAGCACCTAAAATTTCTTCTGATAAGAAAGGACCTCCTGGATACTTGGCGGTATAATCTAAATTCATCCAAACTTGACCACGTTCGTCAATATGATAATGAATTTCTTTATTCCAACTTTCTCTCAGAAACAATTCATTTTTAATCAAATAATTAATTTTTTCCAAATCTTGCTTGGAGCCAATAAGTATTTCTGGATAGATATGCCCCTTGGTATGAATTAATCTTGGTGTGCCGCCTATTGCCCGTACACAAGCCGCCATCAAAATCGAATGATCGTCACAATCTCCCGAAAAATAAAGCAACGATTCAGAGGCCGTAGCGATATAATCACCATCTTTCGGATCGTGAACATAATTCCATCGCGCATTTATCTCTTTAAATACTGCAAAACACTGAATGATGGTTCTATAATCTGAATAGCCAGTTATCGTTTTAAAATGTTTAGTCGTTGCCATAATAGCAAAGTTTCTAACCTTAGGACTTTGATATTCTATGGCACTTTTAATTTTTGACTTATTAGGAAAAGGTAGCAATTTTGCAATGATAATATCTTGCGGATAAGGACTATCAGACATGGTATACAGCATAGAATTATAATCTTCTACTACACTATCAAAACCATAACTACCAAAAACGCTACCATAAATAAGCATAAAAAAATAAAGTAAAATAGCCAAAAAGGCTAGCGTTTTTAATGCATTTAAAATATAATGAACAAGGATAAAAACTAGAATAAAAATAAAAATACGATCCAAATTATAGCCCCAATTTAGATCTATTACATTATGATGAATGATAATAAAAACAGGAAAGGTTATTAATAAATTTAAAATAGAAATAATAACTATATCCCATGGTTTCCTGACTTGAAGTTGGGTTTTAAACGTATTGAAATCAATGTTTCTTGGTGTTATCATATCATTGAAAAGAAGTAGTATTATACCTCTTTAACTACATTGGCAAATGTACTTTTTTTATCAATAATACCGAGTTTCAATAATTGATTTTGGACATTGTTTAACACATTCTCACTCAATTGATTTTGGGACCATTCGGTTAAAGCCAACCATTTTTCAAGATCTTCCTCTTTTTGATGATAACGAGCAGCAAGAATGGCTAAGACACCGGTTAATGATTTAAAAACTAGCGTATAGCCATTAATTACTCTCAGTATTTTTCGAATAGCGTCTGGATTTTGATCCAAAATTTCCTCTCGGACAGCAATAACAAAACAAGGCCAAGGTGTGGGACAATCATCTATTCTCCTGAAAATTCCTTTGTCAACAAGTGGCTGCGTCATAAATCGTTCCCACATAAAATAATCAGCGGTACCTTCCGTCAAAGCAGTAACGGCACCGTCAATGGTATTGACAATTTCGAATTGTAATGAATTTACATCCCACTTTTGGTTACCGGCATTGACATAAGCCATTAATTGAGAACCAGAACCTATTCTTGAAATGGCAGCTTTGGTACCTTCAAGTTGCGCTAAGTTTTCGTATTTGGATTGTGTTGCAACATGAATTCCCCAAATCAAAGGAGTTTCTACATAGACTTGAACGATTTTTGAAGGATTGCCTGCGGTAATATCTTTTACGATACCTTCGGTTAAAATAATAGCAACATCCGTACTTCCATCGCGAAGCATTTGACACATTTTACCGGTGCCTTCTGGAACATCCGTCCATTGCAAATCGATAGCTTCTTTTTTAAAATCTCCATTTTCTATGGCTAAATGCCAAGGCAAATTAAAATGTTCTGGAACACCAGCTATTCGTATTGTTGTCATTTATTTTTGATTTAGATTCAATAGTTGCCACCATTTCCAATTGATGCCGTCTTCAGCTGTATATTCTTCTACAAATTGCATCCCACATTTGCTTAGGATATGATTAGAAGCACCATTTTGAGCGTGGGTGTAAGCATTCATTTCTTGTATTTGCATTTGATTAAAACCATAATCCAACCAGAATTTTGTGGCTTCGGTGGCGTAGCCTTTGTTCCAAAAGCGCTCGTCCAGGCGGTATCCGTAATCGTAGAAGTTGGTATTCCCATTTTCTACATGATCGTTGATGAACTTAATACCTGTCCAACCGATGAACTGACCATCTTCTTTTAAAAAAGTAGCAAAACGACCAATTCTATTGGCTGCATATTGTTTTTGGAGCGATTCAATCACTGGATATATTTCTGTAATATCATGAACTGGTTTGTTCCATAAATATTTGTGAACAATAGGATTAGAATCCATAATAAACATAGCTTCGGCATCGTCAATCGTAAAAGGGCGCAGTATTAATCGGTCGGTTTCGAGGTTTAAATTCATATTTTGTTGTAATTATTGCGCTAGTTTATTCAGTGTATACAAAATAAGTTCGTCTACAGCTTTATAAGGATCTTGGCTGAAAGTTCCGTTAGCACGATTAGCAATGATGGCATTCATAGATAAGCAATGATGTCCAAGTAACTTACCGAGACCATAGATTGCGCTGGTTTCCATTTCTAAATTGGTAATTCGATGTCCTTCGAAAGTAAAGGAATCCATTTTAGAATTCAATGCTGTATCTTGGATTCCTAAACGCAACACACGTCCTTGTGGTCCATAAAAACCACCAGCGGTTGCTGTAATTCCTTTGTGAATTTGCTCACTTGCAATTAATTGCTCCAACTCAGGGGAACAACCTATAAAATAAGGCGTTCCTTTTTTCAAATCCCAGTTGGTATGCTCGATAAACGCTTTTTCTAAACGAGTCTCAGAAATCGAATCAATCAAATAGGAGCGAAGCATGTTGTCTAATCCTAGTCCGTATTGGGCCATCACAAAATGATCTACTGGGATATCAGCTTGCAGAGACCCTGAAGTTCCAATTCTGATGATTTGCAATGCTGTTAGAGTATCTTTTACCTTTCTAGTTTTCAAATCGATATTGACTAAAGCGTCAAGCTCGTTGAGTACGATATCAATATTATCAGGACCAATTCCAGTAGAAACCACACTAATTCGCTTGCCTTTATAGGTACCAGTTTGCGTTTTGAATTCTCTTTTTTGAACGGTAAACTCAATAGCATCAAAGTGCTTAGTGATTTTTTCTACACGATCTTGATCACCCACAAACAGAATTGTAGTTGCAATTTGTTCTGGCTTTAAGTTAAGATGATACACACTACCATCAGGATTGAGTATTAATTCGGAATCTTTAATCATAACCTATGTTTAAATTGTTTAAGGTTTAATCGTTTAATGTTGTTAAACTGAGTACTAAAAGCTGCATACTGAACACTCTATTTTACCCTCCAACTCTTTTTGTTTTAAAGCCTTTTTCTTTTAAAAGAGTCATTATTTTATCGCGGTAATCTCCTTGAATGATAATCGCTCCTTCTTTAAAAGTACCACCAACACTCAATTTTGTTTTTATTTCTTTGGCTAAAATTTTGAAATCTTCATCGGTTCCTTCGTAGCCTTCTATAATAGTGGTAGCTTTTCCTTTTCGTTTTTCATATTTGCAAATCATCGGTTCTTTTTGCACATACAATTCGTGTGCTACTTCCTCAATGGGTTCGTCAGGAAGGGGTTGATGATCTGGAAAAAGATGTTTTAATTGGTCTTGTAAATCCATAAAATTGAACTTTTGAAAAAATCAAATTCCAAATTCCAAGAAGGTAGGCTTTGGAATTTGGAATTACTGATAGTATGTTTATACTTTTACTTTTTGATTAAACCCAAATCCACCAAACGCTCATATAAATAATCGCCAGCAGTGATATCATCAAATAATTTAGGGTGTTGGTCATTGATACAATTTTCCAAGCAATTCAGCTTCATATCGCTAACAGGATGCATGAAAAACGGAATAGAATAACGTGAGGTTCCCCATAATTCTCTTGGTGGATTCACCACTTGATGAATAGTTGATTTCAAACGATTATTGGTATGACGAGATAACATATCACCAACATTAATCATTAATTCATCAGGTTGTGCCATAGCATCAATCCATTCGCCATCGTGGTTTTGCACTTGTAAGCCTTTTCCTTGAGCACCCATTAATAAGGTAATCAAATTAATATCTCCGTGAGCTGCTGCACGAACGGCGCCGTCTTTTGGCTCATCTGTGATTGGCGGATAATGAATAGGTCGCAAAATGCTATTACCATCTTTTACGTATTGGTCAAAGTAAAATTCGTCCAAACCAATAAACAAGGCTAATGCTCTTAATACATAAACCCCTGTTTTCTCAAGCATTTGATAGGCTTCTTTACCAACTGAATTAAAATTAGCTAATTCTGAAACTTCAACATTGGCAGGATATTCGCCAGCGTATTTTGAACCTTCGCTTACATATTGGCCAAAATGCCAAAACTCTTTCAAATCTCCAGCTGAGCGTCCTTTGGCATGTTCTTTTCCAAAAGAAATGTAGCCTCTTTGTCCGCCAATACCTGGAATTTCATATTTTTCTTTTACTTCGAGAGGAAGTGTAAAAAAGTTACGAACTTCGGCATACAAGTTCTCAACTAATTCGTCATTCAAAAAATGACCTTTTAATGCTACGAAGCCTATTTCTTCGTAAGCGGTTCCGATTTCATTTACAAATTTTTGTTTACGTTTCGGGTCATCCGAAAGGAAATCACGCAAGTCAACACTAGGAATGTTTTGCATATTATTTGAATTTTGATAATTTAGAAGCTTTTTAAAACTTCTAGTTACAAATGTAAAGAATATTTTCAATTCTGACTTTTTAAAAAATCATTTGAAATTCAAAAAATATAACAAAAACAATCAAAACTGTTATATTTTTATATCTTTGAAGCACTCATAAAAATCGAAAACCATGACTTTTGATAGAAAAGAACTTAGCAACGAACAATTAATTAGTCTCTATAAAAAAATACTGCTTCCTAGACTTATTGAGGAAAAAATGTTAATCTTGATACGACAAGGTAAAGTATCCAAATGGTTTTCAGGCATTGGTCAAGAAGCTATTGCTGTAGGTATTACCGCTGCTTTAGAGCAAGATGAGTATATATTGCCAATGCACAGGAATTTAGGAGTTTTTACAGGAAGAGACATTCCGTTACACCGATTATTTTCTCAATGGCAAGGTAAAGCAAATGGTTTTACAAAAGGTAGAGATCGCAGTTTTCACTTCGGTACCCAAGAATATAAAATTATTGGAATGATTTCGCACTTAGGCCCTCAATTAGGAGTGGCAGATGGGATTGCTTTGGCCAATACTTTAAAAAAGAATAATAAAATTACTGCTGTTTTTACGGGAGAAGGAGCGACAAGTGAAGGCGACTTTCACGAAGCTCTAAATATTGCGGCTGTTTGGGATTTACCAGTTCTTTTTGTGATTGAAAATAACGGTTATGGACTTTCAACGCCAACGAATGAACAATACCGTTGTGAAAATCTAGCCGATAAAGGAAAAGGTTACGGAATGGAAAGCCATATTGTGGATGGCAATAATATTTTGGAAGTTTTTACTTTGATTTCAGAATTAAAAGCTTCAATGATTGAGCGTCCACGTCCTATTTTGCTAGAGTTTAAAACCTTTAGAATGCGAGGTCACGAAGAGGCAAGTGGTACCAAATATGTTCCTCAAGAGTTGATGGATTTATGGGCAGTGAAAGACCCTGTTGCGAATTATAAAGACTTTTTACTTCAAAATGGCATTCTTACAGAAGCAGAAGATGCTGAAATCAAAGCAAAAATAAAACAGGAAATCGATACCGATTGGGCTATGGCTAATGCCGAACCTGAAATTGAAGCTAGTTTTGCTGAAGAGTTAAATGATGTTTATCAACCCTACGTTGCAGAAATTGTTGAACCATCAGGAGCTACAGAAAATATTCGTTTTATAGATGCCATTAGTCAAGGATTAAGACAATCCATGCAGCGCTTCGAAAACTCTGTAATCATGGGGCAAGACATTGCTGAATATGGTGGAGCCTTTAAGATAACCGATGGCTTTGTGGCTGAATTTGGAAAGGAACGCGTTCGAAATACCCCTATTTGCGAAAGCGCCGTAGTATCTGCCGCTATGGGATTGTCCATTAATGGATACAAAGCCATAATGGAAATGCAATTTGCAGATTTTGTGTCTACAGGTTTTAATCCAATAGTGAATCTTTTGGCTAAATCACATTATCGTTGGTTAGAAAAAGCCGATGTTGTGGTCCGAATGCCTTGCGGAGGTGGAACTCAAGCGGGACCTTTTCATTCTCAAACCAATGAAGCATGGTTTACCAAAACACCAGGTTTGAAAGTAGTGTATCCTGCTTTTCCTTATGATGCCAAAGGATTATTAAATGAATCCATTACTGATCCAAATCCGGTTTTGTTTTTTGAACATAAATTATTGTATCGTTCTGTTTATCAAGAAGTACCAAAGGAATATTATACGATTCCTTTAGGTAAAGCAGCCGTTTTAAAAGAAGGTAATCAAATCACTATTATTGCTTTTGGAGCTACCGTTCATTGGGCATTAGAAACATTGATTAAAAATCCACAAATAAGTGCAGATGTAATTGATTTAAGAACCTTACAACCTTTAGATACCGAAACTATTTTTACTTCGGTAAAGAAAACAGGAAAGGCAATTATTGTTCAAGAAGACAGTCTTTTCGGCGGAATCGCAAGTGATTTGTCAGCATTGATTATGGAAAATTGCTTTGAATATTTAGATGCACCAGTAAAACGAGTAGCCAGTTTGGATTCACCTATACCTTTTACAAAAACTTTAGAAGATCAATATTTACCCAAAGGCAGATTCGAAAAGGAATTATTAGAGCTAATCCAGTACTAA
>NZ_JBPTTP010000007.1:0-165332 GCF_051547165.1 Flavobacterium sp. TSSA_36
GTCTCGCAAAGGCGCAGGGCCTCTCGACTTTACTTCGACTTCGCTCAGTATAAACTGCTCGAGATGACAGTAAAAAGGAAATTAAAACATTTAAGTCATTAAAGTTTTTATAATAGCAGTTGTTGTTGAACCATGTAAGGCATTGAAGGGCATATAAGTTGAGTGGTCAGTGGTCAGTTTTTAGTGGTCAGTAAAGTTGCGCAGTGAAAGGGTCTCGCAAAGGCGCAGAGGCGCAAAGTGTTGTGTGGGGGAAGCCACGAAGGCACGAATTGTTTTGAAAAGAGGGTGTTTTAACCGCAAGGGGCGCAAAGTGTTGTGTGAGGGAGGACTTATTTTTTTTAACCACATAGCAGTATCATAGATGCATAGTGTGGTAAAGAAGGCATAGCCGTTTCACTGTTCACATAGTTTTACTGAGAAGACGCAAAATGGTGAAAACCCAGAAGGCAAATGGCAATAGCCAACAGCCACGAATACTCGAATTATTTTGAAAAGAGGGTGGGGAGGGATGGCCTCAGATTCGCAGATTTTTTGAAAAGATTGTGAGGGAAAGCCACGAATGCTCGAATTATTTTGAAAAGAGGGTGGGGAGTGATGGCCGCAAATTCGCAAATTTTTATAGCCACGAATGTACGAATTATTTTGAAAAGAGGGTGTTTTAACAGCAAGGGGCGCAAAGTGTTGTGTGAGGGATGACTTATTTTTTTTAACCACATAGAAGTATCATAGATGCATAGTGTGGTAAAGAAGGCATAGCCGTTTCACTGTTCACATAGTTTTACTGAGAAGACGCAAAATGGTGAAAAGCCAATACCCAATACTCAATACCCAAATTCCAAATTCCAGAAGGCAATAGCCAACAGCCATGAATGCTCGAATTAATTTGAAAATATGGTGGGGAGTATAACCGCAAGGGGCGCAAAGGGTTACGCAAAGTGCGCAAAGATGATTGTAGGGATGGGCGCGAAAAAGGGAATTCCAATTTTTAAAATTCCAAATTCCAAAAAGGGGAACCGCGAAGACGCAAGGGCGCAAAGAGGAAATTAAAACATGTAAATCATGTTAGTTTTTTTAATAGCAGTTGTTGTTGAACCATGTAAGGCATTGGAGGGCATATAAGTTGGAGATGAAAAGTGGTCAGTGGCCAGGTTTTAGTGGTCAGTCATCGGTTGTCAGTTTGTCTTAATTCTTAATACTTAATTCTCAATACTTAATTCATAATTCATAATTCAAAGTACTTAATACTAAAATAGAAATGAAAGGAATAATACTAGCCGGGGGATCCGGTACGCGTTTGCATCCGTTGACGCTTGCAATGAGCAAGCAGATGATGCCGGTTTATGATAAACCAATGATTTATTATCCTTTGTCCACTTTGATGATGGCGGGGATACATGAGATTTTGATTATTTCTACACCTCACGATTTGCCTAATTTTAAGAAGCTATTAGGGGACGGATCGGCCATTGGTTGCCAGTTCAGTTATGCGGAACAAGCGATTCCTAATGGTTTGGCGCAGGCCTTTGTTATCGGTGCAGATTTTATCGGTTCGGATTCGGTAGCCTTGGTACTAGGGGATAATATCTTCTTTGGGGCGCACATGCATGAGTTGTTGCAATCTAATACAAATCCTGATGGAGGGGTGGTTTTTGCTTATCATGTTTCGGATCCGGAACGCTATGGGGTGGTTGAATTTGATAAAGACCTAAAAGCCCTTTCAATCGAAGAAAAACCTTTGGAGCCCAAATCGAATTATGCCGTTCCTGGTCTGTATTTTTACGATAATTCGGTAGTGGAAATTGCGAAAAACATTCAACCCAGCGCCAGAGGGGAATACGAAATTACCGATGTGAACAAAGTATATTTGGAACAAGGGAAGTTGAAAGTGGGTATTTTAAGCCGAGGGACTGCCTGGTTGGATACAGGGACCTTCAACAGTTTGATGCAAGCCGGACAATTTGTGCAGGTTATTGAGGAAAGACAAGGGTTGAAAGTGGGCTGTATTGAAGAAATCGCTTGGCGTCAAGGGTTTATTACGAATGAGCAATTGCAAGCCATAGCTGAGCCTTTGCGTAAATCGGGTTACGGGGATTATTTGTTGGGGTTGTTGCAACAGAAAGGGGTGTAGTTTTTTGAAAAGAGGGTGGATGAGGATGGCCACGAAGGCACGAATTGTTTTGAAAGGGAATAGTCAAAAGGCAAAAGTCAAAAGTCAAAAGTCAATAGTCAAAAGGCAAAAGTCAAAAGGCAAAAGGCAAAAGGCAAAAGGCAAAAGTCAAAAGTCAAAAGGCAAAAGTCAAAAGGCAAAAGGCAAAAGGCAAAAGGCAAAAGTCAAAAGTCAAAAGGCAAAAGGCAAAAGTCAAAAGTCAAAAGGCAAAAGTCAAAAGGCAAAAGGCAAAAGTCAAAAGGCAAAAGTCAAAAGGCAAAAGTCAAAAGGCAAAAGTCAAAAGTCAAAATCCAAAATTCAAATTCCAAAATTCAAAATTCAAAATCCAAAATTCAAAATCCAACAACAGCCAAAAGCCAAAATCCTAAGGGTAAGTTCTTCATCAATCTTTGTGGGGCTTATTGGCTTCTTTGTGTTGCTTTGTGGTTAATTTAGCCGCAGGGTCGCAGATTTTTTGAAAAGAGGGTGTAATGGGACGCGGATGGAGACGGATGAAACGGATGAGCGCGGATTTTTTTATGGCCACGAATGCTCGAATTATTTTTGAACCCTTTCTGAGTTTTGGACTCTGGAAGGGTTTTGTTTTGGGGAAGGGATGTGAAAATGGGAGAATGAGAAAATGAGAAAATGAGAGAATGAGAAAATGAGAGAATGAGAAAATGAGAGAATGAGAAAATGAGAGAATGAGAAAATGAGAAAATGAGAGAATGAGAAAATGAGAGAATGAGAAAATTTAAAATCTAAATTCCAAAATTCAAAATTCCAAAATTCAAAATTCAAAATTCAAAATTCAAAATCCAAAATCCAAAATTCAAAATTCAAATTCCAAATTCCAAAATTCTAATGGTGAGTTTTTTATCAATCTTTGTGGGGCTTAGTGGCTTCTTTGTGTTGCTTTGTGGTTCAAATTTAGGTGGAGATTACTACGTCTGTTCGATTGCTCGGGTTGCGGATTTTTTGAAAAGAGGGGGAGGAAGGCGCAAAGGATCGAATTGTGGGGGAGTGTTTTGTCGAATTGTATGGGTGTAATCAAAAAACGTTGGTCAAAAATCAACCCTTGTTTTATCATTTTATGTCTTAACTTGACTTAATGACATTGGGCTTGGGTATTGGGAAGGCTTGTGAATGAGTTTTTTAGGAAGGGATTTCTGGTGTTTGGGGGATTTAATGTGGGGGGCGGGGATTTATTAACATTTTTATAGTCCTTGCTTTCCGAATAATTCTTATTTTTACCTTCTAATAATTAATTACTATTACTATTTTGAGTCCGTTAATCCATAGTTTTTTTTCAAGAGCTAATTTGAAATTTAGTCTTCATAATTTGAAGTATTTGCCACGTTGGATTATAGTATTGATGGATACTATGGTTTTAAATGTTGCTTTTTTCTTTACGGTGTTGATTTTTAAAGGTACCGGTTTGGATTATGTAGTGACCCCACATTATTTTGTGTATATCACCATTTTAATGTTGGTGAATATCTTTTTCTTTTGGTTGTTTCGTACGTACTCCGGCATCATAAGGCATTCGTCTTATATTGATGCGGTGAAGTTGCTTTTTGCTCAAATGGCGGTGATGGCTGTGCTGATCTTGGGTAATTTTTTCTTTGAGATTTTTACTGGCGAAAAAGCCATTTTGAATACGGCTTTGTTTATCAATATCGTTTTGTCTTTTTGTGGGTTGTTCCTCTATCGTGTGATTGTGAAGCAAACTTTTGAGTTGTATTTTTCTGAAAAAGGAAGTAATCAATTGATTCGGACCATTATTTATGGGACGGATGCCAATGCGATTTCTGTAGCGAATGCCTTGAAATTTGAGACGCCCACTCGCTTTAAAATTGTTGGTTTTGTAGATAAGAACAATCAGAATTCCAACAAACGGATGTTGGATTTACCCATTTTGATTCAAAAGAAAAAATTACCTACTTTGATGCGATCTGTTGGCGCAGAAGCCATTATTATCGCAGATAAGAGTTTGACTAAAGACGAACAATTGGTTATTGTAGACAAGTGTTTGGAGTTTAATTATAAGGTGTTTACTGTTCCTTTGATCACGAATTGGGAAAATCAAAAAGAGATTTCAGATAAGGTAAAAAACATACAGATTGAGGATTTATTGGAGCGCAATCCCATTATTTTGGATACGAAATCCATTTCTAAAGAGTTGAAGGACAAGACTATTTTGATTACGGGTGCTGCGGGTTCTATTGGTAGCGAGATTGTGCGACAAGTGATCCGATTCAAGCCCAAAGCCATTGTGTTGGTAGACCAAGCGGAAACCCCGCTGCATCAATTGACTTTAGAATTGGATGCGGTGGTTACCGATACCCAATTGTTCATCAAAATTTCGGATGTGCGGAATAAGGAGGTCATGAAGAAACTTTTTCAACAGTACCAACCGCAAGTAATTTATCATGCCGCGGCTTATAAGCATGTGCCGTTAATGGAAGAAAATCCTGCGCAAGCCATACAAACGAATATCGAGGGTACTAAAAATCTGGCAGACTTGGCTTGTGAATTTCAAGTGAAAAAGTTTGTGATGGTGTCCACTGACAAAGCGGTGAATCCGAGTAATGTCATGGGTGCGAGTAAGCGCATTGCCGAAAAATATGTGCAGTCGTTGCAATTGCGCAGTCAACAACATCATCAAGGAAAGGGGACCAAGTTTATCACTACTCGTTTCGGTAATGTTTTAGGGTCTAACGGTTCGGTAGTGCCCTTGTTTTCTAAGCAGATTGCAGCAGGTGGACCGGTGACGATTACGCATCAAGATATTATTCGTTATTTCATGACCATTCCCGAGGCCTGTCAGTTGGTACTAGAAGCAGGTTCCATGGGTAAAGGGGGCGAAATCTATATTTTTGATATGGGAAAACCAGTGAAAATTATTGATTTGGCTCGCAAAATGATTAAACTAGCGGGTTTTGTACCTGATAAAGATATTCCAATCAAAATCGTAGGCCTTCGTCCAGGTGAAAAATTATATGAAGAATTGCTCAATGACACTTCAAAAACGGTTCCCACCCACCATGAGAAAATCATGATTGCTGAGGAAATTCAAGACGAGTTTGAAAATCTACACCTTGATATTGAGGAGCTTATCGGAATGGCAGCTTTTTTTAGCAGTGAAGATATAGTGGGCAAAATGAAAAAGATTGTGCCTGAATTTAAAAGTATGAATTCGATTTATCAGTTTTTGGATGTGAAGTAGGTTATCGGTTCGATGTTATCAGTTGGCAGTTAAAAGTTGGCAGTTATCGGTTATCTATTCTCTATCCTCTATCTGTCTATTCTCTATCTGTCTATTCTCTATTCTCTATTCTCGATTTGTCCGTCTACAGTCCGCCTTCAGTCTTCTGTAAGTAGGTCTTTTTTAAAAATTATGGTTATATTTGCACAGCAAAGAAAATCCGTTGCTTGTGATTTTTTTTAAAGCTACAATTTCCGAAAATGAATACCACACCTACTCCAAACGACGATTGGTTGTTTGAAATCACACCCAAGAATGGTTTTTTTTCGCTACACCTCAAGGAGGTTTGGCAGTACCGTGATTTGTTGTTGCTTTTCGTGCAACGCGATATCGTGACGGTCTACAAACAAACGGTGTTGGGGCCGCTTTGGTATTTGATTCAGCCTCTTTTTACCTCAATTACGTTTACAATTATTTTTAATTCGGTTGCCGGCATTCAAACGGGCACCGTACCGCCTTTTTTGTTTAATATGGCAGGGATTACGGTGTGGAATTACTTTACCGCTTGTCTAACGGGCACTTCGGATACGTTTCGGGCGAATGCCAATATATTTGGGAAAGTGTATTTTCCGAGAATCATCACGCCCTTGTCTATCGTGATTTCGAATTTATTGAAACTGGGCATACAGTTTGGCATTTTCTTTGCCTTTTATGCGTTTTATTATTTTCAAGGTGCCGCTGTTGGCCTGCATTGGTCGGTTGTTTTTCTTCCGTTACTTATTGCTATTATGGGACTTTTGGGGTTAGGGTTAGGCATGCTGATTTCTTCTTTGGTTACGAAATACCGTGATTTTACCCATCTGATTGGCTTTGGCGTGCAATTGTTGATGTATCTGTCTGCCGTGATGTATCCCCTGGCTTTGATTGAAGACAAACTGCTCAAGTACGGATGGCTCGTTCATTATAATCCTTTGGCCTATATCATCGAAACGTCGCGTTATATGTTGCTGAACGTAGGCTCGATTTCAGTACAAGGCCTTCTTTATACTTTTGTGTTTACTATTTTCGTTTTCTTTGCAGGACTTCTTGTTTTTAATAGAACGGAGAAGAGTTTTATTGATACGGTGTAGGTAGATGGTGTCGTTTTTAACCGCGAAGACTCTAAGTCGCAAAGAGGAAATTTAAACCTATAAGTCAAGTTAGTTTTTTATGCAGCGGGGGCGTTATTGAACCATGTAAGGTATTGAAGGGCATATAAGTTGGCCGCAAAAAAGTGTTCAGTGGGTCAGGTTTAAGTGGTCAGTCAAATGGTATTGGGAATGGGGTGTCTCGTAAAGGCGCAGAGGTGAAAAGGGTTGATGAACATCCAAAATCAAAATCCAAAATCACAATTACTAATTACAGAGGGCCATCACTCAATGTCATTAAGTTAAGAGATTTTAGATTGAAGGTTAACGATTCTTGATTTTAGATTTGGAGCAAGTGAGTAAAAATTATATGATTTTCAGCATCTTAAACATCAATCAAAAATCGTTAATCAAAAATCAGCAATCATTTTATCATTTAATCCTTAACTTAATGACATTGGGCCATCACTTTCAAGAGAAAAAATAGTGTAATTTTGCTATAGTGTTGAAAAATAAATTAAAATCATGAGAATCACAACTGCACAAAAAAAATTCATCTATGAGTATTGGACTGAAAGAATACCTTCAAGTCAAGTATTTCTGTTTGGATCTAGAGTAGATGATTTAAAGAAAGGCGGAGATATTGATATCTTTGTATTGTCAGATAAAAAGCTACATCATTCGGAGGTATTTAAAATGAAGCAATTGTTTTTTTCTAAATTCGGTCAACAAAAAATGGATGTGGTTAGTTTTACAAAAAATGATGATAGCGCCTTTAAAAAACATGTATTAAGTTATGCAAAATTATTAAATAATGAATGAGTTATTTTTAATGGCGTTTGCTGCATCGTTTAAATCTTTTAGCACTGCAATGGAAGGACTAGCGAAGTCTTTTGAGCATTGTCAGGCCATAGGTATAAAAGAAAAGTATGCTTTTGATGAAACAGAAGCCTACGATGCCTTGATTATAAAATTAACTAGGAATTCGGATGTTTTCTTCCAGCAACTAGTAAAAGGATACTTTAAGTTGAAAGGAGAAGATAATTTGCTGTTTATTGACCGACTAAATTTGCTTGAAAAAATTGGTGTTATAGAAAGTGCTGATACATTAATGGAGCTAAAAAGTTTTAGAAATCAAGCGGTACACGAATATTCGGCTGTTGTCTTTCAAGAATTGTACGAAGAAGCAGTGCAATTGACGCCTATGTTCCAAAAAACAGTGGCTGATTTTACGAATTATTTGAAAAAAGAAGGTTTGCTGAGTTAGGCTTTTGCCAAACTTCTAATCTTAGCGCTTAAGGTTACTCGATTATAAATGCAATCTTTTTGAAATGGTATCGGTTACACTTTTGCTACCCAATAAAAATAAAACTATTCGTAATGTCTACCAAGAGATTGAATATTGAAAAATTTCCTTTGCGATATTTCGCCTTTGTGAGTCAAATTTCACGCAAAGTCGCAGAGACGCAAAGCATAGAGCGCATGAAAGTTAATGAAAAACATTCCACAATTCATTTATTCTCCAAAATGGAACTAGTTGCGGATAGTCACAAAATAAAACCCCAAAACGATACACAATACCGCAAATCCTAGACATCAATAATGCAAGAACAAAGTCCTATAAATAATGTCCCTTCAACTTCTTCCTCGAGGGCACTGTAGTTAAGTTAAGAGATTTTAGATTGTAGATTAACGATTCTTGATTTTTGATTTTTGATTTTGAAGCAAGTGAGAAAAAAATAAATGATTTTCAGTATCTTATGCTTCGTTGGTGGCATAGAATAAGAGGCAAAGAAGATCCGTATTTGAAGATTGGTGACACAAATGATCGCAGTACGAAAGGGAATAGCGATTATGAGTGGGCCTTGCAAGACATCAATTTTGAAATAGCGCCAAGTGATTTTGGATAAGTTGTTATAGTTGATGAATTTTTGGATGTATTCCTTGAAATAAAAACAATAGACTTACCTGTAGAAAATTATACATTAATTAAAAGTATTGGAAAATAGGAAATCGCATTAATTTTGAAATTTTGGGTAGCAACGAGCTGAATACGGAAAACGAATTGTCGCGCTGCTTTGATGACAATAGAATTGGACTAGGATAAAAGGACATTGGGAGATTAAAATTCCTAAAAAAAGGTGAAATTAGCAAGTTTTAGGAATTTTAGTTAGCTTTGTTGTAGCACTTAATAAATAGCATTGGTATGCAAAAGATTCTAAGAGAGAGGGAGATTGGCAAACTTTCGGTATTGAAAGACCGAGATTTGATAAAAGTAATCACGGGTGTAAGGCGTTGTGGCAAATCGACACTATTGTTGCAATTTCAAGACGTGTTGCGAAAACAAAACCCACAAGTATCCATTGTTTCTATCAACTTAGATTTTCCTGAATTTCGTTTTCTTGCTGAGAAAAGTTGGACAGCGATATACGATTATATTCAAAATTTGCTTAAAAAAGGGGTGAAGAACTATGTTTTTATTGACGAAATACAAAATATACCCGAATTTGAAAAACTACTCGAAGGTTTGTTTGTACATCCTGATGTAGATTTATATGTTACAGGTTCCAATGCCTATCTTTTGTCGAGTGAATTAGCCACTTTACTAACAGGTCGAGCTTTTGAAATCAATGTTTTGCCATTTTCATTTGTTGAATATTTGAAATATATAGGTAGATCAGTAAATCCCGATCGTGCTTTTGCTGATTTTATGCGAACCGGTGGATTCCCTGAAGCTGTGGGACTGGCGCAGGAAAGCGAAAGTTTTACCTATGAATACCTCACTACTGTTTTCCAAAATATCTATCAAAACGACATACAGAAACGACATACCATCTATTATGAAACCTCCTATAGAGAAGTGGTTCATTTTTTAATAGACAGTATAGGCTCTCCAGTTTCTGCAGGAAATATCGCCAAAGTTCTTACGGCAAATGGTAAAAAAATTGATAATAAAACGGTTTCAAAATACATTGATACCCTAGTAGAATCCTATCTTTTTTATAAAGTAAATCGATATGATATTAGAGGGAAACAACATTTAGTCACCTTAGAGAAGTATTATCTTGTTGATTTGGGGTTGCGTTCTTCTTTGTTAGGTAAAGAACTTTCGTCAGACGCAGGACATTTACTCGAAAATGTGATTTTTCTGGAATTGAAACGACGGGATGAACAAGTTTGGGTGGGCAAAGCAGATCATCTTGAAGTCGATTTTGTGGCAAGAGGCAAGGATGGTTTTACCAAATACTTTCAGGTAGCATGGACAGTAAAAGAGCAAAAGACATTGGATAGAGAACTAGCACCCTTTGCCAAAATTCCCGATTATAACGAAAGATGGCTCATTACGATGGATTATGAAAAAGGGAGTCACAATGGAGTGAAACAGATCAACGCTATTGATTGGTTATTAAGTAGATGATGCACTAATAGAAATACGATTTTGATTGCAATGACACGAACAATTTAAACGGCAATTGCTACCATTAAACGTGTAAACCTTACAACTTTTAAACAACTTACCACTTCCCTTTTTTTTTTTTTTTACCTATTAGACCTTTCAGTTTATTTAAGAAGAAAAATTAAATAACTTTGCGACTTTGCACTTAAATAGTAATAAAGTAGCAAGCCTTTACCTATGAAATCGACCCCAAAGAATGGATAAACCAAACAATAACAACATACTTTCAACTCCCCCTTTGGGGGCTGGGGGGACTATCCTAAAAGCCGAAAATATTTCCAAACAATACCGCTTGGGTACCGTTGGGACGGGTACACTCAGTCACGACTTGAACCGTTGGTGGCACAAAATACGAGGCAAAGAAGATCCGTATTTAAAAATAGGCGACACGAATGATCGCAGTACGAAAGGGAATAGCGATTATGTTTGGGCCTTGCAAGACATCAATTTTGAGGTGCAACGCGGCGAAGTGTTGGGCATCATTGGAAAGAATGGTGTGATTCAGGGCGTTCGCATTTAAAAAAGCTAGCCACGAATTACACCAATTGTCACTAATTTTTTACCGAACTTAAATTTGAATTACACTAATTCAATTTGTTTTTAAAAATTCGTGAAATATAAATAGTCATAATTAGTGTTTGTTCGTGTAATTCGTGGCGAAACTTTTAAAAGCGAACGCCCTGGGTGTGATTTAGCATCTAAATGGTTTGAAAATTTAATTGTAACTTTGTATAAATAAAAGCAAGATGAGTTATACTGATAGAAATATAGTGGAAGCCTATTCCATATTATTCGAAGGATTACCTTCTTTGAGTAAAATTGAGTTGATAGAAAGGTTAAGTAAATCGCTTAAAAAAAATAAAAAAGCAACCGAAAGTTCTTTTTTTAAATCTTTTGGGGCATTTGCTTCAGAAAAATCCGCTGAGGAAATTACTGCAGCTATAAAATCGAGTAGAAAATTTAGAAGTACAGCAATTAAATTCTGATGCAGTATTTACTGGACACCTCAATTTGTGTTTTCTTTTTGAGAGGGAAACTTGAATTAGACAAAATAATTAGAGAAAAGGGGACGGAAAACTGTTTTATCTCCAAAATCACCCTTTTTGAACTTCGCTATGGTGCTGAAAACAGTGAGAACCCAACTAAATCTCATAAAGCGGTTGACTTATTTGTAAATGGATTATCCATAATTCCAATTGTTGGTTCCATAAAAAAATATGCTAAAGAAAAAGTACGCCTTCGTCGTTTGGGAAAACCAATGCACGATAATTTGATTTACTAATTGGGGTTACGGCTATTGAAAATAAATTGATTTTAGTAACTGATAACACCTCCGATTTTCAAAACTTGAATGGTATCAAAATGGAGAATTGGTTTACTCGATTATAAATGCAACCTCTTTGAAATGGTATCGTTTACACTTTTAATCCAAAATAAAATATGACTATCCGTAAGGCCTACCAAGAGATTTAATATTGAAAAATTTCCTTTGCGACGCTGCGCCTTTGCGAGTCAAATTTCACGCAAAGTCGCAGAGACGCAAAGCATAGAGCGCATGAAAGTTAATGAAAAACATTCCAAAACTCATTTATTCTCCAAAATGGAACTAGTCGTTGCTTGTCACAAAATACAATCCTAAAACGACACAAAATACCCCAAATACTAGACCTCAATAATGCAAGAACAAAGTCCTATAAATAATGTCCCTTCAACTTCTTCCTCGAGGGCAGGGGGGGGTGATATCATCCTAAAAGCCGAAAACATCTCCAAACAATACCGACTGGGTACTGTTGGAACCGGCACGCTCAGTCACGACTTGAACCGTTGGTGGCATAGAATTAGAGGAAAAGAAGATCCGTATCTGAAAATAGGCGACACGAATGATCGCAGTACGAAAGGGAATAGCGATTATGTTTGGGCCTTGCAAGACATCAATTTTGAGGTACAACGAGGCGAGGTGTTGGGGATTATTGGAAAGAATGGCGCTGGTAAGTCCACTTTGCTGAAGATTTTATCCAAAGTAACCGCACCTACCACGGGGAGTATTAAGTCGAAAGGGCGTATTGCCTCCTTACTCGAAGTGGGCACCGGATTTAATGGAGAATTAACCGGACGCGAGAATGTATTTTTAAACGGTGCGATTCTAGGGATGACCAAAAAAGAAATCACCGATAAGCTCGACGAAATCATTGCGTTCTCGGGTTGTGAGCGTTATATAGACACTCCTGTAAAAAGATACAGCAGCGGAATGACCGTGCGTTTGGCCTTTGCCGTGGCCGCCTTCCTAGAACCTGAGATATTGGTGATCGATGAAGTTTTGGCGGTAGGCGATGCCGAATTCCAAAAGAAAGCGATTGGGAAGATGCAGGATATCTCGAAAGGGGAAGGAAGAACAGTCTTGTTTGTGAGTCATAATATGGGGTCTATAGCCAGTTTGTGTAAAACAGGGATTTATATGGAAAACGGTAAAATTATTATGCAGGATGGAATTTCAAAAATTATTGATGCTTATGTGAGTTCTAATTCTGATTCTAAAAGTTATACTTGTATTAAAAATGATTTAAATTATATCTCAAGCGTAGAGATTTTAAATAAAAATATTGAAACTAATCAATTTGGTATAAATGATAAAATACATATTTCTATCAAGGGATTTTGTGATAATGTTGAATCTTGTAAAGTTGGAATAGCTATGTTAGATAGGAATAAGAACAAAATTTTTACGAGTCATTACAATCTATTAAATAAAAGTGAAGAAAAAAATATTTTAATTTTAACTTGTGTCATCCCTGAAAAAACGATTTGTCCCGGACTATATTCTTTTGATGTTGCTTTATTTAATACAAGAGGGTTTGTGTATGATTATATTAGTGATATATGCCAAATATCAGTATTAGAAACAGGCTCGGATATGTTTTTTGATAAGAACTTCGGAAGTGTTTTTGTTAATTGTAATTGGAATGAAAAAAATTAGAAAGTTAATAAGAATTATTTTATCTAAAGTTTATGTCAATAAAAAGATTGTACATAATAAAAATTCACAGAATAAGAATAAGGTTTTTTTTCCTAATGTTGAATTTGTCAATTCACAAATAGGAGATTATTCATATATAGCTAGAAATTCAATTATTCATAATACTAGAATTGGTAAGTTTTGTTCAATTGGCCCAAACGTAGTTGTTGGCTATGGAAATCATCCAACTAACATTTTATCTACATCACCAGTGTTTTATACTAAGAGAACTGATTTTGATATAGGTCCAGATATTGATCTATATGATGGGCATTCCAAAGTAGAAATTGGAAATGATGTTTGGATTGGAGCAAATGTTTTTGTTAAAAATGGTGTTAAAATAGGGAATGGAGCTGTAATTGGGGCTGGTTCGGTAGTTCTTAATGATGTCGAGCCCTATTCGATTACCGTTGGCGTGCCTGGTAAGGTTAAGTCAAAAAGGTTTTCGGAAGATGTAATTTTTAAATTACAAGAACTAGAATGGTGGGAATGGTCTAGTGAAGCAATTAGAGAGAATTATAATATCCTTACATCTGAAAAAATTATTGAAAATTTAGATTTGTTATTTGAAATTAAAAAAAAAATGAGTAATGATATTTAATTCTCCAAAAATTTCAGTCGTTATGCCTGTATACAACTGCGAGTTATATATCAAAGAAGCGTTAGATAGCATCTTAAATCAAACATTTACTGATTTTGAATTTTTGATTATTGATGATGCGTCTACTGATAAAACAGTTAGTATTATCAAGGAATACAAAGACTCTAGAATTCAATTAATTGAAAAGCCTGTTAATACTGGATATACCAACAGTCTGAATTACGGATTAAAAGTTGCTAAAGGCGAGTATATAGCTCGAATGGATGGGGATGATATTAGTTTACCTGAAAGATTTGAAAAACAATTAGCTTTTTTAGATGCAAATCCTGAAGTTGTTTTGTGTGGTACAGCTGCAAAAGTTATCGACTCAGATAGGGTTATAAGATATCCTGAATTTAATGATTATATAAAATTGGAATTTCTCTCACAGAATTGTATTGTACATCCTTCTGTAATGATTCGAAAATCTATTTTGGATTTTTATTCTATATCTTATGATACAAATAAAGAGCCTGCTGAAGATTATAATTTATGGGTAAAATTATTGAATTATGGTAATTTGTATAATATTCAGGAAGTTTTATTGTATTACAGGGTTCATAGTTCTCAAGTATCTCAAAAACGGTTTAATTTACAAGTTGAAAGTTCAATAGAAACTCAGTTAGAACTTTTAGAGTTTATACATAATGGCAAAGATAAATCATCACTAAGTAGCTTATTAAATAAAATTTTTAGAAACAATAAATATTCCTATAAAGATATAATGTTTTTTAATCAGCTTAAAAAAGACTTATTGCTAGCAAACAAAAGTGATTTTTTTGAACCTAATGGATTTGAGGAATATTTAATTCAAACAGAATATAAAATAATTAATTCATACTTTATTAAAAGAGATAATTTTAATCCGAACATATTTTTTCAGTTTATTGCTTGTAAACATAAGTTAATGAATAAAATGAGCTTTAGGACTCAGATGAAAATATTTTTAAAATCAATACTTTTTTGGAATGTTAAAAAAACTTAAAATAATAATCTTCTTCATTCCACACCACCATATAGGCGGAGCAGAGCGAGTGCATTTGAATATTATTAAAGCATTACATTATAAACCTATTGTGTTTTTTGATTCTTCAAATACAAATACTGTAAGTAAGGAATTTAGCGACAATGCCTATTGTTTTTTGATAACTAATGCAAAAAGAAGGAAGTATGCATTTAGATTGTTACAAGTTTTAACTTTTTTGTTTCCTGTCACTCTTTTTGGATGTAATAGTGGTACGTTTTATAATTTTGTTTCAAGATTAAAAAGAAACATTAAAGCGATTGATTTAACGCATGCCTTTTCATTTCCTGATTATGGTATGGAAATTTCTTCATTACCCTTTGTGAATTTATTAGATAAAAGAATAGTTATTAACGCTAAAACTTATGAGGACTATAAACAATTATATTCTGAAAATAATATAGATCAGTACTTATTAAAAAGATTTACAATTATACCCAATGGAATTGAGATATATGATTTTGATAGTAGTTTGATTAATTCCCGCTGGAATAATTTTACAGTTGGATTTGTTGGTAGAAACTCATCTGAAAAACGTCCTGAATTATTTTTTGAAATAATAAAAAAAAATAGGGTAAAAGCAAAAGTCATTGGGGATGATTTTGAAAAATTTAAAATAGAATTTTCCAATGTAACATACTTTGAAAATTGTAATAATAAAGAAGAGATTAGAGAGCAGTTTTCTGATATTTCTCTTTTAATTGTTTCTTCTAGACGTGAAGGATTTCCTTTAGTAATTATGGAAGCTATGGAACTTGGAATTCCGGTAATAGCAACTGATGTAGGGAGTATTTCAGAACATGTGATTTCTTATGAAAATGGTTTTTTAGCACCAGTTGAAGAAAAAGTGTTTTTAGAATATACATTAGGTATTATTAACGAACTTAAAAGTAATGAAGAGTTGTACTTTGATATCTCTAAAAATGCACGAAATCACGCCGAAAGGAATTTTTCAATAGGAGTATTTAATTCCAAATATCAACAACTATTTTATGAATAACCCCAAAGTCTCCATTATTGTTCCTTGTTACAACCAAGCCCAGTATTTACCTGAGGCATTACAATCAGTATTGGACCAAACGTATGAGAACTGGGAATGTATTATTGTAAACGATGGTAGTCCAGATAATACAAAAGAGGTCGCTCAAGAATGGGTAAAAAAAGATTCTAGATTTATTTATTTGTTTAAAGAAAATGGGGGATTGAGTAGTGCTAGGAATGCGGGTATTACTATTGCAAATGGGGAATTTATTCTTCCGTTGGATGCTGATGATCGAATTGGAAAAGATTATATTTTGTTGGCTATTCAAGCTTTTAAAGATGATGAAAGGTTAAAATTGGTGTATTGTAAAGCAGAAAAATTTGGAGAGGAAATAGGAAGTTGGAATTTGCCTGATTTTTCGCTTCTTAACTTGGCTAGGCAAAATATGATTTTTTGTTCTGCTTTTTATAGAAAAGAGGAATGGGAAAGAGTTGGCGGCTATGATGTGAATATGATATACGGATTGGAAGATTGGGAATTCTGGATTTCGATTTTAAAAAATGGAGGAGAAGTGAAGCGCATAGATGAAGTTGGGTTTTATTATAGAGTAAAATTAGTTTCAATGGCTAGAAAAATAAATGAAGAAGAGGTAAAGTTTTCGAAAGATTTTGTATCAAAAAAGCATATTGATTTTATACTTTCAAATTATGATATTTTAAATTTTAATAGAAAAGATATGATTATCAATTTACAAAGTGAAAAAATAATAATTAACTTATTTACAAAGAAATTTCTAGGAATCAGACTTTTTAATATTAAGGATATTTCTATGCCAAAATAATTTATTGATAAAGTTTTTATTCAATAACAATTGGTTTCAATAAATTCTAATCAAAATTAAGGATGAATAATTCAGTTAATTATAATGTTACGTTCGAAACTAAAGTTTATGAAAAAGATTGGGAGTATATTCTAAAAGGGAATTACCTTAAAGAAATGATTTTGAGAAACAATTATTCTTTTTATAAACGAATTGTGCTAATAAATAATGTTTCGAACATAGAAAAAGTTAGAATGTATGCCCAATCTAAAGTTAAGGAAGGAGTTATTGATGCTTATTATGTAGTAGAGGAATATGCTGATGAAGCTTTAACTTTTTTTAATATTAATAAGAGTTCTTTTAAAGGAGGGTATTATTATTCCATTGCTGAATTGGTGAGTATTTATTTGTGTGAAACTGATTATTTATTGCATTTTTCGAGTGATTCATATATTCAAAAAAGTGATATTAGTTGGATTGATAAAGCTCTAGATATTTTAAAAAAAAGAAACGATATATTAGTTGCCAATCCTACATGGAATGGCAAATATGAAGAAGCTGAAAACGAATCTATTGAAGAGGTTGAAGGGTTTTACGTAGGATACGGTTTCTCAGACCAATGTTTTTTAATCAGAACATCAGATTTTAAAAAACAAATTTATAATGAGACCCACGTTGATTCAAATAGATATCCTAGGTACGGAGGAGAATTATTTGAAAAAAGAGTTGATAGCTATATGAGAAACCATAACAAACTTAGAATAACTAGTAAATTTGTTAGTTATATTCATGCCAATTTTCCAAAAAGGTCTATTTTAAATGAGTTTTATTTATTCACAAATTACATTGCTCAAAAAAGGTTAAAATGAAAATAAAAATAGGCTATTTAATTTCCTATGATTACAAAATGTTTTTAACATCTCTTAAGCAAGTTTATGAGCATGTTGATGGCATCTATCTTGCAATTGATAAAAATTTTAAAACATGGAGTGGGAATGAATTTGTGATAGAGGAAAGTTTTTTTGAGGAACTAAAACATTATGATTATAAAAATAAAATTGAGTTTTATTTTGATGAATTTTACGTTCCTGAATTATCCCCAATTGCATGTGACATTAGAGAAAGGAACTTGTTGTTAAAAAAAATGGGAAAGGGGTGGTTGATTCAATTGGATTGCGATGAATATTTATATGATTTTAAAAAAGTGCGTAAGTTCTTAAAACGTCATTGGTATCTTAATGTTTTTCCAAAGTTTACTCCAATAGTATTTCAAGGCGAATTAATTACTCTATACAAAGAATTATCTGATGGTTTTTTGTATGTTGACAACAAGGAGAGATTTTCTTTTATTACAAATTGTAATACCTACGAAGGGGTAAGGACTAATCATAGTATTAGTAATCATTTAATGAAAGCTAAAGTAATTCACCAATCATGGGCAAGATCTGAAGAGCAAATGCTTTTTAAGATAAAGAATTGGGGACATAGGGATGATTTTGATACACAAAATTACTTTGAATTTTGGAAAAGTTTAAATAGTTCAAATTATAAGAATTTTAAAAACTTTCACCCTATGCGTTCTAATTTGTGGAATGAATTGCATTTTATGAAAGCTAGTACAATTGATGAATTTATAAAAAATTATGGAAAAAAGAATGATCAAGTACTAGTTAATGTTGGTTTTTTTAAATTAGTTACTGCCTTCCTAAAACGTATTTTAGGAAAATTGAATTTTGGGATAAATAATAAGTTTCTAAAGTTATAATGTAAATATGAATTTATCTGTGATAATTTTGGCAATGACCACTACAAAAGAGTTATTCAGTATGACCTCTAATTGCATTAACTCTTTATTGGATTCTGAGCAAAATATCGATATGGAGATATTAGTTATAGAGTCCAATAAAGAATATTTTCGTTCAGATTTTAAATATCCTGATTTTGTTAATGTAATTATTCCAGATGAAGATTTTAATTTTCATAAATTTTTGAATATTGGAATTAAAGCATCAAAAGGTGATTTTGTGGCCTTATGTAATAATGATCTCATTTTTTATAAAAATTGGTTTTCGGAAATTTTAAAAGTACAAGTGGAGAATCCTTCTATAAAGTCATTTTCACCCAGTGGCAAGATTGATGATTTTGCATTTTCAAGGCCATTTGAAATAGGATACAAAGTGAGGACGCACATTATGGGTTGGTGTATAGTAGCCAAAAGGGAAGTTTTTTCGAGAATTGGTTATTTGGATGAAACATTCGATTTTTACTTTGCTGATAATGATTATGCAATGACTTTGAAGATGTATGATATTAGACATGCGATGGTTTTTAATTCTTATGTGAAACATTTAGAAAAAAAGTCATCAAATAGTTATTTAAATTCAGTTTCAGAGCAAAATGATTTTTTGAAAAAATATCATTTACCGCAATATTTATTGGAAAGTGAATACAAATGGGTGGTTGAAAATGAAAGGAATTTATCTGGGTTTTTAAAATTTCATGGTAAATGGGGGAGTCCAATTATATATTATAGAAAAAATAAAATTGCTGATTTATTAATTAAATATAAATTAGGTATTTTGAATAGGATTGTATTAAAATTACAATGATTAATTGAAACTTAAGTTACTATTATATTGATTACCATTCTATACCCATATCGCAACCGAGAAGTAGAACGTATTAAACGATCTTTAGATTCATTGGCACTGCAAACGGATCAGTGTTTTAAAGTGCTATTTGTGGATTATGGGTCTAAGCAAGAAATGGCCAATGATGTGGAATGTCTTTTACAATCGTATTCTTTTGTGAATTATTTTTATTTGTATACAAGATTTCAACCTTGGAATAAGAGTAAGGCTCTAAACTTTGCTATTAAAAAGTGTGACACGGATTACTGTTTTGTGGCAGATGTGGATATGATTTTTCACCCTGAGTTGGTTTCCTTACTAATTTCCAAATGTGAGGAAACGACGATTACTTATTTTAAAGTAGGATTTTTGTCAAAGTTAGAAAGCTCTAAGTCATTAGCGTTTAACAAATATCAGATAAAATTCTACACTAATCATGAGGCCACCGGGATATCTCTTTTGCCTGTTAAAAAGCTTAAAGAGGTTCAAGGATATGATGAGTTTTTTCATTTTTGGGGAGCCGAAGATACAGATTTGCATAATAGATTGCGTAGTTTAGGGTGTACTATTGCATATTTTGACACTGCGATTATGATGCTTCATCAATGGCATCCTAATTATAGAAAGAGAGAAACAAAAAGACTAAATTTAGAATTGCAACTTTCCGGTATTGTTGAACATAATCATTTGCATTTGGTTAATAATTTAGATAAAAGAGTGACTAAAGTAAACCATTGTGATTGGGGTAATTGTATTTCTTTAGAAGATTTTGACAACTTAAATAAAGTAGCAGTTATGAAGATGGATAATAATAAAACTAAAATTGATTATTTTTTGTTTCATCAATTGCCAAAGTCTAAAAATGAAATTCTTGCCATCGAGATCAAGGAAAATCAAGAGGTTAATTCATTAAAACACAATATAAAACAATTAATGAGGAAAAAGACAAATAGATTTTATGATTTAAAAACTATAAATGATATGATTTTACAGCATGTAGTTTCTTTTTATCATGCTCAACCTTATAGTTATCAAGTTGGTAGTGATTTGAAAACCTTGGTTTTTAAGATTAAAACATAAATGTAAATGTGGATATTTTCAGAGGAAAAAGTTTCGTTGTTTTGGTGGAGTGAAATTCATTTAACACAAAAGGCTAAAGAGAATTATGGTGATCTTATTGGGAAATACATTGTTGAAAAAATTTCCAATAGAAATGTAGTTTGGGTGCATCCTGGTAAAAGAAAACTAAAAAATACTTTTACGAAAATTTATTTTACAGTTGGTAGTATTTTAAGTCAAGTTGAGGGTAATTGTATAGTTTGGGGCAGCGGAATAATTTCTAGAGAACATAAAATTAATAACGCTACTTTTTTGGCTGTTAGAGGACCTCAAACTAGAAAAGTATTGATACAACAAGGGCACAATGTTCCTGAAATTTATGGAGATCCTGCATTATTGATGCCAGTTTTTTTTAAGCCCGTAGTAATTAATAAATTTGAATTAGGAATTATTCCACACTATGTTGATTATGAAGTAGTATTATTACGTTATCGAGATATAGAAAATGTTGTTGTAATCGACTTAATGACAAATGATGTAGAACAAGTTACAAAATTAATTGCATCTTGTAATTATGTAATTTCATCTTCTCTTCATGGTTTAATTGTTGCACATGCTTACAGAGTACCTGCTATTTGGGCTGAGTTTTCAAATAAAATTTATGGGGATGGTGTTAAATACCAGGATTATTTTGAATCTGTTAACTTGGTTACGCCTAAACCATTAAATTTAACAACATTTTTTGCTTTAGATGAAATCTTAGTTAATTTTTACAAAGAGTTTACTTTGCCTAAAAAGGAAAAAATAGAAGCTATACAATCACAGTTAATGGCATGTTGTCCATTTATAGAACCTTAAAATGACTAAAGTTATCCTTATTTCACAAGTTTCTTTGCCATTTTCCAATATTGGAAGTTGGACCACTTTGTATAAAAATTATATAAGAGAAGAACATTTGATAGATTTCATTGTTTGTCCCGAACCAAAAGTAAAATGGGATAACGTTGGCTATAGCTGTGTGGTTAATGATTTAATAACTAGGGTACAAGTAAAAGCTTCGAAGAATATTTATTTAGGGTATTTTAAGGCATTGCGAAAGATTTTTAAAAAAGGAGAAAAATATATTATTCAAATCGTAGATAATTATGGCATAGTAGCACCATTGACCAATTTTTTAAATCAAACAGGAATGCGACAACAGGTGTATTTGCAATTTTTTTATCATGGTTTTTCTCCTTTTTATGGAGATCTTAGATACCGATTTTTTTTCGATACCATTGATGAGATGGTGGTGTTGACTAACGATTCTTATAAAGCACATAAGAGCTATTACACCGTTTTACCCACTCGTTTTTCGGTGTTGTATAACGGAATAGATACGACACGATTTTTTCCAGTTTCAGCTACAGAAAAATTAAAGTTAAAAATAAAAAAACAAGTAGCTGATAAAACGGTTTTTGTTTGGTGTTCACAAAATCGCCCTAAAAAAGGGCTCCATCTTATTTTAGATGCTTGGAAGAGAATTTATAAAAACCGCCGAGATATTGTGTTGTGGGTGATAGGTTGTGAGATCAAAGCGTCTCAAGACGGGGTAGTATATTGGGGGCGTATACCGAATCAAGAATTGCCTGGGTATTTGCAAACCTCAGATTGTTATTTGTTTCCAACGCTTTGGCACGAAGGATTTGGGTTGAGCTTAATTGAAGCCTTGCATTGTGGGAATTACTGTATAGCTTCTGCTATTGGAGGTGTTCCTGAAGTAATGCAGTATGGTAAATTGGGTAGATTGATTGAAAATCCTCATTTTGTAACAGCATGGGAAAAGGCTATTTTAGATTTTATAGAAAATCGGAGAGAGGATATTAGAATTGATTCAGATCTGTATTCCTCTAAAAGTTGGAATATTGGCATGAATGAGATTATTACCAATGCTAAAATTACATTGAATTCATAAAATAGACATGATAAAAATAATTAAAACTTTTATTCTTTCAAGAATTAATCTAGTAAAAGATAAAATTAAAGCGTTTCGAATTTACAATTTGAGATCAAAAAAAGAGTCAGATGTTAAACGTTGGAAAGAAAACGATCAATTATTCAACGACTGGAATGAAAGGACCTTGCTGTTAGGTTCATTTATTCAAATAGATAGTAAAGTGATTGAGTTTGGAGCCGGTAATATGATTTTGGAAACCTTACACTTTAAAAAATATACCCCAACTGATATTGTAAAACGGAATCCAAAAATGCTAGTTTGTAATTTAAACGAACCAATCACTATTGAATTATCAGAATATACTGCAGCAGTTTTTAGTGGTGTTTTAGAGTATGTTTATAATATAGACGCAGTGTTTTGTCAAATTTCAAATAACATTGATCAAATTGTGCTGTCATATTGTTGTTCGGATATTCTAAATGTTTCAAGAATTAAAAACGGTTGGTTAAGTGATTATTCCAAAAATGAACTGGAAAAAATTTTTGAAAAATACAATTATAAAATTTGTGATGAAACACAATGGAGAGGGCAAACGATTTACAATTTAAAAAAAGAATGAGTTTTAGGGATTTCATGAATTTGTTTTAAAATTCATTAACAGAAACATTCATTATACTTAATAAAAAATGAAAGCTAACATTAAAACGCTTGCAATAAATAACTATAAAAAATTTTGCGAATTAGAAGGCAGTGATTTTATTGCAAGTGAGTTTGCTCTAGAAACATTACTAACAATAATTAGAAATTTTAAAATTAATAGCATTCTTGAGATTGGGATGGGAATTGGTTCTGTATCTGATACAGTTCTGAAATTTGTTCATAATGAAAAAATTAGTCTGACATATTGTGGAACTGAGAATAATGACTTTTGTTTGAAAATGCTACCTCAAAATGTTGATTTTTTTGATGAAATTTTAATTTTTTCAAACATAGACTGTTTGCCTAAGAAAAAATATGATTTAATTATAATTGATGGTTCAGATGATAGTTTGTCAAAATTGAGAGCATTTTGCAATGCTCATGCAATGATTTATATTGAAGGGGGTAGACATGAGCAAACTACCAAAATCTTAGGGATGTTTCCTAATTCCGTCCATGTTAATGTTATTACATTGAAAAAGAATCCGTCCTATGCGCACGAAGATAGAAGTGTTAAAAGTTATATTGGTGGAGGTCAATTGATATTCATTACCCCAACATTTAAAATGAAAATATTTTGGTTGAAAGAAAAGGTGTCAACCTTTGTTAAAATAAAAATCAGGAAAATAACTGGGAAAGTGTTTTAGAATTTCTATAATAATCAGCTTCTCAAATCTATAATTGCTTATGATTTATTCTTATAAAAGGTGGAATTAGTTTATGAATATCATCATTGAATATGATAAAGAAATAATTTAATATTCAAAATCATGCAAATTGAAAGTGTTATTTTCAATTTGCATGATTTTTTGTTTTTTAATGATTAATGTATTGGTAATTAAATGATTAGACATTGTTTTTGTTTCGATAAAAAGTTGTTTTATTCTTTAAACTTGTCTTTTTTGACTGTTATTCTTGTTTTTTAGATAGTTTTTTTGATTAAATTTGTGCAAATTGAAAATGTGATTTACAATATGCGTGATTTTATCCAAAGAAAGATAGAAGCTACTATTCAACAGTATCTTAAGATATTTCCGGTTGTTGCGGTTTTAGGGCCTAGACAATGTGGAAAATCTACCTTGGTCAAAAACTTGTCTCAGCATTGGGGGGCTTCGTTGTTTTTGGATTTGCAATATGATGCTGATTTGGGGAAACTCGATCAGCCTACCTTTTTCTTTGAATCCAATGCCGATAAAATTATCTGTTTGGATGAAATTCAGTTGGTTCCACAATTGTTTTCGGTCTTGCGAAGCGTGGTAGATCAAAATCGTCAAAATGGCAAGTTTGTGTTGTTAGGTTCGGCTTCTCGGGATTTGATTCAACATACTTCAGAGAGTTTAGCAGGTAGAATTGGAATGGTATATTTATCGCCTTTTACCCTCAATGAATTGGATGATTTGCAATATTTTGACCTCAAAAAGTTTTGGTTGCGTGGTGGTTTTCCAGATAGTTATTTAGCGGATAGCGATGATTTTAGTGGGATTTGGCGCGATAATTTTATTAAAACGTTTGTAGAGCGCGATATTCCGCAGTTGGGTTTTCAAATTCCCGCCTTGCAGTTAAGGCGTTTTTTGATGATGTGCGCGCATCAGCAAGGACAATTGATGAATTATTCCAAGTTAGGGGAATCCTTAGGATTGACGCATCCTACCATTCGTCGGTATGTCGATTTGTTGGAACAGACCTTTATTTTGAAAACCTTGTCTCCGTATGAAGTAAATGTAAAAAAACGCTTGGTGAAAGCCCCAAAGGTTTTTGTTCGTGATTCAGGGTTGTTACATCAATTACTTGCCATTTCGGATTTTAATGCACTGCTGGGTCATCCCGTTTTTGGCGCTTCTTGGGAAGGAGTAGTGATCGAAAATGTAGTTGTGAATTATCCGGATTGGGATTGTTATTTTTATCGTACCGCAACGGGAGATGAATTGGATTTAGTCTTAGAAAAAGGAACGCAACGCATCGCTATTGAATGTAAGGCCTCGACGGCACCTAAGTTAACCAAAGGATTTTATCGTGCGCTAGCAGTGGTGCAACCCCAACAAACGTTTGTCATTATCCCAGCACCGGTTTCTTATGAAATAGCTCCCAATATTACGGTATGTGGATTATCGGAGTTTTTGAAACGCTAAACTTTGTCAAAGTTTTGAACTTTGACAAAGTTAAAGTTTGCTTTTCTTATCTTTGACCGCCAAAAATATTGCATTTGAAAACCATTGCTATTATACCCGCTCGTGGCGGCTCTAAGAGTATTTCAAATATGAGAAAATTTCTATTTAGGGATTTGTTATTGTTGCTTAAAAACAATAAGTATATGTCTGGTTTGTGATAATTTTTACGATTCATTATTTTACAAGAAAGGGTGTTTGTTCTAGTTTTATTAAGATGTAAAACTGATGGGTATAATAAAAAAATAAAAAAATGAAAGAAGGTAAAACCTATATTATTGCAGAGGTAGGTCAAGCTCATGAGGGTAGTTTGGGTATATTGTATTCTTATATTGATGCTTTAGTTGAAACAGGAGTAAATGCTGTGAAATTTCAATTGCACATTGCCGAAGCAGAAAGTAGTTTAGAAGAACCTTTTAGAGTTCAATTTTCATTTGAGGATACGACACGATTTGATTATTGGAAACGTATGGGGTTTACTATCGAACAATGGAAGGGGATTAAAAAATATTGTGATACAGTTGGCTTAGATTTTATATGTTCGCCCTTTAGTAATTTGGCAGTAGAATGGTTGGAAGAAATTGGTATCGAAAAATATAAGATTGGTTCCGGAGAAGTAAATAATTTTTTGATTTTAGAAAAAATAGCTCAAACTGGGAAACCTGTAATACTATCTTCCGGCATGAGTTCTTTTGAAGAATTAGATCAAACTGTGGCTTTTTTGAGAGAAAGAAATGTGGTCTTCTCCATTTTGCAATGTACCACTGCTTATCCTACACATCCAGAACAATACGGATTGAATGTAATTCAGGAATTAAAAAACCGTTATAAGGTACCTATTGGTTTTTCAGACCATTCGGCAAGACTTGAAACGTGCATTGCTGCAACGGCTCTTGGGGCAGAAATTTTGGAATTCCATGTAGTTTTTGACCGGCAAATGTTTGGACCAGATTCCAAATCATCCTTAACGATATCAGAAACCAAAGAGTTGGTATTAGCTGTTCGGAACATTAAACGAGCGCTAGATTGTCCGGTAGATAAAAATTCTAATGAAAATTTTACAGACTTAAAACAAATCTTTGAAAAATCATTGGCTTTAAATAAAAAATTGCCCAAAGGTCATAAAATAACGATTGAAGATTTAGAGGCAAAAAAACCAAAAGGATATGGTATTAACGCAGCAAAATTTAAAGAAGTTGTTGGTAAAACTCTTATTTTCGATAAAAACAAATGGGATTTTTTAAATGAATATGATATACAATGAGTAGAAGAAAAATTGCTGTAGTTATTACAGCTAGGCCGTCCTATAGCCGTGTAAAAACGGTTTTGTCTGCCATTCAAAAGCATGCAGATTTAGAATTGCAGTTGGTTGTCGCTGCTTCGGCTTTGTTGGACCGCTATGGTTCGGCAGTAAATTATATTGAGAAAGATGGTTTTGCTATTGCAGCCAAGGTGTTTAATGTTTTGGAAGGAGAGAATTTAACAGCTGCAGCTAAGACTACAGGAATTGGGATTTTAGAATTATCAACGGTTTTTGATAATTTAAAACCGGATATTGTCGTAACAGTGGCTGATCGTTTTGAAACCATGGCCACGGCTATAGCGGCTTCATATATGAACATTCCACTAGCCCACATTCAGGGTGGCGAGGTTACAGGAAATATTGACGAAAAAGTACGCCATGCTATTACCAAATTGGCGGACTACCATTTTGTAGCTTCAGAAGGAGCCAAAGAACGAGTGGTGAAATTGGGTGAAAATCCGAATTTCGTTTTTAATACAGGTTGTCCTTCTATTGATTTGGCCAAAGAGGTGAAGGAAAATAGTGCTACTTTACCCTTTAATCCTTATGAAAAATATGGTGGAGTAGGTGCCAAACCCGATTTGTCGAAGGGTTATTTGGTGGTCATGCAACATCCCGTAACCAATGAATACCAAAATTCGCGTAAACATATAGAAGCAACCTTGGAAGCCATTTACAAAGTAAATCTACCCACTTTATGGTTTTGGCCCAATGTAGATGCGGGTGCCGATGGGACTTCAACGGGTATTCGAGCCTTTCGAGAGCAACACGACTTGCCTAATGTCCATTTTTTCAAGAATATGGAAGGCAAAGATTTTTTGCAATTGTTACAGCATAGCGATTGTTTGATAGGGAACTCGAGTGTTGGTATCAGAGAATGTGCCTATTTGGGAGTACCAGTAATTAATATTGGTTCCCGTCAAAATAGAAGAGATAGGGGCGCGAATGTGATGGATGTGGATTATGCACAAGCCCCAATTGAAATAGCAATTGCAACCGCAATCCAAAAAGGCAAAGTCAAATCTTCTTCCATTTATGGTAATGGAAAAGCAGGAGTTCAAATAGCCCAATTATTGGCTGAATTGCCGTTGCAGTTTCATAAAACGATAATGTATTAAGATGCGAATTTTAGCCATCATCCCCGCTCGAGGAGGCTCCAAAGGTGTTCCTGGGAAAAACACTAAATTGTTAGGAGGGAAACCACTTATAGTTCATGCGAGCGATTGTGCAAAACAATCAAAATATGAAATGGATATCGTAGTTTCTACAGATAGTGAGGAAATTAAAAAATGTTGTATTGATAACAATATAAAATATGTGGATAGACCTTCCGAATTTGCTAAAGATGATAGCTCTGTGATTCCTGTTATTCATCATGTTTTAGAAAAAATGAATAGTAATTATGATTTAATTGTTTTATTACAGCCTACTTCTCCTTTTAGAAAGAGTGAGCAATTAGATCAAATCATTACTTTTTTTAAAAAGGATATCAATTTAGAAGGTGTTATAAGTGTGGTTCCAGTTGAAGATAATCATCCTGCTAGAATGTATAGTTTGAATTCTGATTTTGGAATGAAGCCTTTCTTGTCTTCAAAAGAAGAGACGGTTAGAAGGCAAGATTTGAATCCTGTTTATTTAAGAAATGGTTGTTTCTATGTAGTAAAAACTGAGTCATTTTTAGCTCAAAATACAGTGATGCCTTCTCAAAAAAAAGGGTATATCATGGATTCTAAGTATCATGTGAATATTGATAATCCAAGAGATTTTATGCTTGCCAGTTTAATATATGAAGAATGGGAAAATGAAAATAGCCATAACTGAATCACAAAATTTCAGTAAAACAGGTCTTGAAAAACTGAAGACTATAGCTGATGTTCAACAATATGATTTTAAAACAATTAAAGAGTTAATTCAACGGTGTAAAAATGTTGACGTGCTTTTTGTACGTTTGCGCTTTAAATTCACCAAAGAGGTCTTGATACAATTGCCTAATGTGAAGTTTATTCTTTCCGCAACTACAGGAACTGATCATATAGATGAAGACTTTTTTGTGAAACGAGGAGGTAAAATAATTTGCCTAAAAGGGGAGACTGAATTTTTAGAGCAAATACCATCAACAGCAGAACACACTTGGGGCTTACTTTTATCATTAGTAAAAAAAATCCCATTTTCATTTGATGAAGTTAAGAAAGGCAATTGGAATAGGGATTCTTTTAAAGGAAATAATCTTAAAAATAAGAAAATTGCCATTCTTGGAATGGGAAGAGTTGGTAAACAAGTAGCTAAAATTGCCAATTGTTTTGATATGGAAGTTGGATTTTATGATATTAAAGAAGTTGATGTGCCTTATCTTAAATTTGATTCTCCAATAACTTTGTTTGAATGGGCGGATATTATTAGTGTTCATATACCGCAGAATAAATCTAATGAAAATTACATAGATAAAAAGTTGTTGTCACATATTAATAAAACTTCAGTATTAATCAATACATCAAGAGGGGGAATTTGGGATGAGGATACCCTCTGTGAAATGATATGGAATAAAGAAATAAAAGGTGTTGCTACAGATGTTTTAAGAAATGAATTGGATAATAAGATTGATAAAAATGGATTAGTTTCTTTATCTCAAAAAGGATTTCCAGTAATTATTACGCCTCATATTGCTGGTGCTACTATTGAATCTATGGAAATGACGGAAGAATTTATTGTGAATAAGTTTATTAATTGCAAAATAAAATAGTTTCTTTTATTATCAATGAGAAATAAAATGATAATTGTTAGCATTTAAATTACGAGATGAATCATATATATAAAACAGAAATTACTTGAAATCAAAACCAAAAATATTCATTTTACTACCCGATGGTATAGGGTTACGAAACTTTGCCTATTCGGAATTTCATACCATAGGCGAAAAAGAAAATTTCGATCTCGTGTTTTGGAACAACACCCCATTTGATTTAAAGACACTTGGTTTTACCGAAATTAAAATTGGAAATTCTAAATCCCATCCTCTAACCGAGACATATAAGAATGCTCGCAAACAAATAGAGTTAAACCTGAATATTCGAAGGATTAAAGACCGCGTTTATGACACCTATCGCTTCCCTTTTTCGTACAATACTGTAAAAAAGGCGATTAAGAGCAGCGTCACTCAATTAATGACTTTTACGCATTCTTCTCCATTTGGATTGGCTCGTATTCGAAAAAAAATCAGACAAGAAGAACGCAAAACCTTGTATTATCATCAGTGTCTGGAGACCTTACAAAAGGAACAACCAGCCCTAGTGTTTTGCACCAATCAACGTCCGATGACGGCTATTGCTCCTTTATTGGCAGCTCAAGAATTGGGAATACCGACGGCTACGTTTATTTTTTCATGGGATAATTTGCCTAAAGCGACTATGGTTGTTGAAACGGATTATTATTTTGTTTGGAGTGATTTGATGCAAAAAGAATTACTGTTCTATTATCCTTATATTAAAAAAGAACAGGTTTTTGTAACGGGCACTCCACAGTTTGAGTCTCATTTTGATAAGACCAAAATACTATCTAGAGCAAATTTTTTTAAACAGCATCACTTAGATCTAGATAAAAGATACATCTGTTACTCGGGTGATGATGTGACTACTTGTCCAGATGATCCCAAGTATTTAGAAGAGGTGGCCTTAGCCGTTCGCGAATTGAATAAAAAAGGACATTCATTGGGTATTATTTTCAGACGCTGTCCTGTTGATTTCTCCACTCGTTATGATCAAGTCTTGGAAAAGTATAAAGATGTAATTACACCAATTGTTCCATTATGGGAAAGGATTGGAGAAGGTTGGAATACCATTTTGCCCACTCCAAAGGATATTGATTTGCAAATGAATGTCATAGCGCATACTGAATTAGTGGTCAATTTAGGTTCCTCTATGGTTTTTGATTATGTAGCCCATCACAAGCCTTGCGCTTTTGTTAATTATGATGTTGGCCAAAAAAGAATTACCAATTGGTCGGTAAAAAAGATATACGACTACGTTCACTTTCGTTCCATGCCTAATAAAGAAGCTGTTTTGTGGATTAATAGTCCAGCCGAAATAGGGGCCATTATTGCAAAAGGGCTCTCGAATCCGTCGAAGGTAGTAGGAAATGCTCAAAAATGGTTTGAAGTCATTAACCAGCACCCCCCTCAAGAGGCTTCAAAACGCATTTGGCAAGCTATAAACGCTATTATTTCTAAATAAAGTGCTACTGGATTTTATGTAAAAAACTAAAATAGATAATAAGACTATCCGTAATTCATACCAAGAGATTAAATATTGAAAATACCCTTTGCGAGCCAAATTTCACGCAAAGTCGCAGAGACGCAAAGAATAGAGAGAATAAAGGGCAATGAAAAACATTCCATAATTAATTCCTTCTCCAAAATGGTACTATTCGCGGATAGTCATAATAGATAAAATTAATCCAGCTTTCACCAACCAACAGCAAGAAAATAAACCATTAAGAACATTAAGAAAATTAAGATTTAATAAGTTTACTACACCTTGTACTCTTAATGGTCCCATAAAGGTAAGTTGTATTTTATGCCCTTTCAAAAAGAAAGTGCTTATTCGTTAAACTATTTTATTTTCCACACTAAACCCAGTAGTGTTTTGACTCCTAAATAATAATGCTTTTCTTTGCAAAGCAATAATCAAATCCAATCAGCAGTACTACATTAGCTACACTATACCTAATAAATTAGTGGAAAGTAGTGTAATTCGTGTTCGTTTTTTTACTTTAAAGTATGTTTTTCAACTCCTTGGCCTTTGCGCTTTTTTTGCCTTTAGTGTTTTTCTTGTATTGGTTTGTTTGTAATAAAACCAAAAGCACTCAAAATGCCCTACTCATTATCGCCAGTTATTATTTTTATTCCTGCTGGGATTGGCGGTTTTTATTTTTGTTGGTATTCTCTACTTTTTTGGATTATTATACGGGTATCCGAATTGAAAAAAGTCAAAAAGAGAGCGGACGAAAATTCTGGTTTTGGCTCAGTATTAGCGTCAATTTAGGGTTTTTAGGATTGTTTAAATATTACAATTTCTTTGCCGATTCGTTTGCCCAATTGTTTACTTCAATTGGTTTTAAAGTGAGTCCTATTTTGTTGGATGTCATCCTTCCCGTAGGCATCTCCTTTTATACCTTTCATGGGGTATCCTATGTTATTGATATTTATTATCAACGCATCAAGGCCGAATATAATTTTGTGGATTATTCGTTGTTTGTGAGTTATTTTCCCTTGTTGGTAGCAGGGCCTATCGAACGCGCCACCCATTTATTGCCACAAGTGAAAGTAAAGCGCACTTTCGATTTGGAGAAAGCCAAAGAAGGCCTAGCGCAATTTGTTTGGGGCTTGGTCAAAAAAGTCGTCATTGCTGATACCTGCGCGACGTATGCGAATGCAGTTTTTGATCACTATCCTTCCATGAATTCTTTATCTTTGCTTTTGGGGGCCGTTTATTTTGCGTTCCAGATTTATGGTGATTTTTCAGGGTATTCGGATATGGCTCTAGGGATGTCGAAATTGTTCGGCATTGATTTATTGAAAAACTTCAATTATCCCTATTTTTCGAGGGATATTGCGGAATTCTGGAGACGTTGGCACATTTCCTTATCCTCTTGGTTCAGGGATTATTTGTACATTCCGCTAGGGGGAAGCCAAGGCGGCATGTGGGGTAAAGTGCGCAATACTTTTATTATTTTCTTGGTGAGTGGTTTTTGGCATGGTGCTAATTGGACGTATGTCGTTTGGGGATTGCTGAATGCCGCCTATTTCTTGCCTTTATTACTTTTGAATAAAAACAGGAATAATACCGGCCCTTTAGTATTGAGCTACGATTGGAAGGGGATACAAATGATAGGCAACATTCTTCTGACGTTTGGATTAAGCAGCATTGCTTGGGTGTTCTTTAGGGCCAAGACGATTACGGATGCAGTTTTGTATTTGAAACAAATCGTTATCAATGGCGATTTTGGCTCACAATATTTGTCGAATGAGCGCTATAACTACGAAATACTCCTTTTAATCGGTGCTTTTGTATTGGTAGAATGGAACAACAGAAACCGAGTGGAACCCTTATCAGGCCGCTTTAGTTTGCTGAAAATGGGATTGGCGATTGCGGCCATTATGGCTTTGGGGACTTTTTCGGATTATAAGGAGTTTATTTATTTTCAATTTTAAGGGTCTCGACTGCGCTCGACCTGACAGTATAAGTATTGATGTTTGGTTGTTAAATTGAGCGCATTCGCGATTGTTGTTTATAAAGAGGGTCTCGACTGCGCTCGACCTGACAGTGTAAGTATTGATGTTTGGTTGTTAAATTGAGTGCATTCGCGATTGTTTTTTATAAAGAGGGTCTCGACTGCGCTCGACCTGACAGAGTGAGTAATTACATTTAGTTTTGAAATTGACAAGTTGGGTATGTCAAATCGAGCGCAGTCGCGATTGTTTGGTTGTCAAGAGAATTTGTGGTTGTCAAAGGGTCTCGACTGCGCTCGACCTGACATTGTAAGTATTGATGTTTGGTTGTTAAATTGAGCGCATTCGCGATTGTCGTTTATTAAGAGGGTCTCGACTGCGCTCGACCTGACAGTTTGAGTTGAGAGGTTTTGTTGTCAAATCGAGCACAGTCGAGATTGTTGTTTATAAAGAGGGTCTCGACTGCGCTCGACCTGACAATGTGGGTCATGAGGTTTGGTTGTCAAATCGGGTGCATTCGCGATTGTTGTTTATGAAGAGGGTCTCGACTGCGCTCGACCTGACAGTGTAAGTGATTACATTTAGTTTTGAAATTGACAAGTTGGGTATGTCAAATCGAGCGCAGTCGAGATTGTTTGATTATAAAAAGGGTCTCGACTGCGCTCGACCTGACAGTGTAAGTGATTACATTTAGTTTTGAAATTGACAAGTTGAGTATGTCAAATCGAGCGCAGTCGAGATTGTTTGGTTGTCAAGAGAATTTGTGGTTGTAAAAGGGTCTCGACTGCGCTCGACCTGACAGTGTGGGTCATGAACATTAAAATTATATATCTAACAAATAAAAATTATGGTCTCGACTGCGCTCGACCTGACAGAGTGAGTCATGAGGTTTGGTTTTCAAATTGAGCGCATTCGCGATTATAGTTTATAAAGAAAATTAGTTGTTTAAAAAGGGTCTCGACTGCGCTCGACCTGACAAAGAGGATAAAATAACATAGGAATAAGATAGCATCATCAATGAAACAATTTTTACTATATACCTTAAAAATAGGATTACTTACAATGTTTATCGCTGTGGTATTGGATTTTGGGTATACCCAAGTTTTTTTACAGTCTTCGGATCGAGGAAAAATAGAAAAAGTCTTCAATTCGAAAGACGAAAAGTATGATGTGGTTGTTTTAGGATCATCCAGAGCGAACAATCATTTTGTGGCGCCAATGTTTGAGGACAAAGGACTAAAAACGTTTAATTACGGGATGAGTGGGGGGCATTTGTTTGAGGCTTCGTTGTTGCTGAAATTGATGATTGAACGCAACTATCAAATTAAAAACGTGATTTTAGAAGCCGACTTGAATTTGTCCAACGAGCATCAAGCGGAGGGGATTTCAGCAAAATTTTTGCCGTTTATGCACGAATCTGAAACCATCAAAACCCATTTTGAAAAGGAAGCCGATTTTATGGAATTGTATTGCCTTCCTTTTTATCGGTATGTAAAATATGATTCCAAAATTGGGGTGCGAGAGGTTTGGGATACTGCTAGAAATAAACCTACAAGTTTATTAGCTACTAAAGGGTATTATCCTTTAGGAAAAAAACCGAATGCTAATATGAAAAACGATATTACGAACTTAAATCCTTTGCAAAAGAACCGCTACTATGAAGAAATTAAGCGCCTTTGTAAAGAAAATAATATTCGCTTTATTGCGGTCATGACTCCCATGTGCGAGAACACCAAAGGATTGGATTATTTTGATAAGGTAAAAAAGTTATATCCAGAAATTCATAACTACGAAAATGTGGTGCAAGAGGATCAGTATTTTTCTTCTTGTGGGCATATGAACGATGCTGGGGCTAGATTGTTTACGGCGAGAATATTGAAGGATTTTTTTAATTAAATATAAGGTGTAACTTAATTCTATTTAAAAATGAAGTTTAAAAAAACGGTTTTCAAAAATATTTTATTATTTATCATTTCTATGATAATTTTGATATTACCTGATTTTGTAATGAATAATAGATCAGGAGCTATATTGCTTTTGGTTACTTTGATTTCAAAAATTACATTATACCTTTTTTTATTTTTTCTCATTGTAAGAATCTTAAAATCCTTTTATTTAACTTATTTAGTAATTGGCATTCTGTATTTATTATCGTCTTGCATAGAGATTATTGTTGTTAATATTTTGGGAAATTATATTACACTTGACAATATCAAAGCATTGTTTTATACTTCGTTTCCTGAAATGTTAGAATTTTCAAGAGGCTTTTATGTTTATTTGATTTTGTCAATATTGATTTTTATTTCATATGTTTTTTGTCTTAAAAAGTTTAAAAATTTTCAATATAAAGAACTAAGTAGGTATTATTTTTTTTTATTGTTGATGTCATTATTAATGACATCTATCATAGTTCCAACAGTTTTAGTTTATAATTCGCCAATTTTTTATTCAGGTAAAAATTTGCCAAAATATATTTTTAGACAATATTATTTGAAACAGCATCCATTTAATGTTTTTTACCGATCATACGAATTTTCTCTGATTAAATACAGATTTAATAAATATAAAAAAGTTAAGGAATCGTTTAATTTTGGAGTAAAAAATAGAAATTCTAATTTGATGCCTGATATTGTCGTTTTTGTTATTGGTGAAAGAATGCGTTATAGTAATTGGTCGATAAATGGTTATAAAAGAGAGACAAGTCCAAATTTAGTTAAAGCCCAAAATTTGATTTCTTTTGAGAATCATTTTTCAAATGCAAATTCTACTTCAAATTCTATTCCCTTAATTATTACTCAAGCTACTCCTCAAAATCCAGAGTTAGCATATTCTCAAAAAACCATTGTCTCTCTATTTAAGGAAGCTGGTTATGAAACAACTTGGATTTCAAATCAAAATGTTTTTGATTATATTGAAAATAAAAGTGAAGTAGATAGAGTTTATGAGCTATATAAAAAGGGACAAGATGATATGGATATAATTCCTGTTTTTTTGAAAAAGATTCATGAAAGAAGTTTTAAAAAACAATTTATAGTGATAAATATGTTAGGAGGGCATGGAAATTTATCCAATGACTTTAATTTTTTCAAACCAAATAGTTTATTAAAAAACTACATTGTTAAAGCTGAAAATGCCACTGCTCTGATTAATGATTATGATAATATGATTAGACTTCAGGACTACGTGCTTAGTCAGTTAATAGGTGGACTAGAAAAAAACATTTCATCGTCATTTTTGATGTTTACAGCCGACCATGGGTGTAATCTATTTGATGAAAATACTAATCTATTTGGATATGGATCATCAAACCCAACAGAAAAGGAGACTCATATTCCTTTTTTTGTTTGGACATCTGAAAAATATTTAAAAGATAATTTGTTAAAAATTAATAATTTAAAAAATAACAAAAAGAGTTTAACAGTTAATACAAATGTTTTTTACACTTTAGCAGAGATGTCAAATATAGATTATGAGGGTTTTAAAAAAGAATTTAGTATAGTTAATTCATTATTTATGGAGCCAAAGCTAAGATCTGTTTATGCCAATGGAAATGTAATTAATTATGATAATAAAAAACAGTAATATAAATATTATCTATGCATATCGCTTTTCTAACTCCTGAATATCCTCATTCCCGTGTGTTGCATGCGGCGGGTATTGGCACGAGTATTCATAATTTAGCCACGGCTTTGGCTGCAAGGGGCGTTACAGTAACTGTTTTTGTATATGGTCAAAAAGAACATGCGATTATTCATGAGCATGGGGTTTGTATTCATCTAATTGAAAATCAAAAATACCCTTTGTTGGGTTGGTTTTTGCATCGGAAGTATATAGAGCGGTATTTAAATCGCTATATACTTTCGGAAGGGATTGCTCTAGTGGAAGCACCCGATTGGACAGGTATTACGGCTTTTATGAAGTTGAAAGCCCCTTTAGTGATTCGCTTTCACGGCAGTGATGCTTATTTTTGTCATTTGGAACAACGAAAACAAAAAAAGAAGAATTTTTGGTTTGAAAAGTGGGCATTACAACACGCTGATGCTTTTATAGCCCCGACCACTTTTGCAGGGGAAGTGACGCAGCGCTTGTTTGGTTTAGCCAGCAAAAAGGTAGCGGTTATTTATAACGGATTAGCCTTACACGCATTTCAAAATGGTACCCCTTTGGTTTATGAAAACGGACTGATTTTATATGTGGGTACCCTTATTCGCAAAAAAGGAGTGTTGGAATTTCCTGCCATTTTTAGTAAAGTCAGAAAAGTTGTTCCAGAAGCTCGATTGGTTCTTATTGGAAGTGATTCTTTTGATATTCAAACCCAATCTCCCTCAACTTGGGCGTTATTGGAAAAAGAATTTGAAGCTGCCGATCTGGAGTATGTTAGCTATTTGGGTAAAAAAAGCTATGCTGACGTACTGGATGTTATTAAGAAAGCCCATGTTTGTGTTTTTCCAAGTTTTGCAGAGACGTTTGGTATGGTGACTATCGAGGCTATGGCGATGCAAAAACCCGTAGTCAATAGTCATTTTGGTTGGGCACAAGAGGTAATTGTGGATGGGGAAAGCGGCTATTTGGTCGATCCTAAGGATCATGAAAGTTATGCGGCTACAATAATATCTTTGTTACAAGATGTTGATGTGGCTCATCAAATGGGCGCCACCGCTCGTAGCCGGGTTGAAGCGGTGTTTGATATTCAAAAAATAGCCCAAGAGACTATTATTTTTTATGAATCTTTGATAAAAAAGTCTTGATTACAATCTATCATAATACAAAGACAGTTACACGGATACTCTCCGATAAGCAAGACATCATTGGCTTTGAAACTCAAAAATCAATAGCTGCGGTATTGATGCAAATGGCTACTCAATTTTCTGATGAAGTACTAGTGTGGTGTCAGGACGTTTATTCGGATGTAGTCGATTGGGAAGCGTTTCCTGAACTGCTGCATCATCGCAAAATGATGGTGTCTTTTACGCCTTCTTCAACAGTTTATTTGGGTCGAGCCATAGGCTATGTAGAAGATTCTCCCTTTATCACTATCAATAAAGAAGTGCGGTATCCTACTTGGCTAATGAGTAGTGATATTGGAGGAATGCATGCTTCAATACTTCTACAATTTAAAGAAAAAATCAAAATGGACAGTGATTTTGATTATTTTTTACATTCGATTGCTAAAATTGGAATGCCCTTGGGATTGTGCTGTTATTCAGAACCAAGATTACTAAAAACAAGCGCTGTTTTGACTGTGCCTAAAGTAAGTACTAGTGGCCCCTTTCGTTTTGTGAAGCAACACTATAAAACGCGATGGACTGTTTTATTGCTTTTGAATATAATGCTATATGAAAAAAGGTTTCCGCTTTTTGCATTTATGAAAGCCCTATTTTATAGCAATCGGACTAGCCTTGGTATTGATTTGGATGCTATCGTTGTTCAGTCGACACGAAAGGTGGTGGAGGAAGCTTCAATAGATGTTATTATTCCAACCCTTGGACGAAAAAAATATTTGTATGCTGTTTTGAAAGATTTGGCGTTACAAACTCATTTGCCAAAAAATGTTATTATTGTAGAGCAAAATCCTGAGTTAGGCAGTGTTTCCGAATTGGATTATTTAAACGATGCCTCTTGGCCGTTTTTGATAAAACACACTTTTACGCATCAGACAGGAGCTTGTAATGCCAGAAACCTAGCTTTGGCGCAGGTGGAAAGTGAGTGGGTCTTCTTAAATGATGATGATAATCGATTTGAAGCTGATTTAATTGAAAAAACATTTGAAAATATTAAAAAGTATGGTGAAAAATGCGTGACTAATTCCTATTTGCAGCCAAATGAGAAGTTGTCTGATACTTTTATAATTCAATCTAGTATTTTCGGCTCAGGGAATAGTTTTGTCAAGTCTGAATTGTTGCGACAAGTGTCCTTTGATAACGCTTTAGAATTTGGTTATGGTGAAGATACTGATTTTGGTTTGCAGTTGCGTAATTTAGGTATTGATGTGATTTATTTTCCCAAACCATTAATTACTCACCTAAAAGCCCCAATGGGCGGCTTTAGAACCCAACCAAAATTACAATGGCAAGATGCACCCATTCCGCCCAAACCTTCGCCAACTATTATGTATGTCAAACAACAACACGATAACCAAGAGCAAATTTTAGGGTATAAAACCATACTTTTTTTTAAATATTATCGCTTGCAAAACATTAAAAATCCTTTTCGCTATTTTGTTACTTTTCAAAAACAATGGGAAGTGAGCTTGTTTTGGGCGAAGCGATTAAAGGAGCACAACCAAAAGTAATTTTGCTTTAACATCTGATCGCTTTATAAGTGTAATTTGAAGTTTTTAAGAATGTTTTGCTTTTTTGAAAATTACAACTGCACTGAACTCTTTTGTATATTTGTGCCTTTAATTTAGGTAGGTATGACTTTGATGAGCCTAAAAAAATGCAACTAAATGAACCCCCTGTTGGAACAATCCTGCCTCACTTTGATACGCTCTATTGCTATTATTTTGCCTTCTGGCAGAAAAGAGCTTCTTTTCGATTCTATTCATCCCTTCAAAGTGACCCTATCACTTGATGCATTTTTGACTCCTGGTCTGATGTCTTTTGATTTGGAGATCCAATTTACGCTCCCGATTAGCCACTATCGTTCCCATGATTATCAGTGGATTCCTGCGGAATCTGATTGGGTGGCGAATCCGTTCTGCCCCAAAATCATCAAATTGTCTGATGGGACATTGGTGCAGGCCAATATTGTAGAGGGGATTTGGGAAGTACATCCTAAAAAAAACCAATCGATTGTATGGTGGCGTTTCCACCCGCAACATGCGAACCCGATCACGCGGTACACTAAGCCCGGTAATGATAGAATTCTAACACAGGCGTCTGTTGATTTTTCGAGCTTACCCTCTTTATCTTTGTTGTTTTCTAGACAAAATGCTATCGAATTTAGTCGGTCCAAGCTTCCTTTTTCAGCGATTGTTTGTTTTACGGACCATTGCGATTTTGATACTGCAGAAAATTTAGTACTGCAGCGGCGTTTTTTTAAGGAAAATGGCATCAAAGTAACGAAAGGCTTTTTTTTGAATCATTTTTCGAAACGCGCCGATAATGCCTCCTTTGAAAAGGATGCGGCTGAATTAGCGCTCTGGCGGGAAGATAGCCATGAATTGTGTTATCATTCGTTGACGCAATCCTTACGGACTCCTGAAGACAGTAAAAAGGAGTTTTTTAGTTTCCAACCTCCTTTTCCCGAGCTCACTACTTGGATTGATCATGGGTATCAGCCTTATAATTTTTCGTTGTTTGAACAATTGCCGATCGCCTCTGCTGCTTATGAAGCAAATTTGAAGGATAAACACCTTCAGATTCTTTGGAATTATATTGATTCTGGGACCGCGACTCAAGGTGTGATTAATCAGTTGAATCCCCGACATTTTACTTTAGGAAGTTTCAGGAGGGGAGTCAAAGGCTTGGGCTGTACCGCTAGCGCCGCCTTGATGCTCAAAAACATCGTGTTTCATTTTTATGGGAATCCCGAAATATTGCGGCAGTATCGAAAAGTAGCAGGACTTTTTAAGAAAGTGGTCTACCAAAACGATTTTGGCTCATTCATTGCCTTATTTAAGACTGGAAGTGGTTTAGTGCATCAGATTTTTAAAGTTTTTTTACTTTGGCCTAAGACTAAAAATATACCTTACCCTTTAGCCAAGTACCAGCCTGTTTTTTTCAAACACAAACTATTTGAAAAGGAGTTCTATGTTTTTCAAACCCTTGAAATGGTAGATTTTAAAAAGGCGTTGTGTGCTGACAACCTTGATTTATTGGTTCAAGAAAAAGGTGTTTTTATAGCCCATACCTATTTTTCCGTTCCCATGCCTTATCATCAGGGTAAACTGTTCGCTACCCCCACTACGATTGACCCTATTGTTGCACAAAATTTCAAAGCCTTGGGGCGAAAAATTAAGGAACAGGATATATGGAATCCCACACTGCAGGAATGGATGGCCTATTGGTCGGATTTTGAAACTATCACTTTTGATGTAGATGCGTTGGGAGCCATTGAAGTTGCTACCTCTGCCAATAAAATTTTTAGAGTCGTACAATAATTTTAATTTTGTACCATATTATGAAACATAAAGTGAAATCCTTATTCTTTTCTATCTTAGCACTATTACCTAATAAATTCGTTGATAATTTATACCATCTATGAAATTCTCTCTGATTATCTGTGCCTACCAACTCCCAAAGTTCATACTGCCATGATTGCAATTGGTGGAGGCGCAAACGGGATGTCTCCGCAGCCTATAGATTTTTAATATGAAAAAACAAAGACGATAGCGTAATTTGGTCTATTTTGGTGAATAGCATTCACTGAATTTAATTAGATTTACGAATTAGTTGCTATCAACCACCCAAAAACATGAAATTCTCCCTTATCATCTGTACCTACCAACGCCCTGAGTCCTTGTTGCAACTGTTGCAATCGGTGCAGGGCCAGACTTTATATCCCGATGAAATTTTTATAATTGATGGCTCTACCGATGCAGCGACGCAATTGGTTTTTCAACAACATCCCTTTCAAAATCTGCACTATTTTTTGGTTCCCCAAGAGGATCGTGGATTGACTCGACAACGCAATTATGGGATTGCAAAGGTCAGTGCGGCCATGGAAATTGTTTGTTTTTTAGACGATGATACGGTTTTGGAAAAAAACTATTTTGAGGAGTTGATTATTACTTACCAAAAGTTTCCGCAGGCGCTGGGCATTGGAGGTTATATTCATAATGAAACAAAATGGGAGAATGTTGAACCGAATTACCGGTCAAAAATAAATGAGTTCTATTTTGATGGCTGGAAAAGGACGGATGGAAGTCGTTTTGTTTTAAGAAAAAAACTAGGATTAGACAGCGATTGTCCTCCAGGATTTTCACCTTTGTTTTCTCATGGGCGAAGTGTGGGGTTTTTGCCTCCTAGTGGAAAAATTTATGAAGTAGAACAATTGATGGGCGGTGTTTCTTCATTTAAGAAAGTTGTATTTGAAACGTTTCAATTTTCTGCTTATTTTGAAGGGTATGGATTATATGAAGATGCCGATTTTTGTTTGAGAGTAGCCAAAACCGGTAAATTATTTGTGAATACAGCGGCTACTTTGAACCATTATCATGCTGCTTCGGGAAGACCGAATCAATACCAATACGGTAAAATGGTCGTTCGAAATGGTTGGTATGTATGGCGTGTGAAAAATCCAAATCCCGCTTTAAAAGATCGTTTCAAATGGCACGCAATAACGTTGCTTTTGACGCTTATTCGATTCAGTAATACCTTTACTACTGCAAAGCGCATGGAAGCATTTACGGAAGCCTTGGGAAGAACGGTGGGGTGGTGGCGTTTGTTTTTTAATAAACCGAAAGAATAGTAAGTAAAGCTAATTTGTGCCTAAATCCAGCTGAGTTACTGAAAGAATTTTACGAGTTAACAAGATAATTTTTTACTATTACCTAGGGCAATTCTAGTTAATCAAGAGTAATTTTTTTAAGTGTATACCTTTAACCCAGATTCCGCATTAGAAATCTACTACAACTAAATTCTTCTTCAAAACCAAGAACTTACTCCTATTTTTAAATTCAAAATACGAAAGTATTAGCTCATTGGTTTATATTTTTTATAGGTATTCACTGAACGTTGTTTCCTTCTTCAAAAATAGTCCGTGAGCTCTTGCTTTTATTGAATAATTCAGTTTCGCTACGAAGTCTAATGCGGATTCTGGGTTTACAATTATTTCTTTATTTAAGGGTATAGCCTTATATTTGCGTCTAAAATATAAGGATATAGCCTTATGAAAAATCAAAAACAACAATTGCTAATTGATCAAACCGATCAAAAATTAGCGGTATTTAAACCGTTGCAATCGGTTGTGGTGCCCACGAAAGGATGGATACATACGCTTCGAGTTGCCTTAAAAATGTCGATGCGCCAATTAGGGAATCGCTTGTCCATTTCTGCGCAAAGTGTGAAAGAAATGGAGGGAAGAGAATGCACTGGAGCCATAACATTGAAATCATTGCATGAAGTAGCTCGAGTCTTAGATATGAAATTGGTCTATGGTTTTGTCCCTAAACAAGAGAGTTTGGAGGCTATGATTGAAAAAAGAGCTCATGAAATTGCAAGAGAAATTGTTCTTCGCACACATCAATCTATGCAATTAGAAGCGCAGCAAAACACTGAGTTACGGATTCAAAAAGCTATTCAGCAAAAGACACAAGCTATTAAAGAGCAAATGCCTAAGTTTTTATGGGATTAAATTTGAATTACATACAAGGGCAAACCGCGCTAGATGAAGAGGAAAAAGAAGGTCTTTTGATTTCTACAATTACTACTAGAGCCGAACTAGATGAATTTGAACAGCTAAATATTGAAAGTGCAATTGAGTGGACTCTGCACAAGAAATTAAAGAAAGAACAATTACTCTCGGAATCGTTTGTAAAAAAATTACATCAGAAGATGTATGGAAACATATGGAAATGGGCGGGTAAATTTAGAAAATCAGAAAAGAATATTGGAGTGAATTATTACCTGATATCCACAACATTAAAAATACTTTTAGAAGATTGTCTATTTTGGATTGATAACAAAGTATATGAACCAGAAGTAATAGCGATCCGTTTAAAACATCGTCTAGTTAGTATTCATTGTTTTCCAAATGGAAATGGAAGACATTCTCGCTTGATGGCTGATTTAAATCGCATAGATCCATTAATTGCATTTGCTCAATCCTAAACAAAAATCATAAAATTGTAGCATAATAAAGCATGTTGTCATGAAATTCGCCATCATCACTCACGTCATTCACCAAAAGCAGGGCAATGCTTATTTTGCCTATGCTCCTTATATTCGAGAAATGAATGTTTGGGGAAAGTATGTTACTCAATTCCTCGTAGTGGGAGCCCTTGAAGAAAAAGAGCCCACAGCCATTGAGAGTTCTTATGATCATAAGAAAATTACTTTTTTTCAAATTGATGCGATTGATGTATTGACTTGGCAATCCATACTAAGCACCTTCTTTGCCCTTCCAAGAATTGTTTGGCAAATTTTCAAAGCCATGTTCCAAGCGGATCATATTCATTTGCGTTGCCCAGGGAATATAGGGTTGATAGGCTGTTTGGTTCAGATTTTATTTCCTTTCAAGCCTAAAACCGCTAAATATGCTGGGAATTGGGATCCTAAAGCCCAACAACCTTGGAGTTATCGCGTTCAAAAATGGCTTTTGAGGAATACGTTCTTGACTAGAAACATGCAAGTATTGGTGTATGGGGAATGGGAGGGGAGTACGAAAAATATCCTGCCTTTTTTTACCGCTTCTTATTCCATAAATGATCAAAAACCATTAGCCTGTTTGCGTTTAAATGAAAAGATAAAATTTGTATATGTCGGTACATTAAGTTCGGGTAAAAACCCAATGTATGCGGTTCATTTGGTAGCCTCCTTACATCAAAGGGGGTATGATGTAGCTTTGGAATTATTTGGTGAAGGGGAGCAAAGGACGCGCCTAGCGCATTATATCCATGTAAACCATCTCAATGATGTAGTCAAAATTCAAGGCAACCAAAATATAGCTATGGTAACAAGTTCCTACAAAACAAGTCATTTTGTACTTTTGCCTTCTCAGAGTGAAGGTTGGCCCAAGGCGATTGCTGAAGGTATGTTTTGGGGGTGTATTCCTGTTGCTACCCCTATATCTTGCCTTCCGTTTATGTTGGATAATGGTGAAAGAGGGATACTATTGGATTTAGATTTGACTAAAGATGTTGCAAAATTAGAGGCGATTATCAATTCCCCTTCGCTTTTTGATGCCATCAGGGGTAAGGCTTCCGCGTGGTCAAGAAATTACACTTTAGAATCTTTTGAAAGCGAAATTAAAAAATTGTTGTACTGATGCGGATTATTCAACTCATAGATTCTTTAGAATCGGGCGGCGCAGAGCGAATGGCAGTCAATTATGCTAATTCATTGGCAGCGTGTCTTCCATTTTCCGGGCTCGTGGCAACACGAAAACAAGGTGAATTGAAGGAACAAATCGATGCTAGAGTTTCTTATTTTTTTTTAAATAAAAAAGGAAAAGTAGCCCTGAAGGCATTATTCAGATTGCGTTCTTTTGTAAAACAGCACAAAGTAACGCATGTTCATGCGCATAGTACGTCTTTTTTTCTTGCCTTTCTTTTGAAATTGAGCTTGCCCTCTTTAAAAATTATTCGGCATGATCATTATGGGAATATGGAGTTTTTACAAGAACGCCCCGATTTTGTATTGCGACTGACTGCTTCTTTTTTTAGTGGTGTCGTTGTCGTTAATGAGGCATTAAAACATTGGAATGAAGACCGCTTGCATTCCAAAAATGTGGAGTTCTTGGCTAATTTTACTTTGGATGCATTGCAAAATGGTGAAATTATCACTCGATTAGAGGGAGAAAAAGGGAAGCGAATGTTGCTGTTGGCCAATTTAAGACCACAAAAAAACCATTTTTTAGTGTTAGAAGTAGCTAATCTGCTTAAGCCCACGCATCCCGATTGGACGTTTCATTTGGTAGGGAAAGATTTCGCAGATGACTATTCAAAAGCTATAAAAAACAGAATCGTAGCTTTACATCTCCAAAATCAAGTATTTTTGTACGGTTCACAGTCGGATGTGGCTTCGATTTTACAACAAAGTACGATTGGAGTTTTGACTTCGGTTTCTGAGGGTTTGCCTGTGGCGGTATTGGAGTATGGAATGCATGGCTTGCCCGTGGTAGTTACTGCAGTGGGGGCGTTGCCTGATATGATTGCGTCTGAAAAAACGGGCTTTATAGTTGCTTCGGGTGATGCGCAGGGTTTTTACGAGGCTTTGGTGCGCGTAATTGAAGACCTGCCGTTACGAGCGCAACTAGCGAAAGCTTTTCAAACTGTAGTCCAAGATCGTTATGCCGCATCGTCCATCGTAAGCCGTTATTTGACTTGGATCGCAACTTTATAACATGAAAAAAGAAGAAAAAGTATATTTGTATTTGTTGACCTTACATGCGTTGTTGGGTGGGTTGTTATTTGCGATTCCTTTATTGGGGAAGCTTTATGGCCTTTTTATTCTGGTTTTTGGCATGTATTATATTGCCCAAAATAAGAATAGAAACAACGAAGCTTTGGTCATGGCGGCGTATGCCATGAGTGCGGAGATCGTTTTGCGAATGACCGGTGGTGCTTTTTTGAATGAGTATGGCAAATACTTGATTATGCTTTTTATGGGGATGGGCATGCTTTATTCCGGTTTTTCTAGAAATGCCTTACTTTTTTGGGTGTTTTTGTTTTTTTTGGTGCCAGGTGTGGTGCTTTCCACCGTCACTTTAGATTTGAATTCTGATGTAAAAAAAGCCATTGTCTTCAATATCATGGGGCCCTTGTGTTTGGGGATTTCGGCCATCTATTGTTATCGTCGTCAGCTTACCTTTCAGCGATTGCTTGGTGTAATCACCGCTTTTTCCTTGCCCTTGCTTGTTTTGGGTACGTATTTGTTTTTTTACACCCCCAATCTTCAGGATGTGATTACCGGGACACAGTCTAATTTCGAGACCTCTGGCGGTTTTGGTCCGAATCAGGTGTCTACCATTTTAGGGTTTGGGATTTTTGTGTTTTTTGTGCAACTCTTATTGAATTCTTCCAATGCGTTGTTGCAGTTGGTCAATGGCGGTTTGGTCTTGTTTTTTGCTTACCGAGGATTTATTACCTTTTCCCGGGGAGGTGTGTATACTGGTGGCGCCATGATTCTATTACTGTTAGCTGTTTTGTATTTTCAAGCCAATTTTCAAACCAAGCCCAAGATTACGGGGATTATTGCTTTATCGTTTTTGGCTACACTGGCGGTTTGGAGTTATAGTTCGGTAAAAACAAGCGGTTTGTTGGATAAGCGCTATGCGAATCAAGATGCAGCCGGTCGCGAAAAATCAAGTGTGCTGACCGGAAGAGAGGTGTTGATTGAGTCGGAACTCAAGATGTTTTTTGAAAACCCTATTTTAGGAATTGGTGTCGGCAAGAACAAAGAATTGCGACAATCTCAAACGGGTATTGAAGCCGCTTCTCATAATGAAATCACGCGAATGTTGGCCGAGCATGGTACGTTAGGCGTGGTTTGTTTATTGATTTTATTTCTCACGCCCTTGTATTGGTTTAGCGTTGATCGACAAAATGTGTTGGCGTTATCCTTTTATATTTTTTGGTTGTTGACCATCAATCATGCCGCGATGCGATTGGCCGCTCCGGCGTTTATCTATGCCTTATCTCTTTTAAAAGTCTCACGTGAAGCACCTCTTGTACCTCGGGAATAAATTAGCGCTACAGGGGTATAATCCCACGGGTATTGATACGCTTGGGCCGTTATTGGCTGGCGAAGGGTACCATGTGCGTTATGCTTCTTCATATAAAAGTAAAGTCTTCCGATTTTTGGAAATGCTGGTTAAAGTGAGTTTTTTAACACGCCTTGACTATGTACTACTTGACACTTATAGTACGACGAATTTTTGGTATGCCTTTTGGATGAGTCGCCTTTGCAGGTTGCGAAAATTGCCCTATATCCCGATTTTGCACGGAGGTAATTTACCTAAGCGTTGGGAAACACATCCTCGCTATTGTGCCCTTTTGTTTGGTCAAGCTTATCAGAATATTTGTCCATCGCCCTATTTGGAAGCTGCTTTTCAAAAAGTGGGTTGTCCTAATTTGATGGTGATTCCCAATGCCTTAAGCGAACAGTATACTTTTAAAGCAAGACCCCTTCCTAGGCCAAAATTATTATGGGTTAGGTCTTTTGCCTCAATTTACAATCCCACAATGGCGTTAACGGTTTTAACTTCCCTACGTAAAACCTATCCTGAGGCCGAACTTTGCATGGTAGGTCCTGATCAAGACGGTAGTGAACAACTGCTTACAAACAAGGCAATGTCCTTGGGATTGCCCATCACTTTTATGGGAAAAATGGCGAAAACGGATTGGATTCGTTTGTCTGAAAACTTCGATTTTTTTATCAATACCAGCCATTTTGATAATACGCCTGTCAGCGTGATAGAAGCCATGCAATTGGGACTCGTAGTGGTTTCCACAAGCGTTGGAGGTATGCCCTTTTTGATTGAGCATCAGCAGTCGGGGTGGTTGGTTCCAGATGCTGATAGCGAGGCCATGAGTGCTGCGATCTCTTACTTACTTGCGCATCCCGCCCAATATGCGCAACTAGCAAGTAACGCCAAAGCGAAGGTTGCTACTTTTGATTGGAAATTGGTACAATCTCATTGGCATAGCATTTTAAAATAAACTAGATTTGTCCCTACGAAATTTAGTATCTTGCCAAACAATACCGCAGTTTATGAATAATAAGAGGATGCATTTTGAGCTTTCTGAACGAAAGCTGTTATTGCGAATAGTAGATGTTATTGTAGTGCTATTAGCATTGTATTTACTGACCCTTTTTTTTACCGTTTCCTATTTTACTTTTTCCGAAGCCACGTTTTATTGGTCGGTTGTTTTTTCGATTTATTTGTTGCTTTTTGGAGGGATTTTTGAAATGTATCACTTGCCAGTAGCTAGTAATGCTTTTGAAATTTTGAAAAGTACGCTGCTCACCACTTCGTTGACGGTCTTGTTTTTTCTTTTTACCCCATTTATATCCCCCCAATTGCCTCAAAGCCGATTGGATTTTGTTGTTTTTTATGCGACCGTCTTCTTTTCTTTATACAGTTGGCGTGTTTTTTATGTGCGCTACTTGGCTTCCAATCGTTTTGCTCAAAATGTTATTTTAATTTGTGATAAAACACAGTTGCAGCAATTAGTAGTGGATTTATACGAAGCCGATCCTTTGTATCGTATTATAGGGTATGTGAATTCAGATCAATCCGATACAAGTGTCTTGATTTCAGCTGTACCTCGCGAAATTCCAATCGCTACCTTACGCAAATATGTGTCCCGCTATAAGGTCTCCGAAATGGTGGTTGCTTCTCAAAAAACCGATGGGATTACCACTGATTTATACCATGAATTGTTGTATTTGTTAGAATCGGGTATCAGTATCCGAGAATATGTGCAAGTGTATGAAAGTAAGACCAAGCGCATTCCAGTACATCAAATTGCAGATGATTTTTATCGTTTTTTTCCTTTTAGTCGCAGTAATAACAATCAATTGTATTTGTATCAAGTGCGTTTTTTTGAATTGTTAACCTCTGTTTTAGGCATGCTAATTTGTCTCTTCTTGATTCCTTTTTTGGTCGTAGCCAATTGGTTTTGGAATAAAGGGTCTCTTTTTTATACCCAAGAGCGGGTAGGGAAAGATGGTGTCGTTTTCAAAATCTACAAATTTAGAACGATGGTTGAAAATGCAGAGCAAGACGGCGCCGTGTTTTCCCAAAATGGGGACAGCAGAATTACGGCTTTTGGTAAATTTTTGCGAAAAACACGTGTGGACGAGTTTCCTCAGTTTCTTAATATTTTAAAAGGAGACATGGCGGTTATAGGTCCTCGCCCCGAACGACCGATCTTTGTAGCTGAAATTTCTGCTATCATGCCTTTTTATGAAACCCGTCATATTATTAAGCCTGGTTTAACGGGTTGGGCTCAAGTGAATTATAATTACGGGGAATCCATCGCGGAAAGTTTGGTTAAATTGCAATATGATCTTTATTATATCAAACACCGGGGGGTTTTTATGGATATGAATATTATTTTTAAAACCATTTCTACTGTGATTTTTTATAGAGGACAGTAGGGTAGAAGTGAGAGGTGAGAAGTGAAAAGGTGAGAAGAAGATGTAAGTAAATAGTAGAGGAGAAGCAAAATTTAATGGGTGCGTACTTGTATTCTATATACTAAAAGTGAAGTAATCGCAAGCAATGGTGTAATGATTAAAAAAGGAGCTTTGTTTATTATAACTAGGGTGTATAAAGCAAAACAAACCCAATTGAAGTAACCTAGGTACTGCGTCGCTTTTTTGTTTTTTCTTAAAGAAAAGAATACCAAAAGAAGCAAAGTGGGATTGAATAATAACACATTATAGTTGTTGGCCAATTCAGGGTGCAAGGAATAAAGACTCATAAACAGGAAGAACACTCCCAAAATTCCCATTAGTGTCAAAAAAGATAACATGATCCCTCTTTTTTTCCAAAGTGCTACGACCAATAAAAAACCGATATAAGTGTACCAATTATTCCACCAAGATACGGCGGCTGTTGGTGCAATATCTACTATTTTAACAGCTGGTGCTGCTAATGATTGGTTTTGATACCGCGACTTTTTTAGACTCTCTAATAATTCAAATGGAAGAAAAACGGTGGATGCTTTTTGATCTACTTTGGTTCCAAAAATAATACTCGTACCCAATTGTTCATAAAAATGGTGGTCGAAGTAAGGGTACAGTACACTTCTATAAGTAGCCTCGGATTGATTTGTTTTTGTAATGATATTTTTTCCAAGCGCTTCGTTTACTACATCCACTACCATAGTGGTGCAATTTCTATCAATAAATTTATAGGTATAAAACCGTTGCTCTGATTGTAAGGTTGTGTTGAGGTTTTCAAAAATACGTTGCTTAACGGGAGTACTGATTTGTAATTTTTGTTCATAAACACTACGTCCCTCGTATTGGTATCGATTGATGAAATCTGAATAGGAGTCGGCTACTACAAAATATTTTAAATCGCCTTTGGCAAATTTGGCCACAAAATTAGGAGTCGAAAAATCAAAAGCGCCATAATTGTACACTACATCTATGAATTGTTCAGGATCACTAATTCGAATCGCGGTATGACCAAATAAGGAATAGGATTCATTTCCAGTGGCACAGGTCAAAATACTAATGTTAGCTTTAGGAGAAAGAGGTAAGGGTTGTGCCGAAGTCCATGATCCCCAAAAGAGAAGGATGATTACTATGATTTTATGTAGAGCAGTAGCGGCTGATGTAGTCCAATTCATAAAAAAAATAAGATTAGTATGCGGTGTAAAAATAGTGCATTCTGATGAGTTGTTGGTATTCGCAAAGAAAAATATATTTAAGTTATAGCTCCGTATTGTACCGTAAAGAGGGGGAATTGTTTTATTGTTTAATCGTTTTAAACTTTGCTTTCCTTGTGTAAACCTTTGTTTTCCTTGTGGTAACTATTTTTACCACAAAGCAACACAAAGCAACACAAAGAAGGCACGAAGCAACACGAAGACAAAACACTTGATCCATAACTTGATAACAGAAAACTGATAACAGAAAACCGAATAACTGATATTACCTTCTAAATTGTCCCAAATCAACTTTTACCGAAAAAATATTTGAGTACAAAGCCACGCCAGTACTGCCTAAATTGGTTAAAGCATAATCTATTTGAATGCCTTTGTATTGAAATCCGAGTCCAATATTAGGTTGAAAATCGGTTTTGGTGCTAGTGTCTAATTGGGTGACTTTTTGAAAATTTCCGACTCCTGCTCTTAAAAAAACTAGGTCGGTGTAGCCCAATTCAAAACCAAAGGCGGGATCAATACTTATAAAATCAGTAGCAACAATATCATTGGTTTTGGCAAAACGCATGTTGAGGTTCGCAGCAGCCAAAAGGCTGTAGTCGTAATGAAAAATAAATTTTTTTGCCAGACCCAGTTGAGCTTTTGGTGCCGTGATTTCGGTGCTTTCTGGTAAATCTTGGTTTTCTCCGGGTATGGCATTGGCAATGGATTGGTATTTTTCTTCGTCAATATTCCACACATTGTAGGTGGTCGTGATGTCGCGAATCAGCAAGCCGAACTGCCAATTGTTGCGTTCAAATTGCAAGCCAACATCAAAACCAAAGCCCCATGAATTGGCAAAGTCACCTATAATACGGCGGACCACTTTGGCGTTGATGCCGTATTGGAAGCCTTGCACAGGCAATTGTCTTGCATAGGAAAAGGTAAACCCATAATCGGCAGTCGAAAATAACGAGATCCGATTATAGTCGATGTTTCCTTGATTATCGATTAATTCGGTGGTGTTCAAGATATCGTCGACCCCAAAACGAATGAGCGAAATGCCCCAGGCGCTTTCCTCGTCAATGGGAGCTGCGTAAGCCAAATAGTCATATTGAGCGATGTTGGCAAAATAATTCGCATGCATAGCGGCAGCTTGATGATCCTTGAGATGTATCAAACCTGCAGGGTTCCAATAGCCCGAATTGACATCAGCGGTGCTAGCCACGGCAGTATTGGACCTTCCCAAGGCGGCGGCATCCACCCCAATATTGAGAAATTCATTCGAATACTTTCGAACCGATTGTGCAGCACAGGACAAGGTGAGGAGTACCAAAAAAAAGGGAACGATCTTTTTCAAAAGTAAAATAGGACTAGTTGGGTGAATATTTTCTTCAAAAATAGAATTTTTTAGGGAGCTTATGCTTCACTTCATGGAGAATTCTGTTTTCTTTGCGAGTTGAAGCCGAAACTCTGCCGAAAAACGTATTTCTTTTTCAGTTATTATCTTACTTTTGCGTCTACATAATTTAATCTGAATCCCAATGACTATTAAGAAACACATTCCCAATATCATTACATTATTGAATTTATTCTGTGGATGTATCGCCTTGACTTTTGTAGTACAGCAAGAAGCTGAAATGGCTTTTTATTTTGTGTGTTTGGGGATATTTTTGGATTTTTTTGATGGTTTTTTTGCGCGACTTTTTAAAGTCTCCAGTCCTTTGGGTTTACAATTAGATTCATTGGCCGATATGGTTACCAGTGGTGTCGTGCCTGGATTAACTTTATTCTATATGATGCTCAATGCTTTCGGTTTGCAGCTGAGTGATCCTTTTACTGTGGAGTATGCCTTGGCCTTTTTAGGCTTTTTGGTCACTTTGGGTTCCTGCTACCGATTGGCTAATTTTAATATTGATACCCGACAAACTGACTCTTTTATTGGTTTGCCGACGCCTGCTAACGCTTTGTTTATTTTGAGTCTGCCACTTGTGATCCAACATGTTGATTCGTTTATGCTATTTGAAATTCTATCCAATTATTGGGTACTATTGGCCATAGCTATTGGAAGTGCTTATATTTTGAATGCCGAAATTCCTTTGTTTTCTTTGAAAGTTAAAAAAATGTCGTTCAAAGAAAATAAATTGACTTTTTTCTTTCTTGTCGTTTCTCTTTTATTGTTGGTTGGCCTTCAATTTTTGGGTCTCCCATTAGTGATTCTTTTCTATGTATTGCTTTCAATTGTAACTAATAAATGGCAGAAGCCATAGTTTGTTGCGCATGAGAAAAACTACGAAAAGATATACCAAACGTTCTTCTAGTAAAAAAGTGAATAATGGAATGGTTTTGCTTAAAAAAGGCTTGTGGGCTGGAGTAGTGCTCCTTTTTTTGTTTTTAATAGGGTATCATTATCGCACCGCTTTTGCTTATTATTTGGGTTTTAAATCAGACAAGATAAGTAAAACCGATGTTTTTTCGGAAGCCAGAAATTTGCGAGTACTCGAAAAACATGAAGGCAAAACCGTTGGAATAGATGTTTCTGAATATCAAGGAAAAATCAGTTGGTCCTATGTTGATACAATTGAGAATCAATACCCTTTGCATTTTGTTTTTATCCGAGCTACTGCGGGCAATAATACTGTTGATCGTCAATTTAAGCGCAATTGGGAAGGCGCTAAAAAGAACAAAATGATTCGTGGCGCTTATCATTATTATCGTCCGAATGAGAATTCTTTAGAGCAAGCAGCGTTGTTCATCAAGACCGTTCATTTACAAACGGGAGATTTACCTCCTGTATTGGATATTGAAAAGTTACCCAAAAATCAATCCATGTCCAATCTCAAAAAAGGACTGCGGAGATGGTTGCAAGCCATCGAAAATTATTATAAAGTGAAACCTATTATTTACACGGGGGAAAAATATTATGATGATTTTTTGAAAGAAGAATTCAGTGATTACCTCTTTTGGATTGCCAATTATAATTTTTATCGAGAAGAAATTCAAAACGATTGGCTTTTTTGGCAATTTACCGAAAAGGCAGCAGTTCCTGGCATAAAGGGAAATGTCGATGTGAATATTTACAACGGCGATTTACAACAGTTGCAATTTATTACTGTTGAGTAGTTTGGCAGAGCGGTGAGTTTGTTATGGACTCATTTAGTGGGTTAAATTGTTTAATCGTTTAATTGAAAGATTGTGGTCTTTTTTTCAAACTTCTATGGTCTTATTTGCCTCAAATGATTTAAACACTTTCGACTTCAACCCAAAACTTAAATGGCTTACATGTTTCAATAGTTTTCATTTTTGAGGGTAATTGTTTAATCGTTTAATTGAAAGATTGTGGTCTTTTTTTTCAAACTTCTATGGTCTTATTTGCCTCAAATGATTTAAACACTTTCGACTTCAACCCAAAACTTAAATGGCTTACATGTTTCAATAGTTTTCATTTTTGAGGGTAATTGTTTAATCGTTTAATTTAAAGATTGTGGTCTTTTTTTTCAAACTTCTATGGTCTTATTTGCCTCAAATGATTTAAACACTTTCCACTTCAATCTAAAATTTTAATGGCTTACATGTTTCAATAGTTTTCATTTTTGAGGGTAAATATTTTTTCATAAAAAATGTAAATATCACTAAATCTGGGTATTGTGATTTTTATTTCCTCTTTTTATTTTTATTTCAATACTACTTGTTTCTTTTTTAGCAGTAGTTGAAGTCTAACTTAATTAAGGATTCCTTTGAAAATAAAATTTTTTTTGCCAGTTTTTATCACTTTTTTGCTCAGCTTTTGCACTGTATTTGGCCAACAAGGAAAAGTTGATCCTACCTTTAACACGTATGATGATGGCCTTTTGGGTGATGGTTTCGATGCTACTGTTAGAGCCTTAGCGGTTCAACCTGATGGGAAATTGATTGTAGGTGGAGAATTTCTAAATTTTAATGGTGTGGCTACCCCTTATTTGTGTCGATTGTTGCCTGATGGATCCAAAGATGTTTCTTTTGCTTTAGGGTCAGGATTTAACAACAAAGTTTATGCTTGTTTGCTTCAGCCCGATGGAAAGATCCTCGTTGCTGGTTCTTTTACTACTTTTAATGGTGTCGCTGTTGGTCGAGTAGTTCGGTTACTTCCTGATGGTACTCGAGATGCGTCATTTATTGCAACGCCTGGTGCTTCGAATAATATCATTTACGATATTGCATTACAATCCGATGGTAGTATTTTTTTGGTAGGAAGTTTTACGAGTTTTAATGGCAGTAGTGCTAACAGAATAGTAAAAATTTTGAGCAACGGAGCTGTTGACACTAGCTTTAATGTTGGTGTAGGGACTTCTAAACTGATACAAAAAATTGAACTTCAATCGGATGGTAAAATTATTATTGGCGGAGATTTTGATGCATTTCAAGGTGTTTCTATAGGTAAAATTGCTCGATTAAACCTTGATGGAAGTTTGGATGCAAGTTTTAAAACGGGAGTTGGTTTTGACGCTAGTGTTCGTGCCATAGCTCTTCAAGCAGATGGTAAAATTATTTTGGGTGGTTCTTTTACCACCTATAACGGCAATCTAGCGAGTCGAGTTTTGCGCCTACATTCTGATGGAACTGTTGATACTTCTTTTGTTTCTGGTTCAGGTTTTAGTTCGGGGGCAGTTGAGACAATTTGTGTCACTTCGAGTGGAGCGATTATGATGGGAGGTTCGTTTTCTGGTACTTATGGCGGAGTAGCAGTCAATAGAGTGCAACTTTTTCATCCCGATGGGACGATCAATACTACTTTTGATATAGGTGAAGGACCCGCTTCTGCGAGTGTTTTTACTTTAGAAAATTTCATGGATAGCTCTTGGTATGTTGGAGGTTCTTTCTCCATTTTTGATGATCAAAATCAAGGAAGGTTGGCCAAAATTGATTCCCAAGGAGCCTTAGATATTGGGTATCTCACTTCGGGAGTGGGCTTGAATAACAGCGTTTCAAAGCTACTTCCGTTATCCGATAAAAGTATAATTGTTGTTGGGGATTTCACTCAATTTAATAGTCAAGTGGCTCCTAGAATCGTTAAACTCAACGAGGCAGGTGAAATGGATGTTGCCTTTACTACTTCAGGGCAAGGCGCTAATGCTACTATTCGTAATGTGGCGTTGCAGCCTGATGGGAAAGTAATTATTGTCGGGAATTTCACTTCTTATAAAGGGACTTCGGTCAATAGAATCGCTCGTTTATTATCCGATGGTAGTTTAGATACTTCGTTCAATATTGGATCAGGTTGCAATGGACAGGTGTATGGCGTAGCGGTTCAGTCGGACGGGAAAATAATTCTTGTAGGTAATTTTTCTTCCTATAATGGCATAGCCGCGATAAAAATAACACGATTATTACCCGATGGCACATTAGATCCTAGTTTTAGTACGGGTTTGGGAGCTGAAGATGGTATAGTCGAAACGGTAGTTTTGCAGTCGGATGGAAAGATACTCTTGGGAGGTCATTTTACAGTTTTTAACGGAATTCCATCTCAAAAGATTGTCCGTTTGCTTGCGGATGGGAGTGTTGATAGTACTTTCTCTATTGGGTTAGGATTTGACAAAATCGTTTATACTTTGGCTTTGCAATCTGATGGTAAAATTTTGGTTGGGGGCTCTTTTCTGACTTTTAATGGAATTTCAAGACGAAGAATCGTTCGACTGCATCCTGATGGGGGTTTAGATACTAGTTTCTTAACCGGATCAGGATTTAGTAACGGAACGGTTCGAGCTATTTTGGTGCAACCGAATGGTAAACTGCTGCTTGGAGGTACGTTTTCTGGAACATATAATGGAGTAGGTGTCAAAAGAATGGTTCGTGTTCAAGATGATGGAAGTGTAGATGGAAGCTTTTTGACCCAATTGAATGGTAGTCTGTTTGCTATGGCTTTTACAGCAGATGAAAAACTATTGATTGGAGGAACTTTTAATTCGATTTCAGGGGTGACCAAGCATCGAGTAGCTAGGCTCCTTTTATGTGTAGATAGTACGAAACGAGTTGCAGGAGCTTGGACCAATACAGCACCTACCCCAGGAAAGGAATTGCTTTTTGAAGATAATTTTACACTTGCAGAAAATATTTATGCGTGTAGTTGTACTATTGCTGCTGGGGTAACGGTTAATATTCCCTCTAATCTTGCCTTGTCTTTACGGTATCAATATGAGGGTAATGGTCTTATGGTTTTAGAAAGTGGAGCTACTTTGCATCAATTAGAGGATCAGGTTAGTAATTTGGGGGTGATAAAAATGAAAAGAAATACGACTCCCATTCGGAAAATGGATTTTACCTATTGGTCTAGTTCGGTACAAAATCAAACATTATTTGATTTGTCTCCTTTGACACTTTCAGACAAGTTTTTTTCGTTTGATGGGACAAAGGGACAATGGAAAAACGAGTTGTCCTCTGGTGTAATGACCATCGGAAGAGGCTATATTATTAGAGGCCCACAATCATTTTCTACCACACTCCCTTCGGTGTATGAAGCTGTTTTTTCAGGAATCCCGAACAATGGAGTATATAGTTTTTCTGTCTCGAGTGATCAATATAATTTGATAGGTAATCCGTATCCTTCGGCAATTGATGCGAATTTGTTTATGGCCGATGAGAACAATGCTGGTATTATTTATGGCGCTTTGTATTTCTGGACCCATAATACGGCGCTTTCAAATAATGTTTATGCTGCGGGTGATTATGCGACTTATAACCGTACAGGCGGAACGGGAACTGCAAAAGGAGCTGCTCTTTCTGGTGGCTCAATTCCATCTGGAAAAATTGCTGCAGGTCAGTCTTTTTTTGTTGGGACAGGCTTAGGAATTCCAGCGAACAGTAGTTTTCAATTTAAAAACAGTATGCGAATCATTGGTGAAAACGATCAATTTTTTAAACCGTCCAATACTAAAAAAGAGACAACTATTGCCAAACATCTCCTTTGGTTGAATTTGAGTAATAGTGGTGGAGCTTTCAAACAATTGCTAATAGGGTACCTGGCAGGTGCTACCAACGATTGGGACAATGGGTATGACGGGCCGAGTTTTGATGGTCAAGAGTTTGTAGATTTTTATAGTATCAATCAAGGAAAAAAATTAGCCATACAAGGACGAGCCTTGCCTTTTGAAATAACAGACGAAGTGCCCTTAGGCTATCGAAGTACCCTTGTAGGAGACTTCGATATTAGTATTGATAATAGAGGTGGTGCTATGTCCAGTCAAGAGATTTGGTTGGAAGATAAAAAGACGAACACTCTTCATGAATTGACCCAAGGCAAGTACACTTTTACCGCTATCAAAGGGGTGGAGAACGACCGATTTGTATTGAAATACACTAATAAAACGTTGAGTGCCGATGATAATGAAGTAGTAGACAAGTCACTAATCGTAAGTGTAAAAAACAAGAAGATCACGCTTACCTCTTCGGTAGAAGCGATAGCGCAAGTGCAAGTTTTCGATTTGTTGGGCAGAAAAGTGTACGATCAATCGAAAATCAACACACAAGAATGGAATATTTCGTCTTTGTCTTCAAGTGAGCAAACCTTGATTGTGAAAACTACTTTGGCCAATGGCGCCATCAGTAACAAGAAGATTATTTACTAAAGAAATAGCTTTTTAACTAAAAAAACCTTTCAGAGTTCAGTGCTTTGAAAGGGTGTTTGTTTTGCAATTAGATTGGTTAATTGTTTAACCGTTTAACTGTGTGCGGTTCAGTTTTTACCACTAAGAAACACTATTGAGTTTTGCGTCTTTGCGTCCTTTCGGTTAAATTTAAGACACAGATTGCACACCTTTCAAAGGGTTTAATTCTTTTAAAAGATTGTGTCCTCTGTGCCTTCTTAGTGAACTTTGCGGTTAAATTTGAGACACATATTTCACAGATGAAACGGATTTAAAAGAGTTCAATAGATTATTTTTGAACTTTGCGAACCTTGCGTAAACCTTTGCAAACTTTGCGGTTAAATTTTTTTACCACAAAGAAACATGGAGAAGTTACTAAGCTACACAAAGCAATAGTATTGAACTTTGCTGTTAAGCTTTTTCCTATATCTAAAACGAACTACTATAGGTATAGTGTACTCGATTTGCTGTTTATAGCATTGGAATTTAGAATTTCTTATTTTGGAATTTGCTTCGATGACTTATGTGGTTTAAAAACACATTTTCAGCTTCAATCTAAAACTTCGAAACTCATGAAAAGTACTGTATTTATTAAAGTTTTATCGATAACATATTTTGAGCTGATTTGATGTCAATTTAAAACAGCAACAATTTATTATGGATTTTTTTGTCTTTTTTGGTCGTTATATGTCCTATGTTATTGTTTTTTAGTGTCTTATGTTTTATTTTTTTAATTAAAACATTTGATTTCTTTTGCAGAAGACCTAACTTTAAAGCGGTATTGTTACTTGTTTTAAAAAATAATTGTATAATTTTTTTTAGATGCAGAATAAAAACATTTTATCCTTATGGTGAGAATTACTCCTAATAACGGCTCGACTTCTGTTACTATCTACAAATTTGTCTTATTGGTTTTTGGATTGCTGATGGCAACAACAAATAGTTTTGCACAAACAAATCTTTGTACAACGGAGCCAGCAGGAGAAGTTGTAGTCAATGGCAACTCTTGTACCTATGTTACTTTTAATAAATCATTTGGTGTAAATAATGGAACAGCTTATTGGCAAAACACGAACCTAAATAATTGCGGGTCTTCAACTGTAGAAGATACCTGGGGTTGGTTTACGGCTATTTCAACCCAAACCACTATTAATTATAAATCTACACAAACTGGCATTGACGTGGTGTTGCATTTGTTCGATCATTGTGATCCCAATATGAACTCCATAGCTTGTTCGGATAATACACAAGGGGCAGGCTTGGAGCAAATTACCTATACTACTCTTCCGGGTCAGATATATCATTTTAGAATACAATTATACGGCAATGGTGGCGCTTTTCCAGGAGAAGTATGTGTGTACAGCAATGTACCTTTACCTTTAACACTAAATACCAATGATGCCACGGCAATATCGTCAAGTGGAGCAACCTTAAATGGAGAAGCGAATCCAAATGGTACCAATGCTACCTTTTCTTTTGAATACGGCACTACCACTGCTTATGGTCAAACGATAGCAGGAAATCCAGCTAGTAATAATGACAACGTAACGCTACCAATTTTAGCAGACATTACAGGACTACAACCTAATACAACCTACCATTTTCGCTTGAAAGCTACCAATTCATCAGGAGATACTTTTGGAGCAGATAAAACATTTACTACCCCAATCCAGTCATTTACTTCGATAGAAGAGGCAAGTACTGTGACTACAGCAGGATTGTATCCATTTAATATCAACGGTACTACATTTAGTCCGTATGTTGATGCCAATGGTTGGGTGTTGGTGGCTAATGATGTAGGAGCACCCGTTTCTCAAAGTTTACAAGAAGTAACTACATTAGATGCTACGGTTAGAGGTCTTTTGACTCCTACTATATTATCTAATTTAGGGAACTTCAATACCCTAAACCTAAGATCCAGTGATGGAGTATTGGATGTCTTCAGTAATAATGCAACACTTATTTCAAGAGTTAAACAATCGCAAACGCTTCATCAGGGTGTAAATGATAATGCTATTAATGATTCTTGGGTAGGAGCTTCTGCTTCAAATTTAAAAGATGATGCCGCTTGTATAACAGTAATCGGAACAGCCTTGAAGGAAAATATAATTCACACCTGTGGTAGTTCTATTGGAACTAACTGGTTTCCAATTCAAGGGGTCCGAAGAATTAGTGATGGTAGTGGTAATGTAGCCAGTACCATAAGTTTTGGATTATGGGTAAAGCAGACTCCTCCTCCGGTTATCAATGCTTTGTCTAATTTGACAGGTTGTATAGGATCAAATTTAACGATCAATGGAACTGGTTTATCCAGTTTTCCATCCGTTACTATTGGAGGCACACCTGTTACTATAGTCAGTACAACAGACACTGCTGTCACTGTTAGGATTGCTGTTGGAGCTTCTGGAATTGTTCAAGTTACTACATTAGGCGGTGTCACTACCGCTACGGACAATTTCACAATCACGTTTGATGCAAATGAGCCTTTAGGTACAGGCTGTAATCCTTTCACTGCAATAAGCCAAGCTAGTGCGATAACATCAGATGGATTATACACCTTCAATATCAATGGAACGCTGTTTGAAACAAAGGCAGAAGGAGGCTATTTGTTAATAGCTAATGATGTAGGAGTACCAGTGAATCAGAATTTAGCTGAAGTTCAAACGCTGGATAGCAATGTACGAGGTATTCTCCTTCCTTCTATATTGTCTGAATTGCGTTTTCTTAGTTCCATTAAAATTAAATCCAGTGATGGACTATTGGATGTTACGAGTAATGATCCAACCCTAAAATCAAGGATAAGGCTTGGTCAAACGCTGCATCAGGGAGTAAATGACAATGCCATAAATGAAACTTGGACAGGCGCGTCTGCAGCAAATATAAAAGATGATGCCTTTTGTACTACTTCATTCGGGACAACTTTGAAGGAAACTATCATACACACCTGCGGCAGTTCAATTGGAACTACGTGGATTCCAAGTCAGGGGGTTCGAAGAATTAGTGATGGTAGTGGTAATGTAGCCAATACGGTTAGTTTCGGTTTATGGGTGCAACTATCCATACCACCAACAATTACTTCTTTGTCTAGTTTAACTGGCTGTATAGGTTCTACGTTAACTATAAACGGGACTAATTTATCCACAACACAATCAGTTACTATTGGAGGTATTCCTGTAAATGTGGTTAGTGTAACCAATACTAGTGTGATTGTAAAAATTGGAATAGGAGCATCGGGAGCTGTTCAACTTACGTCACTGGATGGTGTGGCAACGGCTGCAGATAATTTCACTATTGTTTTTGATACTAACCAGCCTTTAGGGACTGCGTGCAATCCGTTTTCGAATACAAATCAAGTAACACCTGCTACTCCAGACGGTTTATATACCTTTAATCTTAATGGTAATTTGTTTGAAACGAAAGTTGAAGCAGGTTGGATATTAGTTCTTAATGATTCGGGAGCTATTGTATCAGGTAATTTAACTGAATTAACTAGTCTAGATGTCACTACCAAAGGTATTTTAAGTACTAGTGCTTTAGCCAATTTAGGAAATTTAGAACGAGTTAGGATAAAGTCCAGTGATGAGGTTTTGAATGTAGTCAGTACGAATGCTACTATTATTGAAAGAATTAAACTAAGTCAAACCCTACATCAAGGTCAAGCGGATAATTCGATTAACGAATCGTGGGTGGGCGCTTCAGAAACTAATATTAAAGATGATGCTAGCTGTCCAACTACCTTTGGAAATGCTCTGAAAGGAAATATCATTCACACTTGTGGAAGTTTTATTGGTACTAATTGGATTCCAAGCCAAGGAATTAGAAGAATTAGCGATAGTAGTGGTAATGTTGCCAATGCGTTAAGTTTCAGTTTATGGGTGAAACCATCACCACCACCAACAATATCAAGTATATCTAATGTAACGGGTTGTATAGGTTCTAATCTAACCATAAACGGGACTAATTTATCCACTGTTCAATCAGTTACTATTGGTGGTACTCCTGTAACTGTGGTTAGTACAACAAGTACTAATGTTATTGTAAAGATTGGAGCTGGAGCATCAGGTGCGGTTCAAGTGACAACATTAGACGGTGTGGCAACCGCTACGGACAATTTCACGATTACATTCAATACAGCTGAACCAGTGGGTACAGGTTGTAATCCTTTCACTGAAATAAAACAAGTTAGTGCTTCAACCCCAAATGGTAGCTATACCTTCAACTTAAACGGAAATCTATTTGAAACTAAAGTTGAAAAGGGCTGGGTATTAGTAGCCAATGATATCGGGGCAGCTGTTAATCAAAATCTACAAGAAGTAGCGACTTTAGATACTGCAACTAGAGGAATACTAAATACCGTTACTTTAGCCAACTTAGGAGATATCAATAGACTTAAAGTGAGAGCCAGTAATGGTTTATTAGATGTTTCAAGTGCAAGTGCTACTTTAGTATCTCGTGTTAAATTGGGGCAAACATTACATGGAGGATTAGTCGATAATAGCATAAATGATTCTTGGACAGGAGTGGCAGCATTAAATGTTACAGGAGACGCTACTTGTAACACAAATAGAGGTAGTACTTTGAAAGAAAACATATTCCATACCTGTGGTAACGTTAATGGTATTGTTTGGATACCTAGTGTTGGGGAACGAATGATTCTTTATAATGACGACAATGTGGCTAACGATGTAAGCTTTGGTTTGTGGGTAAAAAGTGAGACCTTACTCTATCCAGGAGGAGTTAGTGGAGCGAATCTTTGGTTAAAATCGAACGAAGGGGTAACTAACTCAGGGGCCAATTTAACACAATGGTTGGATCAAATAGGTATCAATACCTTTACCAAGAAAGGAACTATTGGGTACAAAAATAATTCCATTAATTTTAATCCGACTGCAAGTTTTTCTCATGATGCAAGTATAAATGTGGAACCTATCAATCGATTGGATGGAAATACAGCTATAGATATTGGTCAGGCATTTGCAGTTTATAGAAATGCTACCACAACAAGTAAGCGCGTCACTTCTCTGTTTGGTAATTCTAATGCTACAGGATCTAAGGGGATTTTTTTGAATAATTTTCGAACCTCCGAGTTTATTTACTTTGAAAATGTTGGAATGTATTCTGCTTATAAAGCATTTCCGAATAGTATTGGCTACGATCAATTTGCTATTCAGGATTTGGATTTTTCTTCTACCGTATCCCCAGGGTTTGCAGATGCATGGACTAATGGAAAAAAAACATTTTTGAACCAAGCAGGTGGTCCTCAAGTTGATTATTCAATTCTTCCCTCCGTTACCCCTTTGATTGGAGGTTTAAAAATTTTAGATGGTTATAATTTCAATGGGGAAGTAGCTGAAATTATCACCTATCCAACCGCCTTAGCTGAGTTTGATCGCAAGAAAGTAGAGAGTTACTTGGCAGTTAAGTATGGTATCACCCTCGATGAGTCAGTAAATAATTATGTTAGTTCTAGTGGTTCTTCAATTTGGGAATATCGAACCTATTGGCACGATGTTTTTGGAATAGGAAAAGACAGTAAAAGTGCGTTGAATCAAACCCAATCCAATAGCATCAATACAGGAAGCGGAAATGGAACTGGGCAAGATGGCAAAGGAAATATTGTATTGAGTGATCCAACTTCATTAGATGATGGCGATTTTGTAATGATAGGTAATGATAGTGGTGCTTTAACAGAACAAACTACTGATTTACCTACCAATTTGAGTGGTAAAAAACGCTTGGGTCGTGAATGGAAAGTAGCTAAAACCAATACACCAGGTACCTATAATTTAACTTTTGATACAAAAGGGTTATGTTTATCAATTGCTAGTGCTAATGATATCAAAATGGTGGTAGATGCAGATGGAGACGGTATTTTTAGTGCTGCAACTACCATTGATGCAGTATCTTATAGTAATGGTGTTGTTTATTTTTCAAATCTTGATTTGCCTAACAATGCTGTCTTTACCTTCTTGACTACACCACCTACTATTCAATTGACGTCTGCCGTGGGTACTGATGCCCAAACGCTATGTGCCAATACAGCAATGACCAACATTGTTTATACCACTACTAAGGTTACCAATGCCGTTGTTACTGGCCTACCTGCAGGAGTGAGTGCTAATTTTGCTGCAAATACGTTAACCATTAGCGGTACGCCTACAGCAGCGGGAGTTTTCAATTATACGATTCAAACCAGTAGTGCACAATGCGCAACAGTAGCCAATGTGACAGGAACGATAACTGTAACAGCACTGCCGCTCAAGCCAAGCATTACTGCTTCAGGAGCTACAAGTTTCTGTGCTCCAGGATCTGTAGTATTAAACAGTAGTGCTACTACCGGCAATCAATGGTACAAAGATGGAGTAGCGATAGGAGGAGCCACCTCCAGCACCTATACTTCCACCGATTCGGGTATTTACACGGTAATAGTGACGCAAAACAGCTGCGTTAGTGAGGTGAGCAATCAAGTAACGGTAACGGCGAATAGTGCTTCAAGTGCCCCAACGTTGAATGCTACAGGCAACACTGTTATTTGTGAAGGAGCAAGTGTTCGTTTACACACCTCTTCATTAACAGGTAATAAATGGTTTAAAAATGGCATAGAAATTCCAGGGGAAACCTCAAGTGATTATATCGCTACCACTACAGGTACTTATACCGTAGAGACCATCAATACGACAGGTTGTGTGAGTGGACTCAGTACACCGATAGTTGTAACGGTAAACCCTAACCGAATTGTGGCACCTATTACTGGCCCAGATACGGTTTGTGCCAATTCGAGTAGCACACTTTCTTGCACCACCTCAGGAGGTGTTTGGAACAGCAACAATACCGGTATCGCTAGTATTGATGGCTCAGGAGTGGTTACAGGAGTTAGTGCTGGTACGGTAACCATTACTTACAGCTTATCCAATAGCATTGGTTGTGTGACGAGTGTGACCAAAACCATTACGGTCATAGCCCAACCGATACAACCTACCATTAGCGCTTTAGGAGCGACTACTTTCTGTTCTCCGGATTCGGTAGAGTTAACCAGTAGTGCTGCAACAGGGAACCAGTGGTACAAAGATGGGGTTGCGATAACGGGTGCTACAGCTAATGTCTATACTGCCTTGGATGCAGGTTCTTATACAGTAATTAGTACGATAAATGGTTGTGCTAGTGAAGAAAGTGCCGCGGTGGTAGTCACCGTTAATATACCTCCAGTGGTAGATCCAATCATAGGTCCCGATGTGGTTTGTTCAGGTTCGACGCTTCAATTGAGTAATGGTATCCTCAAAGGGGTTTGGAGTAGCAGCAATACAGGAATCGCTACAATTGATGGTACTGGTTTAGTAACAGGCGTAAGTAGAGGTAGTGTCACCATTACTTTTACAGTGACCACTAAGTTTGGTTGCGCCTCAAGTGTCACCAAGGACATTACGGTCAATCCCCAACCGACACAACCCATCATTACCCCAGCAAGCAGTACAAGTTTCTGTGCACCAGGCTCGGTGGTATTGAATGGTAGCGCAACTACGGGCAACCAGTGGTACAAAGATGGCGTAGCGATAGTGGGAGCTACCGCTACGAGTTATACCGCTACCACTACAGGTACCTATACCGTGATCGTTACGCAAAACGGTTGTGTGAGTCCAGAGAGTAATCAAGTAGCGGTAACGGCCAATGCCACTCCGAGTATTCCAACGTTGAATGCTACAGGCAACACGATTATTTGTGAAGGCGGAAGTGTTCGTTTACACACCTCTTCGCTCACAGGCAATAAATGGTTTAAAAATGGAGTTGAGATTCCAGGGGAAACCGGTAGTGATTATATCGCGACCACCAGTGGATCATATACAGTAGAGAGCATTAATACGACAGGATGCGTTAGTGGCTTAAGCACACCAATACTGGTAACGGTAAACCCTAACCGCATAGTAGCCCCTATTACTGGTGCAGACAGGGTATGTGCCAATACAAGTAGTACCTTAAGCAGTGCTACTGCAGGTGGTGTTTGGAGTAGTAGCAATGCAGGTATTGCCACTATTGATGGATCGGGAGTGGTTACAGGAATAATTGGCGGTACAGTAACCATTACCTACAGTGTATCTAATTCAAGTGGTTGTGTGACGAGTGTAACCAAAACCATTACGGTAATCCCAGATCCAGCAATACCTGTTATAGGAACTTCAGGTCCTACTTCATTTTGTTTACCGGGTTCGGTAGTATTGAGTAGTAGCGCAACAACAGGAAATCAGTGGTATAAAGATAATTCACCAATAGTAGGCGCAACAGCGAGTGTTTATACTGCTACTGACTCAGGATCTTATACGGTAGTTAGTACCCAAAATGGCTGTTCTAGTAGTAAGAGTAGCGCTGTTGTGGTTCAGGCGAATGATGCACCTTTCTTAGACCCAATAGCTGGAGCAGACGTAGTATGCACAAGCACTACGACTTTACTGAGCAATACGATTCCTAGAGGATTGTGGAGTAGTAGTAATACAGGTATTGCTACTATTGATGGTTCAGGACTGTTAACAGGAATCAGTGCAGGTAGGGTAACGATTACTTATACCATAACCAGCCGAATATCGGGTTGTTCAAATAGTATTAGTAAAGAGATTACCGTTACTACTTTGCCTAGTAAGCCCTCGGTTACTACAGCTAGCAGTACAAGCTTCTGTGCCCCAGGCTCGGTGGTACTTAGAAGTAGTGCTACAACGGGCAACCAATGGTACAAAGACGGCGTGGCAATAGTAGGAGCCACCGCGAGCAATTATACTGCCACCGATTCGGGTATTTACACGGTAATTGTGACGCAAAACAGCTGTGTGAGTGCAGAGAGTAACCAAGTATCGGTAACGGCCAATGCCACTCCGAGTATCCCAACGCTCAATGCTACAGGCAACACGGTTATTTGTGAAGGGGCAAGTGTTCGTTTACACACCTCTTCACTCACAGGCAATAAATGGTTTAAAAATGGTCAAGAGATAGCAGGAGTAACCGGAAGTGATTACAGTGCTACCACCAGTGGATCATATACCGTAGAGACCATCAATACGACAGGATGTGTGAGTGGCTTAAGTACGCCAATCCTGGTAACGGTAAACCCTAACCCAATTGTGGCACCTATAACAGGAGCGGACAGGGTATGTGCCAATACGAGTACTACCTTAAGCAGTGCTACTGCAGGTGGTGTTTGGAGCAGCAGCAACACAGGTATCGCGACAATTGATGGGTCGGGAGAGGTTACAGGAATAATTGGCGGTACGGTAACCATTAGTTATAGCGTTACCAATTCAAGTGGTTGTGTGACGAGTGTAACCAAAACCATTACGGTAACCCCAGATCCAGTAACACCTGTTATAGGAACTTCAGGTCCTACTATATTTTGTTTACCGGGTTCGGTGGTATTGAGTAGTAGTGCAACCACAGGAAATCAGTGGTATAAAGATAATTCACCAATAGTAGGTGCAACAGCCAGTGTTTATACTGCTACTACCTCAGGATCCTATAGGGTAGTTAGTACCCAAAATGGATGTTCGAGTGTTGAGAGTAGCGCTGTTGTGGTTCAGGCAAATCCTGTACCTGCGCTAGACCCAATAACAGGAGCCGCTGTTGTATGTACAAGCACTACGACTTTGCTTAGCAATACGATTCCTGGAGGAGTGTGGAGTAGTAGTAATACTGGTATTGCTACTATTGATGGTTCAGGATTGTTAACAGGAATCAGTGCAGGTAGGGTAACGATAACTTATACCTTTACCGACCGATTATCAGGTTGTTCAAATAGTGTTAGCAAAGAGATTACGGTTACTACTTTACCTAGTAAGCCCTCGGTTACTACAGCTAGCAGTACAAGCTTCTGTGCCCCAGGCTCGGTGGTACTGAGAAGCAGCGCTACAACGGGCAACCAATGGTACAAAGATGGTACCCCAATAGTGGGAGCTACAGCCAGCAACTATACCGCCACCGATTCGGGTATTTACACGGTAATTGTGACGCAAAACAGCTGTGTGAGTCCAGAGAGTGACCAAGTAACGATATCAGCTAATGCCACCCCAAGCGTTCCTACATTGAATGCTACTGGCAATACTGTTATTTGTGAAGGCGGAAGTCTTCGTTTACATACGTCGTCTTTAACAGGTAATAAATGGTTTAAAAATGGCATAGAAATTCCAGGGGAAACGGGCAGTGATTATATCGTTACCACCAGTGGATCCTATACGGTAGAGACTAGCAATTCGACGGGTTGCGTGAGTGGCACAAGCACACCGGTACTAGTAACTGTTGATCCGAACCGCATAGTAGCCCCTATAACAGGCCCAGACACGGTTTGTGCCACTTCGAGCATCACGCTTTCTAGCACCACCTCAGGAGGAGTTTGGAGCAGTAGCAATGCAGGTATTGCTACTATTGATGGATCGGGAGTGGTTACAGGAAAATTTGGAGGTACAGTAACTATTAGGTATAGCGTGACCAATTCAAGTGGTTGTGTGACGAGTGTGAGCAAAATCATTACGGTAACCCCAGAGCCAGTAACACCTATTATAGGAACTTCAGGTTCTACTTCATTTTGTTTACCGGGTTCGGTAGTATTGAGTAGTAGCGCAACCACAGGAAATCAGTGGTACAAAGACGGCAGTGCAATAACGGGTGCTACCGCTGGAGTTTATACTGCTACTGACTCAGGATCCTATACGGTAATTAGCACCCAAAATGGTTGTTCGAGTAGTGAGAGTAACGCTGTTGTGGTTCGGGCGAATGGTGCACCTTTCTTAGACCCAATAACAGGAGCAGACGTAGTTTGTACAAGCACTACGACTTTGCTAAGCACTACGATTCCTAGAGGAGTGTGGAGTAGTAGTAATACAGGTATTGCTACTATTGATGGTTCAGGATTGGTAACAGGAATCAGTGCAGGTAGGGTAACGATTACTTATACCTTTACCAGCCGATTATCGGGTTGTTCAAGCAGTGTTAGCAAAGAGGTTACCGTTACTACTTTACCTAGTAAGCCCTCGGTTACTGCAGCTAGTAGTACCAGTTTCTGTGCTCCAGGCTCTGTAGTTTTAACCAGCAGCGCTAGTTCAGGTAACCAGTGGTACAAAAATGGGGCAGTAATAACCGGAGCAACAACAAGTAGTTATACTGCTACAGCGACAGGAGTGTACACGGTAATTGTGACGCAAAACAGCTGTGTGAGTGCAGAGAGTGATCAAGTAACGGTTACGGCCAATGCCACTCCGAGTATCCCAACACTCAATGCTACAGGCAACACGATTATTTGTGAAGGAGCAAGTGTTCGTTTACACACCTCTTCACTCACAGGCAATAAATGGTTTAAAGATGGAATAGAGATTCCAGGAGAAACGGGTAGTGATTATATCGCTACCGAAACGGGTACTTATACGGTAGAAACTAGTAATACGACAGGTTGTGTTAGTGGCACAAGCGCACCAATCCTGGTAACGGTAAACCCCAACCGAATTGTAGCGCCTATAACAGGAGCGGACAGGGTATGTGCCAATACGAGTAGTACCTTAAGCAGTGCTACTGCAGGAGGTGTTTGGAGCAGCAGCAATACAGGTATCGCGACTATTGATGGCTCTGGAGAGGTTACAGGAATAATTGGCGGTACGGTAACCATTACCTACAGCGTTACCAATTCAAGTGGTTGTGTGACGAGTGTAACCAAAATCATTACGGTAACCCCAGATCCAGCAACCCCTGTTATAGGAACTTCAGGTCCTACTTCATTTTGTTTACCGGGTTCGGTGGTATTGAGTAGTAGTGTAAGCACAGGAAATCAGTGGTATAAAGATAATTCACCAATAGTAGGGGCAACAGCAAGTGTTTATACTGCTACTGACTCAGGATCTTATACGGTAGTTAGTACTCAAAATGGTTGTTCGAGTACTGAGAGTAATGCTGTTGTGGTTCGGGCGAATGGTGCACCTTTCTTAGACCCAATAACTGGAGCAGACGCAGTATGTACAAGCACTACGACTTTGCTGAGCAATACGATTCCTAGAGGAGTGTGGAGTAGTAGTAATACAGGTATTGCTACTATTGATGGTTCAGGACTTTTGACAGGAATCAGTGCAGGTAGGGTAACGATTACTTATACCTTTACCAGTCGATTATCGGGTTGTTCAAGCAGTGTTAGCAAAGAGATTACCGTTATTACTTTACCTAGTAAGCCCTCGGTTACTACAGCTAGCAGTACAAGCTTCTGTGCCCCAGGCTCGGTGGTACTGAGAAGCAGTGCTACAACGGGCAACCAGTGGTACAAAGATGGAGTAGCCATAACCGGAGCAACAACAAGCAGTTATACTGCTACAGCGACAGGAGTGTACACGGTAATTGTGACGCAAAACAGCTGTGTGAGTGCAGAGAGTAATCAAGTATCGGTAACAGCCAATGCGACTCCGAGTATTCCAACGTTGAATGCTACAGGCAACACGATTATTTGTGAAGGGGCAAGTGTTCGTTTACACACCTCTTCACTCACAGGCAATAAATGGTTTAAAAACGGAATAGAAATTCCAGGGGAAACCGGTAGTGATTATATCGCTACCACCAGTGGATCATACACTGTTGAAACAATCAATACAACAGGATGTGTGAGCGGTATAAGCGTACCAATACTGGTAACGGTAAACCCTAACCGCATAGTAGCGCCTATAACAGGTTCAGACAGGGTTTGTGCCAATTCGAGTAGCACGCTTTCTAGCACCACCTCAGGAGGAGTTTGGAGCAGCAGCAATACAGGCATCGCAAGTATTGATGGCTCGGGAGTGGTAACAGGAGTGAGCGCTGGTGCAGTCACCATTACCTATAGCGCAAGCAATACAAGTGGTTGCGTGACGAGTGTAACCAAAACCATTACAGTTATAGCCCAGCCGATACAACCTACCATTAGCGCTTCAGGAGTGACTACTTTCTGTTCTCCAGCAACGGTGACCCTAAGCAGTAGTGCTACAACGGGCAACCAGTGGTACAAAGACGGTATCGCAATAACGGGAGCTACCTCTAGGGTTTATACTGCAGCTGATGCAGGTTCTTATACAGTAATTAGTACTGTAAATGGTTGTGCTAGTGAAGAGAGTGCTGCGGTGGTAGTTACCGTTAGTATGCCTCCAGTGGTAGACCCAATAGTAGGTGCAGCCGTGGTTTGTGCAGGTTCTACTATCCAAATGAGTAATTCTATTCTCAAAGGTGTTTGGAGTAGTAGCAATACAGGCATCGCCAGTATAGATGGTACAGGACTTTTAACGGGAGTAAGTGCAGGTACAGCCACTATAACCTTTACCGTAACCACTAAATTTGGTTGTTCAAGCAGTGTGAGTAAAACCATCACGGTAACAGCATTACCGCTCAAACCAAGCATTACTACCTCAGGAGCTACGAGTTTCTGTTCTCCAGGCTCTGTAGTTTTGACCAGCAGCGCTAGTTCAGGCAACCAGTGGTACAAAGATGGAGTAGCCATAACCGGAGCAACAACAAGCAGTTATACTGCTACAGCGACAGGAGTGTACACAGTAATAGTGACTCAAAACAGCTGTGTGAGTGCAGAGAGTGATCAGGTAACGGTAACGGCCAATGCCACTCCGAGTATCCCAACGTTGAATGCTACAGGTAACACGGTAATTTGTGAAGGAGCAAGTGTTCGTTTACACACCTCTTCATTAACAGGCAATAAATGGTTTAAAAATGGAATAGAGATAGCAGGAGTAACCGGAAGTGATTACAGTGCTACCGAAACGGGTTCTTATACCGTAGAGAGTAGTAATTCAACGGGATGTGTAAGTGGGTTGAGCGCACCAATACTGGTAACGGTAAATCCTAACCGCATTGTAGCACCTATTACAGGAGCAGATAGGGTTTGTGCTAATTCTAGCATCACCCTTGCAAGTACTACCACAGCAGGAGTTTGGAGTAGCAGCAATACCGGCATCGCAAGTATTGATGGTTCTGGTGTGGTAACAGGAGTTAGTGCTGGTACAGTAACCATTACCTATAGCGCAAGCAATACGAGTGGCTGTATTACAAGTGTGGCCAAAACCATTACCGTAACGGCCCAACCAATACAGCCTACTATTGCCGCCTCAGGAGCCACAAGTTTCTGTTCCCCTGCAACGGTGACCCTAATCAGTAGTGCTAGTTCAGGCAACCAGTGGTACAAAGACGGCAGCGCGATAACGGGTGCTACCGCTAGAGTCTATACTGCAGCGGATGCAGGTTCCTATACAGTAATTAGTACGATAAATGGTTGTGCCAGTGAAGAAAGTTCCCCGGTGGTAGTCACCGTTAGTATGCCTCCAGTGGTAGACCCAATAACAGGTGCGGCAGTGGTGTGTGCGGGATCTAGTATTCAACTAAGCAATACTATTCTTAAAGGAGTTTGGAGTACAAGCAATACAGGTATCGCTAATGTTGATGGTACTGGTTTGGTGACTGGAGTGAGTGCTGGTACAGCCACTATTACTTTTGCCGTTACCACTAAGTTTGGCTGTGTGAGCAATGTGAGTAAAACCATCATAGTTACAGCATTACCCAACAAACCAAGCATTATCCCCTCAGGAGCTACAAGTTTCTGTGTCCCAGGTTCGGTGGTTTTAACCAGCAGCGCTACAACGGGTAATCAGTGGTACAAAGATGGTGTGGTGATAGCAGGTGCCTCCGCTAAAACATTTTCGGCAACGGAATCTGGCTCATATGCGGTTGAAGTATCTCAAAATGGATGTACAAGTGAGATGAGTGAAGAGGTATTGGTTTCAGCTAATACTAATCTAAGTATTCCGATAATACGTTCTTCAAGAAATACAACGGTTTGTGAAGGTACTAGTGTTCGTTTGTATACTTCATCTGCAACAGGTAACCAATGGTTTAAGGACGGACTAGCTATAGCAGGTGCTACGGGTAATGAGTATTTTGCTACTTCAACTGGAAGTTATATGGTAGAAACAATAAATGCAACAGGTTGTGTTAGTGGAATGAGTGCAGCAATACAAGTAGGAGTTACGCCAAATCCAGTAGTTGGAGCTATCTCTGGAGTCGATAGGGTTTGTGCCAATTCTAGTAGCACGCTTTCGAGCACCACCTTGGGAGGTGTTTGGAGCAGCAGCAATACAGGAATCGCCAGCATTGATAGTTCTGGAGTAGTCACAGGCGTGAGTGCAGGTACGGTCACAATTACCTATAGCGTAAGCAATAGCAGTGGTTGTGTGACGAGTGTAGCTAAGACCCTTACAGTAACAGCTCAACCGATACAGCCTACAGTTAGTATTTCAGGGGCTACTAGTTTTTGCGCCCCAGGGTCAGTGGTATTAAGAAGCAGTGCTGCAACAGGCAATCAGTGGTACAAAGATGCGGTGGTCATTTCGGGTGCTACTGCCAATAGCTATACCGCTACAGCTTCTGGAATTTATACAGTAGAAGTAACACAAAATGGATGTGTTAGTGTGATGAGTGATACGGTATTGATTACTGCTAATTCGTTGCCAATTGTTGGTCCAATTGTTGGTCTTAACACTTTAAATATTGGGGCAGTCTCGCAGTTGAGTAATAATACATCAGGAGGTGTTTGGAGTAGCAGTAACATTGCTGTGGCTACCATTACATCCTCTGGAATAGTAACAGGACTTTCATTAGGAGATGTGATTATTAGTTATTCAGTTACAAAAGGTACTGGTTGTACCACAACTGTTTCTAAAACAATTACCATATTAGATTTTGTTCTTGATGCTGTTGATGATGATTTTTCTTCGATACCTTTTGATGCTTCAAAGGAGCAAGTTTTGGATGTTTTAGCAAATGATAAAGAAAATAATGGAGGAATAAATCCTCAAAGTATTGTGCTTACCATTGTAGACAATGATGGTTTACAAGGAGTAACGGTGGATAGCCAAGGAAGAGTAGTCATTCCAGCAGGTTCAGCAATAGGAATCTATATTTTAACGTATTCAATTTGTGATAAACTCAATGCTAATAATTGTTCAACTGCAATAATTACAGTTGAACTAAAAGATCCTTGTGACTTTGATGACAGTTCTTCAAGTTGTGATATAGTAGTTAGAAATGCTATTTCACCTAATAATGATAGATTAAACGATGTATTAATTATTGATAAAATTGAGAGTTATCCTGAAAATAGTGTTGAAATATACAATCGTTGGGGACAATTAGTTTTTGAGGTTAGAGGTTATGATAATACTTCGAATGTATTTATGGGACGATCAGATAGTAAGACGGCAATCGGTAAGAATGAACAACTTTCACCAGGCACGTATTACTATGTCATCAAATATAAAAAAACAATTAGTGGAACTGTGAAGCAGAAAGTAGGCTATTTGTATCTTTCTTTTTAAATGTTAAGGTGACAAATACTTTCTTTCTAATAGAAAACCCTTTCTGAATAATCAATTCAGAAAGGGTTTTTATAAATTAAGGCTATTACTTTTTAGTGTAATAGTTGATTATCTTTAAAGATGGGATTGTATTTGAGAGACTAAATTTATTCTACTTTTGGGGTGTTAAAATCGATCTTTGTTCTTCGTAGTTCAAAATTTTGTCCCAAATATACGCGGCGCACCATTTCATCTTCTACCAATTCTTCAGGAGTTCCCGCTTTTAGAATCCCTCCTTCAAACATCAAATAGGTTTTGTCGGTGATGGCTAAAGTTTCTTGTACGTTATGATCGGTGATTAAAATACCAATATTTTTATTTTTTAATTGTGCGACAATGCGTTGAATGTCTTCTACCGCAACGGGATCAACTCCTGCGAAAGGCTCATCCAACAAGATGAATTTTGGGTCAGTAGCCAAACAACGCGCAATTTCAGTTCTTCTTCGTTCACCTCCCGAGAGCAAGTCGCCACGATTGGTACGAATGTGTTCTAAACTGAATTCTGCAATCAGACTCTCCATTTTGGCTATTTGCTCTTCTTTGGTATGATTCGTCAATTGCAAGACACTCAAAATATTATCTTCGATACTTAATTTTCTAAAAACAGAAGCCTCTTGTGCGAGGTATCCTACGCCTTGCTGTGCTCGTTTGTACATCGGATATTGGGTAATGTCCAAATCATCCAAATAAATATGACCAGAATTGGGTTTTACCAATCCTACAATCATATAAAAAGACGTGGTTTTACCCGCGCCGTTAGGCCCCAAAAGACCTACAATTTCTCCTTGGTTGACTTCTAGGGAAATTCCTTTTACGACACTGCGTCCTTTATAGGTTTTGATGAGGTTTTCTGCTCTTAATTTCATTTTGTTTGAGTTGCTGAGCGTCTTAGTTGCTAAGATGCTGAGAGTTTATTTTCTTCCTAAATTTGAAAAGTTTTTAGCGAATGGCCAGCTTTTAGGTGCTTTTAGTTTTGCTCCTCTAAAGCTTCCCAGAATTCGTAAGCTCTGCGTAAATGAGGGACCACAATTGTGCCGCCTACCAAAGTGGCTATCCCCATAGCTTCCATCATTTCTTCTTTGGTAATGCCTTCTTTGTGACTGGTTTCCAAATGGTATTTGATGCAATCATCACAACGTAACACTGCGGAAGCGACTAAGCCTAATAGCTCTTTAGTTTTTACATCTAAAGCTCCGGCAGCATAAGCATTGGTGTCTAGATTGAAAATACGTTTTACAATTTTGTTATTATCTGCTAACAATTTTTCGTTCATTTTAGAACGGTACTCATTGAATTCTTCTACAATATTAGCCATTTTGTTTTTTTTGATTACGCGTTACTATTTTGGAAATTAAAATACTCACTTCATAAATGACCAACATAGGAATAGCCACTACCGTTTGACTCACCACATCTGGAGGTGTTACAATGGCCGCTACGATTAAAATAATCACTACAGCGTATTTCCAGTATTTTCTTAAAAATTCTGGGGTTACTAGTCCTAATTTGGTTAAAAAATAAATGATGATTGGCAATTCAAAAAATAATCCTCCTGCTAAAACAGAAGTTTTGACCAAGCCAATATAGGATTCTAAGGTGAATTGGTTTTTTACCATATCTGAAACCGTAAAAGTTGCGACAAAGTTTACCGACATTGGAATGATGACAAAATAGCCAAAAAGAACGCCTAGAAAAAATAGGAAAGAAGAGATACTGATAAAAAATTTAGCTCCTTTTTTCTCTTTTTCATACAAAGCCGGACTGATGAATTTCCAGATTTCAAATAAAATATAGGGAAAACTTAGGATGAAACCGGCTAATAAACACATCCAAACAAACATATTGACCTGTCCTTCCATTTGGGTGTTTTGAATGATAAACGGAAGTTCGGTAATACAGATGCTATCGGCAAATCCGAGTTGTTGTTGCAGGTCACAAAAAAAGCGATAGGTAAAAAAACTCGGACGCGTAGGTCCAAAAATGATACTATCAAAAAGGAAACTGCTAAAAAAATAAGTGCCACAAGCCATGATTAGAATTGCTGTCGTACTTCGCACGAGTACCCATCTTAATTCTTCTAGATGGTCTAAAAATGACATTTCATTAAGGTTTTTCTTAGCCATTATACAATTCCTTCTTTTAAAATGTCATGAATATGTAAAATGCCCTTATAGTGTCCATTATCAATAACAATGAGTTGTGTAATGGCATTGTCTTCCATCATATTGAAGGCGTCAATGGCCATGGCTTCTGAATGAATTTGTTTCGGATTTTTGGTCATGATCTCTTGAGCCGTTACGTCTGCAATGCTATCTCTATCGTTTAGCATTCTACGAATATCGCCATCGGTAATGATCCCTACCACTTTTTCGTTTTCGATTACTGCCGTAACTCCTAGTCTTTTTTCTGAAATTTCAAAAATCGCTTTTTTGATGGATGTTTCTGGACTAACTAATGGTTGTAAAGAATTTTCGATAAGGTCTTTTACTTTGAGTAATAATTTTTTCCCTAAGGCACCACCTGGATGGTATTTAGCAAAATCTTCGGCTTGAAACCCTCTCATTTCCATGAGGCATACCGTAAGTGCATCGCCCATGACCAATTGCGCCGTGGTACTATTGGTTGGCGCCAAATTCATAGTACAAGATTCTGCTTCTACAGTGGTATTGAGCACAAAATGAGATTCTTTGGCTAAGAAAGAAGTCATGTTTCCAGATATTCCTATTAAAGTATTCCCAAAACGTTTTAGTAGCGGCACCAAAACCTTAATTTCTGGGCTGTTCCCACTTTTGGAAATACAGAGAATCACATCTTCATTTTGAATCATTCCTAAGTCGCCATGGATGGCTTCTGACGCATGTAAAAATAAGGCAGGCGTTCCGGTAGAATTCAAAGACGCTACAATTTTTTGAGCAATGATGGCACTTTTGCCAATTCCAGTGATCACCACACGGCCTTTGGAGCGGTAAATTTTTTCTACGGTTGCAATGAAATTATCATCTAGAAAAGTAGTCAACTTTGCAATAGACTCACTCTCAGAAAGTATTGTTTTTTTGGCTAATGCCAGTAGGTTTTCGTTGCTTATCAAAACAGAATGTTTAAATTTGTAAAAAATAAAGATTTTTGTATCTTTAAAGGATGCAAATTTATACAAAATACCACATAATAAAGAATGAATTCAAACGAAATTGATATCCACAAAGAATTAAAAAAGTATTTTGGCTTCAGTCAGTTCAAAGGATTGCAAGAACAAGTCATTACGACTCTTTTGAATAAAGAAAATACTTTTGTTATTATGCCCACGGGAGGTGGTAAATCCTTATGTTACCAGCTTCCTGCCTTAGTTTTAGGAGGAACTGCGATAGTAGTGTCTCCTCTTATTGCTTTGATGAAGAATCAAGTCGACGCCATTAGGAGCTTGTCTTCTGATAATGGCGTGGCTCATGTGTTAAATTCCTCTTTGACTAAAACAGAAATTGCTCAAGTTAAGGCGGATATCACTAAAGGGATCACCAAGTTGTTGTATGTGGCCCCTGAATCGTTGACTAAAGACGAGTACGTTCAATTTCTTCAGCAAGTGCCCTTGTCTTTTGTGGCTATAGATGAAGCGCATTGTATCTCAGAATGGGGACATGATTTTAGGCCTGAGTATCGCAATTTGAGACATATCATTAAGCAATTAGGGAAGGTGCCGGTTATTGGTTTGACCGCAACGGCTACTCCAAAAGTTCAAGAGGATATTCTGAAAAACTTAGAAATGTCGGATGCGAAAACCTTCAAGGCTTCTTTTAATCGTCCGAATTTGTTTTATGAAGTACGTACCAAAACTAAAAATATCGAATCGGATATCATTCGGTTTATTCGACAACATAAAGGTAAGTCTGGTATTATTTACTGTTTGAGTCGCAAAAAAGTAGAATCCATTGCCGAGGTTTTGCAAGTAAACGGCATCAGCGCGGTACCCTATCACGCTGGATTGGACGCTAAAACTAGAGCGAAACATCAAGACATGTTTTTGATGGAAGATGTAGATGTGGTGGTAGCTACTATCGCTTTTGGGATGGGGATCGACAAACCTGATGTGCGCTATGTAATTCATCACGATATTCCAAAATCATTAGAAAGTTATTATCAAGAAACCGGACGTGCGGGTAGAGATGGAGGCGAGGGACATTGCTTAGCGTATTATTCTTATAAAGATGTAGAGAAATTAGAAAAATTCCTTTCAGGTAAACCGGTAGCTGAGCAAGAAATAGGTTTTGCTTTATTGCAAGAAGTAGTGGCTTATGCAGAAACTTCGATGTCTAGACGTAAATTCTTGTTGCATTATTTTGGAGAAGAATTTGACAACGAAACCGGTGAAGGCGGCACCATGGATGACAATGTTAGGAATCCGAAGAAGAAGGTGGAAGCCATGAATGAAGTAGTGAAACTGCTTCAAGTGGTGAAAGGCACCAAACATATTTACAAATCCAAAGAGATCGTTTTTACCCTAATTGGTCGCGTTAATGCCGTGATTAAAGCACATAAAACAGATGCACAATCTTTTTTTGGTAGCGGAAAAGCGCATGACGAGAAATATTGGATGGCGTTATTGCGTCAAGTTTTGGTGGATGGTTTTTTATCCAAAGACATCGAAACGTATGGCGTGGTGAAAATCACTCCGAAAGGACTTGATTTTATTGAAAAGCCTTTTTCGTTTGTAATGTCTGAGGATCATGAATATAACGAAACAGAAGACGATGCGATAGTGACAGCAGCCAAATCTACAGGAACGGCTGATGAAGCCTTAATGGGAATGTTGAAAGAATTGCGAAAAAAGGAAGCCAAAAAATTAGGGGTTCCGCCTTTTGTGGTTTTTCAAGATCCTTCATTGGAAGATATGGCTTTGAAATATCCGATTTCATTGGATGAATTAATTAATATTCATGGAGTTGGAGAAGGTAAAGCGCGAAAATATGGTAAGGCATTCGTGGCTTTAATTCAGCGTTATGTGGAGGAGAACGACATTGTGCGTCCCGATGATTTGGTAGTCAAATCGACAGGCGTAAACTCTGCCAACAAATTGTATATCATTCAAAATATAGATCGGAAATTAGCCTTGACTGATATTGCCTCTGCCAAAGGGCTTACCATGGGCGCCTTAATCAAAGAGATGGAGCAAATCGTATATTCGGGTACTAAATTGAATATAGGATATTGGATCGATGATCTTTTGGATGAAGACCAACAAGAAGAAATTCATGATTATTTCATGGAATCCCATTCGGATAACATTGAAGAAGCTTTAAAAGAATTTGATGGCGAGTATGATATTGATGAATTGCGTTTGATGCGCATTAAATTTATTAGTGAAGTAGCTAATTAAAATCAAATTACAATATTTTAAAAATCCAAATTCCAAGTTGCTCTTTTGAGTTTTGGAATTTGGATTTTTTTTATTGGAATTTAGCTTTCATAAACTTCTCCTCGATGTGGTTTTAAGGCATCGCGTACTGGAATCATATCGCTTTCTTCTACGACCATGAAAGCAATAGCATGCATTTCTCCATAGGTTTGAAATCCAGTAATTCCAAGTGGTAGCTTTTCGATTTTGATATATTCTTTCAAATGTATTTCGTGATGTTCAGCGGTTTTTGCAGAAGTAGGACCTCGAAAATCCCAAATTAATTTTATTTGTCTAGTCATTTTTTTGATTTAAGAGTAAATCCCAAAATTACAAATACTTATCCGAAGCGTTGGTATAAAATCTACCGATTCTACAAGGGATTAAAATCCGTTACTACAAAATCCATTCGTTTCGCAGGAACTAATAGAGGTGCAAAAAAAGAGTCGTAGACTCGACCAATATTGTAGCGCTGGATTTTAATCCCGCACAAGAAAAAAATGCCAATTGATTTTTTTTACACAGATATTCAAAATAGAGCAATAAGATTGAAGGGTTTTATCACAAAACTTATACGCCTTTAAACGTCTTATATTTTTAGCGCCCCTTGCGTAACCCTTTGCACTCCTTGCGGTTAATCTTTTTTTAATTTTGATAAGGATTTTAGTAAAACTTATATGCCCTCAAATGCCTTACATGGTTTTTACAGTTTAATTGTTAGTGTGCTTCGTGTTTTCTTTGCGAATCTTTGTGTTTGAATTTTTTCAGCTACAGATTTCAAAACTAACCTTATATGCCCTCAAATGTCTTATATGGTTTTTACAGTTTAATTGTTAGTGTACTTCGTGTTTTCTTTGTGAATCTTTGTGTTTGAATTTTTTCAGCTACAGATTTCAAAACTAACCTTATATGCCCATATATGTCTTATATGGTTTAAACACAAACACTCCGTTTCAACTAAACACTTCAATGACTTATATGTTTTATTTTTTTTGAGAACCTCCTGCCGTTTTTCAATCTAATTCTAAAAATTGAATTCAAAATAGTACTTTTGTAGCCTGAGTAAACAAAGATGTTTTACTCTAAAAATTGAAGTATTCAGATACCATGCCACAAGAACTCCTATTACAAGTTGCTCCAGAGATTGCTGCTAACGAAACGTTACTAAACGATTATTTGTCTCGACAATTAAAAATTTCGGTCAAAGAAATTCAGGATGTAACTATTGTAAAACGTTCTATTGATGCGCGTCAAAAAGCGGTCAAAATCAATTTAAAAGTGATGGTTTACTTAAATGGAGAACCTTTTTTGGAACAAAAAATAGCTTTGCCAGACTATCAAAACGTAGCGAATGCACAAGAAGTGATTGTAGTAGGTGCTGGACCAGCTGGACTTTTTGCAGCACTTCAATTGATCGAACTGGGTTTGAAACCTATAGTTATTGAACGCGGAAAAGATGTTCGCGGCCGACGTAGGGATTTGAAAGCCATCAACAGAGACCATATAGTAAACGAAGATTCGAATTATTGTTTTGGTGAAGGTGGAGCAGGAACCTATTCGGATGGAAAATTATACACACGTTCCAAAAAAAGAGGTGACGTAAATAGAATACTAGAATTATTGGTAGCTTTTGGAGCGACACCTGATATTTTGGTCGACGCTCATCCACACATTGGTACAAATAAACTACCGCAAATCATTCAAGATATTCGTGAAAAAATAATTGAATGCGGTGGTCAAGTTATTTTTGAAACCAGAGTTACGGACATCATAATAAAAAACAATGAAGTTCAAGGCGTGACAACTCAAAATGGTGCAGTCATATCGGCCAATAAATTAATTTTAGCTACTGGACATTCTGCACGGGATATTTTCGAATTGTTAGATAATAAGAAAGTTTTAATTGAGGCAAAACCTTTTGCGCTTGGCGTGAGAGCGGAACACCCACAATCTTTAATTGATACCATACAATATAGCTGTGATTACCGTGGAGAACATTTGCCACCAGCGCCATATTCAATAGTAAAACAAGTGAATGGTCGCGGGATGTATTCATTTTGTATGTGTCCGGGAGGTGTGATTGCGCCTTGTGCTACCAGTCCAGGTGAAGTGGTTACCAATGGTTGGTCGCCTTCTAAAAGAGATCAGTATACAGCCAATTCAGGAATTGTAGTAGAATTGAAATTGGAGGATTTTAAACCCTTTGCCAAGTTTGGAGCACTTGCAGGAATGGAGTTTCAAAAAAGCATTGAACAAAAAGCGTGGCAATTGGCGGGTCAGACGCAAAAAGTGCCTGCACAACGTTTAGTGGATTTTACCCAAAGTAAAACGTCCTCTGATATTCCCAAAACGTCCTATGTTCCAGGGACAACATCAGTGGAATTGGGACAAGTTTTTCCAGGATTTTTAACCCAAATTATGCGTCAAGGATTTTCAGAATTCGGGAAATCGATGAAAGGTTATGCTACAAACGAAGCGATTTTGCACGCTCCCGAATCTAGAACCTCTTCCCCAGTTCGAATTCCAAGAGACAATTACACCTTAGAGCATCTTCAAATTAAAGGATTGTATCCTTGTGGTGAAGGAGCTGGTTATGCAGGAGGCATTATTTCGGCAGCGATTGATGGCGAGAAATGTGCACAGAAGATTGCGGAGGTATTGAAAAATTAAATTTTGGATAGCTGCGTGAGGGATAGGAGCAAGTACCAAAGTACTGCGGATAGCCCGACAGCATAAAAAAAAGAGGCCGACTCACCACTAGCATGAGTTGGCCTCTTTCTTTTATGGTGGCACGCCCCGAATATGAATAAAATTGATTTATGAAAAATACATTTTAATGGTCATAACTTATCATTCGTGAAACTTTCCATTGATTGCCTATTTTTTTCCAAATGGCAACAAATTTGAAGGTGCCAACTTCTTCTTTTCCGTTCTCCATATGTCGGAATTGATGTTGGGCTACTTCGATGGCTCCAAAATCTTTTATAGGATGTACTTCTAGGCTTCCTTTTACTAGCGTTCGAGTAAGTTTGTTTTCGTTTTTGAACATTTTTTCAAAATTGGCAAAAACAGTGTCATACGACAATAAGCCACCATTGTCTTGGTACCATTCCAAGTCTTCGGTAAACAGGGGTTTAAATTTGGACATGTCTTTTGCGTTGAAGGCCTCAAAAAGTTGAGTGTCCATAGTCGCAATTTCATTGTACAACTCTTGTGAAGTTGGCGCTACTTTTTTTTCTTGAGCAATCACGGTTGTTGCGAATAAGAAATTGCAAATGATATAAATGGAAAATAGATAGGTTTTCATGTACTACTTTTTAGCATTCATTTCCATATAGTCCAAAGTCAAATCTGCCATACTCGTCATTCCTAAAACAAAGCTGCCTTCGTCTATATAAAAGTCAGGAGTATGATGTGAAGGCATTTCACTAGCTTTTTTTCCTTTAGGCATTCCACCAATAAAGTAAAATAATCCTGGGATTTTGGCTTGATAAAAAGAGAAGTCTTCGGCTCCAGTAACGGCCTCAGTTAAATGCACGTTGTCTTTTCCTGCTGCTGCTTGTAAAGTAGGGAGCATTTGTTCTGTAAGTGAGGGGTCATTATAGGTTATTAATGTTTTTTTAGAAATGGTAACTTCTGAGCTGGCGCCTGCGCTTTCGGCTATATTGGTAGCGATGGTTTTGATTCTGCTATGAATAAAGTCTTGGGTTTGGGAATCCAACGTTCGAATCGTACCACTCAGTGTCAACGACTCAGGGATGATATTGCTTCGAACTCCAGCATTGATTTGGCCTACGCTTACTACAGCAGCGTTTTCGGTTAAATTTACATTGCGACTTACAATAGTTTGTAAGCCGAGAACAATTTGTGAGGCGGTAACGATAGGGTCAACAGATTGCCAGGGATAAGCACCGTGGGATTGCTTACCGTTGACTTGTATGGTAAACCAATCTGAGGAAGCCATCGTTCCTTTTGGACGGTATTTGATTTGACCCACTTCGGTTTGTGCATTAATATGAAGGCCAAAAATAACATCTACTTTAGGGTTATTCAAAACCCCTTCTTTTACCATTAATTCAGCGCCACCTTCTTCGCCTTCTGGTGGTCCTTCTTCTGCAGGTTGGAAAATGAATTTTACAGTTCCCTTTATTTCATTTTTTATCGAGGCTAGAATTTCAGCTGTTCCCATTAACATGGCCACATGGGTATCATGGCCGCATGCATGCATTACTCCCACAGCTTGTCCGTTATATTCTCCTGTTACTTTGGAAGTAAAAGGCAGATTTACTCGTTCTTTTACGGGGAGCGCATCCATATCGGCTCTTAGTGCTACAACTGGTCCAGGTTTTCCTCCTTTTAGAATACCAACAACTCCGGTTTTTGCCACTCCTGTTTGAACTTCAATTCCCAAAGAACGTAAGTGGGCAGCAATCTTTTCTGAAGTTTTAAACTCTCTATTACCTAATTCTGGATTTTGATGCAATTCTCGTCTCCAACTAACTACTTTCGATTCTAAACTGGCTGCTTTTTGAGCTACTTTTGTTTTTAGGGCTTGATTTTGGGCAGTACTGCACAATGCAATAAGCAAAAGGGTTGAAGTAATTGTTGTTTTTTTCATGAATTTGGTTTTCGGTTACCAACAAATATAGTAAAAAAGGAACTGCTTCAATTCATAAAAAAAAGCCGAAAAATTCGGCTTCTTAAGAGGTATACAAATTGGGTTTTAATTTAATTTTTTGATTTAAGTCGGTTTTTAAAAACTTTCTCAAATTTCTCTAATTTGGGTTGTATCACGAGTTGGCAATACGGTTGAGATTGGTTTTTTTCGTAATAATCTTGATGACTGTCTTTGGCTTTGTAAAAAGAAGTAAGAGGTTCTAGTGTAGTTACTATTGGAAGGTCAAAAGCTTTTGCCTTGGTCAGCGCTTGTATGATTTGTTGACCTGCTTTTTTTTGTGCTTCATCTTTGAAGAATATGGCTGAGCGGTACTGTGTTCCTACATCAGCTCCTTGGCGATTCAATGTAGTTGGGTCGTGAACGGTAAAAAACACTTTGAAAATTTCATCCAAATTGGTTTCATTTTTATTAAAAGTAATTTGAACCACTTCAGCAGCGCCAGTTGTACCTGAAGAAACCGCCTCATAACTAGGATTTTTTACCGTACCTCCAGCAAATCCAGAGACTACTTTTTGTACTCCTTTAAGGTTTTCGTAAACAGCTTCAACACACCAATAACAGCCTCCTGCCAAAACAATAGTGTCTAAAGAGGAAGAAGGAGAGGGTGGAACTGCTTTTTTTTGAGCGAAACCAATGGAGGTTGTCAAAAACATAAAAAGAAGTATCTTTTTCATAATTGAATAATAATTTTAAAATGAATAACAGTTTATAAATGGTATAACTACTGTTTTTTTTTTTTTTTTTTGATTTAATTAGTTTCAGGAACGAAATCTAAAGAAATAGCATTCATACAATAGCGTTTTCCCGTTGGCGCAGGGCCGTCATCAAACAGGTGTCCCAAATGACTATCACAGCGTCCACAATTTGCTTCTATTCGCTGCATACCATAGGAGTTATCAGGTTTGAAAGTGATACTCTCTTTGTTTTCTTGTTCGAAAAAACTCGGCCAACCACAACTACTTACAAATTTTTGATTGGATTTGAAAAGTAAGTTACCACAAGCAGCACAGTAATAGGTGCCTTTGGTTTCCGAATTCCACATCGTTCCTGTGAAGGCTCTTTCTGTATCAGCTTCTCTTGCCACAGCGTATAAATCGGGTGAAAGTATTTTTTTCCATTCAGAATTTGGAATCGTTACTTTTTTAGTATCTGTATTAGAATAATAAGGGTTTTCTGGTTTTGAAAGAGATGGTTTCATACTTGTTGATTTTGAGGTTTTTGAAGTGGTAGTCTGTGCGCAGGCCTGAAACATCAGGCAAGTCAGTAAAAGGAGTATGGTGAGTTGTTTTTTCATTAGTTGTACTTAATAGGTTGATGTAAAAGTATAAGGAGTTTTGATGTTTATTTGTCGTAAGCTTTACAAGGCTTCTTTTTTGTGTTAAATTTAACTTTTGTTTTATTAATTAAAAATAAATTCAAACAAGCTTAATGTATAAAATATCTAAAAATAGGTGCTTATGCTTTATTTTACGGCGGGTATTATATAGTTAAAATTAGAGTTTATGCCATTTTTTTCAAAAGAAAATACTTTTAAAAAAATTGATATTCATGTGATTGAGGTTGTTTTTGTTGTTAGTAAAGATACAAAAGTTAGGATGTGAAAAGTGTGTCAAAAAGCAAAAAGAACTTCCGTTGATGGCAAGGATCAACAAAAATAAAGACAATGTTAAAGTGTTTGATTGTACTGTCAATTTTGTACTTTTGAGCACTATTGTAATTATGGAAGAAGAAAAAGTAATCTTAGTAAACGAGTTAGACGAACCAATCGGTCTAATGCCCAAATTAGAGGCGCATCAAAAAGCGATCTTGCATCGGGCCTTTTCTGTTTTTATTTTGAATGATAAAAAGGAAATCATGCTGCAACAAAGGGCGCGACACAAATACCATTCTCCTTTGTTATGGACCAATACTTGTTGTAGTCATCAACGGGAAGGCGAGACGAATATTGAGGCAGGAAGCAGGCGCTTGTTTGAAGAAATGGGTTTTCAAGCTGACATTAAAGAATTATTTCATTTTATTTATAAAGCCCCTTTTGATAATGGCTTGACCGAACATGAATTAGATCATGTAATGGTAGGGTATTACAACGAAGATCCTGTTATTAATCCTGAAGAAGTGGAAGATTGGAAATGGATGAAAATCGAGGCCGTTAAAGAGGATATGATGTGGCATCCGGAAAGCTACACGGTTTGGTTTAAAATTATTTTTGATGAATTTTACCATTTTTTAGAAGCGCATACCCTGTAATCAGATACTTTAAACACAACCCCATACACCATGAGAGTCACTATATCTAGAAAAGCCCATTTTAACGCCGCCCATCGCTTATATCGAAAGGATTGGACTTTTGAACAAAACGATGCGGTATTTGGGAAATGTAATAATCCTAATTTTCACGGACATAATTACGAGTTAATCGTTAGTGTTACCGGAGAAATTGATCCAGAAACCGGCTATGTAATGGATGTGAAGTTTTTGACGGACATTATTAAATCGGAAGTAGAAGATCAAATGGATCACAAAAATCTGAATTTGGATGTGCCTGAATTCGAACAGTTAAATCCAACCGCTGAAAATATTGTGGTGGTTATTTGGAATAAAATTAGAGCTAAGATCAAGAAAGAATTGGATTTGGAAGTGGTGCTCTATGAGACTCCCCGAAATTTTGTGACGTACAGCGGATCTTAATTCGGTAAAACAAAAACTAAGCAAAAAACTACTATAATTTTGGCCTGAAACGGCTTATTTGAATTTAAAAAATGAAACAAACCAACTTCTATCCGCTACAGTTTGACCCTATATTGAAAGAACGCATTTGGGGAGGCGAAAAACTACAAACACTTTTAAATAAATCGATACCCTCACCAATTACAGGTGAAAGTTGGGAATTATCTACCGTAACAGGTGATGTTAGCGTGGTGGCTAAGGGAGCCTTGAAAGGGGAATCCTTAACATCCTTGCTTGAGCAACAGCCGGAAGCTTTTTTGGGAACCAAAGTTTTTCAGCAATTCGGAACGCAATTTCCTTTGCTGTTTAAGTATTTGGATGCCCGTGAAGATTTGTCCATACAAGTGCATCCCAATGATGCTTTGGCCAAAGAACGCCATAATTCTTTTGGTAAAACCGAAATGTGGTATGTAATGCAAGCGGATCCAAAATCGAGATTGATTGTTGGATTTAAAGAAGATTCGAATGCAGAGCAATATGTTGAAAAATTGAAAAACAACGAATTGTTGTCAATTTTAGATACCAAGGAAGTACAGAAAGGCGATGTTTTCTTTTTGGAGACGGGTACTGTGCATGCTATTGGTGCGGGTTTAGTTATTGCAGAAATTCAACAAACCTCTGATATTACCTATCGTTTGTATGATTTTGACCGAAAAGATGCACAAGGTAACAGCAGAGAGTTGCATGTAGATTTGGCTTTAGAGGCCATCAATTACCAAAAAGTAGATACGCAGCAATCGTATACTAAAATCAAAAATGAGTCCAATGTTATGGTGGATTGTCCTTATTTTACCACCAATTTTATTCCTTTAGAAGGACAGGTTGCGGTGGACAAAAACGGAGCTTCATTTACGGTCTATATGGTGGTTGAAGGAAGTTGTAGTATTGAAGCAAATGGTGAGCAACATGCTTATAAGACCGGGGATACCATCTTAATTCCTGCTGCCTTACAGCTGTTTACCTTAAGCGGAAATGCTTCTCTTTTAGAAATTTACATTTCATAGCTCGTATTCAAAAGATTATATGTACTTTTGCAAACGCAAATTTTAATACACTATATAAATTAAATAAAAATGGCAAACGTTAAGAATTTAAAAAAAGACATCAACTACGTTTTAGGAGATATTATTGAAGCAGTTTATTTATACGAACTGACTACTACAGGAAAACCAACAGAAGAGACTAATGCTCTTATTGATGAAGCTATCGCTGCTTTTGATGCATTGATCGTGAAAGTGAACCAAAAAAATGTAGAAAATAAAAAATCTCATTTCAAACAAATCAATGTAGAGTTGGAACAAGTTGCCAATCAATTGATTGCTAAAATCAACGAATTGTAATTCAAAAAAAGTAAAAAAAAGTCTGAATTTGTTTTGTAAAATTCAAATTCAGACTTATATTTGCACTCGAAATAAGACGCCAGCGTAGCTCAGTCGGCTAGAGCAGCTGATTTGTAATCAGCAGGTCGTGGGTTCGAGTCCCTCCGCCGGCTCTCAGTAAAACCATCTAAGCAATTAGATGGTTTTTTTCATTTAGACCAGTTTTTAATGGGTTATTTTTTTTTGAAAACTTTATAAAAATTGTTTTGTATATATGATTTATGTCATTATATTTGCACCCGAAATAAGACGCCAGCGTAGCTCAGTCGGCTAGAGCAGCTGATTTGTAATCAGCAGGTCGTGGGTTCGAGTCCCTCCGCCGGCTCTCAGTAAAACCACCTAAGAAATTAGGTGGTTTTTTTATTTACGAAAGTGTACATAAAATAAAGGATTAAGCATAAATATTTTGAGATGAGAATGTTTTGCAAATAAAAAGGCCTTAATTGAGTTAAGACCTTCTGTGTTATTTTTAAAAAATAGACTTATTTAAAATTCCATCCTACCGTTACACCAAAAGCTACAGGTTTAATTTTAGCATCTTTATCAGTACTATACAAACCATTAGGTTTTCTGTCAGAGATTGATGTTGGGTTATAACTAATATAGGATTCATTCTTGTTTTGGTCTAAAATTGTACCATATCCATTTTCTAGAAACATAGCCGCATATAACGAATGCTTACTTCCCATATCAAATGAAAATCCTAACTCAAAAGAACTCATTATAATGCCTTTAGTTTTATACTCTCCTGATGAAGAATAATTATCCTGACCACCAAAACCATATTCTGGTAAATTAACAATAGTCAGGTTTACATCAGGATAATAAGCGGTACCATTAACGTAATCGGCTGTTGCTTTAATTTTATAGTTTACCGGTAAAAAATATTTAGCACCCGCTCTAAGGATAAAATCAATGCCTGTGCCAATATTTGTGTTATACTGCACAAATAGAGGGATTTGCAAAGCGTGTAATGTTTGCTTTTCCATATAATTCTTAGTGGTAACATTGTAGACAAATGCTGATGTAGAAGCATCAATTTCAAAATTTGCCAGCGTGGCTGTAGGCTGAGATAAAGAAACGTATTGTTTGTATTGTGAAAATTCAAGACCAGAACCAATACCAAAATTAGTATTTAAAGAGTAGATATAACCTGCTTTTACAGCTCCACCAAGGCGATTACCTTCTTTTGTGCCAGCAACAGTACTCTGAATATTTCCTATTCCCGACTGTAAACCTACATAAAACTGTGCAGTTATTCCTTGAGAAATTAAAAAAGCTATAGTTCCAATTATGTTTTTACTATTGAATTTCATAGATGTAAAAGTTATTTGTTTGTGGTCATATATGGTGTCGCCTTTTCTTATTCGTGTTTGCAACAAATCTGATTATAATGGCGATTTCTTTTTTTTTATTAGAATAATCCATCCCCATTTATTAAAAATGAGGATGTCCTATTAGGTAAATTATTTTAATATTTCACTAAAAGGTTTTTAGTGAAATATTTGCCATTTGCTAAGGTCATTTTTACAATATAAATTCCCTCAACACTCGGAGCTATCATGTCAATAGTGTTTTGACTTGTATTTATTGTAGTTAACAAGTTTCCTATTAAATTAAAAAGTTCGACACGCGCATTTTGTAATTTGCTTGAGCTAACGTTAGTAATCAATTGGAAATTCGCATTACTTCTAACAGGGTTTGGAACAATTCTTATGTATTCTTCTTCCACTGTTGGCGATAAAGTTAATGGACAGGTTGTAATTAATGTTCCATCTAATTTTGTTGCTACAGCATAATACGTTCCATTCAAGGCACTACTTTCTTTGAAATATTGTGACGTTTGGCTAGGAACTAAAACCCCATTTTTATACCAGCTATACGATTTAAAACTCTTAGAACTATTGTCAAAGAATATAATATTTTCAAATTGTTTTCTAATCAGGTTAGGTTGACTAGTTACTACCGGTAAAACCACATTTGGAGCTGCATTGTAATTCATATTGCCTGTTTGCGAAGCTGTTATAGTTGCAGCCCCATAATTTTGGAAAAGTAATGAATTATTTGATAAGCTAGCAATAGTAGTATTTGATGAGGTATAATTTACCGCTAAACCACTAGTACTAATAGCAGTCAAAACAAGACTAGTTTCTCCATTACAACCTAATCCCAAAGTCTGATTCCAAGTAATTACCTGATCTGCTTTTGTAATAGTGAAATTCGCGCCATTGAACATAATGGTATAATTTCCACCTGCACTTAAGGAGCCTTGTGTTATAGCATAAACACCCACGTTCTCTCCCGCAGCTCTAGTTAAAGTTCCAGTGAAAGAATCACCATTTACTAAACTTGGAGAAACCGTATAAGCAAAAATAGGATCTGTTGTTCCATATACTTTCGTTTGGGAAGCATCTGCTGTTACTGTGATAGGTTTTGCTGTAATAGTAAAGTCTTTGCTTACATAAGTAATGTTATAATTAGATCCAGCACTCAAATTTCCTTGTGTGATAGCATAGTTTCCAATGTTCTCTCCAGCTGTTCTTGTTAAAGTTCCAGTGAAAGAATCACCACTTACTAAACTTGGCGAGACAGTATACGAGTATACTGGATTTGCAGTTCCATATACTTTAGTTTGTGAGGCATCTGCCGTTACTGTAATGGGTTTGGCGGTTATAGCAAAATCCTTACTCACATAAGTAATGGTATAATTGGAACCTGCACTTAAGTTTCCTTGTGTAATGGCATAGTTTCCAGTGTTTTCTCCTGCAACTCTAGTTAAAGCTCCTGAAAAGGCATCACTACCTACTAAACTTGGTGAAACAGTATAACCAAAAATAGGATCTGTTGCTCCGTAAACTTTAGTTTGCGATGGAGTTGCTGTTACCGTAATTGGTTTTGCCGTAATAGTAAAGTTAGCATCTGCGTAACTAATCGTATAATTTGATCCGGCACTCAAACTTCCTTGGTTAATAGTATAAGTTCCTATATTTTCCCCCGCAACTCTAGTTAAAGATCCTGAAAAGGCATCACTACCTACCAAGTTTGGTGAAACTGTATAAGTAAAAACAGGATCTGCTGTTCCATAAATTTTCGTTTGTGATGGAGTTGCAGTTACTATAATTGATTTTGCTGTAATGGTAAAGTTAGTGCCAACGAAAGTAATTAGATATTTGGATCCAGCTGAAAGTGAACCTTGACTAATAGTGTAATTATCAATATCTTCACCACTAACTCTTGTTAAAGCTCCAGTAAATGAATCTCCAGCAAGTAAACTTGGTGACACTGTATAAGTTAAAACAGAATCACTCTCTCCATATACTTTAGTTTGAGAAGGTGTTGCAGTTACGGTAATTGGTATTTGATTTAATTTCAGCACATAATCATAGGTAGCAGTACAATTATTAGCATCAGTAGCAGTAACTGTAAAATTACTATCAGCAATTTGAGTTGAAATACCCGTTATCTGCCCAGCTGATGATAGCGAAAAACCAGAAGGCAAACTTCCTGCTGTAACAGCATACGTTTTAGATCCTGTTCCTCCAGAAGTTACTATAGCTTGACTATATCCTGTATTATAATCATAACCAGACAAAATGGTTGTTGAGAAATTAATTGCCGTTGGTTCTGTGATGATAAAGTTTCGAGTAGTCGTACAAGAATTGGCACCTGTAATCGTTACGGTATAACTTCCAGCTGCAAGACCAGTAGCTGTTGCAGCCGTTCCACCAGATGGCGACCAAGAATAAGTATATCCACTAGCATCTGCCTGAGGAGTAACGGAAGCTGAACCATTAGTTCCACCGTTACAAGACACATTGGTTTGCGTAGGATTTAGAGTATCATTAGCCAATGTTAGAGAACCGTCAAGTTCACATACATCATTAATGGTAATGGTAAATTGTTTTTCAAAAAACAGACCATTTTCATCCGTAGCTTTAACACGAATGGAATAGGAAGCTTTCGTTTCAAAATCAGGGCTAGTAGCAATAAGTAAAGTAGCGCCACTAATACTAAATGAAGCATTGTCTGCATCTCCAAGTCCATTTACAAGAGAATAAGTAAATGTATTTCCTGAATCGAAATCCGTTGAAGTAAAAGCTCCTACAGTCGAGTTAGTTGCTACTCTCTCATTAATTACTAAAGCAGACAACGCAATATCCGTTGGTGCTTCGTTCACATCATTAATAGAAATAGTAAAGGCTTTTTCGAAAGTTAAACTTCCTTGATCAGTGGTTCTTATTCGAACCGAATAGGATGATTTGGTTTCAAAATCAGGGCTAGCGGTAATTCTTAAATTCGAACCACTAATATTGAACGATGCATTGTCAGTACTTCCAGTACCTGCCACTAAAGTATAGGTAAAAGTATTTCCTGAATCAGCATCAGTAGAAGAAAAGCTACCTACAATTGAATTAGCCGCCACATTTTCATCAATAGCAGCAGCAGACAACGTAATATCCGTTGGTGCTTCATTCACATCATTAATGGAAATAGTAAAGGCTTTTTCAAAAGTAGAGGTTCCATCGAAAGTTTGAACGCGAACAGAGTAGGAAGACTTGGTTTCAAAATCAGGGCTAGTGGTAATTCTTAAATCGCTACCTAAAATTGAAAAAGAAGCATTGTCAGTACTTCCGGTACCTGCCACTAAAGTATAGTTAAAAGTATTTCCTGAATCAGCATCGGTAGAAGAGAAGCTACCTACAGTTGAATTAGCCGCTACATTTTCATCAATGGCAGCAGCAGAAAGCGAAATATCCGTTGGCGCTTCATTTATATCATTAATGGAAATAGTAAAGGCTTTTTCAAAAGTAGAAGTTCCATCGAAAGTTCGAACACGAACAGAGTAGGATGATTTGGTTTCAAAATCAGGACTCGCAGTAATTTTCAAATCAGAACCTGAAATGCTATACGCAGCATTATCAGTGTCTCCAGTTCCAGCGACAAGTGAGTAGGTAAATGTGCTAGTATCTACATCGGTTGTAGAAAGCGCTCCCACGGTTGAATTAGCCGCCACATTTTCGTTGATAGCAGAAGCAGACAACGTAATATCCGTTGGCGCTTCATTTATATCATTAATGGAAATAGTAAAGGCTTTTTCAAAAGTAGAAGTTCCATCGAAAGTTCGAACACGAACAGAGTAGGATGATTTGGTTTCAAAATCTGGACTTGCAGTAATTTTCAAATCAGAACCTGAAATTGAAAAAGAAGCATTATCAGTATCTCCAGCTCCAGCCACAAGAGAATACGTAAACGCACTAGTATCTACATCGGTTGAAGACAAAGTTCCTACAGTTGAATTAGCCGTTACATTCTCATCAATGGCAGATGCAGAAAGCGAAATATCCGTTGGCGCTTGATTTATATCACTCAAATCATTAATAGTGATAGTGAATACTTTTTCGAAAGTTAAACTTCCTTGGTCAGTGGTTCTTATTCGAACCGAATAGGATGATTTGGTTTCAAAATCAGGGCTAGCGGTAATTCTTAAATTCGAACCGCTAATATTGAACGATGCATTGTCAGTACTTCCAGTACCTGCCACTAAAGTATAGGTAAAAGTATTTCCTGAATCAGCATCGGTAGAAGAAAAGCTGCCTACAGTTGAATTAACCGCTACATTCTCATCAATGGCAGCAGCAGACAAAGTAATATCCGTTGGCGCTTCATTCACATCATTAATGGAAATAGTAAAGGCTTTTTCGAAAGTGGATGTTCCATCGAAAGTTCGAACACGAACAGAGTAGGAAGACTTGGTTTCAAAATTAGGACTTGCAGTAATTCTCAAATCAGAACCTGAAATGCTAAACGCAATATTATCAGTATCCCCAGCTCCAGCTACAAGCGAGTAGGTAAAAGCGCTAGTATCTACATCGGTTGAAGAAAGTGCTCCCACAGTTGAGTTAGCCGGCACATTTTCATTGATAGCAGAAGCAGACAAAGTAATATCCGTTGGTGCTTCATTCACATCATTAATGAAAATAGTAAATGCTTTTTCAAAAGTTGAAGTTCCATCGAAAGTTCGAACGCGAACAGAGTAGGAAGACTTGGTTTCAAAATTAGGACTTGCAGTAATTCTCAAATCAGAACCTGAAATGCTAAACGCAATATTATCAGTATCCCCAGCACCAGCTACAAGCGAGTAGGTAAAAGCGCTAGTATCTACATCGGTTGTAGAAAGTGCTCCCACGGTTGAATTAGCCGCTACATTCTCATCAATGGCAGCAGCAGACAACGTAATATCCGTTGGCGCTTCATTCACATCATTAATGGAAATAGTAAAGGCTTTTTCGAAAGTGGATGTTCCATCGAAAGTTCGAACACGAACAGAGTAGGAAGACTTGGTTTCAAAATTAGGACTTGCAGTAATTCTCAAATCAGAACCTGAAATGCTAAACGCAATATTATCAGTATCCCCAGCTCCAGCTACAAGCGAGTAGGTAAAAGCGCTAGTATCTACATCGGTTGAAGAAAGTGCTCCCACAGTTGAGTTAGCCGGCACATTTTCATTGATAGTAGAAGCAGACAAAGTAATATCCGTTGGTGCTTCATTCACATCATTAATGAAAATAGTAAATGCTTTTTCAAAAGTTGAAGTTCCATCGAAAGTTCGAACGCGAACAGAGTAGGAATCTTTCGTTTCAAAATCAGGACTTGCAGTAATTTTCAAATCAGAACCTGAAATACTAAATGAAGCATTATCGGTATCTCCAGCTCCAGCTACTAAAGAATACGTAAACGAACTGCTATCTACATCGGTTGAAGAAAGTGCTCCCACAGTTGAGTTAGCCACCACATTTTCATCAATGGCAGAAGCAGACAGCGCAATATCTGTTGGTGCTTGATTTATATCACTCAAATCATTAATAGTGATAGTGAATGCTTTTTCGAAAGTTAAACTTCCTTGGTCAGTGGTTCTTATTCGAACCGAATAGGAAGACTTGGTTTCAAAATCAGGACTAGCGCTAATTCTTAAATTCGAACCGCTAATATTGAACGATGCATTGTCAGTACTTCCAGTACCTGCCACTAAAGTATAGGTAAAAGTATTTCCTGAATCAGCATCCGTAGAAGACAAGCTACCTACAGTTGAATTGGCAGCTATATTTTCATCAATGGCAGAAGCAGACAGCGTAATATTTGTTGGTGCGTTATTTGGTGTTGTTATATTGAAGATTGGATTAGTGCCTGAGAAGTTTGTGCCCCCAGGGCTTATATCATAAAATGTAGTCTCACTTTTAGTCCAGTTACTTTTGTTACAAATTGCGGCAAGAATAGCTGCTTTTGTACCCGATCTTATACCATTGTAGACATTGTTATCGGCATGAAGACCACCAGGAGCGAGTGTCGGGTCAACTGTTAACGCAATCGCATAGGTGCCTAAGGTTAAACTTGGTGGTAGGTAAGTGACACCATTACTGCTTAGATTACCGCTTCCACTTGGAACAAATTGACCTGGAGTTACTGTAAAAGTGTTTATAGAATTGGGAGAACCATTTCCCCAAAGAAAAACAAAATTGGTAACATCGGTAACACTAGTGCCTTGATAGATAAACCAGTTGTCACCTCCTATACTTGAAGGAGTACCAGTAGGTGTTGACCATCCAGTAACAGAAACGGTGCCGGGTAAGCCAGTAACCGAATTGCCTCCCTGTACGATACTTATTTTATATACAGTACCTGCTGGAATAGCGGCGTTGGTTGTCCATAAAATTGCTCCTTCTGAATTCAAAGCATTACCTGTAGAAGCTTGAACATTGGTCAACTTATTTGGTGTGCTTTCATTGTACCAATAATCACTAATGTAAATTTGGGTATTTGCTGCAATAGGCACAAGGGTCACAATGGTCAATTCATAGTTAGGAGAGCTGTCAAAATTTACCCCTATAATAGCAATATCACCAGCAGATAAAGTAGTTTGGGACTGTAATGAAGCAAAAAAACTCAGCAAAAAGCCAAGTACTAGTATTTTTTTTCTCATAATTATTGGTTTTGAATTATATGAAAAAAAATGGACTACTTTGTAATAATCCATTTATATCTAAAATTATTAAGGTCTAGAAGGGTAAATTCCTTCATAACAAATGATATATTGTATAGCAACAAAAGGGGGTACCGTTGGCAAGGGCATTGGTCCAGAACCCCAAGGAGTCAATTGTAAGCCTGTTGGGTCAAAATTCAAATTATTACTAACTGTTGAATTAATTCCAGCGATATTTTGATTTGGTGCGGCATTAGTATATAAATTAGGGTCTCCAGCTCCGCTAGTATCAACCGTTTTCCCTAGAGCATTATTAGTTGCTGAAGGAGCTGGACTAACACCATCACCTGTGCTGGCTTGTAATGTGGTGTTTACGGTTACATTTCCACTTAAGTTAGTTCCAGGGCCTTTTACAATGTTGTGTGTATGAGGAGGCATATTTACCACTGTAATGGTCACAGCCTGTTCTCCACCAGTTTCTCCAAGTACATAACTGCCTCCGGGATGTGGACCGCCAATGTTAGCGCATTGTGTAGGGAAAGCACCACGTAAATCAGGCAATTTAAAAGTACTTATCCCATCTCCACCATAAGTGGTTCCCAAAAGACTAAATAATGCGGTATTTTGACTAATTGACAATGTTTGCCCTTCGCAAGTGTAGTATCCTCTTGGAGCAAAATTACCTGTAAAAAGTTTGATAGTTCCCATTAATTCTTCGTCCATAATAGTATAGTTTTAGGTTTATAATTATTTAAAAATGTAGAAATTGAGGTATTTTTTAATTGCTTGATATAAAGTTATTTAAAAAAAACATAAATAAATTAAATTTTGCTATAATATTGATTTTTAATGATATAAGACAGGAGTAAAAAGACATGAAAAAGGAGTTTTTTTTGACTTGTTTTTTTTAAAATAAGATAACCAAGTATCTTTGTTGTTTAATACTTGAATATGCATCACCATTTCCTTCTTCACAAACCTTACGGCTATCTGAGTCAATTTATTTATGAACTCAAACGAAAGAAACGTTTACTAGGGGAGCTCTTCGATTTTCCAGAAGGCACGATGGCAATCGGTCGACTAGATGAAGATTCAGAAGGCTTATTACTCTTGACTACCGATGGTAAAGTCAGTGAGCAAATTAGAAGCAAAAAAGTGGATAAAGAATATTATGTTCAAGTGGATGGTGTAATCACTCCCGAAGCTATTGAACAGATTAAAAGGGGAGTTGAAATAGGTTTCAACGGAACCAAATATATGACCAAGCCTTGCGAAGCCTTTATTTTGACTGAAATCCCTAATTTTGGCCCACGTGGCAAGAAAATTAGAGACGAACGGCACGGCCCCACTTCGTGGGCATCGATTATAGTCAATGAGGGAAAATTTCGTCAAGTGCGCAAAATGACGGCTGCTGTTGGTTTTCCAACCTTGCGTTTGGTTCGCGTTCGAATTGGAAATGTACATTTGAATAATTTACAAGCCGGAGAAGTACGTGAAGTAAAGAGTTTTGAAATAGCTAAATCCTAAATCCCAAATCTCAAATCCCAAATCCCAAATCTCAAATCCCAAATCTCAAATCCTAAATCTCAAATCCTAAATCCCAAATCCCAAATCCTGAATCCCAAATCCCAAATCCTGAATCCCAAATCCTAAATCCCAAATCCTAAATTTTAAAAATGTTAAACATTGTACTCGTCGAACCCGAAATTCCTAATAATACCGGAAACATTGGCCGCTTATGTGTTGGCACAGAAAGCCGTCTGCATTTAATTCACCCGTTTGGTTTTGTGATTAATGACAAAAACCTCAAACGTTCTGGACTGGATTATTGGGTACATTTGGAGGTGACCGAATACCAAAATGTAGCCGAATGGTTAAAGGTGGTGCCTGATACTTCAAGAGTCTTTTTGATGAGTTCGCACGCGGAGCATTCCTATTTGAATATCGAATTTCAAGACGAAGATTGGCTGGTTTTCGGTAAAGAAAGCGTAGGCTTGAGCCAAGAAGTATTGGATTTGTTCGCTAAAGAAAATCAATTAAAAATACCAATGTCACCCCTGATTCGCAGTTTCAATATTGCCAATTCTGTTGCCTTTGTAGTGGGTGAGGCAAGAAGACAGCTTTCGGTGGGTAAAATTTAGTTGGCAGTTTTTAGCTGTTAGTGTTCAGTTTTTATAGGCTGGTATTATTTGCGGACTTAGCGGTTAATTTTTTTACCACAAAGAAACACAAAGTAGGCACGAAGTAACACAAAGTTATTAAGTTGTCTTTGCGTCCTTTTCGTAAACCCTTTGCGAACTTAGCGGTTAAACTTTTTTGCCACGGATAAAACGGATTTATAGCAATTGTTTAATTGTTAGTGTGCTTCGTGCCTACTTTGTGAATCTTTGTGTTTGATTTTTTTCAGCTACAGATTTCAAAACTAAGCTTCTATGCCCTTATTTGCCTTATATGGTTCAAAATAAGCATTCCTATTCATAAAAACTTCGATGACTTTTATGTTTTATTTCAAGTTTTGTGTTAACCACTAATAACAAACTTCCCTTTTTCAGCATCAAAAACAATATGCTCATCTTTAAAAAGCGTGTTGAAACTTCCTTTTGCAATCAAATTACAAGGTTCGTCTTGCACTACGGTTTCAGGCGTCATAATAATCATTTCATCGCTCAATTGAATCGCCATATCGATATCGTGAGTAGAGAAAAGAATACATTTTCCCGTTTCGTAGGTGAGTTTTTTAAGTAATTTCAATAAAGAAACTTTGTGTAGCAAATCCAAGTGCGTCGTGGGTTCATCCAAAATAATCAAAGGCGTATCCTGAGCTAAGGCGCGTGCAATGAGTACTTTTTGCAATTGGCCATCACTAATTTGGTAATGCTTTTTATCGGCCAAATGACTAATTTGAGTAAGTGACAAGGCTCTTTTCACCTGAATTTTATCTTCCTCGGTTAAGGTGCCAATCCAATTGGTGTAAGGCTGACGTCCTAACGCGACTAATTCATATACCGTCAAATTACTTGGAGGTAATTTTTCGGTCAAAACCAAACTCATTTCTTGTGACAAATCGGAAGCGCTGTAGGTTGCTATGTTTTTACCGTGTAATAAAACATCACCCTCAAGAGGCGTTTGAATTCCAGTAATGGTTTTTAAGAGTGTCGATTTTCCAATGCCATTCGCACCAATCAAAGCAGTTAGTTTCCCTTTTTTTAGCGCTATAGAAACGGCTTTAGCAACAAGAGTGTTTACTTTTTTGTTGTGATAACCAATACGTATCGATTGGGTTTGAAGGATGATAGTGTGTTCCATTAGCCCATCATTTTTTGTTTTCTAACCAATAACCAAATCACCACAGGAGCCCCTAAAATAGAAGTCACCGCATTAATGGGCAGACTCACTTCGGTGCCAGGTACTTGAGTAAATATATCGCAAACCAACATAATGCCTGCACCAAAAAGGAGCGTGCTCCAAAATAGAATGCGGTGATTACTGGTTTGGAAAGTCAATTTGGCAATATGAGGAACCGCCAATCCAACAAAGGCAATCGGACCTGCAAAAGCGGTAATGCTTCCGGCTAGTAAACTAGTGGCAAAAATAATAATCATTCGCGCTTTGCTGTAGTTGAGCCCCATACTCTTGGCGTAGTTTTCACCCAAAAGCAAAGCATTAAGCGGTTTGATGCTAAAGGCACTTAGAATCAGTCCAATTCCCACACAAAGACTCAAAATCGACACCGATTCCCAAGATAAGTTTCCTAAATTTCCCAATGACCAGAAGGTGAATTTTTGCAATTGCTCCGCCGAACTAAAATAGGTCAGTGTTCCTACAATAGCCGAGGTTAAGCTCCCAAACATCAGGCCAATAATGAGTATCGCCATAGTATCTCGTAACCGTTGGGATACAAGGAGTACGAGTAATAAAACACTGCTACTTCCAATAGTCGAAGCCAAAACAATACCATAGTTGGAAAGCAACAAGGGAATTAAAAAGGAAGGCATAAAACCAGCACCCAAAATCACAAAAGCAACCCCTAAACTAGCTCCAGAACTCAATCCCAACACATAGGGGCCAGCCATTGGGTTTCTAAACAACGTTTGCATCAAAAGACCACTCATCGATAGCCCCATACCAACCAATACAGCCGTAATCGCTTTGGGTAAACGATAATTCAAGATAATGTACTCCCAAGTGTCTTTGGAAGCGGGTTGACCTAGCAAACTTTTCAAGACTTCTTTAGCAGGAATAGCGATGGAGCCATAACAAATATTGCTCACAAACAGCCCAAACAATCCTATGCCTAAGGCAATAAAAAGAATACTATGTTTATGAGAAGACCTCAATTTATTGTAATTTTTCGGCAAAGGTAAACGTATAATTCGGAAGTAATTCGGGATGGAAAATTTTGATATAATCTTTCAAAACCAAATCGGGTCGACTTGCTGCCAATTCATAATAAACGGTGCCGCCAGTGGCTCCGTGTTTGTTCTCAAAAGTATAGACGTTTTTGTTTTTCAAAGCGTCAAATTGTTGGTAATGCGGGTTGCTATTTTGCAATTCTGCTAAGTTTTTGAAGGAACCTGTGGCAATCCAATACTCAGCCTTTTGGGCTTTTTCTAAAATTTTCTCAAAGGGTAATGATAAGCTTCCTGTTCCTTTGGTAGTGCTCCACAAATAATTAGATTTGCCATCTTTTAAAAACTGTGCCACCCAGCTGTCGCCTTTGGCCACAAACCATTGTTCTTGGTACATTGAGCCATAAAATACCGTTGGATTTGTCTTTTTTTGAGCGACCAAGGCTAGAGTTTCTTTGTAACTTTTTACGATGTCATTAAATAAAACTTCGGCTTCTTTTTCTTTGCCAAACAAAGCTCCGTACAATTTAATCCATTCGGCTTTGCCTAGTGGCGTTTGTTCCATCCAATCAGCTTGAATGAGTACTTTCAAACCGCTTTTTTGTAAGTTGTCAATCGTGGGATTCGAATTATCAATGCCAAAAGCGACAATCAAATCAGGATTTAAATCAATCAATTGTTCGGTGTCTAATTTTTCATTTTGACCAATATTTTTCACTTTTCCTGCATCAATTAGTTGTCGTGTTTTTGTAGACGAAATATAATCGGTATGCGGAAAACCTACTAATTTTTGGGCCGCCCCCAACATTTCTAAAAAAGGAATATTAGTAGTCGAAGTCACCACTATACTTTGTAAAGGCACAGCAATGGTAGGATATTTTTGCAAACTATCTGGAACGATACCGTTTTTTTCTTTCAAAACATAGGTAAAGTTCTGTTTCGCGTCAGGCCAAGCATTGCGAACCGTTACCACCGAAAATCCTTGATTTTTTTGTATCGAAAGTCCAGAAGCATAGCGAATACTATTGGTGGTGGCGGTTTCAGATAGAGGAGTAGTGTTTCCTTTTTTCTCGCATGCACTCAAAGAGAGTAACAAGCTAATCAAGGCAATAAGAACAATTTTAGTTTTCATAAACAAGTTTTGAAACCTTTTTAAGGCAATTTTGGACACAAATAATGAAACGTAAGACTACTAAAACGAAAAAATAATTTGCGAATTTGCGGTCAATTTTACTTCTCAATTGAAATCAATGGATTACTAACTTACGTGGTTTGCCTATTGATTTCCATTGCAAATGTAACGCAAAAACTAAAATTTCTTGTTTATTTTTAACACTAAAAAATTCAACAAAGACTATCTTTGCTCTTTAATGAAGCCATAAATTAGCCCAAATGATGTACTTGATTACTGGAGGAGAACGTTCTGGAAAGAGCGGTTTTGCTGAAAAATTAGCCAAAGAAAAGTCGGATCACCCAATGTATGTTGCCACAGCTCGTCAGTGGGATGCCGATTTTAAAAACCGCATCGACAGACACCAAAAAGACCGTGACGAACGTTGGGAAAACATCGAAAAAGAAAAATTCTTGAGCGAGATCAATTTCGAAAACCGTGTGGCTGTAATCGATTGTGTGACCTTGTGGTTGACCAATTTTTTTGTAGACAACAACAACGACATCGATTTGTGTTTGGCACAAGCCAAGAAAGAAATCGATGCCCTCTCACAGCAACCCAACACCACCATCATCATCGTTTCGAACGAAATCGGGATGGGCTTGCACGCAGATACACACATCGGTCGAAAATTCACCGAGTTGCAAGGTTGGACCAATCAATACATCGCCCAAAAAGCCGATACCGTAGTTTTTATGGTAGCGGGAATCCCAATGGTAATCAAAGGTGAAGTTTAAAAAAAGATGCAACTCCAATTGTTTGGGTTTTGTAATTGATAATAAAATAAACACGAATTACACGAATTGACACCAAAAAGAAACCATTTTAAATACATAAATGTAGTGACGCCAAAGATATTTGTGTAATTATATTTTAATTTGAATAGTTTTCGTGCCAATTCGTGTAATTCGTGTTGAAATTTGTATCCATACTATTTGAGTTAGAACCTATAATACAATAGATTTGGGCGTTTCCACAAGGGCCGGGCTGTTCGTTATATCTTTACTGCCGAACCCCGGCAGTAAAGGATGCCACTACCATCCCTAACGCAAAAAAAAAAGACTATGACACTACAAGAAATCATACAATCCCGTCGCGATACCCGCCACTTCACCAACAACGAAGTGCCAGAAGACGTCTTGCAAAAAGCATTACAAGCTGGGCATTACGCACCTTCTGTTGGACTTACCGATGCTACTCGATATTACGTTATACGTTCCTCCGAAGTCAAAAAATCCATCAAACTTTTGTTTGAAGACTACGATAAAAAAGCAGCCAATGCCACCGATAACGAGCAACAAAAGCAACAATACCAAGCCCTAAAACTCGAAGCCATAGAAGAAGCTCCTGTGGGATTAGTAATTGCTTACGACCGTTCGGTGCTGAATAGCTTTACCATCGGAACCGTGGGGAGCAACGAAGCGATTAAGTTTAGCGCAGTTTGTGCGGCACAAAACATTTGGTTATCCTTAACCGAACAAGGCTATTCTATGGGATGGGTGTCGATTCTAAACTACCACGAATTCAAATCTATTTTGGGATTACCCGAAAATATAGAACCCTTGGGCTATTTTTGCGTAGGTAAACCCGCTTCTAATTATGAGAATCAGCCGATGTTGCAACAACTAGGATGGAAGAAAAAAGAGCCATTTCCATCTATCACTGCGATTGATTCGGTTCAGTCAAAGGAAGCTGTAATTTCTTCCTTTGAAGAAAAAATAACGGAGTCCAACGCGATTTTATCGAACCAATTGCAGTACAAAATCGATAACAAAACCAAGCCCACAGGAGCTTTGGGGGATTTAGAAGCACTCGCTCACCAAATAGGGATGGTGTTTCAAACCACTTCGCCTCAAATTAAACAACCACATTTGGTCGTTTTTGCTGCCGACCACGGTATTGCTAATCACGGCGTAAGTGCCTATCCACAAGAAGTAACCCGACAAATGGTAACTAATTTTCTGGAAGGTGGAGCAGCAATCAATGTGTTTTGTAAACAAAACCAAATCGAACTATCGATTGTAGATGCGGGGGTGAATTATGATTTTCCAACGAACACCAAGTTGATTCATAATAAAATTAGTAAAGGCACACAGTCGTTTTTGCACACCGCTGCTATGAGTCCTTTAGAAGTAGCGACTTGTTTTTCTAAAGGGGCAACAGTTGTGGCACAAATTGCCCAATCGGGCACAAATTGCATCGGTTTTGGAGAAATGGGGATTGGGAATACAGCGACCGCTTCTGTATTAATGCATTTTTTGACTCAAATTCCCTTAGCAGATTGCATCGGAAAAGGAACGGGAGTTACAGCTGAAAAGCTACAAAACAAGCATCAAATTTTAGCAACTGCCATTGCGCATTACAAAGGCGCTACCGATTTAGACTCGATTTTGGCGTATTTTGGAGGCTTTGAAATCCTGCAAATAGCTGGAGGAATGCTCGAAGCACATAAAAATAAGATGCTAATTTTAGTCGATGGATTCATTGCGACAGTAGCCTTTTTGATTGCTTTTAAGAAAAACCCCGCTATTCTGAGCAATGCTGTTTTTTGCCACGCCTCGGCTGAAAAAGGACACCAACAACTCTTGGAATATTTAGGAGCAAAAGCAATGTTGCACCTTCAATTGCGCTTGGGGGAAGGAACGGGTTGTGCTTTGGCTTTTTCTTTAGTACAATCAGCAGTAGCGTTTTTGAATGAGATGGCTAGTTTTGAATCGGCGGGAGTGAATAATAAAAAGGAATAAATGATTAGAACAAAATGGTTTGTTACTATTCCTACAAGGTTTTCAAAATCTAGTAGGTATGATTGGAAGAATGCAAACTCCTACAAGGTCAAAAAAAGACCTTGCAGGAGTTCGAAAAATAGTGTAGTACAAACTCTTTACAATAGACTCAGTCTATAAGTAGAGAGTCAATAAAATATAAAATCAACAAAAAAAACGAAATGTAACCATAGAAGTACAATGTAACCTTTTAGCCCCGATGGGAGGGAATATCCTTTTTTTTACACCTGTCAGGTTTTTAAAACCTGACAGGTGTAAAAAAAAGATTGGAAGGACAGCGGGACGATGCTGGCATAAAGGCTTTTTGTTACTGCTTCTATAAAATATAAATAAATGAAAAAACAAGTTCACATCTTTTTTACCGCTTTGATGTTCTATACTCGAATTCCGTGTCCGAAGAACATTGGCCACAATCCTGATTATTTAAACAAAGCGTCTCGTTATTTTCCATTAATTGGTTGGATTGTTGGGGCAATCACTTTTGGAGTGTATGCTGCGGCCTCTTGGTTGTGGAATGCTGAGATTGGGATGGTGCTTTCGATGATGGCGAGTGTGTTGGTTACAGGCGCTTTTCACGAGGATGGTTTTGCCGATGTCTGCGACGGATTTGGTGGCGGTTGGACTAAAACTAAGATTTTGACCATTATGAAAGACAGCGCTATTGGTGCTTATGGTGCGATTGGTTTGGTATTGCTTTTTTTACTAAAGTATATGAGTTTGGTTACTTTGGCAAAAAGTGAAGCACTATTCACTAATTACGCTTCACTCTTCACTCTTTTCTTGGTTTTCATAACAGGGCATTCTTTGAGTCGATTGGCGGCGATTTCGATAGTGTTTACTCACGAATATTCTCGGGAGGATGCTACGAGTAAAAGCAAACCCATTGCGCAACAGTATTCTTGGAAAGAAGTGGTGGGCGCCTTATTTTTTGGGCTATTGCCTTTGCTGGCTTTGCTATCGAATCACGCGATTATTGGGTTGGTGGTATTGCCTGTTTTTTTGGCACGTTATTTTTTGGCGCGTTATTTCCAGAAATGGATTGACGGCTACACAGGTGATTGTTTGGGAGCCACACAGCAGGTGTGTGAAGTTATTTTTTACCTAACCTTACTAACGATATGGAAATTTATTTAGTGCGCCACACTGAAACGGTTTGTGAAAAAGGCATTTGTTATGGTCAAAGCGATGTGGGTATTCGAGCCCCATATGATGCTATTTTTGAATCGATTTTGGAGCAATTGCCAGAGCAAGGCGTTTTGTATACCAGTCCGTTGCAACGCTGTTCGATTTTGGCACAGCATATTCAAGAAGTTAAGAGAATTCCAATAGTAGCCGAAGAACCAAGACTGAAAGAAATGCATTTTGGGGATTGGGAATTGCAGGCTTGGAATGCTATTCCGAGGACTGTTTTGGACCCTTGGATGAATGATTTTGTGAATGTTGCGGTACCTAATGGGGAATCATTTATAGATTTGGACCAACGGGTTTGGGATTTTTTGGAGGAGGAATTAAAGAAACCCAATGAAAAACCACTGATTTTAGTCACTCATTCTGGAGTGATTCGAAGTGTTATGTGTAGAATAAATAACATTCCTTTGCAGGAGGCTTTTGCTGCACCTTTGGATTACGGAGTGGTGGTGAAAGTGGAGTATACTCGTTGAGCAGGGTTTGCGTGAGGGCTTTACTATTTCACTGTGTGTTAAATTTCATTTCTAGTTAGATGATAGAATACTCTCTACAATTAAAATTGTAGCTATAAAACCAGCTTACATTGTCTTGTTTTTTTATCTATTGGAATAATCCTTAGGTTCTTTGTGCGAATGAATAATTGCTAAGATTACAATTTGTTTTTGGTTATCGTCAATCAGATAATGGATGTGATACGGAAATTGTTGGAGTAAAATAGTCCTTACGTTATTATATTTTATTTGAAATCCAAAAGGAGTCTGTGCGATATGTTGTTTAGCCTCTTTAACTCGTAACAAAAAGTGTTGGGCCAGTTTGGGACTGATTTCTTTATAATATTCAATGGCATTAATGATGTCAGCCTCTACAAGCGGACGGTTCTTGATAGCATAAATCATAGCAGCCGTTTTTCAATAGCCTCTATCATTTTGTCAAAATCCATGACATCTGTGGGGTTTTTGTAATAATCGTCTAGTCGAGCATCGAGTATCTCTTTTTGCCATTGTGGCAATTCATCCTCTACAGCAACCTCAGAGGGTAAGATGATTACCTCTACTCTACGCGCCGTAAATCCTTCGGGTAGAGCAACCTGAATGGCATTATCTTTTACGTCTATAAATTGTCTGATAGCCTCCATACGATTATATTTATTGAATTGTTGTTCTATTTATTTAGTGAGTCCATGCATAAGGTTTCAAAACACTTTTTCTTCTGAAAATAGTGTGAACTACAGTCGGAATGTTTGTTATCACAGCGGTAGTGGATCAAAAAAAACGCTGTGTGGTTCTTCCGTAGACAATCAAAATTAGCTAAAACAAAACTGGCATCCTAAAAAAAAATCTAGTTTATAACGTCATTATTTCAAGACCTATAAATTATTGCTTTAAAAATGTGCTTTCAGTTGAAAAGTATAGCCGTAAATTTGCGCCTTTTCAGTTTTTTTTTTTTGAATCTAATGAAAAAACAAGGCTCATTTAGTCATTGAATTTGAAAATCTAAGCATAAATCAAAAGGTCGAAAAAACAAACATTTTTTCGACCTTTCACTTTTAGTTACCTCTTTATTTCAAAATGTATTACTCCACTTTTGCCACTGGAGTTCTGGGTCCGATACCATTATTGTTAAAGGCTTCGATTTGGAAATAATACGCATCGGAGCGATCTAAGGCATTCAGATAGTATTCGTTTTTGCCGTACACCATTACGGAACCATACAATTTATCAGGCGATTTTCCGAAGTAAATCACGTAACCATCCGCTTGCGGTTCTTGTTCCCATTTGAACCAAACGTTGCGGCGTTCGCCTTTTACTCTAACGCCTGAACGCAACGGCACAAAATTTTTAACCATAGCCGGTGCTTTCCCGTTTCCTTTTCCAAAAGCTCTAAAACCGCTTAGGGCAAATTTCCCGTCGGGCATGGCTATGTTTTCTATTTTTAAATAACGCCCTTTGATCGGTTTTTCGAATTCGAGGTATTCATGCGGAACATCTTTGGTGCTTTTGCTTTTGTCAGCGATCACTTTCCAGTTTTTTTGATTGTCAGAAACGGAAAGAATGTATTTATGTCCTGTTGTTGTTGCTGGTTTTCCCATCAAGGTCACGTCTTGATCGGCAAAATTGATTTGCACGGCGTTGATGGTGCTTACTACCCCTAAATCAGAAATGATCCATTCGCCTTTACTGCCTGTTTTGGCTGACCAATAGGTTTTGATGTCTTCATTGACCGCATTATTGGCTTGAAATCCACCCAAAGTTGAGGAAACGCTTACTGGTTTGTTGTAATTCAGCAACATCCAACCTGAGAAACTTTCTTTACCATGTTCTTTTTGTTGCGCTGGTAAAAAGGTAGGATAGTCGCCATAGGCCGTGTTGGAATACAAAACACCATCCTTGTCAATGCCCGCTGGCCAAATGCCCAAACGGCGCTCAAAATTGTTTTTGGTGTTAATCACAATGGTCGAAACATGCCAATAGGCATCATTCGCATCTTCAAATGTGGCGCCATGTCCAGCACCTCTGGCATACCCACCTGGTTTGTACGAAAACGGGTTGTGCGATTGGTATTCAAACGGCCCTAACGGATTTTTACTCGTATACACGCCGTCACCATAGCCGCTAAATTCGGTACCAGGACCACCGTATTGCAAGTAGTACGTGCCTTTGTGTTTGGTCATAAAAGCCCCTTCCATAAACGGCTGCATAAAGGTATTGTCATTGTTTTCGCCAAAACGCTCCCAACCATGTTCGTGATCGTTAAGGGTAATTAACGGAATGACTTCGCCTTCGGGCTGAAAGGTTTTGCGATTCAATTTTACACCATATAACGGATATACATTGCTCGAACCATAGTATTCATACAGCTCGTCTTTTTCTTTATCCCAAAAAATTTGAGGATCCCAAGCACCGGCTTCTGATTTATGTACGAGTTCTTTCCAGTCATCTTTGGTTGGGTTTTTACTCATCCAAATCGGGAATTCTTTCCCATGAGTAGAGCCCACCACCAGTAGCGTATCATTCACAAAAGAGAGCGAAGGCGCACAAAGTTCGTCATACACTTTATGTTCCGGACGCAAAAATTTACGCGACACAAATTTCCAATCCAGCATGTCTTTACTGTGCCAGTAGCCCCACTGATTGGTGGCAAATAAATAATAGTTGCCTTTGAAAAAAGTAATCACCGGATCGGCCGTAGCGCGATGTTTGCCTTGGGTAACAAAGTTAGGAATAGGGCAGTAGCCATAATCAATATTTATGGGGTTGCAATACGTTTTTTGTTGCGCTTGAGCCGAACCAAAAAATAAGGTCAGCAAAAGAGCCACAGCTAATTTTTTTATAGAAGAATACATGGTAGTCAAATTATTTGAAGATTTAAAACAGTATTAGTTTTTAGGAACAAAAACAAAAGGCATTTCAGGAAATAGGGGTTCCCGCTATCCGCTATATCTTTGTTTTTTGAAAAAAAAACAAAGGATGCCGCTACTATCGGGGTTAAAGAGCTACAAGGTGCTTTTTTATTATCATTCCATAGCTGTATCAAAAAAAACACCCTCCGAAAGAAGTATCGAAGGGTGTTTTTTAGCTTAGTCCACTAACTCGAAACTTACTTTGTTTTCGGCATTGGAATCCGTTCCGACATAAACTTCGAAGAGTCCAGGTTCGGCCACAAAATCCAAATCAGAGTTATAGAATTTTAATTTTTCGATTGAAATTTCAAACGTAACCGTTTGTTTTTCTCCCTTTTTCAAACTGATTTTTTTGAAATCTTTCAATTCTCTAACCGGTCTAGTTACGCTTCCTACCACATCACGGATGTATAACTGCACCACTTCTTTACCATCAAAATTTCCGGTATTGCTCACATCGACCGATACTTTTACAGTTTCATTGGCTTTCATTTTATTTGAAGAAATTGCCAAATTGCTATAGTTGAAAGTGGTATAACTCAATCCGTAACCAAAAGCAAATAAAGGCTCGTTACGCTCGTCAATATAATTTGAACGGAATTTTTCAAATTTACCTTCTTTGTTTATCAATGGACGACCTGTGTTTTTTGCGTTGTAATAAATAGGCACTTGCCCTACACTTCTGGGGAAAGTAGCGGTTAATTTTCCAGAAGGATTTACATCACCAAACAACACATCAGCGATTGCTAATCCTGCTTCACTACCCGCAAACCAAGCATTTAAAATAGCAGGCACTTTTTCATTTTCATCTACCAAAACCAAAGGTCTTCCGTTGAAAAGTACTAATACTACTGGTTTTCCTGTTTTTAATAAAGCGGCCAATAAATCCTTTTGAACCTGAGGAATTTCAAGATTGGTACGGCTACTAGATTCTCCGCTGTACTCTGCAGATTCTCCAAGCGCCGCCACAATCACATCCGATTGATTGGCAATTTTTAATGCTTCGTCTACTAATTCTTTGTCCGTACGGTTGTCTCTATGTAAAGTTTTTCCAAACATGGTCGCTTTTTCTTCCAAAGCAGCGTCGTATTCTAAGTTACTTCCTTTAGCATACAAGATGTTGGCGTTTTTTCCAGCCACGGTTTGCATACCCGAAAGTAATGAAATGGATTTTTCAAATCGTGTAGCCACACTCCAAGTTCCTGACATGTTTTCTTTAGCATCTGCCAACGGTCCAATTAAAGCAATCGTACTTGATTTTTTCAAGGGTAAAACTTGTCCTTGGTTTTTCAATAATACCAAAGATTGTGCTGCTGTAGTTCTAGCTTCATTACGATTTGCTTCGGTGAAAATTTCGTTTTTCGCACGTTTTTCATCACAATATTTGTAAGGATCATGAAACAATCCTAGGTCGTATTTGGCTTCCAACATCAATCGAACGGCATTGTCGATTTGTGCGATGGTTACCTTTTTTTCATCTACAGATTTTTTTAGGGTTTTCAAGAAACCTTCTCCTACCATGTCCATTTCCACTCCTGCATTCAAGGCCAAAGCTGAAACCGTTTGCAAATCGCCCATACCGTGATCGATCATTTCAGGAATACCGGTAAAATCAGTTACCACAAATCCTTTGAAACCCCATTGTTTTCTTAAGACATCAGTCATTAACCATTTGTTACCCGTTGCAGGAACACCGTCGACTTCGTTAAATGCAGCCATAACCGACCCAACTCCCGCGTCGATAGCGGCTTTGTAAGGAGCAAAATATTCGTTGTACATTCTGATTTTACTCATGTCAACGGTGTTGTAATCACGTCCAGCTTCTGGAGCACCATACAAAGCAAAGTGTTTTACACAAGCCAAGATTGTATTGTTTTTGGTCAAATCATCGCCTTGGTATCCTTTTACCATAGCTTCGGCGATTAAGGAACCTAAATAAGGATCTTCTCCTGAACCTTCAGAAACTCTACCCCATCTGGCGTCTCTGGACACGTCCACCATAGGCGAGAACGTCCAGTTGATACCATCGGCGCTGGCTTCTTGAGCCGCGATTTGTGCACTTCTTTTGATCAATTCCATATCCCAAGTACTCGATAAACCAAGTGGAATCGGGAAAGTCGATTCATACCCGTGAATTACGTCCATTCCGAATAACAACGGAATTTTAAGACGGCTTTTTTCAACGGCTATTTTTTGCACTTCTCTGATTTTTTTTACAGATTTGATGTTGAATAAACCCCCTACTTTTCCTTCTTCAATATTTTTACCCACATTGGTACTACTTGATGCTCCTGTGGTAATGTCTCCTGAAGTTGGTAAATTCAACTGACCAATTTTTTCATCCAAAGTCATTTTGGAAATTAAATCAGCTACAAATTCGGCTTTCGGTTTGATTTTGGCAGTGTTTTTAGTTCCCTTTTTTTGGCTGTAGCCAATACAGGAAACACTTAATAGTAGGACTAGTACTCTTGTCGTGTTCATCATCATTGTCTTTTTTAATTGATTCTATGTTCTTTTGAAATCACAAAAGAAAGGTAAAATTTGTTGCAGCATCAGGCGTTTTATAGCTTGATGCTGCAACAATTGGTAATTATTTACGCTAAATACAGCTTATTTAATGCCGTATTTTGGGGATTCAAATCCTAATTTAGTCAAGCCCGCTTTTACTTCTGGAGCGTTCATAAATAGTTTCCATAACAATCCGGATCTGTAATTCTCGATCATAGGAGCGATGGTTCCTTGGTCGATGGCCAAATAACGAGGCGTTACCCAGTTGTAGTGAGGTGAAAACGCATCGTAAGGTCCAGCCACTCCTACATATTTTGCTTTGTTTTCATCATACACATAACGTAAGAATTTCATGGATTCTACCGGAGTAAAAGGAAAAGAAGACAAAGCCGCTGTTGGAGTAATTACGCCATTATCATTTTTAGGCTCATGGGCGGTGTAACCAGTGGTTCCATCAGGATTACGGGTGTAACTTGCTGTTAATCCCCAACATTTATCAGAGTAATCTTTAAAGTTTTTAGGGTTGTCTTGACTGTATTTCACCATGATTTTGGCGTGATTTTGCGTCAAAGTGCCATAGTCGGCATATTGGTCTTTCAATTGGTTTGGATCTAATCCTAAATAGGAATAATGCGACCAAAACATTGGGCCCACATGACCCGCCGAACCGTTATAGCTCAACACAACAGGTAAGCCGTATTGCGAACCACCGTGTTTGATGCCGCCGTTTCGCGCCCAACCTTCGGTATACGCTTTGTTAGGTATGGTGTGAGTAGGGGAGGCTGCCGCCATGATGTAAGTGATAAAGCATTCGTTGTAGCCTTCTAGTTTGAAGTTCATATCCCAAGCATAGTTAGGCGACCAGTGCCAGTACAGCGCATTTTCGCCTTTGGTGTACCAATCCCATTCTACCCCTTTCCAAAGTTCGTCCGCTTTTTTTGCTAAGGCTTTTTCCGTATCATTTCCATTTTTAAAGTATTCTCTAATGGTGATTAAAGCTTGGCAAACAAAAGAAGTTTCTACTAAATCTCCTCCGTTGTCTTTGGTTCCAAAAGGAATCACTTTTCCGTCTTTATTGTTCATCCAATGTGGCCATGCGCCATGAAAACGATCTGCTTTTTCCAGAAAGTTCAATGAAGTAGTTAGTCTGGAAACGGCTTCGCCTCTTGGTAAAAAACCTCTGTCGATTCCAACTAGAATGGTCATTAATCCAAAACCTGAGCCACCTGTTGTAATAATGTTGGCATCGAAATTTGGGTCGTCCGTAATATAACGTTCTCTAGCCAATTTTGAGATCGGATCGGCATAGTCCCAGAAGTATTTGATGGCGTCTTTTTGGACTAAATCAAGCAATTCGTTGTCGGTCAAAACCGCTCCAGGTGGAGTAGGTAGTGGGGTTCCTTCTCCTTTGTTGTTGCTGTCAGAAGAGCATTTAGTACAGGCACTAACTGTTACAGCTAGTAATACTATAAACCAGTATTTTTTCATTTTTATTTATTTTATGATTTTCATACCCATCAGAATGGAGTATTCTGATGGGTACTACCTCTTTATTATCTGTTGTCTTTTTCTAGTTTGTAAAGTGCTGCCACTTCGTTAGTAGAAAGCGCTGCGTCATACAATCTGAATTCGTCCATTAAGCCGGCATAACTTGTGGCCCAACCTTCGTCACCTCCATTGTTTAATGGTGGCGTAGTTTCAAATTGATGGGTTCCGAATACGACTTTTCCATTGGTACCTACCATTTCAAAATTGCCATATTTAGGAGCATTGTTTGGATTAGTGTCTCCACCTGGATCATTGGCCCACCAGATATTCGAGGCATTTAAAACGCCGTTGACATAGGCTGAAATCGTACTTGTTTTCGCGTCATACGTCAAAACAACATGGACCCATTTGTTGAGGTTGTTATCAATATTGATGACGAGGCCTTGACCTTTCCAAACCACCCCAGCTCTTCCGTTTTCAGCTGAAAGTTTTAAGCGTAAACGATCAGGAAATGACGTGTCAGGATTCTCCAAAAACACATTCAAGCCACCCCAAAATTCAGTAGGTCGCACGATAGAGAATAAACCTTGGGCGCCTTTCCCTTGTCCTGGACTTCCTGCGTCAGGCACTGTATTGGCGGTATTCAGCCAAAAGGCCACCGCATAATTGTTGATTCCCGTAATTTTGGAGGATCCATTACCAATGGCGTATCGGGCTTCTGTATTTGAACCTTGATAGGCGCTACCTTTGATTCCTTCCGTAAAGGTTACTTTGGTGTTTTCAACGTTAGTAATGTTATTTTTACTGTCGTTCAGGTTGCCGTCAAAACTAAACTTAGCCACTAGATTGTCTTTAGCTATGTCGTCTGAATTTTCATAACCACCTACGGGTTCGTAGGGAATGGGGCTATTCGTTGTATCGATACTATCTTCGCAACCCAAAAGAAAAAGTGTGGCAAGTGCAACAGTTACGAAAGAAATTGGTTGTATTTTTTTCATTTTGATTCTCTTAAAATTAGTAGTTTGGGTTTTGAGTGGTAATGCCACCACTTTGACGGATAAATTCAAAAGGGATTGGGAACACTTCATGTTTTCCTTTGATAAATGTTTTTCCTTCTTTAGCAAAAGCACTTACTGCTTGTCCAGTACGAACAAGATCAAAGAAACGATCGTGTTCAAAAGCGAGTTCAACGCGTCTTTCTTTCCAAATAGCTTGTCTAACTTCGCTTTGCGAAAGCGCTGTTGTATTAGGTAATCCGGCACGGCTTCTAATTTGATTTAGTAGCGGAATAGCTGTACTAGATTGTCCCAATTCATTTAAAGCTTCTGCTTTCATCAAGAGTACTTCGGCATAACGCATGTACTTAATGTTGGTATCAGAATCATCGGCATCTGTAAATTTAGAGGAGAACGCTTTGTAGTTGTAGGCGGCGTTTTCAACCGTATTTGGAACTACTCTTCCATCGTATAAAGTGGTGCCTCTAAAAATTATGGTTGCTGCTTTACGCACATCGCCAGTTTCGTAGGCGTTAATTAAGCTCTGTGATGGTGTGTTGAATCCCCATCCCCAACCTCCGGCACCACGAGCACCTTGTACTTGGGAATATTGTTTGATACCTTTGGCTTGACTCGAGTTATTTAGTGAGGTTCCTTGAATTTCGAAAAGAGATTCAGCATCGTTTTCACCTTCTAAACGGAACATTTTGGCGTAATCAGGGCTTAAAGAATACCCTGTTATGGCATTACAATTGTCTATTACATTTTGCCATTTTTGTTGGTATAAGCTTACTTTTGCCAGTACACCATGAGCAGCACCTTTTGAAGCTCTTGCTTTTTCGTTGCTTGGATAAGCCGATTTCTCTGGTAAAGCTGCAATTGCGTCTTTTAAGTCGTTTTCGATATAAGCATACACTTCAGCACTACTTTTACGTGTCAAAAGCATTAATTTATCTTCTTCAGAAGAAGGATTTGGCAAACGATCAACAATAGGTACTCCTCCGTAGGTTTTTACCAAAGTAAAATACATCACAGCTCTTAAGAATTTAGCTTCACCAATTAAACGGTTGCGAAGCGCTTCATCTGCTTTAGTTAATTTTGGAATAATGTTTAAGGCTTGATTACATCTGTTAATTCCGACGTAATTGGCATTAAAAACATCGCGTACCGAGGGACTTGAAGAATTATGAGTTAAGGCATCTAACAGGTCTTTGTCACCTCCTGTGTCTCCAGGCGACGAGCCTTTATCGGCATCGTCAGAAGCAATGCTAGTAAGTCCTATCCAAGGGAAAGAAGACATGTCGAAGTCTAAAAACTTACTATAAATTGCTGTTACAAAAGAAGCAGCTCCTTCGTTGTTATTGAAAGATTCGATATCGTCAGTAAGTACAGATTCGTTTTGATCAATATCTAAGAAATCATTAGTACATCCGGCAAAAAAGAAAACGGATAGTGAAAACAGGGATATATATATCTTTTTCATAGTCTTAAAATTTAATATTTGCTCCAATAACAAAAGATCTAGTAGTAGGGTAGGCATCAAGTTCGATACCCTGAGACCCATAAGGGTTACCGTCACCATTTAATTCTGGAGAGAAACCTGAGAATTTCTGGAAAATAAAAGGGTTGATTACGTTAACGTAGAATCGACAAGCACTCACTATTTTGTTGTCAAAATTGAGTTTGTACCCCAAAGTGATGTTGTTGATTCTAAAAAAGTCTCCTGATTCTAAATAATATGTAGAAGCAACAGGCACTTGATTAAAAGGTCCTACGGTAGTTCCTCCTGGATTGTTTGGGGTCCAAAAATTGCTAGCCAAGGCGTCTTCTACATTTTCACCTGCAAAACGTTGTGCTTTTTTTCCGTTGTAGACTTTGCTTCCTGCAGTACCATAACCATCTACTGAGAAATCCCAGTTTTTATACGCTAATCCTACAGATAAACCAAAATTTGAAGTTGGTAAAATAGAGCCTACATATTTTTTATCGGTTTCGGCTAAATCGTTTTGTGTTACTTTTTGTCCGTTTGCGGTGTAGTACAACATTTTTCCATCGGCTGGATCAAAACCGGCATATTCATACATATAGAAGCTTCCTAAGGCTTTGCCAACCGAAGTGTTGTCTAATATTTTTGTGTATTGACCATTAGCTAAATCTCCTCCTGTGGTTGCTGAAAGCTGTATATCTTTTAATCCATTCAATTTGTTTTTGTTGTACGAGTAATTTCCTCCTACCCAATACGAAAGATCCTCCGTTATTTTGTCGTCCCAACGTACAGAGAGTTCTAGACCTTTGTTAGACACTTCACCGACATGCGCTGGAGAAGCTTTATCGATTCCTGAAGTTATATAAGGTTTTGTGTTTAAAATAACATTGGTAGTTGTTTTGTCGTAGATGTCAAAAGTACCTTTTAATCGGTTGTCTAGCATTTCGATATCCAAACCAAAGGACGTTTCTTGGGTGATTTCCCATGATAAGCTGGGGTCAATTTGTGAAGTAATACTCGTTCCTGGATTCAAAATAGAGCCCCCTAAATAGGTGTCTAATCCAGAAGTAAAGCTTTGACGGTTCAATGGTACGCTTTGGTTTCCAAGTTTACCCCAACCTCCTCTTAATTTCAATACATTGATGGTGCTGACATTAGCCATAAAATCTTCTTTACTAACCACCCATCCTAAACCAACGGCTGGAAAGGTACCCCAACGGTAGTCTTTAGCAAAATTGGAGGAACCATCACGACGAAGAGTTCCAGTAAACAAGTATTTGTCCATTAATTTGTATTGAAAACGACCAAAGTAAGAGGCCAAACGGTTCTGATTGAACATTTCGTCTTGGTAACTGATGACATTGGCGGCATTTTCTACACCCGCTAATCCCCAATAATTTTCATTTGGGTTTACATTTTTTCTAGCAATAGTTAACTTTTCTCGATTGCCTTTCACAGACGCTTCCATTCCTGCCGTTACTTCTAAGTCATGAATATCATTGAATTTTTTGTTATACGTCACATAATTCATAAAGTTCCAATTGAAGTACTGCTCTCTTCCTCTAGTCAATACATTATTGAAGTCGGTCGCAGGATAGGCTTCAGGCACTCTGGTTGGATCTGCCGCTAACCAAATGTTTTTTCGGTCTTCAAAGTTGTAGTTTTTCCAAGTGTAATATTCCCCGTTGAATTGAGAAGTAAATTTCAAGGCTTTGCTAACTTCATAGTCTAATTTTAAACCACCTTGTAAGGTGATACTTCTTTGTTGTTCATTAAAAAAGTCCAATTGCGCTACCGGATTACCCACATTGTTGAAAGAGGATCCCGAAGTGGATGCAAAACCATTGGCTCCCACAAAAGAAACACCATATTGTCCGGTCTCAAAACGAACAGGAACGATAGGGGATTGTTTGTATGCCGTAGTAAAGGCGCTTAACGGTTTTGGAGCTGATTTGGCTGAAGTGAAGCTCAAATTTTGGGTTAATTTAAGTTTCTTAGAAATCTTAAATTCATTATTATTTCTGAAAGTCGTTCTTGCATAATCCAATCCGTTCAAGATTCCTTTTTCTTCGTAGTTCCCCACACTAAAAAAGTATTTGATATTTTCGGAAGAGCCTAAAAGCGAAACATTATTTTGATTGTAAATTCCGGTTCTAGTAATTTCGTCGAACCAATCGGTGTTTACCGGTTGGTCTTGAGAGAAGGTGGTATTCTGTAAGGCGGCATTCGAGTAATGGGCATATTTATTAGATCCAGCCATTTTTACTTTCTTCAAGGTGTTTCTAAACCCTGTAAAATGTTCAAATTCTACTGATAATTTTTCTCCTTTTCCTTGTTTGGTGGTGATGATAATTACCCCATTTGCCGCACGAGTACCGTAGATAGCTAGGGCAGAAGCATCTTTTAAAATTTCGTAAGAGGTAATATCATTGGTGTTGATATTGGAGATGTTGTCCGTAGGCATACCGTCTACTACATACAGAGGCGTTCTTCCGCCCAAAGCGGTACCTAATCCTCGAATCACCACTGAAGGGGAACTTCCCGGTACATCAGATGCGATTACTTGCACCCCGGCGGCTTTCCCTTGAATGGCTTGTGAGGCATTCAACACTTTAACTTTGGTGATCTCTTCTGCTTTTATAGACGAAATAGAAGTGGTATTGTCTATTTTTTTACGGGAGCCATACCCGATGATGACTACGTCTTTCAAAAGGGTATCATCAGATTCGTTCAAGGTAACTTTCATGAAGGCTGCTGTAGCTTTAACGGTTGCTGCTGTAAATCCTAACATGGAGATTTTTAGCATTTCCCCTTCTTTGGCTTTAATTTCAAAGTTTCCATCAAAATCAGCTTCAGTTGAGGTGTTAGAAGTAGTAGCCACAATTATTGTTCCTGGTATTCCTAGTCCCTGGTTGTCTAGGACTTGTCCTTTTATCGTCTGCGCATAAAAATAGGCAGGGGCTAAAAGGAAAAGTAATACACTTACATAAAGATTTCTCATAACATTATAATTAGATAAAGTTGTTGGGCAAAATTAAACAATTACAACGTTGTAGTTGAGTAGCTTGGGTACTACATAGCTACATCATACAGTGTAGTATGGTAGTAATTGTTTTGATAAACAGGTAATTATAAAATAATCGATTCAAATGAATAGCGTTATTGATGTAGTAATGATGTAGCGTCAAACGTTTTAGTTAGGACTCGTTTAATGAGTTCTTGTTGAAAGAGTTACTGAAGAGCTTCCAAATTCAATAAAAACTTTGTCAAATTTTCTTCTTGTTTCAATCCTAATTTTTTTCTTAATCGATAACGATGTAATTCGACTCCCCTAAAAGAAATATTCATCATAGGCGCAATTTCTTTTGAAGATAAATTCATTTTTAAATAAATGCAAAGTTTGATGTCTTTTGGAGTTAATTGAGGAAAATTATGATTCAATTGAGTGATGAACTCTTTATGGATTTGATTTAAATTGGATTCAAAAGATTCCCATTCGTGTTTATTAACGGAGTTTATTTTGATTATTTTTCTAATGTCACTTTTAAGTTTATTCATGTCCGCATCAGATTCTAAAATAGATTGAATGCTATCCATCATTTCGGTTTGTTTGGCAATTGAAAGTGATTTTCCAGCTACTTCAGAGGATTTGGATTGTAATTCTAGTTCAAGAATGTGCTTTTCATAGGCTTGGATTTGCACATTACTTTGCGCTTTTAATTCTAATTCTTTTAATTCGTTTTGATGTTTTAAAGCCTCTTCCTGAAGTTTTAGTCGTTGTATGTAGCGCCCTTTATTCCATTTGTAATAGCCCCAAAATAGCGTACTGAGCATGGCAACATACAATAGAATCATGCCTAAAGAAAAATACCAAGGCTGTTTTACCACGACATGAAAGCTTTGAGTAGGGGTGAAATTTCGTCCATCATATTGAAAAATAGACAGAGTATGCGAGCCGCTATTCCAATTATTCACCTGTATGATTCCTCTTTTAATGGGATGGTAGTGATTGGACTGGTCCATTTTGTAAAAGAGATTGGGTTTATCGATACCATATTTTCCAGAAATGACCATTACTTTTAATTCTGAATTAAAGTCGATTTCGCCGCCGTTTTCTACTTTTTTATTGAGGCTAAAGGCTTCTATACTTGTTTTTTCGACGATAGTATTCTTGAAATCTAACTTCAAAGTAATGAAGCCATCTTCTAGATTCAAAAGATAATTGTGTGGTGTTTTGCTGATTTTTAAATGGTCATTGATTAATTTTCCTTTGTAGTATTTTTCAGGAATGGTGTTCCATTTGAAATGATTGTTTTCTTCCTTAATGTGATACAATTGACCATTTTTTTCTACTAAAAATTGCTGATCGTCAATGCTGATAATATCCGAAATGTCTTTGAAGTTTTTTTGAAACCAAGTGTTTTTTTCTAGGGTATTGGTCATGGCGTTAAACGAGTACCAGTTGCTGTTGATCCAAAAAATCAGCTCTTTTCTAAATTCAAATAATTTGACCCCAAAATCATTTTTAAGGCCACTGTTTTGGGTGATGTTTTCTACTTTTTGAGTGTTCCACTTTTCGTCTAGGGTAACGCGATAGAGACCGCGGTAGTTATCGGCAGCCCAAATTTCATTTTTTCTAATTTGTGCTACATACTTAATGGGTTTTAGTAATCCTTGAATCGTTTTGTTCACTTTGAGATCTAGTGGATTGGGGTAGACCGTAATTCCGGTATAAGTGGCTTGCCAATAGGACTCGTTGAGGTTACTTTTGATAAAGTTCCATCCTCCATTGATGGGATTGATTTTAGATAATTGCCCCTCTGGATTATATAGAAAAGTGCCGTCATTGTGACCAATAACAAAGCCAGAGGGGCTTGCTGAAATTTGCCACGCTTGCCCTTTGGTTCCTTGGAGGAGTTTTAGTTTATTTTCCTCAAATTCAAAAACACCATGGTTAGAAGCTAAAAGATATTTAGAAGGAAGGGTTTGTACCGCGGCATAGACCGATCCTAAAGTTCCCGAATTATCATTTAGGATGGCTATTGGGGAGTTGATTTCTACATGTGAAATGCCATTGTCAAGTCCCAGCCAAAGGTTGTTTTCTTGGTCTAAAGTGCTACTCAAAACAGTATTGTTTAGCAAGGTATTTTTGCGATTCATGTTTTGATAGGTTTCGCTTTTAAAATCGTATAAGAAAACGCCTTGCGTCATAGAGCCTACGAGCATTTTGTCGTTGGATACTAATTTGGCTTTGTTGATGTTAGCTGCTTTTAAAACAGCATTAAGCGGTGCATTCCACGGAACGAGTTTGTTGTTCTGGGTTACAAATACCCCATTTTTATGGGTAAAGACAAACCATTGATTGTCTTTTTTTTGCAGGCCATGGATGACATTGTTTTCTAGTGCTTCCCAGCCTGGAATTTTTTGGAGTTGTTTTCCTTTTAATTTAAAAATTCCGTGTCCCACAGTAGCTACATATATTTGGTCTTCGATAACATAACAATAGGAGATCAAAAAGGGGAAAGTGATTTTTTGCAGTTGGCCCTTTTCTGTCCAAAACAAATTATTGAAGGATTGAAAGTAGATACGCTCTTTTGCTTTAAAAATTTTCCAAATTTCCTCATTATCTTGCTCATCAAAGGCCTGCTGCCTTTTAGAGATGGAGTAATAGGTCATTTTTCCATGGGATCGTTTCCAATATCCAAATTCTTTATAAGAACCACAATATATTCTATCTTGATCCGCGAAAACAGAGCGAATTACGGTTTTGTTAGGCAATTGGTATTTTTCCCAAATCACCCCGTTGTATCTTAAAAGAAAATGGTTATTCGCAAAATACATGGCTTTGTCTTGGCCTTGCGTCACATCCCAAACTTGATTGTCGCCTTTGAAATTCGATTTATCATAATTTTCTACAAAGGGCAACAACTCTTGGGCCGAACCGCAAAAGACCACTAACAACAAAAAAAGGGTGCTTATTTTTTTCAAAATTTACATTTTAATTCACTTTACTAACAAATTTAAAAGGTTTTTATGGAAATGCTTGTTTTTTTAAGTCAATTTTATAAATATGATAATTATTTTGGCAATGCCTTAGGACGATATTTTTTTAATTCTATATTTGTATCCGAATTAAGGTTGCGTTTTTATTTTTATTGAAAACGTATTAAAAGGGAATTAGGATCAATACCTAAGCTGTACCCGCAACTGTAAGCTACCAAGCTTGTTGTTATCTACAAAACCACTGTTTTTAAAGTGGGAAATTAGAAATTAGAAAATAGAAGTATAACTTCTAATCGCTAACCTCTAACTTCTAACTTAGAACGGGAAGGTCAACAACAAGACGCAAGCCAGGAGACCTGCCTTTTTTCTTAACCAATAGCGAACTTTCGGGAAAAAAGGTTCAGGAAATTATGGCACATTTTAAATCTTTTCTCTGTTTTTTCTTGCTGGCAAGTCAACTGACGTTTGCTCAGAATGATTCGATTACTCGCTTAAAAGAGGTCGTCATTGCTGATGCGAAGCTGCGCAAATTTTCTAGTTCTCAAACGATTTTGAGTTTGAACGACTCTATTTTGTCCAAAAATAGTGCGTTGTTGACAAATTTACTCAATTACAATTCGGTTTTATATTTTAAAGAATACGGTCGTGGGATGCTTTCGACGGTGGCTTTTAGGGGAACCACTGCGTCGCAAACTGCGGTGATTTGGAACGGCATCAACATCAATTCCCAAATGAATGGGAGTACCGATTTTAATACCATTTCAGGAACGGATTATAATTCGATTGCTGTTAAAGGAGGTGGAGGAAGTGTGATTTATGGCAGTGGGGCTATTGGTGGCACAGTGCATTTGAACAATGACTTGCGATTTGACCGTTCTTTTTCAAATCAATTGCGACTGGATTATGGAAGTTTCAACACGCAGGGCATACATTATGATAGCCAATTTTCAAACACAAAATGGTCGGCTCAAATTGGTTTTTCTAGAAACTATTCTGATAACGATTACGACTATCCTGGTCTTTTTGATTGGAAGGGCAATCAGCGTTTTAATGAAAACGGGGAATATGAAGTGATTGGGTTCAATGCAGCAATTGGTTTTAAAATTTCTGATAAACAAATACTAAAAGCTTACAGTCAGTCCTCGAATACCGATAGGAATATTTCTTTACTTTCGCCCTCGGAGTCTAGAACGAAATACAAGAATGATTTTAGTAGAAATTTGTTGGAATACAATGGTGTTTTTGACCAATGGACGATGAATGGTAAGATGGCTTACCTCACCGAAGGCTATCAGTATTATCCGAACAAGTCGCTACCACACTACAGTTTTGGGGATACTAAGACTTGGATTACCAAAGCGGATGTTAGTTTTCAAGTGACGCCTTCTTTTTTGGTAAACACAATTTTAGAATACAATACAACCCAAGGTAAAGGCTCTGGATTTGGATACCACGAAAGACAGATTGGTGCAGCATCTGTGTTGGTCAAATATGAAATCGATTCGAAATGGCAAAATGAATTGGGGATTCGTAAGGAGTTTACCAATACTTATAAATCGCCTGTTCTTTTTTCGGCTGGAAGTGCTTTGCGGATCGCGCCTTGGTACCAATTGAAAGTCAATGCTTCTCATAATTTCCGAATTCCTACCTACAATGATTTGTATTGGGAAGAAGGCGGCAATCCCAATTTAAAACCCGAAAGTGCGTACCAAGGCGAACTAGCCAATGTTTTTACTTATAAAAATATCAGTTTGACGCAAACGGCCTATTACAATAAAATTAAAGATTTGCTGCGTTGGGTTCCGGGGAATAATGGGATTTGGTCTCCTCAAAATACGGATCGCGTAGCCGCTTATGGAATAGAAGCTTTATTGGCTTGGAAACAACAATTTGGAAAAAGTATTTGGCAAATCTATGGGACGTATGCGTACACCATTTCCAAAAATGAGGAAACCCAAAAGCAATTGTTTTTTGTGCCATATCACAAAGCTACCGCTGCTTTAGCTTATAGTTATAAAAAGTGGAGTGCCAATTATCAATTCCTATTTAATGGTTTTGTCTATACGCAATCCGATAACAATCCTAGCGCTATCATTCCTTCGTATTGGGTTGCTAATGTGGGCGTAGATTATGAATTCTTTAAACGTAATCCAATAAAAATAGGCGCTCAAGTCCTTAATCTTTGGAATGAAAAATATGAAAGTCTGGAAAATAGAATGATGCCTGGACGTAATTTTAATTTGTATCTAATCTTTAAATTTTAATATAATGAAGTTAACTAGAGTTTTATTAGTAGCCTTTACTTTTGCCTTTTTGGCATCTTGTACAAACGACGACAACGAAAATGTGTCCAAAGGGAATTATGATAATGGTGTTTTTATTCTAAATGAAGGTAATAGTTCTGGAAATAGTTCCGTATCGTTTTTAGGAGAGGATTTGACTACTTTTAAACAAGATGTATATGGAGCGGAGAATCCAGGTGATTTTTTTGGACTATATGTACAATCGATTTTTTTTGATGGCGATAAGGCGTATGTAATTGCTGGAGGTTCTAATGTGATTAATGTAGTGAATCGCTATACGTTTAAGTTATTAGCTAAAATCGAAACAGGTTTAATCACACCAAGATATGGAGTAGTGAAAAATGGTAAAGCTTATGTAACCAATGCTAATACCTATGGAGGAACATCAGGAAACACTGATGATTTTGTAGCTGTTATCGATTTGGCCACGAATAAAGTGGAATCTAAAATTAACTTGAATGCTACCGCCAATCGTATTGTGTTAGAAGGTGATAAGTTGTACATCACAGAACCTTATAATAGCGACAAAGTTTTGGTTGTAAATACGACAACTAAGGCTTTAGAAACACCTATAACTGTTGGGTCAAGCGCCAATACAATGGAAGTAAAAAACGGTGTTTTGTATGTGTTAGCGGCTCCTTACGGAAGTGCAAGCAAAATTGTAAAAGTGAAATTATCGGATAAATCGGTTACAGAAGTGGTGTTTCCAACGGCTTTGACAGATGCAGGAAATTTGGATATCTATGGTTCTAAAATCTATTTTACAAAAGATACAGGAGTGTATAGTATGGATATCACGGCAACACAGCCTTCAGATAAACCTATTTTTAACTACTCGTCTACTTCCCAATATGGAGTGATGTATGGTTTTGCGGTAGAGAATGATAAAATTTACATTGCCGATGGAGGGGATTTCGCTTCGAATAGTAAGGCTTATGTGTATTCTTTAACTGGAACATTGCAAAAAGAAGTAACAGTAGGAGTAGGACCAAACGGATTCTATTTTAATAACTAAAAGAAAAGAAGTAGTTTAAAAATATAAAGGCGTTTTCGAAATGAAAACGCCTTTTTTTACGGTAGTTGCCGTTGTTATTTTAGAGTTGAAACCACATCTAAAATGGTATTGGCAATTTTTGTTTGTTCTGTTTCATTGGTCAAGGTGCGTTTGTCGTTTTCATTAGTCAAATACCCTAATTCAATCAAAACACCAGGAACAGTTGCTTTCTTTAACACCATAAAAGGGGCATTTTTTATGATAGTATTGCCTTTTAAAGCGGTTTGTTGTGGCAATCTGGTGTTAAGTTGTGTCGCAATTTCTTTAGATTGTTCAACTGTGGTAGAATTTTGTTCGTTGATAAAAAATTCCAAACCAGATTTTTGATGGTTAGCGTTAGCATTAACATGCAGCGAAATGAACAAATCAGGTTGTATGCTATTGATAAGGGCTGCACGAGAATGTAACTCCACGAATTCATCTTCATTTCTAGTAAAATGTAAAACAATAGCTTTATCGGTATTCTGTGCTTTGATTTTACTGGCAATTTGAGCAACGATCTCTTTTTCGATGGCAGCGTTATTTTTTGCGCCAAAATCATGTCCGCCATGTCCAGCATCAATCACTACATGGACGGTTTTTAAAGGTTTCAATGCAGGTGAAATAAAGGCTAAGGACGCACAAGCTATAAATCCGATGCCAATTTTTGAATACAATTTCATACTATGGTTTTATTAGTGGTTACTTAATTTTTTTTACAAAGCATTGCTTTCCAAAGAGTTGGTATGGTGTTTTTTAGTATGTACTTACAAAGATTGTAATAATCCCTCAGGAATCGTTTCTAGATACATATCGTTTCTAAATCCTTTGATTGATTTGGAATCTTTGAAAAACTCAAATACTTTCCCTTTAGCCTCAGGGATTGCTTTTGTTGTACCCGTAATTTTTCCGATCGCAAGCTTTAATAAGGGTTCGTTAACATCTCCCAAAACCCCAAAAGTACTGATGGTCTCTTTTAGTTCAAATGTAGGGACTAAACCGCTCTGATAATCTCCGAATCCATTAGCATTAACTATTTTTAAAACTAAGGGCTGCATGGCATATTTGTGTGATTTATTCACATTTTCTTTTTCAAAAGTAGGGGAGTCGTATAAAGTAATAGAGCCTACGTTTTTTCCAGTGGTTACATCCCCAATTTGAATGACATCAATAAAGGGTTTTAATCCGTTGATGATTAATTCGCTAGCTGAGGCAGTACCTTTTGTGGTTAGAATGTAAACTTTAGAAAGATTCAAACTATTAATAGGGGTGGTGCCAATTTTATCAGGGAAAAAGTTTTTTAGTGATTCTGGATTATTAGTACTGAAATAAGCCTCGATTTTTTCATTCCATTGTTGTTTTGCAAATACTTTTCCTGAAAATTGTCCAGTAATCATGCTCGCCAATCGAGTAGCGGTTTGTACTGAACCTCCGCCATTATAACGCAAGTCTAAAACTAAGTCTTTAATGCCTTGTGACTTTAAACTTCCAAAAGCTTCGTTGAGTTGGATATCATAATTAGCAAAAAAACCATTGTACATCAAGTATCCTATTTTTTTTCCTCCCGTTTCGATTACTTTATTGATTAAAATTGGATTTTCGTTCAAGACAGTTTTCGTTAAGGCTACTGTTTTTCCGTTGCTCACAATAGTAGTTCCGTTATAATCGGCTAAATTCAGCGTGTAGCTTTCGGCATTCAATAATAATGATTGGTAGTTGTTTACGGTCAATTGTGTTCCGTTTACTCCCGTGAACATATCGCCACGTTTGATGGCTTTGGTAGCTGCATCTGATCCAGGAATGATGTAACGAACATACCCAAAAATTTCAGTGGTACTTCCGGGTTTGTAACTCAATCCGAAATCAACACCATCATTTTTGGTAGTCCCTTGGAACGATTGCTCTAAAGCTTCATAATCATCCACAATCCAGCTAAAACGATCGATAGATTTGTCTACTCGTAAGGCTTCGAACAAACTTTCCGGCGTACTATATCCATTTAAGAATGCATTCAGTTCGGTTTGATTTTTAAATTTATTGTCAGCTAAATTAGGAACACTGCTTTGCCACAAGTAATATTGGTTCATTCCTTTCCAAATAAAATTTTGGATTTCTGATGATTTTGGTGCTGCTATGTCGTCTTCGTCTTTTTGACAACTTTGAAAAAGAAAAAAACCACAGAGCAATAAGCCTATAATTTTAAAATTGGTTTTCATAAAAGGTTACGTATAATTAGTTGGGTAAAAATACTAACTTTAAAATTATTTATTTATTGTTTGTAACAAAAATAATTGTCGTTCGTCTTGCTTTTATGAACCGCTAGTAACCACCATTAGAATGAACCAAAATGAGTTTGTACAATTGATTACTCCTTTCAAAGATAAAGTCTTTCGATTGGCCAAACGATTGCTCGTGAGTACCGAGGAAGCAGAAGATGCAACACAAGAGGTTTTGGTGAAATTATGGAATAGAAACGAAAGTTTATCTGGTTATGCTAGCGTCGAAGCCTTGGCCATGACCATGACTAAGAATCATTGTTTGGATCAGCTGAAAGCGAAACGTTCTAGTAATTTGCGAATTGTACACAACAATTACACGGATAGAGAACCAAGCTTGCAGCAAAAAGTAGAAGACAATGATACTTTGAATTGGGTAGCCAAAATAATAGATCAGTTGCCTGAACAACAACGCATGATTATTCAGCTTAGAGAAGTAGAACAATATGAGTTTGAAGAAATCGCCAAAGTATTAGAAATGAATGAAACCGCCATTCGCGTGGCACTCTCTAGAGCAAGAAAAACCATTAGAGAACATATGACAAAAACACACCGTTATGGAACTATATAAAATAGAAGAACTTTTAGAAAAATACTTTCAAGGAGTAACCAGTATTGCCGAGGAAAAAGAGTTGACGAACTATTTTTCCTCCTCGAATGTTGCGCAGCATTTAGAGCAATACCAGCCATTATTTGGTTACTTCTCTTTAGCAAAAGAACAAATAAACCCTACTGAATTACCAGAATTGCCTACTAAAAAAGGGCAAAGTGCAAAACCCGTTTGGTGGTCATTAGCGGCTTCGGTTGTGATTTTGCTTGGAATAGGAATGTATGTTTACACGACCAATGAAACTAAGACTAGTATGGCTTCCAACGAATTGGGGACTTATGATACTCCCGAAGAAGCGTTTAGAGAAACTCAAAAGGCATTAGCTCTGTTATCAGGTCACGTAAACACCGGCATTGAAAGTGTGCAGGTCATTCAGGAATACGATAAATCAAAAGGAAAAGTTTTTAATCAATAAATCAAAAAACAACATGAAATCAACAGTTATAATTAGCAACAAAACTCGTTTAACTGCAATAACGAAAAAAGTATTTTTAGCTTTAGTATTTTTACTAGTAGCTAACCCCATTTTTGCACAAGGCGCCTTCGATAAATTCGATGGTCAAGACGATGTTACGTCGGTTATTGTCAACAAAAAAATGTTCGAAATGATGAGCAAAGTAAAAGTTGATGCCTCTGATAAAGAGATGCAGCAATATTATCATTTAATCAAAAAATTAGACAATCTAAAGGTGTTTACCACCAAAAGCGCTCGTGTTGAGGCCGAAATGAAAGCTACTGCTGAACGTTATATGAAAACGGCTAATCTAGAAGAACTTATGCGTGTAAACGATAATGGTCGTAGTATTAAAATTTTAGTAAAATCTGGAGCTAAAGACACACAAATCAGAGAATTATTGATGTTTATCGATGGTGGAAAAGGCGAAGACAGTGTGTTAATGTCTTTGACAGGCGATTTTGATTTGAATGAAATCTCAGTATTGACCGATAAAATGCGTTTTCCTGGTGGCGACGATTTGAAAAAAGCCACCAAAGGGAAGAAGTAGTGATTAGTACTTAGTTACTAGTAATTAGCTTTATCCAATACTGTCATTATTCTAAAATAAAGCATTCTAAATCCTGCAAGGTTTTCAAAACCTTGTAGGTATGTTTTCAGAATCTTAGAGGGCCAAAAAAGGGAGCTAAAAAAAGGGAATAAACTTAGAGGTAAGAATATTCAAAATAGAATGCTATTAATATAAAAAGGTAAAAAAATGAAAGCAATAGTTGGTTTGGCAATTATCCTATGCCTGTGGTTGAGCAGTTGCAACTCTGAACCGAGTTTGCAAAAGTATTTTGTAGAAAATACTGAAAATAAAAATTTTATAGCGCTTGATATTTCGTCTTCTATTTTGAATTTGGATCAAGCGAAACTCTCTTTAGAGCAGCAACAAGCCTTACAATCGTTTAAAAAAATAAATATTTTGGCTTTTAAACGCAATCCAAATAATACGGCTGAGTTCGAAACAGAGTGCGCCAAATTGACGGGTATTATGAAAAATCCAAAATACCAACAACTTATGAAATTTGGTTCTGGTAAAGAAGGTGCTTCGATAAGTTTTGTGGGAACGGATGAGCATATTGAAGAGTTTGTTTTGTTTGCCAACCAAAAAGAAACCGGTTTTGCCGTAGTTCGGGTATTAGGTAAAGACATGAATCCTACGCATATTATGAACATGATGTCGGTTTTGCAACAATCCAAAATCGATTTGGATCAGTTGAAACCGTTACAAGCATTAATGAAGAAATAGTAATTGAGATAAATATCATCAAGAACGGTTGGCGAATTGCTAGCCGTTTTTTTGTTGATACGTTTCCCAATCCTCAGGTGTATTCAGATTCAGATTCACCTCTGGATTTTCAACGGGTACAATGCTAATCATTGCCGAAGGACAAGCTTTTATTAAATAATCCAGCCGACTGTTACTCGGATCCAGTTTCAGTAGTGGTTGCCAAAACGAAGCAGTCATCACGATAGGATGTCCGTTTTTACCTTTATAATTAGGGATAACAATGGCTTGCTGTTTTTCTGAAAGCAGTTGTAGCGTTTCGTCTTTGGGTATCGGAACATCAATGGGGCAGAGTAGTATGGTTTTAGGTTCTTCTATTTGAGAAAGAACCGTTTGTAAGCTCGAAAAAGAACCGCGTTCAGGGTAAAGATTTTCAACGGCTCGTATGTTGAGATGCATGTAAGTAATAGGTGCTTGTAAAGCTGAGGTTAACCAAGGTAGTGCCTCACAATAAGCGACCGTATGAAACCCCAATGCGATATAAACCTCTTTACCGCCAGAGGAAGCTATGCTTTTTAATTGGGTTTCGAGCCAATATTCTTTTTTGTCGAATAGTAATCCTTTGGGTTGCCCCATACGTTCTGATTTTCCTCCTGCCAATAGTACAAAAGCAACATTATTTTTCATAATACACATGTAGTAATTGGGCAGCAATGCTAATGGCAATTTCTTTTGGAGTGTGACCACCTAAGTCCAAACCTACAGGGCAATGCACTGGATTCATACCTGCTTCAAAACTCAATTCGTCTCTAAGCATATGATGAAATTTATTGCGTTTGGTTTTGCTACCAATGAGGCCAATGAATTTTGTGCTTTCAGCTAGGCATAAGGCAGTGATTTCAAAATCCAATTTATGGTCGTGGGTGACAATGATAGCATAACAATTTGGTCCCCAATGTATAGTGCTTTTATACAAATCAAAAGGCACAGCACTATAGGTTACAGAAGAAGGAAGAGACAAGGTGCTTTCCCATTGCTCTCTGGTATCCAATAGTTTGATTTGAAACGGGGTATTGGCTAAAACTTCGCATAAGGCAACGCCAATATGGCCTGCGCCAAAGAGATACAGTTCTGGATTTTGATTCATAGGTTCGATTAAAAGAGTTACTTTTCCACCACAGCATTGCTCGAATTCGGGCCCTAATGTGTAAGTAGTAGATTGAATTTGATTTTCTTGAATGGCTTTTTGGGCTTGAGTGATGATATGAAATTCAAGTTTCCCTCCGCCAATGGTGCCAAAAATCTCTTTTTGATGGGTTACAATCATTTTTGAGCCTATTTTGCAAGGAGCTGAACCCAATACTTGAGTTACAGTGATCAAGGCAACCGGTGTTTTGGTGATTTTGAAAGTATGTAATAGTGTAATCCAATCGTTCATATAGGAATGGGAAATGTTTTTGCGTTAGGGATAAAAGTGAAAAACCTTTTTATGCCCGTAGCCATTGCGAAGGGTGTAAAAAGTTTGGGAACGGATAGCCCGACCCCGAGGAGCAGTGACTTGTGGTTGAGTTAAGTCCTGTGCCTCGGGGGAACGCCCCACAAATTATCCTACGATTTCATAATCAATCAAAGGTAAATTATAGTATTTTTTTCCAGTTAGTTGAAACAAAGCATTGACGATGGCTGGTGCGATTACCGGTACGCCAGGTTCGCCTACACCAGTTGGATTTTCGGTGCTTTCTACGATTTCTACGTGTATTTTTGGCGCTTCGTTCATACGAATTAAAGGATAATCACTAAAGCTGTTTTGTTCGATGGCGCCGTCTTTGGCGGTGATTTTTCCGTAATAGGTCAAAGACATCCCGAAAATAGCGGCACCTTCTAACTGTGCTTTTACCGTATCGCGATTGATGACGGTACCACAATCGATAACAGTGTACACATTGTGAACTTTTACTTTATTGTTGATGAATGACACTTCGACCACGGAGGCTACATAGGAATAAAAACTGTATTGAACCGCGATACCAAAGGCGTGACCTTGAGGTAAAGCTTTTCCGTAGTTGGCATTTTTAGCGGCTTGTCGCAACACGTGTTTCATTCTTGCTGTGTTGTGTTTTATGGCGTCTTGTGTGTTTTCAATGCGGTCAGGCCCGATCAGGTTCAAGCGGAATTCCAAAGGGTCTTTTTTAGCGGCATAGGCTAACTCATTGGCAAAAACATTCACAGAAAAACCGTGAGGAATATTGATAACAGAGCGCATCCATCCGATGCGGACGTGAGCGGGCGCTTTCCCTGTTTCGACTTTAAAATTGGGAACGTCTAAGGGGATGTCTGTGGCGCTTCCAGCTTCCCATTCGGCAGGATATTCGGTTCCGGGTACAAAAGTAGACATAATAGAAGGCAAGGCAAAACGGTGCAGCCAAGCGGTTACATTGCCTTGAGCATCCAAAGCAGCTTTGAGATATTGGGCACTTTCGGTATGATAATAACCGTGTTTGATTTCGTCTTCGCGCGTCCAAACTACTTGCACGGGTGCATTGATAGCTTTGGAAACCATTACCGCTTCTACTATATAATCGGGTTTTGATTTACGGCCAAAGCCTCCGCCAAGAAAGGTAATATTTACGGAAACCTTGTCTAAAGGTATTTTTAAATAGTCTGCGACTTCTTTGCGAGCGGTTTGCGGATCTTGAGTAGGTGCCCAAACTTCGCAAGAATCGCCATTTACCCAAGCAACAGCATTGGGTACTTCCATTGGGGCGTGCGCCAATAAAGGCAATTGTATGGTGCTTTCGACAATTTGATGCGCTTTAGCAAAAGCTTGATCTACATCACCAATCGATTTGGCGACTTTTCCAGGTTGCAACACGCCCTCGGTGATTGTTTTTTGATAATCGGCAGAGGTATAGGTTGCATTGGGGCCATTGTTCCATTCTATAGTTAAGGCTTTCTTACCTTCAAAGGCAGCCCACGTATTAGAAGCAATTACGGCTACGCCACCCAAAGGGCCAAATGGTTTAGCAATTCTAGGGATTTCGATGACATCAATCACTCCACGAATTTTGAGCGCTGCTTTTTTATCGAATGATTTTACAGTGCCAAAAGTGACTGGACAACGGGCAATGGCCACGAATTTCATATTGGGGATTCTTTTGTCAATACCAAAGACAGCACTTCCGTTGGCATAGTTAGTAACATCAACACTTTTTAAGGTTTTACCAATGTATTTAAAGTCTTTCGGGTTTTTTAAAGTAACGTTTTTAGGCAATTCTAAAGTTTTGGCAGTGGCAGCGAGTTCGCCAAATCCTAATTTTTTACCACTACTGTGTACTATAAAATGATGTTGTGCGATACACTCCGTTTCTGGAACATTCCATTTTTGAGCGGCAGCAGTAATGAGTAAAGCCTTGGCTGTGGCACCCATTTTTCGCATAGTGTCATAAAGGTAAAGGATACTTCGAGAGCCATCAGTATTTTGATCGCCATATTTTGCGTCTCCCAAAGCTTGTTGTACCACTACTTTAGACCAATCGGCTTCCATTTCGTCAGCTATAATTGATGGTAATGAAGTACGGACACCATTGCCCATTTCAGACCGTGAAGCAATCAAAGTTAGGGTTCCATCGGTTTGTAAATAGACAAATACATTGGGTGTAAACGTATTTTCTTGTGTAGCATTGGAGTTGCAAGACAATACAATACTGCTGCCTCCTAAAAGTAATCCGCCAGATGTCAAACCTATAATTTTTACAAAATCACGGCGACTGTAGTTTTGAATTGCCTCCATTATTTTCCTTGTTTTTTGAGTTCAACTGTATGATGAATCGCATTTTTGATTCGTTGATAAGTACCACATCTACATAAATTGCCTGACATAGCCTGATCAATTTCTGACTCAGAAGGCGATGGGTTCGAATTGAGTAAGGACGTAGCTGCAATCAGTTGTCCAGGTTGACAATAGCCACATTGCGGTACGTTGTATTCCGCCCAAGCTTCTTGCAGCAGTTGCAAATTAGGGCTTTTACCTTCAATAGTAATAATTTTTTTCCCCTTTGCACTGCTTACAGGGGTTAAGCACGAATAAGTAGCTTCATTGTTAAGTAGGATTTTACATGCGCCACAAGCTCCAATTCCGCAGCCAAATTTAGTACCCGTTAATCCGATAATGTCGCGAATCGCCCATAATAAAGGCATCTCGGGAGCAACATCGAGATTGTATTTTTTACCATTGATATCGAGTGAGACCATAACAAAAAAAATAAAGTTAGACGGTACAAGTTACACTTTTTTTGTGGAGATGATAGCGTCTTGTATTTAGAGATTGTTGTTTCGTCAAGTGATTGTTTAGATTATAATAGCCAATATATTTTCAATGCAGTTGTTTTTTGGACTGCTAAAGCATAAAAGCTGTAACTTTGGTTTTCTACCTTTTGCTTTATTTTAGTTTAATCAGTAATCCTTCAATAGTATGAATAATCCTTATCTTGATATTGTTTTTCGAAGTGTTAGTGTTTATTTGTTCATGATCATTGCCCTTCGAATATTTGGAAAAAAACAATTGTCTCAGCTCAATACAACGGATGTTATTTTAATCTTGTTGATTAGTAATGCGGTGCAAAATGCCATGGTAGGTAGTAATGTTTCGCTTGCCGGAGGGATTCTTGCAGCATTGTCATTATTTATAGTCAATCTTGTTTTTAAAAGAATAGTATTCAAGTCTGAGAGAATTAAAAATTGGATTCAAGAAAAACCAGAAATCCTAATTCATAATGGAAAAATTGAATTTGAAACCGTGGCCAAATTAGGAATCACTTCTGAGGAATTAGAAGAAGTGATGCGTGAGCATGGAATTGCTTATTTTAAAGAGGTCAAGCTAGCTATGCTTGAAATGGATGGCACTATTAGCATGATTTCCGGACATCCTTCTTTACGACAAACCCATCATAAACGAAAAATCCACAAATCACTCGGTGAAGTGGGAGCACTATAAGTTCATTGCTGAAATTAAGATTTATGATTGATGTGTGTTATAATCATAATGGTAAAAAAACAGCTATTAAGTTTATTTTGTGTTTTTAAAAACGCAATTTTTATTACTTTTTGTATTTTATAAAACACAAAATTAATTATATTTGTGTTTTATAAAATGCATTATTATGGAAACATTAATCAAAAAGCACATCAATCTACTTGCGCAAACCGAGTTGGGTTTTGAGCGTTATTTGTTGCATAGCCTGCCTTGGGAGCAACGATTGTTGGGGATAAAAGGGGGCAGAGGTGTGGGTAAAACCACCTTGTTTTTGCAATACATCAAAAAACAATATGGTGTTTCAAATACAGCATTGTATGTTTCCTTGGATGATTTGTATTTTACAGAACATGTTTTGAGTGATGTAGTTGAAAAATTTGTTAACAAAGGAGGTGAACATTTGTTTGTAGATGAGGTTCATAAATACCCGAATTGGTCGATCGAATTGAAGAACATTTATGATAGTTATCCGCAGTTGAAGGTGGCTTTTACGGGGTCTTCCTTGCTCGAAATCCTCAATGCGCGTGCCGATTTGAGTAGGCGTGCATTGGTATTTGAGTTGCAAGGATTGTCGTTTCGGGAGTTTTTAAAATTTAGACATCAAATCGATTTACCTAGTATCGAATTGGATGATTTATTGACCAATCACACCCAAATTGCTTTAGACTGGAATGCTGCTTTCAAGCCTTTGGTTTATTTTGAAGATTATTTACAAGTGGGATATTATCCATTTTACCAAGAGAATGCTGTTTTTTACTACAAGCAATTGCAGGAAATTATCAACATGATTTTGGAAATTGAGTTGCCCTTGTTGCGCAAAACAGAAGCGTCCATGCTTTTTAAAATCAAGCAATTATTATATGTTGTTAGTCAGTCGGTGCCTTTTAAACCTAATGTATCGGCTCTGGCCAATAAGATTCAGGTAACCCGAAAAACGGTGATGGATACTTTAATTTACCTCTCGGATGCAGGTATTTTGAACATGGTGTATAAAGATCAGTTTGGGATGAGTTCAATGCAAAAACCTGAAAAAATATATTTAGAAAACACCAATTTTATTTATGCTTTGGGGAACGAAAATCCTAATATTGGCAATGTTAGAGAGACTTTTTTTCTGAATCAATTGCGACAGCAACATCGTGTAACCTATCCCGAGCAAGGTGATTTTGTGGTAAACGATAAATATGTATTTGAAATAGGTGGCAAAAACAAAACTAGAAAACAAATTCAAGGACTAGAAAACGCCTTTGTAGTGCAGGATGATATAGCGTTTGGTGTAGACACTACTATTCCATTATGGCTATTTGGAATGTTGTATTAAAAAAGAAAAAAGGTCAAAATCCAGTGTAGTCTCCCTGATTGGGAAAGAAACCATTAAGTTCATTAGGCAATTAAGACCAATGCTGATTGAGGTGTTTTGCTATCTAACTGATGAAAAGAAAGCTAAATTTTATACTATTTCCTAATTAAAAAAGGTATCAATGAACATTATTGATACCTTTTTTTTGTGACCACGGTGGGATTTGAACCCACACGCCCTTACGAGCACCACCCCCTCAAGATGGCAAGTCTACCGTTTCTCCACGTGGCCAAAAATAAAAAAGGTTACCCGTACAACGAATAACCTTTGTGACCCGACTGGGGCTCGAACCCAGGACCCCATCATTAAAAGTGATGTGCTCTACCAACTGAGCTATCGAGTCAATGATTCAAGAAACTAATGCGTAGTTCACAGTATTTGTGACCCGACTGGGGCTCGAACCCAGGACCCCATCATTAAAAGTGATGTGCTCTACCAACTGAGCTATCGAGTCATTTCGTTTCTTGAATGCGGGTGCAAATATACATACTTTTTTTCGAAGTTTCCAAGCTTTTTTATTATAAATTTGTCTTTTTTAAATAAAAAAACACAATGCCTTAGTTAGTAAGGCTTTAATGGTATGAAGAAAATTATTTTATTAGGGTATATGGGGTGCGGTAAGTCAACCATTGCACAACATTTGTCTCAAAAAACAAGTATTCCTTTTTTAGATTTGGATCAATACATAGAGCAAAAGATGCGTTTAACCATTAAAGAGGTATTCGAGAGACACGGAGAAGTCTATTTTCGTAAGGTAGAGCATCAAGCTTTTGTTGAATTATTGGCAGATCCGAATGAGATGATTTTGGGTTTGGGAGGAGGAACGCCCTGTTATGCTAACAATCATGAGTTGTTAACGGGGGCAAACGTAATCTCTGTCTACTTAAAAGCTTCTATCGATACCTTGTTTGAGCGATTGTCTAAAAACAGAAGTAAACGTCCTATAATTGCCCATCTTACTGATGAAGAATTAAAAGAGTTTATCGCTAAGCATTTGTTCGATAGAAGCTATTATTATAATCAAGCGCAACATCTATTGCCTATTGATGGAAAAACTATAGCAGAAGTAGTGGCAAGCCTTGAATTGTTGTTAGCTTAAATACGCGTAACTTTCGCCTGTATCTTCAAAAACTACTTGTACATGTTCGAATAAGGAAGTGGATAATGAAATGCCTTTAAAATCAGCTTTTACGGGATATTTTTTGTGGTTTCGGTCAATTAGCACTGCGGTTTTGAATTTTTTGAGGGGAACGTCTAGAAAATGGCGTACCGCATAGATGAGCGTTGTCCCCGAATTCAATACATCATCCACTAGTACTAGGCCTTTATTGGTATAGTTTTCTTTGGCTAATGAAGTACGAATCGCTAAATCTGGCTGGTGTTTATTGAGTATCACCTCGCAAAGTGAGACTTGTATTGGAGCAATCAAAGCCAATGCTTCTGCAATTTTTTGAGCAAACACAAAACCGTTTTTGGTAATGCCGGCCAATACAATTTCGTCTTCGTCTACAAAGGTTTCATAGATTTGATACGCAATACGTTTGGTTTTATGTTCGATTTCCTGATGGGATAAAATGATATTTTGGCTCATATTCTTATTTTTTAAGGTTTGGGTTTCGATGCACTATTTATAAAGTAGGGGCTTTTTTTTAGAGATATTCTTCCTCGTCAGTAGCAACAACGTTGCCAAACTCATCGATGTCGCGTCTATCTTTTTTGGTAGGGCGACCCGTGCCGTTTTTGCGATAATGTTCTTTAGATAATTTCAGGAGTTCTAGGTGCTGATAGACTTCGGCAGGCGTGTCGTTGCTGCGGTACATATCGACTAATTTGGCGCCTAATCGGCTCTCGGGTATGTCTAAAACAGTAATGGTTTGTGTAATTTGATCCTTACGAAAGGTGATGACATCCGTAGGAAAAACTTCTTTCGAGGCTTTGGCAACATGACCATTTACAGTGACTTGGTTTTTTTTGCAGGCTTCGGTGACCATGTTTCGGGTTTTGTAATATCGAACGCACCACAAAAATTTATCTATTCGCATAATTTTTCAAAAATCAAAGTTAAATACTTCATCAAAATCAATCTAAATTGTATCTTGCGCACTCAAAAACTAGTACTAATGAACAAAATTAAGTTTTATTTTATTTTATCAATGCTAACGTTGGCATTATTTTCATGTTCTAAAGATAAAGAAGATGAGGTGACTCCACCGAGAGAATACAGTGTACAATATGCTACCGATATCAAAGACATTGAAGAATATTTGAATACTTATTATATAGAATCAGTTTCCTCAGATTTTGATATTAAAATCACTAAAATTCCTGAAGGAGGAAATCAAGTTTCAGTAATGAAACAAACTACTTATCCTCTTAAATTCAGAGAAGTAGATTTGCATGGTGTAAAATACAAAGTATATTATTTGCTTCTAAATGAAGGGAAAGGGCAGTCGCCTTGCAATGTAGATGATGTATTTACGGCCTACAAAGGTGATTATTTGCAACAAGTAACTACCGATGGTGTGACCAAGTTAACAGCCACTGAGTTTGAACGATCAGAGACACCACAGCAGTTTTTCCAATTAACTTCAGTAATTAGAGGTTGGTCGGAGATTTTTCCTAAATTCAAAACAGGAACCTATGTTTCCAATGGTGATGGTACTATTTCTTACAAAGATTTTGGAGCAGGTGTAATGTTTCTTCCTTCTGGTTTGGCATACTTTAGTAGTAGTAGTGGTACAATTCCTTCCTATGCACCGCTAGTTTTTAGTGTGAAATTGTATGAATTAAAACGAGTAGATCATGATGGCGATGGTATTCCTTCTTATTTAGAAGATTTAAATGGGGATGGTTATATGTATTCGTTTACTAATACTACTTTATACCCGACACCGCCTGCCAGTAACCCTGACGATACCGATGGAGATGGTGTGCCTGATTTCTTAGATGTAGATGATGATGGCGATAATTATACCACCAAATTAGAGCGTTCTTATAAAGATGCTAATGGAGTTACTAAGTATTATGATTTTGCTGATATACCCTTGTGTACTGGTGGTAATGGCAAAAAAAGGCACTTGGACCCAAAATGTCAGAATTAAAGAAAACGTAGTTTTAAACCTATAATAAACCGTTCCATTTTTGGAGCGGTTTTTTTTGTGCAGTTAGTTGGTTTTTTTTTTTAAAAATCTGTGTTTCAAAGGCGCTGGATTGAAATCCAGCTTTACAATATCGGTCGAGTCTACGACTCTTTTTGTACGAAACTATGTTTGGGTTATTTTTTAATCTGAGTTTGAAAGGCACTGGATTGAAATCTAGCTTTACAATATTTTTCGAGTCTACGACTCTTTTCATACGAAACTATTTTAGTTTTTTTTTTTAATCTGTGTTAATCTGTGAAATCTGTGATTAAAAGGCGCTGGATTGAAATCCAGCTTTACAATATCGGTCGAGTCTACGACTCTTTTTATACGGAACTATTTTAGGTTAATTTTTTTTTTTTTTTAATCTGTGTCAATCTGAGAAATCAGTGTTTTATTTAATAGATAAAAAAATCCCGCCAAGTATACACAAGGCGGGATGATTTTGGGATGGATAAAAAATTATTTTCTAGCCAATACTCTTTCTACAGCTTCAACAATCGCTTGATTGTTTAGTTTGTATTTTTCCATTAATTGTTCTGGAGTTCCAGATTCTCCAAAGCTATCATTTACTGCTACAAATTCTTGCGGTGCAGGAGTGTTTAAAGCCAAAACTCTAGAAACACTTTCGCCCAAACCTCCTAAGATGTTATGCTCTTCAGCAGTTACCACGCATTTCGTTTTGGCAACCGATTTTAAAATCGCTTCTTCATCCAAAGGTTTAATGGTGTGAATGTTGATTACTTCGGCAGAAATTCCTTTCCCTTCCAAAGCTTCAGCAGCGATTAAAGCTTCCCAAACTAAGTGACCTGTTGCAACGATAGTAACATCTGTTCCTTCGTTTAATAAAATTGCTTTTCCGATAACGAAAGGTTCGTCTGCTGGCATAAAGTTAGGCACCACAGGACGACCAAAACGCAAGTAAGCTGGGCCGTGGTGATCGGCTAAAGCGATCGTAGCTGCTTTGGTTTGATTGTAATCACAAGTGTTGATTACGGTCATGCCAGGCAACATTTTCATTAATCCAATATCTTCTAGAATTTGGTGTGTAGCTCCATCTTCTCCAAGAGTTAAACCTGCGTGTGATGCACAAATTTTTACATTTTTATCAGAATAAGCTACCGATTGACGAATTTGATCGTAAACACGACCTGTAGAAAAGTTAGCAAATGTTCCTGTGAATGGAATTTTCCCTCCAATAGTTAAACCAGCTGCGATTCCAATCATATTAGCTTCTGCTATTCCGATTTGGAAAAAACGCTCCGGGTGGTTTTTCTTGAAATCATCAAATTTCAATGAGCCAATTAAATCGGCACAAAGTGCTACTACATTTTCGTTTTTCTGACCCAATTCAGTCATTCCCGCTCCAAAACCTGAACGAGTATCTTTACTACCAGTATTTGTATATTTTTTCATTATTTGATTTTAATTGAAGGATTTAAAAATTAAAAGATTAAAACATCTGAAGTCAGAAATTTTTAATCTGTCCTCTTAATTCTAGTAATCTGCTAAAGTTGAACTATTTTGTGCTAGACCGTTTTCTAATTGCGCATCATTTGGTGCTTTTCCGTGCCAAGCATGGGTATGCATCATGAAATCAACACCATTCCCCATTTCAGTATACAACAACACACAAACAGGTTTTCCTTTTCCAGTTTTAGCTTTAGCTTCAGTCATTCCAGCGATAATTGCTTCGATGTTGTTTCCTTCTTTGATTTCTAGTACCTCCCAATCAAAAGCTTCAAATTTAGCTTTCAAGCTTCCCATATTTAATACTTCGTCAGTAGTACCGTCAATTTGTTTTCCGTTTACGTCAACAGTTGCAATAAGGTTGTCTACGTTTTTAGCAGAAGCATACATGATGGCTTCCCAGTTTTGACCTTCTTGCAATTCGCCGTCTCCATGTAACGTATAAACGAGATGTGCATCCCCATTTAATTTCTTAGCTTGAGCAGTTCCCAACGCTACAGAAAGTCCTTGTCCTAATGAACCAGAAGCCATACGGATTCCAGGTAATCCTTCATGAGTAGTAGGGTGACCTTGCAAACGAGAATTTAATAATCGGAACGTAGCTAATTCAGCTACAGGAAAATAACCGCTTCTAGCCAATACGCTATAGAATACTGGCGAAATGTGACCATTAGACAAGAAGAAAACATCTTCTCCAATACCGTCCATGTCAAATCCTTCTTTGCGATCCATTAAGTATTGATAAAGAGTAACCAAAAATTCTGTACATCCTAGAGAACCACCAGGGTGTCCAGAATTAACAGCGTGTACCATACGAAGAATATCTCTTCTAACTTGGATAGTTAAATCGTTTAATTGTTGTGTGTTAGGCTTCATTTTATGTGTAAAAGTTAAACTGCTGCAAAAGTAATTTTTATTTTTGGGAAGACCAATGATTTCAGGTGCAATTTCCCCTATAATTCGAAAATAGCATCCTGCCATAATTTTGGGCTGTATTTAAAGCCTCTGAAACAAAAAAAGATTAGCATATAGCCAATCTTTCGGATGTTGTTGCGAAGGGGAAGTGCGACAAAAAGATAGATCGTGAGCCACAAACCCCATACTTCTTGTTTTATAATTTGCTTTTTAAACTTGCCCATCCACCACCGTTGTATACTTCTGAAAATCCATTAGCTTTTAAGATGCTTTTGGCCGATGCGCTTCGCATACCTGAGGCGCAACACGTAATGATAGTCTGGTTTTTGTCTTTTAGTTTTCCTAAATTTTGCCTTAGTGTGTCTACGGGAATGTTTAGAGAATTTTGAATGTGGTCGCTATTGTATTCGCCTTTGCTTCGAACATCGATAATAATGGCGCCTTGTTGCAATAATGCTTTGTAATTTGTGGTAGGTCCCAGACCCAAAATACGTTTTAAAAAAGTAATCATGTTAATCTATTTTGTTTTGTAAAGATTGATAAAAATTCACGTTCAACCAAGAACCTCCGTTTGTACAATCAATACCATGTTGCAAGAGGAAATGTTCGGCTTGACCGCTTCGGCCGCCAGAAGCACAGCACAAAATAAGAGGACTAGGTAAGGCTTTCATTTCTTCAAGGCGATCTTGGATTTCACTCAGAGGAATATTGATAGACGTGGCTACATGACCACCCATAAACTCTTCATGAGTTCTAACGTCTACAATGGTGCTATGTTTTTCTTTAAATAAATGTTCTAAGGTCATAGGAATTCAATTTAGTTGTTTTTGAATTGAGTTAGGCAAAGATAAAGGTACAAAATGAGGTTTTGTGTAACAATTGTTACACTGTAGGGACAGGTCGTGACCTGTCCAGTTCATTTGTTCGTGACCTGTCCAGTTCATTTGTTTGGGTTCTGTCCAGTTCATTTGTTCGTGACCTGTTCCCATTTGCAAATTTAATTTCAAACAAGGCACATTAATTTGTAGTATTTTAAATGTTATTTTTATATTTGATTGGGTAGTACTATGATTTTTTATATTTTTATTAATGATATTGCGTAGGGACAGGTCGCGACCTGTCCGTACATTTCGCCTGTCCGTACATTTCGCCTGTCCGTACATTTCACCTGTCCGTACATTTCACCTGTCCATACAAAGCCATTTTTCCAAAATAAATTCAAAAGAATGAAAAGAAAAAATAGAAAAAGAATACGAAAGGAAGGATTTGATTATTCGCAGGATAATTTGTATTTCATCACCATTTGTGTTCAAAACAGAATATGTTGTTTTGGATCCATCCCCGTACGGACAGGTCGTGACCTATCTAATAATTCGAATAATTCGATTCATTTTAATGAAGAAGAAAAAAATGAAGTGGATAAAATACAAATGAATTTGAATGAATATGGTCAGATAGCCAAAAATCAGATGCATTGGTTAGAGGAGCAATATCCGTATGTTGTAATTCATTGTTTTGTAATTATGCCTAATCATGTTCATGTAATTTTAGAGATAGATAGAAGTTTGGTTTCAGATGAGGAGATTAAAATCAAATCGGTATCAGAATTAATTGGAGCATACAAAACCACGTCTTCGAAACATATTCATCTAAAGGGGTTGTTTTCTTTTGCATGGCAACGTTCTTTTCATGATCACATTATTAGGAATGCGATTTCATACGAAAGAATTTTCAATTATATAGAGACGAATCCATTGCGTTGGCATGCCGATGCATTTTTTGCGGAACCGTAGGGACAGGTCGCGACCTGTCCGTACAGATGCCTGTCCGTACATTTCGTCCGTGTTAAATAAAATGGTAATTCACAATATGTAAATCTGAAATAAATTATCTTTGCGCACTGAAAAAAGAGACAAATGAAATTTGATTTATTACAAAAAGATACACAATCTAAGGCAAGAGCGGGGCGTATCACTACCGATCATGGGGTAATTGAAACCCCAATTTTTATGCCTGTGGGTACTGCAGGTACCGTAAAAGGAGTGCATCAACGCGAATTGAAAGACGATATTAATCCCGATATTATTTTAGGAAACACCTATCATTTGTATTTGCGTCCTCAAACGGATATTTTGGAAAAAGCGGGAGGCTTGCATAAATTCATGAATTGGGACCGCAATATTTTGACCGATTCTGGAGGGTATCAAGTCTATTCTTTGTCGGCGAATCGAAAAATCAAAGAGGAAGGGGTGAAATTCAAGTCACATATTGATGGTTCTTACCACTTTTTTACGCCAGAAAATGTAATGGAAATTCAGCGCACCATTGGGGCTGATATTATCATGGCTTTCGATGAATGTACGCCTTATCCTTGTGATTTTCGTTATGCGCAGCGTTCGATGCACATGACACACCGTTGGTTGGATCGTTGCATCAATCATTTAGACAAATTACCTTATAAATATGGTTACGAGCAAACATTTTTTCCGATAGTACAAGGGAGTACTTATAAAGATTTGCGTCGCCAATCGGCAGAATACATTGCTAATGCTGGGCAACAAGGAAATGCCATTGGAGGACTTTCTGTAGGGGAACCAGCAGAAGAAATGTATGCCATGACCGAAGTGGTTTGCGAAATCTTACCCGAAGACAAGCCCCGTTATTTGATGGGAGTGGGAACGCCAATTAATATTTTGGAAAATATTGCTTTAGGGATTGATATGTTCGATTGTGTGATGCCAACACGTAACGCTAGAAACGGAATGTTGTTTACCGCCAATGGTTCCATCAATATTAAAAATAAAAAGTGGGAAGCTGATTTTTCGCCTATTGATGAAATGGGCATTACCTATGTCGATACTTTTTATACCAAAGCCTACTTGCGTCATTTGTTTGCTTCTAATGAAATGCTTGGTAAACAAATTGCGACCATTCACAATTTAGGATTCTATATGTGGTTGGTTCGTGAAGCAAGAAAACATATCTTAGCGGGCGATTTTAGACCTTGGAAAGAAATGATGGTCAAAAACATGAGCCAGAGATTGTAAAATAAAGTAAGAGGGTAGGAGTTAGAGGGTAGAAGTGTATGGAAGGCATAAAACCTCTAACTTCTAACCTCTAACTTCTAACCTCTAACTTCTAACCTCTAACTTCTAACCTCTAACTTCTAACCTCTAACTTTTAGAAATGAAATTGACTATAATAGACAAATACATCCTAAAGCGCTACTTGGCGACTTTTGCGGTAATGTTGTTGTTGTTTATCCCTATTGGAATTGTAATTGATGTTTCGGAGAAGATCAATAAGATGCTAGAGAATAAGATTCCTTTTGCTGATATTGCGCTGTATTACTACAATTTCACCATTTATTTTGCCAATTCTCTTTTTCCAATTTTTCTGTTTTTATCCATAATTTGGTTCACCTCCAAATTAGCCAATAATACAGAGATAATTGCAATTTTGGGTTCAGGAATTTCGTTTACTCGATTTTTAAAACCCTACATTATAGGTGCCTCGATCGTGTCTGTTTTAGTATTGTTGATGGGTTTTTTTCTAGTGCCCTCAGCTAGCGAAGGATTTAATAATTTCAGGTACACTTATTTAAAAGGAGGAGGAAAAGAAGCCATGCGAGGAGAAAATACGGATGTCTATCGTCAAATCAACGAAAATGAGTTCATTTATGTCAATAGCTTTAATCCAGAATCCAAAATGGCTTTTAATTTTTCGCTTGAAAAGTTCAAAAAAGAACAATTGGTTTCTAAAATTACAGCTAGTCGAATCCAATGGAATCCGAAAGATAGTACCTATACCCTATACGATTTTACTAAACGAACCGTTGGGGCGATGGAGGACAAAATAGAGAAAGCACCTGAGAAAAAGTTCCATTTTGATTTTGATTTAGAAGATTTAACTCCTGTGGTGTACATAGCGGAAACCTTAAATTTGACGCAACTGAATGCATTTATTGAAAAAGAACGCAAACGAGGCTCTTCTAATATCAACACCTATCTGGTAGTATTGTATAAAAAATATAGCGTACCAGTATCTGCTTTTATTTTAACTTTAATTGCGGTATCTGTCTCAGCTATGAAACGTAGAGGGGGTATGGGAACCAATTTAGCCATCGGAATCGCTATCGCTTTTTCTTTCGTCTTTTTTGATAAAATTTTCGGTACCATAGCCGAAAAATCTACTTTTTCACCCTTGCTAGCAGTTTGGTTGCCCAACTTCTTCTTTGGAATTTTAGCCATTTATTTACTTCGCAATGCCAAACGATAATTTTAATAGTTACTTAAATCTTCATTTAATTGTATTTATTTGGGGATTTACCGCCATTTTAGGGGCTTTAATCACTATAGATGCTGATTTTTTAGTTTGGTATCGCATGCTATTGGCGGCCCTTTTTTTAGGAGGTTTTTTATGGATCAAAAAGATCTCTTTCCGAGTATCCTTTAGTGCTATTCTCAAATTAGTTTTGGTGGGCTTGCTGATTGCTTTGCATTGGATTACTTTTTTTGAATCCATAAAAGTAGCCACAGTATCCATTACCTTATCAGTTTTTTCTCTAGGAGCTTTTATTGCCTCACTACTAGAGCCCATTTTTTACGGACGAAAAGTACTGTGGTATGAAGTGTTTTTTGGAGTAGTCATCATTGCCGGTTTGGCTTTGATATTGCAAGTAGAAATCAATTACCTTCAAGGAATGCTCTTGGCTTTAGTTTCCATTTTTTTAGGGGTAATTTTTACCCTTTTTAATGGAAAATTGATTGAGCATCATGAGCCATCGGTAATTGCTTTCTATGAGTTTTTGTCTGGATTTGTTTTCATAACACTTTACTTTTTCTACAAAGGAGCTTTTACAGTAGATTTTTTTATTTTGACTCCTAAGAATTGGCTCTTGTTGTTTGTGTTAGCGTCGGTTTGTACGGCCTATGCTTTTACGGCATCGGTAAAAGTGATGCGACGTTTATCACCTTATACGGTCATGCTTACCACTAATTTGGAACCCGTTTATGGCATCATCTTGGCGTATTTTATCCTTGGAGGAAAAGAAAAAATGAGTACTGAGTTTTATCTTGGAGCCTTATTAATAGTCATTACTGTGATTCTCAATGGAGTAATCAAACATTATAAGGAAAAGCCTTCGCAGTAAAAGCGAATAGACTATAATTTGGGGGTAAAAAAATAAATTTATCTTTTGAATCTGTTTTAAATTTTTACATTTGCACTTCCAGAATTTCAAATTCATACAAACGCAAAAATCCTATGGAATATTTAGATTTTGAACTTCCTATTAAAGAATTAGAGGAGCAATTAGAAAAATGCGTCATTATCGGTAAAGAATCGGATGTAGATGTTTCTTCGACTTGTAAAGAGATTAACAAGAAATTAATTGAGACCAAAAAAAGCATTTACAAAAATCTTTCTGCTTGGCAGCGTGTACAATTATCAAGACACCCCAATCGTCCTTATACTTTAGATTATATTCGAGCTCTTTGTGGGGATACTTTTTTAGAATTGCACGGAGATCGTGGTTTTAAAGATGACAAAGCCATGGTAGGTGGTTTAGGAAAAATTGGAGGTCAATCGTTTATGTTAATCGGACAACAAAAAGGATTCAATACCAAGACACGTCAATACCGTAATTTTGGTATGGCTAATCCAGAAGGGTATCGCAAAGCCTTACGATTGATGAAAATGGCAGAGAAATTTGGTATTCCTGTGGTAACACTTGTGGACACTCCAGGGGCCTATCCAGGTTTAGAAGCCGAAGAAAGAGGCCAAGGGGAAGCTATTGCCAGAAATATTCTTGAAATGGTTCGTTTGAAAGTTCCTATCATTACCGTAATTATTGGGGAAGGTGCTTCTGGTGGCGCTTTAGGAATTGGTGTTGGTGACCGAGTATTTATGCTAGAAAACACTTGGTATTCTGTGATTTCTCCAGAATCTTGTTCGTCTATATTGTGGAAAAGTTGGGAATATAAAGAACAAGCGGCTGACGCGCTTAAGTTGACTTCTGCCGATATGAAACGCCAAAAATTAGTAGATGATATTGTTCCAGAGCCACTAGGCGGAGCGCACTTTGATAGAGACACTACTTTTAAAACCGTAGAGCATTATATTTTGAAAGGTTTTAATGAGTTGAAAGACTTATCAACAACAGAGTTAATCACTCAAAGGATGGATAAATACAGCAATATGGGACATTTTAAAGAGTAAAAACTTACAATAAAAAGTAAAGTCCGAAGCCTTTGGTTCTCGGACTTTTTTTATGGTTATCAACAAAAAACAAAGAGTTGTCAACATAATTTTGTAATAACTCAGCTAGACTTCATGGCTATTTTTTATTTAAATTCGCACTATGGAAAATTTCAAATCAATCAACCCTGTCAAAGTGGATCGATCCGCTATTATCAACCTAGAAAAAGGAAAGTTACCTCCCCAAGTCCTTGAAATAGAGGAGGCCGTTTTGGGAGCTATGATGATTGATAAGAAGGGAGTAGACGAGGTTATTGATATTTTACAGCCCGATGCTTTTTATAAAGAAGCACACAAACATATCTTTGAAGCTATTGTTCAGCTCTTTACAGAATCACAACCGATTGACTTATTAACAGTTTCGGCTCAGCTTCGAAAAAATGCCAAATTAGACCTTTCTGGAGGCGATTTGTATTTGATTCAATTGACTCAAAAAATTTCGTCCTCAGCGCATATCGAATTTCATTCTAGAATCATTCTTCAAAAATTTATTCAGCGGAGTTTAATTCGAATTTCTTCTGAAATTATTGAAGATTCCTATGATGAAACCACCGATGTTTTTGATTTGTTGGATAAAGCAGAATCTAAATTATACGAGGTGACACAAGGTAACGTAAAACGTAGTTCTGAAACAGCACAAAGTTTGGTGTTGCAAGCCAAAAAACGTATTGAAGAAATTGCGGGTCAAGAAGGATTGAGTGGGGTAGCTACTGGTTTTGAAAAATTAGATAAAGTAACTTCAGGTTGGCAACCTTCAGATTTAATTATTATTGCGGCTCGTCCGGGTATGGGTAAAACGGCTTTCGTATTGTCGATGGCTAGAAATATCGCCATTGATTTTCAAAAACCCGTCGCTGTGTTTTCCTTAGAGATGTCCTCTGTGCAATTAATTACGCGTTTGATCTCTTCTGAAACTGGACTGTCTTCTGAAAAATTGCGTACTGGAAAATTAGAAAAACACGAGTGGGAACAATTGAGTACCAAAGTAAAAAATCTTGAGAAAGCCCCTTTGTTTATCGATGATTCTCCTTCGCTTTCCATTTTTGATTTACGGGCGAAATGCCGCCGTTTGGCCTCTCAACACGGCATCAAATTAATTATTGTCGATTATTTGCAGTTGATGACTGCCGGAGGAGGAGGCAAAGGAGGCGGAAACCGTGAGCAAGAAATTTCTACTATCTCGCGAAATTTGAAAGCTTTAGCCAAAGAGTTAAATGTACCTGTAATTGCACTTTCACAGCTGTCTCGTGCGGTGGAAACGCGTGGATCTAGTAAGCGCCCGTTGCTTTCAGATCTTCGTGAATCGGGAGCGATTGAGCAAGATGCTGATATCGTATCGTTTATTTATCGTCCCGAATATTATAAAATTGAAGAATGGGATGACGAGGAGCAATCACCAACCGCGGGTCAAGCAGAGTTTATTATTGCTAAGCACCGTAATGGTGGATTGGAAAATGTACGATTGAAATTTGTGGGTAACTTAGGTAAATTTGACAATTTAGAAGATTTTAGTAGCGGTTATGATGATTTACCATCAAGTATGAATCAAGACGATTTCACTAAAAACCTGCCTTCGCCTCATGAAGCTTTTGGAAGTACCTTTAACAATGATCCCGAAGATGATAGTGATGTGCCTTTTTAAAAACATTTAAAAAGGGAATTCTTCCTTTTTTTATAAATAACTGCTAAAAATGGTGTAGCTTCGCTAAACTATTATTAACCAATTATTTATTAAAAAAATGAATGAAGAAAATTTTTCGAGTAAGGTAGCAATTCCTTTGGTTACCGCTCAAGAGTGGGTAAAAAAATATAAAAAGCCTAAAGTTAAAGAAACGGACAAAAAAACGGATGCTTATTTAATTCCGCTCGAATCATTGCAAAAAGTAATGGATCAAAAAATTGACGCCGTTCGGGCTTATAAAGGGATTAACGATGCAGGGGAAGAAACCCTAATGTTAGTTGGCACAGTTCTAAATCCACAAACTGGGATTTACGTAGATGTTTTTCCTTCAGCGTCCGATATGGCTAAATTAGCAGATACTGAAATGGTCTATGATGCAAGTAGACCGTGCCCTCCTTATGGCGACCCTAATAGTCCTATGAATGTATAATAATGGATGATTTTTTTATTTATTTATCTTATGGCATATTAGTGCTCAATTTGATAGTATATGCCATTAGCTTTTTCAAAAAAGAAAAGGTTAATGGCTTTTTTTTATTGTACCTACTATTTGTTACCTTCATACAACTTAGTATGGAGCTGTTTTATTTTTTGCATTTGCAAAACCTATTTTTGATGAATTTGTATTTTATTGGGCAAATGATAGTGTTAGGACTATTTTATAGTTCGTTGATGAATTCTAAAGGTCAAAAAACAGTCATTCATACTATAATGGTTTTCAATTTAATGGCAATTGGTATTCAAAGTTGTTTGGATCATGAACAATTTTTCAAGTACAATCTTTTGGTAATAGTTATAACAAATTTGAGTGTCATTGTATTTGCTATGCTACATTTGTTCAATATGTTAACTTCAGAAAAAAAGTACTATTATGTTACCATTGGGCTAATTTTGTATTTACTGTCTAGTACCATGATTTTTATTGTAGGAAATATTAATGCTAAATTGGATAGTGAATGGAAGTTTTTGCTTTGGATTTTTAACTCTCTTTTGTTGATTTTGTTTTATTTGTTTATTTTGTACGAATGGAAAGTAAGTTTTTTTGTAAATAAAAAGAAATAAATATACTATTAATGTTAAATAATAGTAAAAGGCGTAAAAATAAACTATTTTTGAGTTTAGAAAAGTCCCCAATTTTTTAATACCACTTTTTGTATGAATCCTACTTCTGTTTCAGAAAAAGAAATTGTACTAGTGATTTTGTACACTTCCTTTTTTTTTATCATTTTGGCCGTAGTACTGATCGTTTTTTTTTATTATTCAAGAAAAAAAATCCTTCAAAAAGAAATTGAAAAGAAAGATGTAGAAATTGAGCATCAAAGAGAACTACTCAAAGCGGTTATTGAAACTCAAGAAGCGGAACGTAAAAGAATTGCTCAAGATTTACACGATGACATTAGCTCTAAGTTGAATGTTGTGGCTTTAAATGCGCACTTATTGAGCATGCCTCATCTTTCCGAAACAGAATTACAGGAAATCAAATTGAATGTAATTACATTGACAGGCAAAGCGCTTGAAAATTCTAGAAAAATTGCACATGATTTGTTGCCGCCCGTTTTAGAAAAGTTTGGTTTAGATGCGGGTGTTGAAGAATTGTGTATGGAATTTAGCACGGCGAAAGACGTAAACGTGATGTACGTCAATGAAGTCGTATTTGAAGAAAAAGAGATACGCAGGCACTTACACGTATTTAGAATCATTCAAGAATTGTTGAGTAACTCGTTACGTCATGGCAAGGCTACTAAAATGGCAATTCGTTTTGTTCCCTTTGGAGCATACACCAAATGTTTATATACGGATAACGGTGTGGGTTTTGATGATAAGAAGCTAATGCATCAGAAAGGGTTGGGGTTAAAAAATATCGAGAGTAGAATTTCATTTTTAAAAGGAAGTTTGACTTTTCAATCTGAAAGAGATAAAGGAGTAAACGTTGAATTTATTTTTTAGTTATGAATACACCCATTAAAATAGTTTTAGTAGACGATGAAGTACTTTTTAGAAAAGGAATTGCTTTCATTTTGGAGCGTGAATCCCATTTCACAATTGTGCATGAAGCTTCGAATGGTCAAGAGTTGTTTGAGTTTCTAAAAAATACTACGGTACTGCCGGATATTGTGATTACAGATTTGAAAATGCCTATTGTAAACGGGATAGAAGCAACCAAAATGCTACATAGGGACTATCCGAGTATCAAGATTGTAGCCTTAACTAGTTACAATTCAAAATCATTTATCGCCAATATGATTGACTTAGGGGCTGTTTCCTATCTCTTAAAAAATGCCTCACCCGATGAATTGATTCTTACTTTGAAAGAAGTCGCCCATAAAGGATTTTACTATTCAGAAGAAGTCCTCAAAATAATTAAAGAAGTGGTGTCTTCTGGCAATAAACCAAAAAGTCCTCTAGATAAAACCCTTTTAACGGAGCGTGAACTGGAAGTGTTACGTTTGATTTGCAAACAAAAAAATGCTGCCGAAATTGGCGATTATTTATTCATAAGCCCTAGAACTGTTGAAGGGCATCGCACTAATTTATTGTTAAAAACCGATTCTAGAAATGTAGCTGGTTTAGTGGTTTATGCGTTACAAAATGAATTAGTTCATTTAGATTAAAACACAACAGTTAATTACTTAATAAAAATTGAAAGGATAGGAAGTAAAAGGCGATCAATAGTGCTACTAAAAGACAAAGTCCGAATTTTTTCATTAGGCTAGGGTTTTCCACGTCATTTGGGGTTGAGTTGGTATAGTTAATAAAGTATTTCATGCGAGGTTTTTTTTTCAAAATTATCATGTTTTTGGAAATTGTATCTAGGTGTTTTTACTTGTTTTTTAGAAAAAACTAATTTGTTTTTGAAAAAGTTTTTTTACTTGAAGTCCTAGTAATTGTCTCTTTATCGTTTTATCTTTGAAAAGCAAATTGTAGTTCATGAATCTGAAATTTTTATATTTTCTTGTTTTTTTATTGTGTTCTTGGGTAGCACAGGCCGGTTTTATATTGTTGCCGATGGATGAAACTACCCAACAGAATCACCTCAAAGCTTACGGAATTACTTATTGGTGTTTGGATAAAAAGTTTAAAGCAAGTTGGTTGCTCAATTATAGAGGCGGTTCTTTTTTGCTTCCTGACGCTCCTGAAATCCGTAAAGAATGTCAAATACGTGGCGTAAGTTTTGAACTCTTATCTGATACTGAAGAAACGGATTTGATGCATCAAATCAGTAGTCCTTCTCAAAACATGGAATCAGTTTTATTAGAGAAAGCGCCTAAAATTGCGGTTTACACCCCTAAAGGCAAACAACCTTGGGATGATGCTGTGACGTTAGTTTTGACCTATGCTGAAATCCCTTTTACGGCAGTTTATGATGAAGAAGTATTGTCAGATCAACTGGTCTTGTATGATTGGCTCCACTTGCATCATGAGGATTTTACGGGACAATATGGGAAATTTTATGGTGCCTATAAAAACACTCCTTGGTATATCGAACAAAAAAAAGATGCGGAACTCCTAGCTACAAAATTAGGCTATGCGAAAGTTTCAGAGGAGAAAGGAGCGGTTGCTAAGAAGATCAGTCACTTTGTTATTGGTGGCGGTTTTATGTTCGCCATGTGTTCTGCCACGGATAGTTTCGATATAGCTCTAGCTGCGGATGGCATAGATATCTGTGAGGCCATGTTTGATGGCGATGCTAGTACCCCTAATTATCAGTCGTTACTAAATTTTAACACCTCATTTGCCTTTAAAAACTTTACTTTAGAAAGGCGAGCAGAACAATATGAGTTTTCTAATATCGACATGACAGGGAAAAGAAAAATCCCTATGGAAAAAGATTATTTTACTTTGTTAGAGTTTTCGGCTAAATGGGATCCTATTCCCAGTATGTTGTGTCAAAATCATACCCAATTAATCAAAGGTTTCATGGGGCAAACGACTGCTTTTGATGCCGAATTTGTTAAATCGAATGTATTAGTTTTAGGTAGTTGTGAACTCAATGGTGAGGTGCGATATCTTCATGGTCAAAAAGGAAAAGGCATGTTTACTTTTTTTGGGGGGCATGATCCTGAAGATTTTCAGCATCAAGTGGGAGACCCAGCTACGGTGCTTGATTTGCATCCTAACTCACCCGGTTATCGCTTGATTTTGAACAATGTGTTGTTTCCTGCAGCCCAAAAGAAAAAATTGAAAACCTAATTTTTTTTTTGTCTTTGAGCGTTTTATTTAATGCTTACTTGCTCGTTTTTTTATCTCCTTTTTTTGTGTTGTTCAGTGATAGTTCCGAAAGCGTATTTGAGCTTTAAAAATGAAAACGATATAGTGACTATCAATTACTTATAACTCAGTGGAATTCGTTTTTTAGTTATATTTTGGGGATAATTGCCTTGAAATTGTTTAAATTTGGATTTGAATAGTAAAGGAATCTATTGCAAAAATAGGTTCTGAATTTTAATCTTAAATACCTATAAAATGTCACGTATTTTTTTAGTTCTGTTTTTGTTTACCACCTATATAAATTCAGCACAAACTCCACAAAAAAAAGAAATTAACCATCAAGCACAAACTTGGATAAGTCTTAATACGGTACTAAAATTTAATGATCATTGGGGAACAATGAATGATTTTCATATCAGACGTACTGATTTTGCTGACAAAGAAAATTTCTATTTTGCAAGAACGGGTATTACTTACAGTCCGATTCCAAAATTAACACTTGCGGCAGGATATGCACATTTGTGGTTGGCACCTTCAAAACCTGAATGGTCTAATTTCGCCGATGAAAACAGAATTTTTCAACAAGTATTATATTCTTCCAAAATAGGCAACGTTAGCATGTTGCAACGTATCCGTAATGAGCAACGTTGGCAGGATAAAATGGTAAATGATAGAGCAGTAGCTACTCGGTTTACTAATCGTATTCGATATTTGTTAAGTTTTACTATTCCAGTATTTAATGATAAAAAATTACCTTCGTTAGTTATTGCAGACGAACTTTTAATGCATTTTGGGAAAGAAGTGGTCTATAATTCAATGGATCAAAACCGTATTTTTATCGGGATTCGTCAAAATATCAACCCGAAATGGAGTTATGATTTTGGATACATGAACGTGATACAACAAAAGTATAGTGGTTATCAATATGACGCTAATCATACGCTTCGTCTTTTCTTTTACTTTACGGGTAATGCTAAAGATGTGTTTCATCATGATCATACCTCGGGTGATGAATAATTAATTTAAGTAGGTAAAATAATACATGTAATAAAAAAGCTAGTGTTTACTTTAAAACATTAGCTTTTTTTGTTTTATTTTGTAATATCAAGATTATCAGTTTGTTGTGTTTTTTATTTTTTGAAATTTTTTAAGAAGAATATGTTAATGGAATTAATGTATTTTGGTTATTTAAGTTAAAAAATAATTAAATTATGCTAAATTGTTAATTTTACTGCCAAAAACTGATTTTTTGTTAATGTTGTTTTGTAATTTTACATTTTAATTTTAAGTAATCTTAATACTTATTTACTATGAAATCAACAAGATTAGAACATGATTTTTTGGGCGAATTAGAAATCCCAAATAATGTGTATTACGGCGTACAAACTTTCAGAGCTGTTGAAAATTTTAATATAACAGGAATTCCTATTTCTAAAGAACCTTTGTTTATCAAAGCCCTTGGGTATGTTAAAAAAGCGGCTGCTTTGGCCAATAAAGATTGTGGTGTCTTAGACGCAAAAATTGTTGAGGCAATTTGTTATGCCAGCGATCAATTGATAGCAGGTAAATTTGATAAAGAATTTGTTAGTGATTTGATTCAAGGCGGGGCAGGAACCTCTGTAAATATGAATGCTAATGAGGTAATTGCGAATATTGGTTTAGAGTATTTAGGTCATAAAAAGGGCGAATACCAATTTTTACATCCAAACAATCATGTGAATTGTTCTCAATCTACCAATGATGCCTATCCATCAGCCTTTCGTATAGCTTTATATCTTAAAATGGAAAGTTTTATAGCATCACTTTCGGAACTTGAAAAAGCATTTACTGAAAAAGGAAAAGAATTCAATAGTGTCTTAAAAATGGGACGTACACAATTGCAAGATGCTGTTCCAATGACACTTGGTCAAGAGTTTCATGCTTATGCAACTACTATTTCTGAAGATATCAAACGCTTAAAAGAAGCCCAAAGCTTAGTACTTGAAATCAATATGGGCGCCACTGCTATTGGTACTAAAGTAAATGCACCAGAAGGGTATCCTGAAATTTGTGTCAACTACCTTGCTAAAGAAGTTGGGATTCCGTTATCGTTATCTCCTGATTTAATTGAAGCTACTGTAGATACGGGGGCTTATGTTCAAATCATGGGAACTATGAAAAGAACGGCGGTGAAAGTTTCCAAAATTTGTAATGACTTACGATTATTAAGCTCAGGGCCAAGAACAGGTTTTAATGAAATCAATTTGCCTGCAAGACAACCCGGATCTTCTATTATGCCCGGTAAAGTAAATCCAGTAATTCCAGAGGTGGTGAACCAAACTTGTTTTTATGTTATTGGTCAAGACTTAACGGTTACTATGGCGGCTGAAGCGGGTCAATTACAATTAAATGTCATGGAACCTGTTATAGCTTTCGCGATGTTTACCTCTTTAGATTACTTAACCAAAGCCATACATACCTTAATTGACAAGTGTATTGTAGGAATTACAGCCAACGAAAAACACTGTTATGATTTGGTAATGAATAGTATTGGTATAGTAACGCAACTGAATCCAATTTTAGGTTATGAAGAGAGTGCAAGTATTGCCGGAGAAGCCCTAAAAACTGGTAAAAGTGTTCATGAAATAGCTGTGGTAGAAAGGAAAGTTATTTCTCAAGCCAAATGGGACGAAATCTATGCCATTGAGAATTTGATTAATCCAAGATTTATCAATGCATAAGCCTTTAAAAAAGTGTGCCAAATAAAATTTATTATGATGAAGAAAATTATGTCAATGCTTACCGTTGTCTTAGTAGTTTTTTCTACTTCGGTACAAGCTCAAAAAAATACGAATAAAATTGCGCCAAGAATTATTATTCTTGCTACAGGTGGTACCATTGCTGGTTCTGGAGAATCGGCCACTAAAGCAGCATATACTGCTGGTAAAGTGCCTGTAGATGATTTGCTAAATGCGGTACCCGATATTCACAAATATGGTAAAATATCCGGTGAACAAGTAGCGCAAATCGGTAGTCAAGATATGAATGTGGTAACTTGGTTAAAATTAGCTAAAAGAATCAATCAAATCTTTAAAGACAATTTAGCCGATGCAGTAGTGGTCACCCACGGAACGGATACCCAAGGAGAAACGGCTTACTTTCTAGATTTAACAGTAATGTCTGACAAACCAGTTGTTTTAGTTGGAGCCATGCGTCCTTCCACTGCGATGAGTCAAGACGGCAATCGAAATTTATTAGATGCTGTAATGGTTGCTGCAGATCCTAAAAGTCAAGGAAAAGGGGTTATCGTAGCGATGGATGAAAAAGTATTTGATGCTAGAGATGTGACCAAAACCAGTACTACTAATTTAGAGACCTTCCGGTCTACCAATTTTGGTCCAATTGGTTTGATCTATGATGGTAAAGTGAGTTACTACTATCAGTCTTTACGTAATCCTTCCAAAAAATTTGATGTTTCAAAATTAAATGAACTTCCAAAAGTAGAAATTGTTTACGGCTATGCGGATGCTAGTCCAGAAACAGTGTCTAATTTAAGTACGATTCCTGGTTTAAAAGGATTAGTATATGCCGGAATGGGGAATGGAAATTTTGGAGAGCCAGTAGGAAAGGCGTTGGCTAACGCATCCAAAAACGGCATCGTTGTCTGCCGTTCTGCAAGAGCTAGCGCAGGAAGAATTACATTGGAAAATGAAGTAAATGATGCCGAGCTTGGTTTTGTGGTAGCTGATGATTTGAATCCACAAAAAGCAAGAGTTTTATTAATGTTATCCTTAACGGAGACTGCTGATAGAACTAAAATTCAACAAAATTTCTTTGAGTACTAGTTTTAAAACAGTAGGAACAAATACAAAAAACAGCGCTTATGTTTTGGATAGAGTTTAGTATTCTCATTGCCATGATTCTGATAGGATCACAAATGAAAGGAATTGGTCTTGGTGTGATGGGTATGGTGGGGTTGCTTATTTTTATTTTGGTTTTCCATATGAGGCCTACTAATCCACCTTTGGATGTTATGCTTATCATTATGGCTATAGTAACTACTGCAGCCACGCTCCAAGCCTCTGGGGGATTGGATTATTTAGTACAATTGGCCGAGAAAATCATTAAAAAGAATCCTTCAAACATCACTTTTATTGCTCCTTTTACGGTGTTTTTTCTTTGTTTGTTTGCAGGTACGGCGCATATTGTTTACTCATTGCTGCCTATTATTTCTGAAGTAGCCGCTAAAAAACGCATACGACCAGAAAGACCATTGAGTATTTCTGTTATTGCCTCTCACTTAGCAATAACGGGGAGCCCTATGAGTGCAGCTACGGCCGCATTGGTTGTGGTTCTGGGATATCCCGGAGCTTTGCTTGACGTAATGATGGTCTGTATTCCAGCTTGTATTATCGGGTTAACGGTTGGCTGTTTTTCTGTATACAAAAAAGGAGTTGAATTGGTCAATGATCCCATTTTTATCGAGAAAATGAAAGATCCTGATTTTGCAGCTAGTTTGGATAATGATGAAGTTGCAGTTCAGAAAGAATTAAAACCAGGAGCGAAAACCGCGGTACTAATTTTTTCAATCGCTATTTTATTGATAGTAATTGCAGGAGCTTTTCCTGATTTGGTTCCTCAATTTGAGGCCGGTGCTAAAACGCTTGCTGTAAACGAAAAAGGCTCACTAACTATGGTAACAATTATCGGAGTGGTTACGTTATCCGCTTCAGCTGCTATGATGTTGATTACCAAAACAAGTGCTGCCGAGGTGACCAAGATGAGTTTGTTTACTTCTATGGCTTCTGCAGTAGTGTCGGTTTTTGGTGTAGTTTGGATGAGTTCTACTTTTATGGGGCATAATTCAGTATTGATTCAGGATGTTTTAGGTGGCGTGGTAAAAGAGTATCCGTGGTCCTTTTCAATAGCTGTTTTTGCACTAGGTGTTTTGATGTTTAGTCAAGCAGCAACCACTAAAACAATGATGCCGTTAGGATTAGCATTAGGCTTACCTCCTGGAGCGCTGATGGCTATTTTTCCGGCGGTTAATAGTGACTTTGTTTTGCCAGGGTATCCAACGCTTTTAGCAGCGATTAACTTTGATAGAACAGGAAGTACTAAAATTGGTAAATATGTAGTCAACCATAGTTTCATGGTGCCCGGTGTAGTAGCTATTGCGGTAGCCATTGCTGTTGGGTTTTTAATTGGCTCATTTATTCTTTAAAATTATAATAGATGAAAAAAATATTTTTTTTACTATTGGTTTGTCTTTGTTTCAATACTAGTTTTAGTCAAGAGAAGCAAACCAATGAAGGGGTACTTACAAATCGAGATACTATAAAATCATTAATTCCTGTAAAAAAACAATCTTTGTTAAGGGATGTGGATGTCATTTTTAATACACGTATGGCTTTCAATAATTATTTTCAAGACGGAAGTCATTCTTTGTCTAAATTCAACTTCGATCAACTTCGCCTTGAAATCAAAGGAAAAATACATGATAAGGTTTCTTTTCGATTTAGAGATCGCTACACTAGAGAACCCATTCCGGGTAATTTAGATAACATCAGTCGCTCAGTAGATATGGCTTTTATTAAAGTTGATCTTTCACCTAGAACGAATTTAACGGTGGGGAAAATGTGTGCTGATTGGGGAGGTTATGAATTTGATTTCAACCCAATTGACATCCTTACCTATAATGATATTATCGAAAATGCTGATAACTTTTTAGTGGGTGTTGGTGTGGCTCACACTTTTGCAGATCAAAAAAATTCCTTATCTTTTCAGGTATTAAATTCAAGAACAAAAACGTTCCAAGAGCAATATGGAGCCACAATTCCTCCTGGCATTGAGGCTTCAAAGGCTCCACTAGCTTTTGTGGCCAATTGGCGTGGAAGTTTTTTTAATGGGAAATTTGAAACTACCTACAGCTATAGCTTTTTTAATGAAGCTAAAAACACGAATATGAATTATATTGCTTTGGGAAATAAATTTTCTGCTAAAAATTTTGTTTTATACTACGATTTCCAGTATAGCAAAGAAAAGCTTGATCGTAAAGGGATTATTTCCAATATCATCAGTAGTCAATACCAATATGCTGCTCAAGATGCACTTTATATTGAAAACTGGTTAAGAGCAGAATATTTGGTGAATCCAAAATTGAATTTAATGTTGACGGTAATGAATAGTAATCATTCATGGGAAAGCAATCCAGATCCTAAGGGTTCTTCTAAAATGTCTAGTAGTTATGGGATTATTCCAACCGTTCAATATATGCCTTTTAAAGATTTGAACGTTAGATTTTACCTCGCTTACACTGCAAGAAAATTTAATTATACAAAATATGCAGAAACTACATTTGGAGTAAAGGATTATAGTACAGGACTGTTAAGTCTTGGATTTGTTGCTCCATTATTGGTACTTTAATTTTTAAAATGGAATAGTATGGGAGAATTAACTGGTTATGACATTTTGCGTAATCCAAAGCTCAATAAAGGAACCGCTTTTTCGCTTGAAGAAAGAGAAAAGTATGCTTTAGTTGGATTGTTACCGGAGGCTGTAGAGACTCTAGATATTCATGTTGAACGCGTTTTAGAGCAATTAAGTAAATTGGAAAAACCAATTAATCAATACATTTTTTTGATGCAATTGCTTGAAAATAATGAACGATTGTTTTTTAAAACGGTTTCCACAGCACCCAAAAAATTCTTGCCCATAGTGTATACGCCGACAGTGGGAGAGGCTTGTCAAAAATTCGGACAAGTTTCCAGAAGGCCTCGTGGTATGTATATTTCGATCAAACAAAAAGACCATATTAAAGAAATTCTTAGAACTTGGCCAGAAGAAGATGTTCGTTTTACGGTGGTCACTGATGGAGGAAGAATTTTAGGTTTAGGGGATTTGGGAATTTATGGTATTGGTATTTCCATCGGGAAGTTGATACTTTATACCAGTTGTGGTGGGGTCCCACCTGAACATACCTTGCCAATAGTTCTTGATGTGGGGACGAATAATGAGGCGTTTTTAAACGATCCGTTGTATCCTGGCTTGAAATGTAAACGCATTAGAGGAAAAGAATTTGACGATTTTGTAGCTGCTTTTGTTCAGGCAATCAATGAAGTCTTTCCAAAAGTTTGTATTCAGTGGGAGGATTTTCCAGGCGTAGATGCAATTCGAATCCTAAATACATTCAAAAATAAAGTCAGTACTTTCAATGATGATATACAAGGAACAGCAGCTGTAGCCACTGCTGGTTTTATCTCTATTAGTCGATTAACCAAAACTGAATTTAAAAAACAAAGATTCTTGTTTTTAGGAGCAGGAGCTGCTGCTTTTGGAATTGCAGACATGTTGGTTAGTAAATTTGTGAAAGACGGTCTATCCAGAGAAGAAGCATTGCAGCATATATGGATGTTTGATATCAATGGGTTAATAATAGCAAAACGTACGGATTTGTTAGATCATCAATTGCAATTTGCACATGAAGGTACATCATGCACAAGTTTTGCAGAGGCTGTTCTTCAAGTTAAACCCACAGCGATTATCGGGGTGAGTACTGTTGGTGGGGCTTTTAATCAAGAAGTCATTGAAAACATGTCGTTAATCAATGAAGCGCCTATCATTTTTCCGTATTCCAACCCCACGACTCATTCCGAATGTACTGCTGAGCAAGCTTACCAATGGAGTAAAGGGAAGGCTATTTTTGCGAGTGGAAGTCCGTTTGAGCCTGTAGCATATGAAGGTAAAGTTTTTTATCCGGGCCAGGGTAACAATATTTACATTTTTCCAGCATTAGGTTTGGCTATTTTTGCCACTGAAGCCAAACGTATAACTGATGATTTATTACTTGTAGCTGCCGAAGCTGTAGCGGAACAAGTAAAATCAGAAGATTTTGAAAAAGGTTTGATTTATCCCAATATCTCAGACATACTTGAGGTGTCATTAAATGTTGCTATAAAAATCACAGAAGAAATTTTTGATTCAAATTTGGCAACTGTAGAACGACCAGACAACATTCGTGAGTTTATCAAAAGCAAAATGTACATTCCTACTTATTAACATCACGAGGCTTTTAATTTGCTGTATTGTATCTAACGTATTTTGATTTTTTTCTTGGGAGATTGTGATTTTTTTTACTTCAATTAAAAATCACAATCTTCTTATGTTTCCGCTATTTTCGACCTTTTTTTTTAAGTGGATATGGATGGACAGAAGAATACTTTCAAGTAAATGAATATTTAGGAGCAAATACTACCAAGATATCATTTCATCCTTATCTTTTTCATAACTGAATCGGAACGTTTTAATTAGTCATACTTATGGGCCATTAAATCGACCGCGGTCGATTGATCAATTGACCGCGGTCGATTATTGAATTGACCGCGGTCAATTAATCGTTTCATCCTGATGAGTTTTTTAGTTCATCAGGTTGGTTTTATATTTTGAACCTGATGAACTTCAATTTGATGCCTAGTTGATTTAAAAGATATAAGTTACTGCTTCAAAATAGTCCTTGAGTCATTACTTTTCTTAAAAGATTCGTTTCGCTACGAAGTATAATGCGGATTTTGGGTTTAAAAAATAATTTTATTTAAAATTCCATGCAAGGGTGACACCAAAAGCTACAGGTTTAATTTCAGCATCTTTATTAGTACTGTATAAGCCATTAGCTTTTCTATCGGAGGCTGATGTAGGGTTATAACTAATATAGGATTCATTCTTGTTTTGGTCTAAAATGCTACCATATCCATTTTCTAGAAACATGGCTGTATATAACGAATGCTTACTTCCCATATCAAATGTAAATCCTAACTCAAAAACACTCATTATAATTCCTTTGGTTTTATACTTTCCTGAGGAAGAATAATTGGTCTGACTACCAAAGCCATATTCTGGTAAATCATCAATAGTCAGATTTACATCTGGATAATAAGCGCTACCCTTTACATCATCGGCTGTTGCTTTAATTTTATAGTTTATGGGTAAAAAATATTTAGCTCCGGCTCTAAAATTAAAAGCAATGCCATTGTTATTATTTGATTTATACTGCACAAAAAGAGGGATTTGCAGAGCATGTAACGTTTGCCTTTCTCTGTAATTCTTAGTGGTAACGTTATAAACAAATGCTGAAGTTGAAGCGTCAACTTCAATATTAGTAAGAGTTGCAGAAGACTGAGACAAAGAAACTTCTTGTTTGTATTGTGAGAATTCTAGCCCTGAACCAATACCAAAATGAGTAGTTAAAGAGTAGATATAACCTGCTTTTACAGCTCCGCCTAGGCGATTACCCGTTTGTATACCAGCGATATCACTCTGAATATTCCCTATTCCAGACTGTATACCTACGTAAAACTGTGCTGTTATTCCGTTAGAAATTAAGAAAGCTATAGTTCCAATTATGTTTTTACTATTGAATTTCATAGATGTAAAATTTATTTTTTTAGTGTTACTTTAGGTTATGCTTCGCCAATTCGCTGCGTTCGGGTCGCCTTTTATTTATTGGTTTTTTGCTCACGCTAACTTGTTGTTAATGGTGATTTTAAACTGTTTTTTTTATTAGAATAATCCATCCCCATTCCTTACAAATGAGGAGGTCTTATTCAGTAAATTATTTTAATATTTTACTAAAAGGTTTTTAGTAAAATATTTACCATTTGTTAAGGTCATTTTTACAATATAAATTCCCTCAACGCTCGGAGCTATCATGTCAATAGTGTTTTTACCTGTATTTATAGTAGTTAACAAGTTTCCTGTTAAATTATAAAGCTCAACACGTGCATTTTGTAATTTGCTTGAACTAACGTTAGTAATCAATTGGAAACTCGCATTACTGCTAACAGGGTTTGGAACAATTCTTATGTACTCCTCTTCCGCTGATGGCGATAAAGTTAGCGAACAGGTGGTAATTACAGTTCCGTCTAATTTTGTTGCTATAGCATAATACGTTCCATTCAAGGTGCCATTTTCTTTGAAATATTGTGACGTTTGGTCTGGAACTAAAACTCCATTTTTATACCAGCTATACGATTTAAAACTCTTAGAGCTATTGTCAAAGAATATAATATTTTCAAATTGTTTTCTAATTAGGTTAGGCTGACTAATTACTACAGGTATAACTACAGTTGGAGCCGCATTGTAATTCATGTTGCCTGGTTGCGAGGCTGTTATGGTTGTTGATCCATAATTTTGGAAAAGTAATGAATTATTTGATATACTTGTAATGGCAGCATTAGATGAAGCATAATTTACTACTAAGCCACTAGTAGCAACTGCAGTCATAACAAGACTAGTTTCTCCATTACAACCTAATCCCAAAGTCTGATTCCAAGTAATTAACTGATCTGCTTTGGTTATAGTAAAATTGGAGCCACTATACATAATGGTATAATTTCCACCCGCACTTAATGAGCCTTGTGTTATAGCATAAACGCCCACGTTCTCTCCCGCAGCTCTAGTTAATGTTCCAGTAAATGCATCACCACTTACTAAATCAGGAGCAACAGTATAGGAGTAAATTGGATTTGCCGTTCCATATACTTTGGTTTGTGATGGAGTTGCTGTTACCGTAATAGGTTTGGCTGCGATAGCAAAATCATTGCTTACATAAGTAATAGTGTAATTCGTTCCAGCACTCAAACTTCCTTGATTAATAGCATAGTTTCCAATATTTTCCCCTGCCACTCTAGTTAATGTTCCAGCAAATGCATCACCACTTACTAAATCAGGAGCAACTGTATAGGAGTAAATTGGATTTGTAGTTCCATATATTTTGGTTTGTAAAGGAGTTGCTGTTACTGTAATAGGTTTGGCGGTGATAACAAAATCCTTACTTACATAAGTAATGTTATAATTAGAACCTGCACTTAAATTTCCTTGTGTAATGGCATAGTTTCCAATGTTTTCTCCTGCAACTCTAGTTAAAGCTCCTGTAAAGGCATCGCTACCTACCAAATTTGGTGAAACTGTATAAGCAAAAGCAGCATCTATTGCTCCATAAACTTTCGTTTGTGATGGAGTTGCCGTTACCGTAATAGGTTTGGCTGTGATAGCAAAATCATTGCTTACATAAGTAATAGTGTAATTCGTTCCAGCACTCAAACTTCCTTGATTAATAGCATGGTTTCCAATATTTTCCCCTGCCACTCTAGTTAATGTTCCAGCAAATGCATCACCACTTACTAAATCAGGAGCAACTGTATAAGCAAAGATAGGGTCTGACGTACCATAAACTTTGGTTTGCGATGGAGTTGCAGTCACCGTAATTGGTTTTGCGGTAATAGCAAAATCATTGCTTACATAAGTAATAGTATAATTAGAACCTGCGCTTAAGTCTCCTTGAGAAATGGTATAGTTTCCAATGTTTTCTCCAGCTACTCTTGTTAAAGTTCCA
>NZ_JBPTTP010000008.1:0-162801 GCF_051547165.1 Flavobacterium sp. TSSA_36
TATTGTAGGTGTTGCGGCAAACCTTTATATTTGCATTCCTTAAATTTAAAAAAAATGATCAATATTACTTTGCCCGATGGGTCAATTAGAGCGTTTGCACCTGGTGTAACTCCAATGGAGGTCGCCAAAAATATTAGTGAGGGATTTGCAAGAAATGTAATTTCAGCTTCTTTTGAAGGAACTACTATTGAAACCAGCACGCCATTAACCACGGATGGAAGTCTTATTTTATACACATGGAATGATGCTGATGGCAAAAAAGCATTTTGGCATTCCACTTCACACGTGATGGCTCAGGTGCTAGAGGAGATGTTTCCGGGCATCCAACTCACCTTAGGTCCAGCCATTGCGAATGGATTCTATTATGACGTAGATTTTGGTGATCAAAAAATCACAGAAGCCGATTTCAAAGCTATCGAGAGTCGCATGTTAGAAATTTCGAAAGAGAAACACGAATTCAAAATGCGTGCTGTTACTAAAGCTGAAGCATTAGAAGCCTACAAAAACAATGTTTATAAAACCGAATTAATTAGCAATCTAGAAGACGGCACTATTACTTTTTGTGATCATGCCAGTTTTACTGACTTGTGTAGAGGTGGACATATTCCTAATACAGGTATTATCAAAGCTGTAAAAATCATGAGTGTTGCAGGTGCCTATTGGAGAGGTGACGAAAAGAACAAGCAATTGACTCGCGTATACGGTACGTCTTTCCCTAAACAAAAAGACCTAACAGAATACCTAGAATTACTAGAGGAAGCAAAACGTCGTGACCACAGAAAACTAGGTAAAGAATTAGAGTTATTCGCTTTCTCACAGAAAGTGGGTCAAGGATTACCTTTGTGGCTACCAAAAGGAGCCGCTTTGAGAGATCGCTTGGAACAATTTTTGAAAAAAGCACAGAAAAAAGCAGGGTACGAACAAGTGGTAACCCCTCACATTGGTCAAAAAGAATTATATGTAACTTCTGGTCATTATGCTAAATACGGAGCAGATAGTTTTCAACCCATTAATACTCCTGCAGAAGGAGAAGAGTTTTTATTAAAACCAATGAACTGCCCTCATCACTGTGAGATTTACAATGTTCGCCCATGGTCTTACAAAGATTTACCGAAGCGTTATGCTGAATTTGGAACCGTTTACCGTTACGAACAAAGTGGAGAGTTGCATGGATTAACTCGTGTTCGAGGGTTTACTCAAGATGATGCACATATCTTTTGTACACCAGAACAATTGGACGAAGAATTCAAAAAAGTAATCGACTTAGTACTCTACGTTTTTGGCTCATTAGGATTCGAAAACTTTACTGCTCAAGTGTCTTTGCGCGATAAAGAAAATAGAGAGAAATACATTGGTACCGATGAAAACTGGGAAAAAGCAGAAAACGCGATTATTAATGCTGCCAAAGACAAAGGATTGAACACTGTTATTGAATATGGTGAAGCTGCTTTTTATGGTCCAAAATTGGATTTCATGGTCAAAGATGCCCTAGGAAGACAATGGCAATTAGGAACTATCCAAGTAGATTACAACTTGCCAGAGCGTTTTGAATTAACATATAAAGGTTCTGATAACGAATTGCATAGACCTGTAATGATTCATAGAGCCCCATTTGGTTCTATGGAGCGATTCATTGCTATTTTATTAGAACACACAGCAGGAAATTTCCCTCTTTGGTTAATGCCGGAACAGGCTATAATCTTGTGTTTGAGTGAGAAATATGAAAATTATGCGAAAAAAGTTTTAAATCTGCTAGAAAATCACGAAATTCGCGCCCTAATTGACAATAGAAACGAGACTATTGGAAAGAAAATTAGGGATGCCGAAATGCAGAAAACCCCATTTATGTTAATCGTAGGTGAGGAAGAGGAGAAAAACGGCACTATTTCTATCCGTCGTCACGGTCAAGAAGGCAAAGGAAATATAAGCGTAACGATAGATGAATTTGCCGCTATTGTTGAAGAAGAAATTAGCAAAACATTGAAAGTATTTACAGTTTAACTTAAATTATAAAGTCATAGCAATAAGAAGCAACAGAGGTTATCAACCTCGCGTAGAAAAAAAGGATGCCCACCGAATTAACAACAACATTCGTGGGTTACAAGAAGTAAGGCTTGTAGGAGAAAATATTGAGCCAGGTGTGTTCAAACTATCTGAGGCGTTACGTCTTGCAGATGAGTTTGAACTGGATTTGGTTGAAATTTCGCCTAATGCAGAACCTCCGGTTTGTAAGATTATGGATTATAAGAAGTTTATCTACGAGCAAAAAAAACGTGATAAAATTCTTAAGGCTAAATCTTCTCAGGTCGTGGTGAAAGAAATTCGTTTTGGTCCTCAAACTGATGAGCACGATTATGAATTTAAAAGAAAAAATGCTGAGAAATTCTTAAAAGAAGGGGCAAAACTAAAAGCATTTGTTTTCTTTAAAGGACGTTCAATCATTTACAAAGACCAAGGGCAAATTTTATTATTGCGTTTGGCTACAGATTTAGAAGAATATGGTAAAGTAGAAGCCATGCCCGTTTTAGAAGGAAAGAGAATGATTATGTTCATTGCTCCGAAGAAGAAAAAATAGTTATTAGTCAAAGCCAAAAGTCAAAAGTTTTTAAAACTGATGGCTTATTGCTATTGACATATCACTTAAAAATAAGTAAGTAAGAATAAATTAAAAATCTAGGAAAAAATGCCTAAAATGAAAACCAAATCTAGCGCCAAAAAACGTTTCAAAGTTACTGGTTCTGGAAAGATTAAAAGAAAGCATGCTTTTAAAAGTCACATCTTGACTAAAAAATCTAAAAAACGTAAATTAGCTTTGACTCACTCAGCGCTAGTTCACTCTACAGATATGAAAAGCATCAAACAACAATTAAGAATTATATAATTAGTATTAAGATTTGAGTGTTAAGTATTAAGACTTGAATCCTAAAAAAATTAAATTCTTTAGGTTAAAAACAATTTCAATAACCTTGGAGTATGGCCTTAAGTTCCTTTGATTCAATTCAGGACGCCTGCTACAAAAAAACAGTAAAATTATGCCAAGATCGGTAAATTCAGTTGCTAAAAGAGCAAGAAGAAAAAAAATAATGAAGCAAGCCAAAGGTTTCTTTGGTAGACGTAAAAACGTTTGGACAGTTGCTAAGAATGCGGTAGAGAAAGCAATGTGCTACGCTTACCGTGATAGAAAAGTGAATAAAAGAAATTTCCGTGCTTTGTGGATTCAACGTATTAACGCTGGAGCTAGATTAGAAGGAATGTCTTATTCACAATTCATTGGGAAATTAAAAGCTAATAATATCGAATTGAACCGTAAAGTTCTTGCCGATTTAGCTATGAATCACCCAGAAGCTTTCAAAGCAATACTTAATAAAGTAAAATAAACGTTTTATCAACTCAATTTATAATTACTTACTATAGAAAAGCCCCTTTCATTGAAAGGGGCTTTTTGATTGTAATAAACACACTTTCCAAGAAAACAGTGATCGGTAATAGACTTAACTGTGCTACTAGATTATCTACTAAAATAAGTGCTCTCACACTAAATATCAAAGCCTGAATGCTTTTTAATTATTAGGCAAAAGGATTATAAATAAAGACCTGCTTACTATACAATCCGTTTTTTGGATTCATGACAATTTAGTTTTAAGCCAATTTCCAACAGGTTCATCATACCATTTCAAGCAAGCATACCCTAATAAAATAGATGCGATAAAAGTTAAAATACTAAACGGAAAGGCTTCGCACAAGGGGCTTTTGGTAGTAACCACCCAAGCGGTATATATATAAATCAAGGGATAATGCGTGATATAAATTGGATAGGAAATAGCTCCTAAGAATTTACAAAGTTTTTTTGTTCTTAATTTTTGTATTCCTCCACTTGCTCCAATATATAGAATAATCGGAAAAATAAAAATAACACTCAAAGCATCATAGAGCCCATTTTGCCACAACGCCGTTTTTTCTCCAACTCTCGGCATTGCCAAGATTACAATTAGCAAAGTAGCCGACCAAAAAAAGGCGTTTTTAATAGACGTTAATTTTATGATTCGGTGCAACAATAATCCACCAAAAAAAGGAAAAAACAATCTAGCAAATCCAATATGCAATTGCTCTGAAGTCAATGACCAACCACCGATAATATCGCCGTTTGGACTAGTTATCGCCATATGAATTAAAAAACATCCTGAGAAAAACACTAAAATTGACAACGCAGTATTACTCCATTTTCTCACCCATAATGCGTACAAGATATTGGCCACATACTCGAAGAACAGGGACCACCCAGGACCATTTAAAGGATGCATTTCCTGCCAACCTCTAATATCCATAGTGGGAAGCAAGGGAAGTAATGTAAAGCCAATTATCATTACGAGAATTAATTTCCAAAATGGGACTTGATGAATTAACGGCCACAGTGATGAATCTTGAAAATAAAAACAAATAGCACCCACTAACATGCCCATGATAACCATAGGCTGCAATCGAATTAATCGAATTTTAAAAAAATCCTTTACCCTCATAGTGCTCCACCTATCATCATAAGCAAAACTGATTACAAATCCTGACAGTAAAAAGAAGAAATCCACAGCTAGATATCCGTGATTGATAATTTGATCCAAACGACTTGTGGCGTGAGCTTCCATAATATGAAATGCAACAACCATCAGCGCTGCAATTCCCCGAAGAGCATCTAAAATTTCGTAATGATTTTTGGTAGTACTACTAAAATTTGATTTCATTTTGTAACATGTATAACACCATTAATTTGTATTTGCATCGTTCAAAATCGCTTGCAGTTGTTCCTCGGTGAATTTCCCTCCTGAAAGCAAAACGAATTTACTAACGGGCATATCTCCAAGCATGGAATACAAAAAAGCCTCTGCCTTTTTTTGATCTTCGGTTACCGCTTTTGTAGATTTATCAATAAAACTTTCGGATAATACTTCGTATATCGCCTGACTATTTTTAACATTCTTAAACTCTTTGAATAATGAATTTCGGGTAAAAACAGGAATGTCTTTTGTGGTTGACTCAATATAAACCGTTTGCTGTAAGGGCAGATTTCTTGATGAATTCCCAATCCGAATATCAAACTTTCCACTATTTACTTGCCAATGATGCGTATTGCTGTTGTAATAAGCAAAATCGCGATAGGATAACTCAAACTGTATTGTTTTTTCTTCACCAGGAGCTAAAGCTACTTTTTCAAAATGTTTCAATTCATTCTCTGGTCTAGTTACTGCGGTTTCTTGTTCATGTACATACAATTGTACCACTTCTTTACCAAAAACATTCCCTGTATTTTTAACCTTTAAAGTCACTACAATTGGATCATTATCTTTGTAGTGTAACGCATTAGTATTTATAGTAGAAAAACTAAAATGGGTATAACTCAATCCGAATCCGAAAGGAAAATTAGTTTCTATTTTCTTTTTATCATAATAACGATAGCCTATGTATATCCCTTCACCATAATTGGAAACTCCTTCTTTGGAAGGAAAATCATTGGCGGTAGGTGTGTCTTCCAAACGAATAGGAAAGCTTTCAGAGAGTTTTCCTGAGGGGTTTACTTTGCCACTTAGAATATCAGCAATACCTCCTCCAGCAGCCTGACCTGCCAAATACATTTCTACAATACCGGCTACTTCATTTTTCCAAGGCATGCTTACCGAGGCACCGTTCATAAGAATGACAATGGTATTTTGATTGACTTTGGCAATTGCTTTGATTAACTGATTATGACCTGAAGGCATATCCAAATTTGCTCTATCATAACTTTCTGACTCATATACATCAGGAAGACCAGCAAAAAGGAGTACTACCTCAGCCCCCTTTGCTACTTTTACTGCTTCGGCTGTTAAACTTGCGTTCGTTTCTCCTAACGAATTGTATCCTTCAGCGAAGGTGATCGAAGAGGAGTTAAAAATCTTGTTTATTTCGTCAAATGGATTTTCTAATTGAGTGGGATTAACCTGAGAACTTCCTGCTCCTTGATATCTAGGTTTTTTGGCAAAGGTTCCAATAATCGCAATTTTCTTAGTCCCTACTTTCAAGGGCAAAATAGACTTACTGTTTTTTAACAAAACGATAGATTCTCCACTTGCTTCTCTAGCCAAAGCATGATGCAAAGCTTTGTCCACTACTACATTTTCGGAATGATTTTCTTTGGCTTTTAAAGTTATGGCAAGTGTTTCTGTTACCAGTGCATCCAATTGGGATTCAGATAGGGATTTATTAGTTACGGCCTCTATAATTTTTTTGGTATTATATCCGCCACTAGCCGGCATTTCTAAATTTAAGCCAGCCTGTACTCCCAAAACTCTATCATTAACAGCACCCCAATCTGACACTACAAAACCTTGATAACCCCATTGCTTTTTTAAAACACTAGTTAGTAAATATTCGTTTTCAGAGGCAAAAGTCCCGTTTAATTTATTGTAAGCACACATTACTGTCCAAGGTTGGGCTTCTTTCACAGCAATTTCAAAAGCTGGGAAATAAATTTCGTTCAATGTACGCTCATCAATAATAGCATTCACTGACATTCTTTCAAACTCTTGATTATTTGCAGCAAAATGTTTTAAGGAAGCTCCTACTCCATTTTTTTGCAGCCCTTGAATAAAGGCCGCTGCCATTTTTCCTGACAAAACCGGATCCTCTGAGTAATATTCAAAATTTCTTCCACCAAGTGGGGATCGTTTCATGTTGATTCCGGGGCCAAGTACAATTTGTACATCATTGGCTTGTGCTTCTGTTGCAATGGCCTTACCAATTTTCTCAAGGAGCTCTTTGTTCCATGATGAAGCAATCCCAGATGCCGTCGGAAAACAAGTGGCTGGAATACTATTTTTAAAATCAAAACCTACTGATTTTCGTAACCCATGTGTACCGTCTGTCATATAAATTGAGGGTATTCCAAGCCTCGTAATAGCTTGAGTGGACCAAGCTGAAGCACCTGAGCAAAGTGACGCTTTTTCTTCTAAAGTCATTTGCGCCACTATTTTTTGAGCTTTTTCAAAATAATTTGAGGAACTTTGTGCCTTAGTAGTTAGTGAACAACATAAGAGAACACAAAAAAAAAGAATAGATTTCATAACATATTTTATTGAGTTTATAAACTATTTACAACGCAAAAATTAGGCAATACTAAAAAACAAAAATCTGATTATCAGAAAGTTATTTTTTAAATCCTATTGCAATGTACATTTATTTTTCAATAATTAGTTACTTCCTTATCTAGAAAAAATAGTTGAGACAAGGCTATTTAATAAAAAAGGAATCAAAAATATTCCCCATACGCTTAGTACTGCCGAAGAAAAAAAGCTTATGATGACCTCTAATTTTTGAATCCAATCACTTCTGTTTAAGATTCGGTGGTTGTTTAGAAAATTCAATAGAACAACTAATTTTTTTTATGAAAACCGCTTTGAAGGATGGCATTATTAGTGCACTAAAACATCTTTTAAATCCTCTAAATCACCATCAATCATCTCTGTCTTAAGTCCAAGAATAGCCGCAATTAAGGGATAAACACAAACATTTCGAAAGGATTTTACTTTCTTTCCAATGTTAAAATTGGGGCCTTTGGCATAAAAAATGGCCTGCATATCTTTCATTTTATTATCATAGCCATGCGTTCCACCGCTCACTTTTTGATCCGTTTTGTTGACTAAACTATATCCAAAATCCGCTTCAACTACAAAGTCAAGTGCTCGTGGATTTTTGCCAAAATGAAGGCGTTTAGGTAGTTTTGGTGTCACATACCATTTAATATGTGGGACTTTCTTTAAGGCGGTAGCAATACTATCTTTGTAGCCTTCCTTGGCTTCAATGCTCATTATGGGATTGATAACTGCTGCATATCCATACCATTCTGGTTTTAAATAATTCAAAATAGCTACTTTTTTATCATTATGAATCTCAGTCATTCCATGATCAGAAACTACAATTAGATTAATTTGATTGGCTATTGGCAGTTGGTCTAATTTGTATTGCAACTCCCCTATTATACCATCCATCTCAGCAACCATTTTTTGGTTTTCCTTTGATAAAGGGCCAAAATCATGTCCGGTTTTGTCTGGCTGATCAAAATATAATGTAATTAAATGTGGTCGTTCCGATTCAGGAAGTTGGAGCCAGTCAATGATGGTTTTCATCCGTTCGGAATAACTTACTTTGTCATCATACACTTTGTAGATACTTGGACTTTTCACTCCTGTATCTGAACCTGGCCAATAATAACTAGCCGCTTTCACCCCTTGTTCCTCGGCAAGATTCCAAATAGGATTCCCTCCATAAAAGTACCCCTCTCTTTTGGCTGCGGTATTTAAAGTAAATATTTTTTGAGAAGCTTTATCAAAAAAAGCATTATTTACAATCCCATGATGGTCGGGATATAAACCTGTCGCAATAGCATAATGATTGGGAAATGTTTTCGTTGGATAACTGGGTTGCATCGAGTGAGCCTTCACTCCCTTCTTTGCTAGTAAATCGAGGTTTGGTGTTTCAAAATGATCCGGATAATCCCATCTAAATCCGTCAAGGGAAACCAAAATTACATATGGCTTTGTTGCGTTTTGAGCAACATTTTCAATACTTAGTAAGAGCAATAATAGGAATAAGCGTTTCATGAGTAGCATTTGGAAACAAAGATACGATATGCTCATTTAACGTAACTAATTAAGAACCGTATAATGCCATTAATTTAACTCTAATTTTAAACCTAAATTTCAAAAAAATGCCGCTTTGACTATGCATCACAAACTTAACTGAAAGGTGCACAAAGTTTTATGAATTGTGATACATTTGATCGAGTTAGATACCATTAAAAAAAGTTAACCGATTTGACAAAAATTTACAACAAACTAAATAAAGACTTTGATTCGTCCCATAATTAAATACATGAGAAAATTGAGGCGAAATTATCACCATTAAGAGAGTAAGAAAATGAAGTTTAGGATGGCTTACTACCTATAAATAGGGCTCAGAGAATTATGGTGTCATTTTTCAAAAACCAAAAAATTGACAAAGCGAAATATACCTTTGCAACAAAACAGGATAAAACGCCCCCTATTTCATCCAATTTAAAACATATCTATCTTAGCAACAATACATTAGGCATGTATTTTGATAACATTGCAGTTGTTAACACTAAATCAACTACAATTATGATAAAAAAAACCTTGCTCATTGAAAACAAGACTTCTATTAGTTGTAAAAATTTGCAACTGCAGATCAAATCCGAGACGAGAGAAGGAACAATTCCTATTGAAGAAATTGGGTTTCTTGTGTTAGATCATCCAGAAATATATCTCAGTATTCCTGCCATGAATCTACTCATCGAAAACAATGCTGCTGTTATTGTTTGCAATAAAAACCACCTCCCAAACGGGCAATTTCTCAACTTGAATAGCCATCATATCCAACAAGAATTGTTCAGAAATCAAATTGAAGCATCATTGCCTCTTAAGAAACAATTATGGCAACAGACCATTATCGAAAAAATTACCAATCAAGGTATTTTACTTCAGAAAATAACAGGTCAAAAAAACACTTTAGATTTTTTGGCTTCCAAAGTATTGAGTGGAGATACTAGCAATATGGAAGGCGTAGCGGCAAGTCAATATTGGAAAACCCTCCCTCTAACATCCTCAGAAGGAAAGGGAATTAAAAGGGAACGATTTGGCGATTACCCGAATAATTTTCTCAATTATGGTTATGCTATTCTAAGAGCGGCCACTGCAAGAGCCCTTTCGGGTAGTGGATTGTTGAACACTTTAGGCATTCATCATAAAAGTAAATACAACGCTTTTGCTTTGGCGGATGACATTATGGAACCCTTTCGCCCCTTGGTAGATGAAAAGGTTTTTCAAATCATTCAACAGTATGAAGAACAAGACCTCAACACCAAAATTAAAGCTGAGTTATTACAAATCCTTACACAAACGGTCTATTTTGAAGACGAAAAAAGTCCGTTGATGGTGGCTTTACAAAAAACAGCCAGCTCCTTACAACAATGTTACACGGGTGAACGAAAAAAGATAAAATATCCAAAATTATGGATCTAAACGGGTACCGAATCATGTGGTTATTTGTATTTTTTGACTTGCCCACCGAAACCAAAAAGAATCGGAGAAACGCTTCGCAATTTAGAGGCAATTTACTCAAAGATGGTTTCAGCATGATGCAATTCTCCGTTTACATACGGCATTGTGCCAGTAGTGAAAGTGCCGATGTGCACGAAAAAAGGATCCACAACCTCTTACCGCCTATGGGTAAAGTAAGTATACTCCGAATTACCGACAAACAATTTGGCAACATTATGAATTTTTGGGGCAAAGCCGAAGTTCCAAAAGCACCGCAACCCACACAATTGGAATTGTTTTAATCTATAAAATGAAAAATGCCTCAATCTTGCTTTATCAGGGCAAAAAAGAGGCATTTTTTAGTACGATATCTTCAATTAATCTCTTGATTATTAGAAGGTAACCAACCAACTAATATCGTGTCTTCTAATCTTTAATCAAACCACAACCGCAAAACCTTTCACCAACAACGCCGCCCCAATATCGTGTCTTCTAATCTTTAATCAAACCACAACTTTACGCGTTTTATTGTTTACTTTTGCCCTAATATCGTGTCTTCTAATCTTTAATCAAACCACAACCGGCAGTACAGGAACCATGGCTACGCAAAAAATATCGTGTCTTCTAATCTTTAATCAAACCACAACTGCTTGATTCAACTCCTCAACTTCTTCAAGAATATCGTGTCTTCTAATCTTTAATCAAACCACAACCATAAGGGTTTGTATTAAGCGGATATTTTTAATATCGTGTCTTCTAATCTTTAATCAAACCACAACTACGAATACCGAGGAGGTAAATTCCGAAAAAATATCGTGTCTTCTAATCTTTAATCAAACCACAACCGGCACTTGTGTCACCAACGGATTTACGTAAATATCGTGTCTTCTAATCTTTAATCAAACCACAACGTGGGGGGTGTATTCTCTTTCAGCGCCTGCAATATCGTGTCTTCTAATCTTTAATCAAACCACAACGCTACTAAATTGCTTTGAGCGTCTATTTTTAATATCGTGTCTTCTAATCTTTAATCAAACCACAACGTAAAAGAGTTTGTCCAAGAAAATTATTTAAATATCGTGTCTTCTAATCTTTAATCAAACCACAACTGAAAGCTACTGCATCCCTGCTGGGAGGATACCCTACCTTTCAGTTGTGGTTTGAGAGGTTTAAGAGTTTGAAAACTTTATGTCAAAGAACACTCTTTAAATATTATTTTAAACCAATCCTAATCTCATTTTAAATTCGGCTAGCATTTCTTCACGAGTTTGCTTTTTTGCCAATCCACTTTTTTCAGCTTTATCAATTTTTGCTTGAATCTTCTTGATTTGCTCTTTTGTTAATTTTGATTCGTCCATAATTATATTTTTTCAAACTTACCCGAAGGTAATACTTTAAAATCAATTCCCTCAACAAAAGCATTAAATTGACCTGGACTCATTTTTCTTGTCGGTTTAATTTCGCCTAATTTAAAATCACCATCTGGTTTATACTTATCCTTTTTAATGTCATCAGATTTTCTAGCTTCTTTAAAATATCTCAATTGAATAACTCCGTATTCATCAACTTTACCTGAAGATCTAGATATTCTATTAATAGACAATCCTTCAATAATATATATTCTTCCCGAAAAATCAATTATCTCAGTTATATCTATATGATTTTCCACTGTTTTGTCATAAAAAATTACTTGTTGTCCCTTTTTCAAAACAACATCTCTATTATTACTTTTAGCAATCGGGATTTGTGTTTTTTTACCTTTAACTTCTTTTTCTTTGAATAAAGGATAAAACCCTTCTCCTGTTTTTTGCAATTTGGCTAGAGTAAAATTGTTAATTAACTCAAATTCTCGTTTTCCATCCAATTCATAAATCGCCATAGCATAATTCTCGTCATTCTGACCATATACTTTTTGTTTATGTTCGTGACGGGATTTTGATAAGGCACTGTGCTCTTTGATATGCAGCGGATTTTTTACGGAGTTGGCATACAAACGAACTTTCTGAATTGGAATTCCTTTTTCTTCATTCATCCAAACTTTTTGATTATCGGCAATTTTATTTTTTTGTTGAGGATTGGAAGAAATGAGCAAAACTTTATTGGCAATGGCTTCTTTTACTTTTTCTTTTACTACTTCATCTACAATGTTTTCTACATCAGTGCCCTTAATACTTTCTATATCTTTACGGATTACATAACGGATTTCTTCTTGATTCAAAGGATTCTTAATGGCTCCGTAAATACTATCTTGATGCAAAGATCCACGAACGGTATCGCCTTGTTGCACTCTTGGTATTCTCTTTCCTTCAGAATTTAACTTATAAATTATTTTACCATTTTCATCTTTTCGAGGTACTTTTTTACTGTTTTCATCTTTGGTCATTTCAGCCAAATACTGTTTTTTACCACGAACACGAATAATTTTCTTCGACTGTTTTTTTACATTATCAGGCGTGTGATGCGAAACCAATATTTCTTCCACTATTTTCTTAATATCTTCTGTGAAAGTCGACCAAGGTTTAGAATCGGCTAATAATTTTCTAGCCAATGGTAAGTTTTCATTGTCTTCATCTGTCCAAGCTTTTGCTAATACATCGTACTTGTCTTTGGTCATACAAGCAATAGTTATAGCATCTATTGTATGATGCGTATGCTTACTACGGTCTTTTTCTACATAATATTTTTTACCGTCTTTACTATAACTTTCCTGAATACCCCATATTTTTCTAAATTCGGCAACCATTCCCCCTTTTACACTTTCCACTCTGGTGAAATAAGAGTTTAAATACGCACGAGAATACTTGGTTATAATTCCAGTGTCGGGGATTTGACTGTTTTTAAAACCTACTTTTGGTTCTTTCCAAACAAATCGATCGTATTTACTTTTAAGATAATCTCTTTTCAATGTTAAAAAATGTCTTCTTCGAATTTTCTTATCTTTAGCATCTTTGGTTGCAGCAGCTTTTATACCTTTAGAAAGCTGTTCAATTTCCCACGATAGTTTGTCGGCTTCAAGACGCCAATGATCAATATAGGGTAGGATTAATTCATAGTTATTTAATTCTGTTGGCATTTGTTTTTTCTTAATATCTCGATTAAATTTCTTGCTGCAAAGTGTCTTATTCATTAATGAGTTATCTTGAGAAATGCTTCTTGGAACTGTATGCTCAATATCATAATCTGGATTCTCTCCTATAATTTGGTGAATTCCAATTTTTTTACTTATTCCATTATTTATTGATGCTTCATAAATCTCCATACCATTTTGTTCTTCCCATAATTGGTATCTTAAAATATCATCTCCGGTTGGTTCAATATCTTTCTGGGTTGCAGCCTTATAATCCTCTTTAATTTTTAATGCAATTTCCGCTCTTTTACTTTGATTTTCCTTTTGAAAATCTTGAATCGCTTTCCTTTTGTTAGCATCGTTTAACTCTCGAGCCAATTCGATATGTACTCTTGTTTTTTCATCTACTAAACCTTCAATAATCAAGGTGTTTAAAACTTTACGTAACTGATGTAAAGCCCGCATTGCCATTGGATTTTTAATCGATGAAATTAATGGACTACCTAAAACAACTTTTTTATTACCAAACTCATCTTCAATTACTTTCTTTTTGAAAACATCAATATCCGATGGATGAAAAAGTTTATTCAACTTGTTAGGATTATTGCAATAGATTTCACCATCTTCATTTTCACCTTTTAAAAATTCCAATACTTTTTCGTCTAAGCGCTTAACAGAAATGTATTCGTATTTCTTTAATTGTTCTATAAAAACTGGGAATAATTCCTCTACAATTTCTTTTTGATTTTCGATTTCTTTAAAAAACGAACTCACTTTTTTAACTAAATCTGCTTTATAAGACGATTCTGCTTCTATTGAATAATAACAATTGTTTACTTTACAATCTTTAATTAACCCGTTTACTATTTCTAGTTTACTGTTCTCAAAACTATTGTTTTCAATAATTTCAGCAATTCTATTTTGGATGTACAGTCTTTCTTCTGGATTATTCCAAATGTTTTCGTCTACAATCTTTTCAATATTAGCCATAAATACCGCATGCGAATAGAGCAAACCTTGTTTGAGATAGGGAAGTATTTTATTAATCGCACTTAAACTCAAACTCGCAAAATCTTTCTTCAATCTTATTTTAGAAAACGATTTGGCTCTTTTTTCATCCAAACCTAATTTCTCCATCGCATACTCTTCCAAATAAGCATCTGAAGTAGAAACGGTCAACAAATGCCATAAATCTTTATAATCTACCTCTCGTTTTACAAATTTGCCTTTACTATTTTTGGCTTCATATGTCCAAGTTTTTGTATTCCATTCTTCTCCAAATACATTTTTTAAAGAGGCTGAAACTACACAACCAGCAACACTATCTTTTGCTTTGTAATTAAAAATATACGAGGCTGCTTTTGCACTTGAAGACTTATAAAAATCAGGAGTATATCCTTTTGGAGTAAGCTCTTTGGATAGGTCTTCGAAATTAAAGTTGTCTTTTTTTCTAAAAAACTTTGGAATTAATTGTTGCTTTTCTTCTATAGTTAAAAAACGCATTTGTTCGTCTTGTGGTGTTTTAATTTTAATAGTATTAAGATAAGACCACATACGATAGGCTTCAAAATCAGGATGAGAAATGGCGCATCGAGATTTCGTTTTATCCAAAGAACATTTTCCAATTAATCCTTTTTGTGATTTTAAAGGTCGTTGAAAAAATATGGCTCGGTATAACTCTTTAGCCAAACCAGAATATCTTTTTTCAGGTATATTCTCATTTTTGTTAATTGAACTTAAATTTTGCACTTCGCAAATTTTTTCAAATTCATTCAAATAATGAGATTCGCGAGCTGTGTAATGATTTCGTATTTTGCCTTTGTTGTATAAACTAAAAAAGTATTGTCCTAAAGTTTCAAAGCCACCATCCTTTATAGCTTGGGAAATCTCTCCAATTTCTTGTTTTACTGCGCCTTGGTCTTCTTTTCTATTTAATCTAGCTATGATTTCTGTTTTAGCTTTTTCAAATTCATTTGCTTTAATTATTTTATCTAAAGCATTGTATAAAGATTTAAGCTTCTTTTCACCCTCATCTAACTCCTTCGCATTTTTATCTAAAATATCCAAGCCATCAAAATATTCCTGAATTTCAATCTTTAAGTCGTTAATGGTGGTTGTTTCTTCTATTCTGCTTTCAATGTTTGGAGCATGCAACTCAATAACACCCTCAGCGGATTGATCTAAACGATTACTTAAGAAACCTCTTCTTTGTGCCAAATGATAAAAAGCTCGTCCTAATTCATAAAGTGCAACCTTATCTTTACTCGCTTTATCTCTAAATACATAGGGGTTAATATTATTGTCGTCATCGGTACGCAACCACTTTAAGAACTCTGGATTTATTGGATATTGCTTAAACCCTGATTTACGCCAAGCCTCTACTTCATCAAGAGATAACGGACACATCCCATTTTTTGACAATACTTTTAAAGTTTCATATTTACGAAGTTTTCTTCTAAATTTAATTTTACGTGCACTTCTATAACCTGTTCTTTCAGCTGCTCTAGAACTTTCAATTCCTTTTTCGGACTTCACCCCCTCAGAAAATATTCTAACTCCTTTATCTACCAATGAAAACTCATTACCTTCTTTATCCACAATCGCCCACCCAATCGAGTTGGTACCTAAATCTAATCCTAATATTTTTGCCATAGTTCGCTCTATTTTGTAAGAATTTTTAAAGCTATGAAAAAAATAATTACCCACATTACGGTTTTCCGCATTAGGATTAAAGATTTTTTTTCCTACATTTACCTCAGATTAAAACTTCTAATCTTTAATCTTATCACAATAAGGCTATATGCCGTAGGTGCAAACCTTTAGTCCTGCTTCGGTGGGACTTTTTTTTGGGGTGTAGCGACTGGTTTTTGATATGTCCTGATCCTTTTTAAAATTCATACGGTAGAACTTTCAGATTCGTCCTGACCAACTTTCAGATTCGTCCGTATGAACCGATGAATCGACCGCGGTCGATTGACTAATTGACCGGGGTCGATTCATCAATCAACCGCGGTCAATTTTATGAATCATCAGTACAATTCGTTATCTTTGTAAGTATCAACCAAAAAAAACAACCGCATGCCTGTACCTTATACTATTGTTCAAAAAAAAATTCCTAGTAGTACACCACCCTCTATCACCTATTATCCAAGGGTTACTAAAAGTGGCGTCTTAAATTTAGACGATCTTTCGGAAAGAGTCGCTGCTAGTTGCTCTGTAACACCTTCGGATTGTTATGCCGTGGTAATTGGTTTGGTCAATGAAATTGCTAACAGCCTTGAGCAAGGCAATATTGTTCATCTAGGCCATTTAGGAGCCTTTCAAGTTAGTGTACAAAGCCATGCAAGCGCTACACCCGAAGAGGTAAATCCTTCGAAAATCAAACGCAGCACCATTATTTTTCGCCCGGGTAAAAAATTAAAACAAATGCTATCAAAACTTGTTTTTATTCCTAAATTGTAAACTCTATTTCACCCCTAACAACAAACACTTTAACACATGACTGATTATTTCCCTTTACTCATTACTTTTTTACTAGCACTTGTCCTAGGTTGCTTTATTGGAAAATTGTTTTTCGGACAACAAGCCAAATCTTCTTTATTGCTTTTGGATGAAAAAAATCAAATGATGGAGGCACAGCATAGTAAAGAAAAAATTGCGCTTGAAAAACAATTACAATCGCAGCTTGAGGAAAAGGAAATCATTAGAAATGAAAAAGATAGTTTGGCCATTCAACTCTCTAAAAAAGAAGTAGATTTTGACAATTTGCTAGAGCGACATAAAGAACAAAAAAATGAAGTGGAACAACTTCAGGAAAAATTCACCAAAGAATTCGAAAACTTAGCCAATAAAATTCTAGACGAAAAATCGAATAAATTTACGGAACAGAACAAGGAAAATATGAAGAATATCTTGAGTCCGCTTCAAGATAAAATTCAGTTATTCGAGAAAAAAGTGGAAGATACTCATAAGGAAAGCATTGACTATCATGCAGCGCTACGTCAGCAAATTCTAGGGCTGCGTGAAATGAATTTACAAATGAGTAAAGAAACCCTCAACTTGACCAAAGCCCTAAAAGGCGACAGTAAAATGCAAGGGAATTGGGGAGAATTAGTATTGGAACGCGTACTTGAAAAATCAGGATTAGAAAAAGGACGAGAATATGATGTACAAGTTAGCCATATAAACGAGGGTGGCAATCGTGTTTTTCCAGATGTTGTAATTAATTTACCTGATGGTAAAAAAATGATTGTCGACTCCAAAGTTTCCTTAACCGCTTATGAAAAATATATCAACGAAGAGGATGAAACCATCAAAGCTACCTTATTAAAGGAACATGTTTTTTCGATAAAACGCCATGTGGATCAATTGGGTGAGAAAAACTACCAAGACTTGTACCAAATGGAAAGTCCCGATTTTGTATTGCTTTTTATCCCAATTGAGCCTGCATTTGCCATTGCGTTAAATGAAGATACCGCCTTGTATAATAAAGCTTTTGAAAAAAATATCGTAATTGTGACTCCCTCCACATTATTGGCCACACTACGCACTATCGACAGTATGTGGACTAACCAAAAGCAACAAGAAAATGCGGTTGAAATAGCAAGACAAGCAGGGGCTTTGTATGATAAATTCGAGGGTTTTGTGGCAGATTTGATCAAAATTGGAAAGAAAATAGACGAAAGTAAAGTAGAATACGGAGCCGCAATGAATAAGCTAGTTGACGGAAAAGGCAACCTGATTGTAAGTGTAGAAAAGTTAAAAAAGATGGGGGCCAAAGCTAAAAAGGCCTTACCCGAGAATGTCCTAAAGAGAGCAGAAACAGATTCAAGTAACCTTTTAAACTAAAACAGATGAAAAAAATTGCCGCTATATTGCTATTTGCTGGAGTGCTTGTTGTTTCTATTTACATGGCTTTCATTTACTACATCCCAGTGAGTGATGGTGTGCGTTCGGGAGAATTGATTCGGTTAAGCCACAAAGGGGTGATCATCAAAACATGGGAAGGGGAATTGAGTCAAGGAATTTCTGGAGCACAAATTTTCCGTTTTTCTGTTTTGGACAAAGACAAAAACGTAATTGATAGCTTAAAAGTACTTCAAGGACACTATGTTCGTTTGACTTATGAAGAAAAAAAACGCACTTTCATTTGGTGGGGCGAAACACGCTTTTTTATCACCTCAGTTCAAAAAGAAGCCTCTCCATTTAATAATCGTTAGCACATGACTACCCTATTTAAACCAGTTGCTGCATCGCACGTTACAATTTCTGAGCTGATGTTGCCCTCTCATACTAATTTTAGTGGCAAAATACACGGTGGATACATCCTTTCCTTGTTAGATCAAATTGCCTTCGCATGCGCCTCTAAGTTTTCCGGAAATTATTGTGTTACTGCCTCAGTAGACACCGTCAATTTTTTACAGCCCATAGAAGTAGGCGAGTTGGTCACCATGAAAGCTTCAGTAAATTATGTGGGGCGCAGTTCCATGATAGTAGGCATTCGCGTAGAAGCAGAAAACATCAGAACCGGAAGCATCAAGCATTGCAATTCCTCCTATTTTACAATGGTGGCGAAGGATGCGTTTGGAAAAAGTGTCGCTGTTCCCGGATTGATTCTTCAAACGGAAAACGATTTGAGACGATTTAGTAGTGGATTAAAACAAATTGAGTTAAAAAAAATACACGAGGAACACGAAGAAGCATTTGATTTCCGCTCAAAAGAAAACCTAAAATTGATATCAAATCACAAGATTAAGTTAGAATTACAACTTTCTTAACAACTCAAAATAATTAAATGAATTAATTTGCTGAACCTACTTATAAAACGTAACTTTAAGTAACAAGAAGCTTTAATTCAAATGAAAAAAACTACATTTTTACTAATTTCTCTCTGTAGTTTATGGGTACAAGCTCAGAATGAATGGTCGACTACCGCAGGAAGTATTCGATTTGAAGCTTCAGTGCCTTTATTTGAAGAAATAAAAGCCGTAAATAATAATGTCAATTGTTTCGTTTCCTTTGCTACTAATGAAATAAACTGTTCCTTGTTCATTCAACAATTTAAATTTAAGAAAGAGTTGATGCAAAAACATTTTAATGAGCACTATTTAGAAAGTGATCGGTATCCAAAAGCGCAATTTATTGGAAAAATCGAGAAATTAGAATACCAATTATTAACCGATCAACCCCAAGAATACCAACTCAAAGGAATTCTAAAAATTCACGGAAAATCCAAACCCTTATTCTGCAAGATCACCTTACATAAAAAGAATGAAGAAATAGAAATTGATACTTCATTTACCATTAATACAGAAGATTTCACAATAGAAATTCCACCCATTGTAGCCTCCAAAATATCAAAAGAAGTTGCCATTACATTACACGCAATAGTTAGGGAATGACATAAATTTTAAACACATGAATAGAATACAGAGTTTTTTAGATTTACACAAAGGAGAAGAAGACAAACAAAAAGTATTAGAAAATGTAAAGGCGAATATTTCCTTTAGAGGATCTACGGTTTGGATTTTGGCCTGTGCAATAGTTGTTGCTTCCGTAGGGCTTAACGTGAATTCTACCGCGGTAATTATTGGAGCGATGTTAATTTCTCCTTTGATGGGACCTATTGTAGGAGCTGGATTTAGTCTGGGTATTTTTGATTTTGAATTATTAAAAAAAGCCGCTAAAAATCTTTTAATTGCTACGATAGTAAGTTTACTGGTTTCTACCGTTTACTTTTTACTGACTCCCTTCAAAGAAACACAAGCCGAGTTGTTAGCACGAACCTCACCTAATATTTACGACATTTTAATTGCCTTTTTTGGTGGATTAGTAGGTGTTATCGCCATTACTAGAGTAGAAAAAGGTAATCCCATTCCGGGGGTAGCCATTGCAACAGCGCTTATGCCTCCGCTATGCACGGCTGGTTATGGATTGGCTATTGGAAATTGGAAATTTTTTCTAGGTGCTTTATTTTTGTATACCATCAATTGTGTCTTTATCTGTATATCCACTTTCATCATAGTTAAATATTTAAAGTATCCTGAGGTAAATCATGTGGACCAAAAGTATCGCAAACAAATCAAATATACCATCTCCACCATCTTAGCGCTACTGATTCTACCAAGCGTATATTTTGCTTATTTGTTAGCACAAGAAAAAAAGTACCATCAAAAAGTAGAATTGTTCTTAAATCAAGAATTTAATGAAAATGGCGTTACCATTGTTTACCAAAAAATCAATTACAAATCCAATCCTAAAAGTATAGAATTAGCGTTTTTAAACAAGAAAGTAAATGGCAAAGAAGAAAAAACACTGAATACCCTTTTAAAAAAGTATAAAATTGAAAACACTCAACTGGTAATCAAACAAGATACTACTGATATTAAGAAATTAATTACAGAGAATTATGCGAATGAGAATTCAAAAGAAACCAAAAAAGATTTAATCATCTTAAATTTAAAAAACAAACTAAAAGCCAATTCTTTTGACAACAAAGGATTAAGAGAAGAGATCACCATTTTTTTTCCTGAAATCACCAATCTCTCTATTGCCAATCACATCTTTAATGAAAATACAGATAGCACCCTCACGAAAACAGTTGCTATATACAATAGTAAAAAACCATTGACTGCAAATGATGAAAAAAAGTTAAAAGAATGGTTGACGAAAAGAGTCAAAAAGAAAAACATCGTAATTTTAAAAGAAAGCGCTAATTAAACATTGGGTAACAACGCCCGCTTAGTCATTTATTTTAAAACACGATTGACTTGTGCAAAGTTTCTGTGATAGTAATTTTCTTTGGTAGAAGAAATAATAACACCATTGGATGTGGAGGAATGAATAAACTTAATCTCATCTCCTGCTACATCTATTACCATCCCCACATGATTAATTCGCCCACTACCTCTTGTTTTAAAGAATATCAAATCTCCTTTTTTAGCTTCTAAAGGATCTATTTTTAGTCCAACATTAGCTTGTTCAATCGAAGATCTTGGCAATTTAATATCAAAGGCATCAAAGGTGGTAAACATCAAACCTGAACAATCGAACCCAGCTCTAGTGGTTCCGCCAGAACGATATCGAACGCCTAAATTATCTGAAGCTTTCTCTATTAAATGATCTGCAACAGCAAAATCACCAAATATTTTAGTAGTGGATTCGTCAGCTGTAACTAGGCTTTCGTTTTTAGTAGTTTCAAGTAGGGCAGCATCCGTTGGAATTAGAGTTCCTTCACCTACTTTTAAAACCATACCTACTCTTAGTGTATTTTGAATTGAAGGGTTTAACCGTTCTAATTCGTTTAATGTAATGTTGTATTTTTTGGCTATTCCAAATTTTGTTTCTTTGGCTATTACTACGTGTTCCGCTGTTTTTGTAACTATACTTTCATTAAGTGCCTGGGGAGAGGCAGTAGTTGTTACCATTTCTGTTTTAGAAGCGCCTTCCTCTTTCAAAAGATCAGTGCTTTCGAGCGTGGTACTCTGAATAGCAACCTGGTTATTATTCAATAAAGGAACATTTAATACTTGCCCTATAGCTAATTTTTTATTGACAAGAGTTGGATTCAATTGCTCTAATTCAGCCACCGATAGGTTGTATTTTTTAGATACTCCATATTTTGTTTCGGTTGCCATAACCGTATGTAATTGGAGTGAAGGGGTAGTGGAAATGGAAGTGGTTGCTTTTAAAGTCTCCTTCTGATTGGAATCAATAGCACTTCTTTGAACCATGCTGTCTTTCTCCACTTCAGCCACTTCTTGAGGTAATACAAAGTTATCAGGAAGAACCAATTTGAGCTGCTGTCCCACTTTTAATCCTTCAAGTTCGATAGATGGATTGCTTTTTTTAATATCTCCCACCGAGATAGCATATTTTTTAGCTATACCAAATAAAGTCTCCTTTGCAATTACTTCATGAGCCACAATTTGGGTCTTTTTTTGTTTTGTACTTGATTGTTTTTTAGCGATCTCCTTTTTATAACTCTTATTTGGAATTTTAAGTATCGCATTTAGCTTCAAAATCCCCGAAGCATTAGGATTGAGTTCGAAAATTACTTTTTGACTTACTTGATATTTTTCAGCGATAGAAGAAATCGTTTCCCCTTTAGCAATAGCATGTTTAATAAATTTCTCTTGGGAAAAAACGCTCGAAGTAGCCATCACAAAAAGCCAAAAAATCAATCCAAAATATCTCATGATTGTTTTTAAAAAAATTAGGGGTTATTTTTATTAAAAAGTTGAAAGTCGTTCGTTTATCTTAAAAAAAGCAATATGTTTTTAGTAAAAATTATAGTTTTTTCAAGAAATACAAATATACTTTTTTTAGTAAATAAAAGTGTTAAATCAACAATAAATTCACACTATAAAAAGTCTATAAGGGAGCTAATATACTGAACAATTACTCCACATTAGTTCAAAAAAAAGCCTGAGTAAAAAAACTCAGGCTTTTGTAAAATAAGATGCTACTATTAAAGCACCATTTGTTTGTTAGATGGTGCAAATTTTGTCAAATTAATACCATCTACAGCGGCAATATATTCTTCAATAGTTGGCGTTCTACCAAGTACTGTAGAAAGTACGACAACTGGAGTGGAGGAAAGTAATGATTCTCCTTTTTTCCCTTCTGAATCTTCTACCACTCTACCTTGGAAAAGACGCGTTGAAGTAGCCATTACGGTATCTCCCTTCTCTGCTTTTTCTTGATTTCCCATACAAAGATTACATCCTGGTCGTTCTAAATATAACATATTTTCATATTTAGTTCGAGCTGCAGCTTTTGGTGCATTGTCATCAAATTCAAATCCAGAATATTTTTGCAGCACTTCCCAATCTCCTTCAGCTTTCAACTCATCTACAATATTATAGGTAGGCGGAGCTACTACCAAAGGGGATTTAAACGCTACTTTTCCTTGTTGTGCTTCTACATTCTTTAGCATTTGTGCCAAGATTTTCATATCTCCTTTATGCACCATACAAGACCCTATGAATCCTAGATCTACTTTTTTTGTTCCCCCATAAAACGACAAAGGTCTAATGGTATCGTGAGTATATCGTTTTGAAACGTCTGCATTATTAACATCTGGATCAGCAATCATTGGCTCAACAATTTGATCCAAATCGATTTCTACTTCAGCGTAATACTTCGCAGTTGCATCGGGCGTCAATGCTGGTTTTGTACCTGTTTTGATTTCTTCAATTCTTGCATTTGCTTTATCAATTAGTCCTTGAAGCACTTTATTATGATTATCCATCCCTTTGTCAATCATAATCTGAATACGACTTTTGGCAATTTCTAGAGATTCAATTAGTGTAGCATCTTCAGAGATACAAATTGCTGCTTTTGCTTTCATTTCAGCAGACCAATCTGTAAAAGTAAAGGCTTGATCAGCAGTTAAAGTTCCTAAATGCACCTCAATAACTCTACCTTGGAAAACATTCTCTCCTGCAAATTTTTTCAACATTTGCGCTTGTGTTGCATGCACTACATCACGGAAATCCATATAACTTTTCATTGTTCCTTTAAAAGTCACTTTTACCGATTCTGGAATCGGCATAGAGGCTTCACCTGTAGCTAATGCTAAAGCAACTGTCCCTGAATCTGCACCAAAAGCAACTCCTTTTGACATTCTGGTGTGAGAATCTCCACCGATAATAATCGCCCAATCATCGATTGTAATATCGTTAAGTACTTTATGAATAACATCCGTCATCGCATGATATTGTCCTTTTGGATCACGTCCAGTAATCAAGCCAAAGTCATTCATAAATTTCATTAATTTCGGAATGTTGGCTTGTGCTTTCTTATCCCAAACGGAAGCTGTATGACAACCTGATTGGTAAGCTCCATCGACAATTGGCGAAATAACCGTTGCAGCCATTGACTCTAGCTCCTGAGCGGTCATCAAACCCGTAGTATCTTGAGAACCTACAATATTTACGGTTACACGAACATCAGAACCAGCGTGTAATACTTTTTTAGAAATTGTACCTACAGCATTTCTGTTGAATATTTTTTCAACAGCTGTAAGCCCTTGCCCATCGATAGAAATTTCTTTAGAGGGAGCATATACTAACGGAATATCAATCCCTAAAAGGTTTGCTGCAAAAGTTTGCAATTTTTTCCCAAAAACGATAGCATAAGATCCACCTGCTTTAATAAACTCCATTTTTTGTGGCGTAAATGCTTTAGCAATATCAATCAATTCTTGATCGCCGTTGTATAATTTTTTTGTCTTACTATTAATAGTTAATACCGTTCCTGTAGCTACTGAATACACTTCTTCTAAAATAGGATCACCACTTTCGTTTAAGACTGGTTTACCGTTTTCGTCAAGTTTCTTAACCCAATTCTTCAAATCAATTCCAATTCCGCCCGTAACATCAACTGTGGTTAAAAAAATAGGAGAAATACCATTCGTACCTCCAACGATCGGTGCGAAATTAACAAAAGGCACATAAGGACTTGCTTGTTTACCGGTCCAAAGCGCCACATTATTCACTCCCGACATTCTAGAAGACCCAACCCCCATAGTTCCTCTTTCGGCAATTAACATTACTGATTTATCAGGATGCTGAGCTTGCAAAGCTTTGATTTCATCTTGAGCTTGAGGCGTAATCATGCATTTACCATGCAATTCACGATCTGATCTAGAATGCGCTTGGTTTCCTGGTGAAAGCAAATCTGTAGAAATATCTCCTACACCGGCTACAAAAGTCACCACTTTAACTTCTTCAGGCACCTCTGGTAATTTAGTGAAAAATTCAGCTTGAGCATAACTCTTTATTACCTCTGTGGCCACTTGATTACCTTTATCAAAAGCTGCTTTTAAACGAGCCATATCAGCATCATAAAGATAGACTTGTGTTTTCAACACTTTACCTGCCTCACTTGCTATAGCCACATCCGCTCCTAAAGCTAAATCAAGTAAGACCTCCATTGAAGGCCCCCCTTTCATATGTGACAACAATTCAAAAGCAAAAGCTGGTGTAATTTCAGCAACCACAGCCTCTCCAAGAATGATAGTTTTCAAAAACTTTGCTTTCACAGTTGCCGCACTCGTTGTTCCGGGAATTGTATTATAAATGAAAAAACGTAGCGAATCTGCTCTATTTACATTATTCTCGTCTTTTATTTGCTCAATAATTTCACTCAACAATTCCGCACCATCTATTGGTTTTGGATGAAGTCCTTGAAGTTTACGCTCTTCAATTTCCTTTAGGTAATCATTATAAGTATTCATAAAGGTTATGTTTAAAAGATTTATGCCATCGCTTCTCAAACGATAGAGAAACCAAAGGCAAAAGTTAATTTATACTAGTTATTTTTTGAAAGCAAAGCTAGGAATTAAAGATGAAAATTAAAAAAAATTTAATAGAAGTACTATTTTAGAAAATTATTATTTAGAAAAACTCGATATTCATGCATTTTATCAATAATAATTCAATTTTGTATTAAAATTTTACCTATTCAATATTTAAAAAAGATTTTTTTGTCAATTTCTAAATTTCATTCTAAACAAAAAAAGGTTCTTTGTTTATATTTCAACAAAGAACCTTTCTAAATAAGGAAGCTATAACGTTATAAAAGCTTTGCTATGATCATTTCTTCTGAAATTCCTTCCGCATCCGCTTTGTAATTCTTAATAATTCGATGACGCAAAATCCCAGTAGCAACTGCTTTGACATCTTCAATATCAGGTGAAAATTTACCTTGAAAAGCAGCATTTGCTTTGGCTGCTATTATCAAATTTTGCGAAGCCCTTGGTCCTGCTCCCCAGTCTAAGTAATTCTTAATATAGTCGGTAGACAATACGTTATTTGGACGCGTTTTACTTACTAAAGTCACTGCATATTCTATGACATTATCAGCAACCGGAATGCGACGAATCAACTGCTGATACTGGATAATCTCCGCTGCAGTAAACAAAGGATTGACTACTAGCTTTACCTCTGAAGTAGTGTTTTTAACGACTTGAATTTCTTCTAAAAAAGAGGGATAATCCAATTTTATAGCAAACATAAAACGATCTAACTGCGCTTCAGGCAATGGATACGTCCCCTCTTGTTCGATAGGGTTTTGAGTGGCTAAAACAAAATACGGCAACGCAAGTTTGTAATTATGTCCTGCAATTGTTACCGAACGTTCCTGCATCGCTTCTAATAGCGCCGCTTGAGTTTTAGGAGGGGTTCTATTAATTTCATCTGCTAAAATTATATTTGAAAAAATAGGCCCTTTTATGAATTTGAACTGTCTATTTTCATCTAAAATTTCACTTCCCAAAATATCCGACGGCATCAAATCAGGGGTAAACTGAATTCTTTTAAAATCCAATCCTAAGGCCTGAGCCAACGTATTTACCATTAACGTTTTGGCCAAACCAGGTACTCCCACAAGTAGCGCGTGTCCCCCAGAAAAAATCGAAAGCACAATTTGATCAATTACATCGTCTTGACCCACAATAATTTTAGCAATCTCTGTTTTGAGTTGGTGACGTTTTTGAACTAAAGCATGAATGGCATCGACATCCGACATATAAGTATATTTAATTAAAAAAGAGTTAGCACTATGAAATCATAAAACTAACTCTTTTTATTTATTTTATAAAAATTATTTTTTCAACCAATTATTCGTAAAAGTACAATCTCTGTATTCCCCATTAATTTTAATATAAGTTTCTTTGATTTTTTCTTCAAACCATTTACCAACAGCTTTGATTTGTTTTTCTTTCAAAGCCAAATCTTTAATTTTGATATAATCTTTAGAATAATCAGCGGTATGCTCATCAATTCTATTGGTTACAGTAATAATTTTAAAAGTCTTTTTCCCTTGATCTTCTTCCATTATTGGTTGAGAAATTTCTTGATCTTTTAGATTTGAAACCTTACTATACAAGCTCGGATCCATTTTGGTTAATTCAAAACGGGTGTCTTGTGTCTTAGGATTTATTAATGCGCCGCCGTTTGCTCTTGTTTCTTTTTCATCTGAAAGTGTTCTTGCGGCTTGAGCAAAGGTAATTTCTTTATCTAAAATTCTTTTTCTAATCAACTCTATTTTCTCTTTGGCTTCTCGAATTGACGCATCGGTAACCGTTGGAGTCAACAAAATATGCCTCAACTCTAGTTCTTGCCCTTTTATTTTTTCAACCATAATTATATGAAACCCAAAATCTGTTTCAAATGGTTCAGAAATTTCACCTTCCGCTAATTTGAAAGCGACTTCTTTAAACTCTTTTACAAAAGGCGTTTTTCTATTCATTTTATAAAAACCTCCGGTGGCTCTAGAACCCGGATCTTGGGTGTATAAAACTGCTTTTGTAGAAAAACTAGCACCTGCTTCAACCTCTTTTTTAAAGCCTTTCAAACGATCAATTACTTTTTGCTTATCATCCTGTGTCACCAATGGCGCTACAACAATTTGAGCCACTTCCATTTCAGCTCCAAAAAAAGGCAAATCTTCTTTAGGTATGGCTTTAAAATAATTTCGCACTTCTTCCGGGGTAATTTCTACCCCATCTACAATCTTCTTACCCATTTCCGAGCTTAATTTTTGCTCTTTCAAAACATCAAAAAAAGTAGATCTCAAATCCTCTTCAGAAGTTTTCTTATACATAGCAATTACTTTGTCCATAGAACCTAAGTTTTCAACCATGTAATTTAATCGTTCTTCCATCATCCCTTTAATTTCAGCATCAGAAACTACAATACTATCTTGAATGGCTTGATGTGCATATAACTTATCTTCTAATAATTTGCCAAGCATTTGGCATCTAGTCACTCCACTTACTGAACCTCCTGCAGCAGTAATTTCTAAAAATGATTTATCAATATCAGAATCTAAAACAATATAATCCCCAACCGTTGCAATAACGCCATCTACTTTTTGACGCTTAGAGGGCTTTTCTTTTATAACCGCAGTTGTTGTTTCTTTTATTACTTCTTGAGCATTTGCTGTAAGAGATACCGCTAAAATTAAACAAAAGGGAAGTACAAAATTGTATTTTAAAAACTTCATCGAAAATAAGTTAAATTGAAATGATTATGTAAACTAAAAAAACAAATCGGATTTAAAATACAGTAGATAAAACAAAACCATAAAGATTTCACGATTCTAACTGTTGTATAAAAAGACTTGCAAATTGCAAACAAAAATAACAATTCAAAGATATAATACAACTATACCCTTTAGTATTAACAAAAAATTATTACGCTATTTGTTTCAAGAATAGTAAATCCTCTTAATTTGATCTTATAAAAAGGACTACATTTTTTTAAATCGGATATTAAAATAGTATTTTTGCAAGCTATTTATAGTATATATGAGCTTTTTAAAAGAAATACAACGCAGAAGAACATTTGGTATCATTTCACACCCCGATGCCGGAAAGACAACACTTACAGAAAAATTATTACTTTTTGGTGGCGCCATACAAGAGGCCGGAGCCGTAAAAAACAATAAAATCAAGAAAGGCGCAACTAGTGACTTTATGGAGATTGAACGCCAAAGAGGAATCTCGGTTTCTACCTCCGTTTTGGCTTTCAACTACAAAGACAAAAAAATCAATATTCTGGATACTCCCGGACACAAGGATTTTGCAGAGGATACTTTTCGTACTTTAACTGCTGTTGATAGTGTAATTGTCGTGATTGACGTAGCAAAAGGGGTTGAGGAACAAACTGAAAAATTAGTAGCCGTTTGTAGAATGAGAAACATTCCAATGATTGTTTTCATTAATAAATTAGATCGTGAAGGAAAAGATGCTTTTGATTTGATGGATGAAGTGGAACAAAAATTAGGATTAAAAGTTACTCCTTTGAGCTTTCCAATAGGAATGGGATATGATTTTCAGGGAATTTACAATTTGTGGGAACAAAATATCAATCTTTTTAGCGGTGATAGCCGAAAAAACATTGAGGAAACGATCGCTTTCTCAGATGTAAAAAGCCCTGAATTAGAAAAAATTATTGGTCCAAAACCTGCTGAAAAACTTCGTGAAGAGCTAGAATTAATTGATGAAGTGTATCCGAAATTTGATCGTCAAGAGTATTTGGACGGAAAAATTCAACCAGTGTTTTTTGGGTCGGCTTTGAATAATTTTGGGGTACGAGAATTATTAGATTGCTTTGTAGCCATCGCCCCTTCGCCAAGAGCAAAAGAGTCTGAAACTAGATTAGTAGATCCGAAAGAGGAAAAGATGGCTGGTTTTGTGTTTAAAATACACGCCAACATGGATCCTAAACACCGTGATCGTTTGGCCTTTATAAAAATTGTTTCTGGTACTTTTGAAAGAAACAAACCTTATTACCATGTTCGACAAAAGAAAACTCTAAAATTTTCTAGCCCAAATGCTTTTTTTGCTGAGAAAAAAGAAATCGTTGACATCTCTTATCCTGGTGATATTGTGGGATTACATGATACAGGAAATTTCAAAATTGGAGACACGCTGACAGAAGGTGAAATTATGAGCTTCAAAGGAATACCTAGTTTTTCCCCTGAACACTTTAGATACATCAATAATGCCGATCCGTTGAAGGCAAAACAATTGGATAAAGGTGTTGACCAATTAATGGATGAAGGTGTTGCGCAGTTGTTTACACTCGAAATGAATAATCGTAAAGTAATTGGAACAGTTGGTGCGCTTCAATATGAGGTTATTCAGTATCGTTTGGAGCATGAATATGGAGCAAAATGTACGTATGAAAACTTCCCAGTTCATAAAGCGTGTTGGGTAAAACCAGACGATGCTAAAAACGAGGAATTCAAAGAATTCAAACGTATCAAACAGAAATTTTTGGCCAAAGACAAATACAACCAACTCGTATTTCTTGCCGATTCTGATTTTACTATTCAAATGACACAAAGCAAATTCCCGAGTGTTAAATTATTTTTTACTTCCGAATTTGATTAATACAAGAAAGCCAACTCAAAAAAGTTGGCTTTTATTTTAATTATACAAACAAAAAAAGACTTCAAATTGAAGTCTTTTTTTGTATTTAAGCTTGTCCGGTTGGACCAAAGTTCAAAGGAATTGGTGCTTGCTCTGTATCTTTAATTTCACCATGGGCTAACTCAAAACGATGTACATTATCAGCCAAAGCTTTGATTAATCGTTTCGCGTGTTGTGGAGTCAATACAATTCTGGACTTTACTTTTGCTTTTGGCAAACCTGGCATAATACTCACAAAATCCAAAACAAACTCAGAAGAAGAATGATTGATAATTGCTAAGTTAGAATATACTCCTTCAGCAATCGTTTCGTCTAACTCAATATTAATTTGTTCTTGTTGCTCTTTCATCTTATAGAAAATTTAATGATTAGTAAACAATGATTAGTAACGCAATAATAGCAAAAAGTGATTAGCCAAAAGACTAATCACTAATTACTATCTGCTAATTACTAAAAATTAGTATATGTACTCTTCTTTGTTAGCCATCATATCATTGTAGTCTTCTTTCGAACCTACAATAGTATTATCATACTCTCTCATACCAGTACCTGCAGGAATTCTATGGCCTACAATTACGTTTTCTTTCAAGCCTTCTAACAAGTCAACTTTACCTGCTACAGCAGCTTCGTTTAACACTTTAGTTGTTTCTTGGAAAGAAGCAGCAGAGATAAATGATTTTGTTTGTAACGATGCTCTTGTAATACCTTGTAAAATTGGAGTAGCAGTTGCTGTAATAACATCACGAGCTACTACCAAGTTTTTATCTGTACGTTTCAATAAAGAGTTTTCATCACGCAACTCACGTGGAGTAACGATTTGACCTGGTTTCAATACTGCAGAATCTCCAGCATCTTCTACCACTTTCATACCGTAAAGGTTATCGTTTTGAACGATGAAATCTTTGGTATGGATCAATTGATCTTCTAAGAATAAAGTATCTCCTGGATCTTGAACTCTTACTTTACGCATCATTTGACGAATAACCACCTCAAAGTGTTTGTCATTGATTTTTACCCCTTGTAAACGGTAAACCTCCTGAATTTCATTCACTAAGTATTGTTGTACCGCAGCTGGTCCTTGGATTCTCAAAATATCGTCTGGAGTAATTGCACCATCAGACAATGGCACACCTGCTCTTACGAAGTCATTTTCTTGAACAAGAATCTGGCTTGATAATTTCACCAAGTACTTTCTAACATCACCAAATTTAGATTCGATGATAATTTCACGGTTACCTCTTTTGATTTTTCCAAAAGAAACTACCCCGTCAATTTCAGAAACTACCGCTGGATTCGATGGATTACGAGCTTCTAACAACTCTGTAATTCTTGGTAAACCTCCTGTGATATCGCCTGATTTTGAAGAACGACGTGGGATTTTTACCAATACTTTACCTGCTTTAATTTTCTCTCCATTCTCTACCATCAAGTGAGCCCCTACTGGTAAGTTGTAAGAACGAATCAATTCACCATCTTTACCGTAAACCAATAAAGTTGGGATTAATTTTTTGTTTCTTGATTCAGAAATTACTTTTTCTTGGAAACCAGTTTGCTCATCGATTTCAACCATGAACGATTGTCCTTGCTCTAAATCTTCGTATTCAATTTTACCAGTAAACTCAGAAACGATTACCCCGTTATATGGATCCCATTTACAGATAACCTCTCCTTTTGCTACAGATTGTCCATCTGCTACATAGATACTAGATCCGTAAGGAATATTATGAGTACTTAATAAAATACCCGTCTTCTCATCAATTAATTTCAATTCCGTAGAACGAGACACCACAATATCAACTGAGTTACCCTCGTTATCTTCACCTTTAACTGTTTTTAAATCTTCGATTTCAAGTTTACCTGCAAAACGAGTTACAATACTTGAATCTTCAGAAATACCACCCGCAACCCCTCCAACGTGGAACGTACGAAGTGTCAACTGTGTACCAGGCTCACCAATGGACTGTGCTGCAATTACACCAACAGCTTCCCCTTTTTGGGTCATTTTACCTGTTGCTAAGTTACGTCCATAACATTTAGCACAAATACCTTTTAAGGCTTCACATGTTAATGGAGAACGCACTTCAACTCTTTCAACTGGAGAAGCTTCGATCGCTTTTACAATAGTTTCTGTAATTTGTTGTCCTGAACTTACAAGAACCTCATTAGTCAATGGATTGATAACATCTTGCAATGCTACTCGTCCAAGAATTCTTTCTCCTAATGATTCAACAATTTCCTCATTTTTCTTTAAAGCAGCAACTTCAACACCTCTTAATGTACCACAATCCTCAATGTTTACAATTACGTCTTGAGAAACGTCATGTAATCTACGAGTTAAATATCCAGCATCCGCCGTTTTTAATGCGGTATCCGCAAGACCTTTACGAGCACCGTGAGTTGAGATAAAGTACTCAAGAATAGAAAGACCTTCTTTAAAGTTAGAAAGAATCGGGTTCTCGATAATCTCTCCACCACCAGCGGTTGATTTTTTTGGCTTAGCCATCAAACCACGCATACCGGTTAACTGACGAATCTGTTCCTTAGAACCCCTCGCCCCAGAGTCAAGCATCATATACACCGAGTTGAAACCTTGTTGGTCCTCTCTAATGTTTTTCATGGCTAATTCAGTCAATTGCGCATTGGCAGAAGTCCAAACATCAATAACCTGGTTGTAACGTTCGTTATTGGTAATAAGACCCATGTTGTAGTTAGCAGAAATTCCTTCTACTTGCTCTCTTGCATCAGCAATTAATTTCGTTTTTTGTTCTGGAATTCTAATATCACCTAAAGAGAAAGACAATCCTCCTTTGAAAGCGAATTTATACCCCATATTTTTCATATCATCTAAGAAGGCAGCTGTAGTAGGCACATCAGTCGAACTTAACACGTGACCGATAATATCTCTTAAGTTTTTCTTAGTCAATACATCATTGATATAACCTGCAGCTTCAGGAACTACTTCATTAAAAAGTACACGCCCCGCTGTAGTTTGAATAATTTTGTAAACTAATTCACCGTTTTCATTAAAGTCTTTCGCTCTAATTTTGATTCTAGCATTTAACTCTAATCTTCCTTCGTTCAAAGCAATATTTACTTCTTCTGCAGAATAAAAAGTTAATCCTTCACCTAAAATTGTCATCTCAGGAGTAGTCAAACGTTCTTTGGTCATATAATATAGACCCAAGACCATATCCTGAGAAGGTACTGTAATAGGTGCTCCATTAGCTGGGTTAAGAATATTATGAGAAGCCAACATCAATAATTGTGCTTCCAAAATAGCCTCAGGTCCAAGTGGCAAGTGTACCGCCATTTGATCCCCATCAAAATCCGCATTAAATGCCGTTGTTACTAATGGGTGCAATTGGATTGCTTTTCCTTCAATCAATTTTGGCTGGAAGGCCTGAATACCTAAACGGTGCAAAGTAGGAGCACGGTTCAATAATACAGGATGTCCTTTAATTACATTTTCAAGAATATCCCAAACTACTGGTTCTTTTTTGTCGATAATTTTCTTGGCAGATTTTACTGTTTTCACAATACCTCTTTCAATCAATTTACGAATCACAAAAGGCTTATACAATTCAGCCGCCATATCTTTTGGCAAACCACATTCAAATAATTTCATTTCTGGTCCAACAACAATTACAGAACGAGCAGAATAATCCACACGTTTTCCTAATAAGTTTTGACGGAAACGACCTTGTTTTCCTTTTAAGGAATCCGATAAAGATTTTAACGGACGGTTTGACTCAGTTTTTACAGCAGAAGCTTTACGAGTATTATCGAAAAGAGAATCTACTGATTCTTGTAACATACGCTTTTCGTTTCTCAAGATTACTTCTGGAGCTTTAATCTCCATCAATCTTTTCAAACGATTGTTACGTATAATGACACGACGGTATAAATCATTTAAATCTGAAGTTGCAAAACGACCTCCATCCAATGGTACTAATGGACGTAATTCTGGCGGAATAACCGGAATTACTTTCATAATCATCCATTCAGGGCGGTTCTCACGATTCAAGTTAGACTCACGGAATGACTCTACTACCTGCAATCTTTTTAATGCTTCCGTTTTACGTTGTTTAGATGTTTCGTTATTAGCACTATGACGCAAACTATAAGAAAGTTCATCTAAATCAATACGCGCTAATAAATCCATAATACATTCTGCTCCCATTTTGGCAACAAATTTGTTAGGATCAAAATCATCTAGATATTGGTTTTCCATCGGAAGGGTATCTAAAATATTCAAATACTCCTCTTCTGTTAAGAAATCCAAACGCTGTAAAGATACACCTTCAGCATTTTTGGCAATACCTGCTTGAATCACTACGTATCTTTCGTAGTAAATAATCATATCTAATTTCTTAGATGGCAAGCCTAAAATATAACCAATTTTATTAGGCAAAGAACGGAAATACCAAATATGTGCAATAGGCACCACTAAATTAATATGTCCAACTCTATCTCTTCTTACTTTCTTTTCGGTAACTTCTACCCCACAACGATCGCAGATAATTCCCTTGTAACGAATTCTTTTGTATTTACCACAAGCACATTCAAAATCCTTTACAGGACCGAAAATTCTTTCACAAAAAAGACCATCACGCTCTGGTTTGTGTGTTCTGTAGTTGATAGTTTCAGGTTTTAAAACCTCACCTCTAGACTCTTTTAAAATAGACTCTGGAGAAGCTAATCCTATCGAAATCTTATTGAATCTTTTTACAGGATTCTTATCTTTACTGTTGTTTTTATTATTCATCATAGTTTTTACTATTGATTTATTTGCAATTAAAAATTGATTTTAGATTTATGAATTAATCCAATTAATTCATTACGCTCTATTACCACGAATTACTTCTCTAAACTTCTCTCTGAAGTGCTAGTCATATGATTGAAATCACACAAAAAATCGGAACGGTTTACGGGTATAAATCCTAAAAACTTATAAAAAAGAGTAATCAGCTTCAATAATTTGAAGCTGATTACTATGGTCTAATTATTCTTCTAAACGCAAGTCAAGTCCAAGACCTTTCAACTCATGCATTAATACATTGAAAGATTCTGGCAATCCTGGTTCTGGCATAGTTTCACCCTTAACGATTGCTTCGTACGTTTTGGCTCTACCAATAACGTCATCAGATTTCACCGTTAAAATTTCACGAAGCGTACTTGATGCTCCGTAAGCTTCTAGTGCCCAAACCTCCATCTCTCCAAAACGCTGACCACCAAATTGTGCTTTACCACCAAGAGGCTGTTGCGTAATTAATGAGTAGGGTCCGATAGAACGTGCGTGCATCTTATCATCAACCATGTGCCCTAATTTCAACATATAAATCACACCCACAGTTGCAGCTTGATGGAAACGCTCTCCAGTACCACCATCATAAAGATGTGTATGACCAAAACGTGGTACACCCGCTTCATCAGTCAACGCATTAATTTGATCTAAAGAAGCACCATCAAAAATTGGAGTAGCAAATTTTCTACCCAAGTTTTGTCCAGCCCAACCTAAAACCGTTTCATAAATCTGACCAATGTTCATACGCGAAGGTACCCCAAGTGGATTCAACACGATATCAACCGGAGTTCCATCTTCCAAGAAAGGCATATCTTCATGACGAACGATACGAGCCACAATACCTTTGTTACCGTGACGTCCTGCCATTTTATCCCCAACTTTTAGTTTACGTTTCTTAGCAATATAAACTTTTGCTAGTTTCAAAATTCCTGATGGCAATTCATCACCAACTGTAATAGTGAATTTCTCTCTACGCAACGCTCCTTGTAAATCGTTCAGCTTAATTTTATAGTTATGAATTAAATCATTAACCATTTTATTAGTCGCATCATCTGCAACCCACTGTCCTTTACTTAAGTGCGCAAAATCTTCAACAGCATAAAGCATTCTTTGAGTATATTTTTTACCTTTTGGTAAAACTTCTTCACCCAAATCATTCATAACCCCTTGAGAGGTTTTACCATTAACGATCAAGAAAAGTTTTTCAATCAATTTGTCTTTCAATTCCACAAATTTAACTTCAAACTCCATTTCTAAAGCACCTAAAGCGTCTTTATCCTGAGTACGTTTACGTTTATCTTTTACTGCTCTTGCAAATAATTTTTTATCCAAAACAACACCGTGTAATGATGGAGAAGCTTTCAAAGAAGCATCTTTTACATCACCCGCTTTGTCTCCAAAGATAGCACGAAGTAATTTTTCTTCTGGTGTTGGATCTGATTCTCCTTTTGGAGTAATTTTTCCAATCAAAATATCACCAGGTTTTACCTCGGCTCCAATTCTGATCATACCATTTTCATCTAAATCTTTAGTAGCTTCCTCAGATACGTTTGGAATATCATTAGTCAATTCCTCATTACCCAATTTAGTGTCTCTAACTTCTAATGAATAATCATCAATATGAATAGAAGTAAAGATATCATCACGTACTACTTTTTCAGAAATTACAATAGCATCCTCAAAGTTGTACCCTTTCCATGGCATAAACGCCACTTTTAAGTTACGACCTAATGCTAATTCACCATTTTGAGTAGCATACCCTTCAGATAAAACTTGACCAAGAGTAACTCTGTCCCCTTTTCTTACGATAGGCTTCAAGTTGATACTTGTACCTTGGTTGGTTTTTCTAAATTTAATTAAATTATACGTTTTCTCATCAGATTCAAAACTAACCATTCTTTCTTCTTCAGAACGATCGTATTTTATGGTAATGATATTTGCGTCTACATATTCCACAACACCATCCCCTTCAGCATTAATCAAAACTCTAGAATCTGAAGCTACTTGACGCTCTAAACCTGTTCCAACAATTGGAGCTTCTGGACGAATTAAAGGTACCGCTTGACGCATCATGTTTGATCCCATCAAGGCACGGTTCGCATCATCATGTTCTAAGAAAGGAATCAAAGAAGCAGAAATAGAAGCAATCTGATTTGGTGCAACGTCAGCATAATCAACTTGTGTTGGCTCAATAACTGGGAAATCACCTTCTTGTCTAGCAATTACATTATCAGCAGTAATTTTTCCTACTGCATCCATTTCAATGTTTGCTTGAGAAATCATCATGCCTTCTTCTTCTTCTGCACTTAAATATACAGGAGTTGACTCTAAATCAACAACACCATTTGACACTTTACGGTAAGGCGTTTCAATGAATCCCATTCCGTTTACTTTAGCATAAACACCAAGAGATGAAATCAAACCAATGTTTGGTCCCTCAGGAGTTTCAATCGGACATAAACGACCATAATGAGTATAGTGAACGTCACGAACCTCGAAACCAGCTCTTTCTCTCGAAAGTCCACCTGGTCCAAGTGCAGATAATCTTCTTTTGTGTGTAATCTCAGCTAATGGATTCGTTTGATCCATAAATTGAGACAACTGGTTTGTTCCAAAGAAAGAGTTGATAACTGATGATAATGTTTTAGCATTAATCAAATCAATTGGTGTAAACACCTCGTTATCTCTAACGTTCATTCTCTCACGAATAGTTCTAGCCATACGTGCCAAACCTACACCAAATTGCTGAGACAATTGTTCTCCAACTGTTCTAACACGACGGTTTGATAAGTGATCAATGTCATCAATCTCAGCTTTAGAGTTGATTAATTCGATCAAATATTTAACAATAGTAATGATATCCTCCTTGGTAAGCACTTGCTTTTCCATTGGAGTATCCAAATTTAATTTTTTATTAATTCTATATCGACCTACTTCACCTAAGTTGTAACGTTGGTCAGAGAAGAACAATTTATCAATAATACCACGAGCCGTTTCTTCATCAGGCGGTTCAGCATTACGCAATTGTCTATAAATATGCTCTACCGCTTCTTTTTCGGAGTTGGTAGGGTCTTTTTGCAATGTATTATGAATAATAGAATAATCAACTAAGTTATTATCTTCTTTGTGTAACAAAATAGATTTAACATTAGAATCGATAATCTCCTCTACATTATCTTTATCGATAATAGTATCTCTATCTAAAATGATTTCATTTCTTTCAATAGAAACCACTTCACCAGTATCTTCATCAACAAAATCCTCATGCCAAGTGTTCAAAACACGAGCCGCTAATTTTCTACCAATGTATTTTTTCAAACCTGTTTTAGAAACTTTAATCTCTTCAGCTAAGTCGAAAATCTCAAGGATATCTTTATCTCTTTCGAATCCGATAGCACGGAATAAAGTAGTTACAGGTAATTTCTTCTTTCTATCGATATAAGCATACATTACGCTATTGATATCCGTAGAAAATTCAATCCAAGATCCTTTGAAAGGAATTACTCTTGCTGAATATAATTTAGTTCCATTTGCATGGAAGGATTGTCCAAAGAAAACACCTGGAGAACGGTGTAATTGAGATACAACTACGCGTTCCGCACCATTGATAACAAAAGTACCACTTGGTGTCATGTAAGGTATTGTTCCAAGATAAACATCTTGCACAATTGTTTCAAAATCTTCGTGTTCTGGGTCAGTACAGTATAGTTTTAGTCTAGCCTTCAAAGGCACGCTATAGGTAAGCCCTCTCTCTATACATTCTTGAATAGTATAACGAGGAGGATCAACAAAATAATCAAGGAATTCCAATACAAAGTTATTTCTTGTATCTGTAATTGGGAAATTTTCCATGAAGGTATTGTATAATCCTTCGTTGCCTCTCTCATCTGATTTCGTTTCTAATTGAAAAAAATCTTTAAATGATTTAACCTGAACATCTAGAAAATCTGGATAGTCAGGAATATTTTTTGTAGAGGCAAAATTCAATCTTTCAGTCTGATTTGTTAGCATCTATGAGCAAAATTTTGATTAAAAAAAAGTAATTTTTTTGTGTAAACACCGTTTAAAACAATACTTTCTTTTTTAATCAATACCTCTTTAAAAATAGTATAAAAGAAAATTTTATCTATTTTTTTTCTTCGTATTGACTTAAAAACACTTATGTATTCTAAACTAATATAATAATAAAAACGCAAATTTTTATAATACGAAAAATGGTTTAGGTCTCAAGAAATAAATCCAAGACCTAAACCTAATTCTCAGGATTGAGTTTTACTATTTAAGTTCAACTACTGCTCCAGCTTCTTCTAATGATTTTTTAAGACCTTCAGCCTCTTCTTTAGAAACACCTTCTTTTACATTACTTGGTGCACTATCTACTACATCTTTAGCTTCTTTCAAACCTAAACCAGTTAATTCTTTAACTAATTTTACAACAGCTAATTTAGAAGCACCAGCTTCTTTCAATACAACTGTAAATTCTGTTTGAGCTTCTTCTGCAGCACCATCAGCACCACCAGCAGCAACTACTACAGCTGCAGCAGCTGGTTCGATTCCGTACTCATCTTTTAATATTGTTGCTAATTCGTTAACTTCTTTTACAGTTAAGTTAACTAATTGTTCTGCGAATTGTTTCAAATCTGCCATTTTTTCTATCGTTTTAAAATGATTTGTAAAAATATAATTTATTTATTGTGCGCTTTTTTAAGCTACAAGGCAATACCTTGTACAATTATTATGCTTCAGTCTCTTCGCTATTTGCGAATTGATTTTGTAAAGCAGCAATAACTCTTTGAGCTGGAGATTGTAACAATCCAATAATTTCTCCAATAAGCTCTTCTTTAGATTTAATAGTAGCTAATGCATCTAATTGATCATCACCAATATAAATCTCAGAATTAATATAAGCTCCTTTTAATACAGGCTTAGCTGATTTTTTTCTAAAATCTTTAATGATTTTTCCAGGTGCATTGGCAACATCAGCAATAAAAATGGCACTGTTACCAGTCAATACTGATGGTAAATCACCATAATCATTATCAGAAGCTTCCATTGCTTTTGCAAGCAACGTATTCTTTACCACCTCTAATTTAATACCTGCTTTAAAACAAGCTCTTCTCAAGTTTGAAGTTGTTTCTGCGTCTAATCCAGAAATATCAGATACATAAATAATGTTTGTACCAGCTAACTGTGCAGTTAAATCTTCAATCGCGATTGATTTTTCTTCTCTAGTCATACTAAAAATTATTAACTACCAATTATACTGCTTTAGGGTCCAAAGCAATTGCTGGACTCATAGTGCTTGTAAGGTGAATTCCTTTAATGTAGGTACCTTTAGCAGCAGTTGGTTTAAGTTTGATTAATGTTTGAATAAGTTCGTGTGCATTGTCAAAAATTTGCTCCGCTCCAAAAGAAACTTTACCAATTCCAGCATGTACAATACCAGTTTTATCAACTTTAAAATCGATTTTACCAGCTTTAACCTCTGCAACAGCTTTTGCAACATCCATAGTTACTGTACCTGTTTTAGGGTTAGGCATTAAACCTCTAGGTCCTAAAATACGACCCAAGGGACCTAATTTACCCATAACTGCAGGCATAGTGATGATAACATCAACATCTGTCCAACCGTCTTTAATTTTTTGTAAATAATCATCAAGTCCAACATAATCAGCTCCAGCAGCAGTAGCTTCCGCTTCTTTATCTGGAGTAACCAATGCTAATACCTTTACATCTTTACCAGTTCCATGAGGTAATGTTACAACACCTCTCACCATTTGATTCGCTTTTCTTGGATCAACACCCAAACGAACTGCGATATCAACAGACTCATCAAATTTTGCAGAAGCAACCTCTTTTAATAATACCGCAGCATCTTTAAGAGAGTATAATTTGTTCTTTTCAATTTTTGAAGCAGCCTCTTTTTGCTTTTTTGTCAATTTTGCCATGTTTTTCTCTTAATTAAAAAGGAGAATCTCCTGATACAGTTATACCCATAGATCTAGCTGTTCCAGCAACCATACTCATAGCACTTTCAATAGTGAAAGCATTTAAGTCTGGCATTTTGTCTTCAGCAATAGCTCTAATTTGTTCCCAAGTAACACTAGCTACTTTTTTACGATTAGGCTCACCTGAACCAGATTTTAGCTTTGCAGCTTCCATTAACTGAACCGCTGCTGGAGGAGTCTTAACAACAAAATCGAATGATTTGTCTTTATACACAGTAATTTGTACTGGGCATATTTTGCCAGGTTTATCTTGTGTTCTAGCATTAAATTGCTTACAGAACTCCATGATATTAACCCCAGCAGCTCCTAAAGCAGGTCCAACCGGTGGCGACGGATTCGCAGCACCTCCCTTAACTTGTAGTTTAACTACCTTACTAATTTCTTTAGCCATTTTTTAAAAAATTTAACACGACAATCATTGGAAGCGATTGTAGTGGTTATTATAGTGTAACAAAAATTATACTTTTTCTACTTGCGCAAAACTTAACTCCAATGGTGTTTTTCTTCCAAAAATCTTAACCATTACTTCTAGTTTACGCTTTTCATCAAATATCTTTTCAACGGTTCCATTAAAACCGTTAAAAGGACCATCGACAACCTTGATCGTTTCTCCAATGTTAAATGGTATAGTTCGAGTATCAGTATTTACTGTTAACTCATCTACTTTACCTAACATACGATTCACTTCGGCCATTCTTAAAGGAACAGGCTCACCACCTTTTGTTTCCCCTAAAAACCCAATAACACTTGTGATTGACTTAATAATATGAGGTATTTCACCAACCAAGTTCGCTTCAATCATCACGTATCCTGGAAAATAAACTTTATCTTTAGCAATTTTCTTTCCTTCTTTTACAGTTACCACTTTTTCAGTAGGAACCAAGACTTGAGAAACAAAATCCTCCATACCCAAACGAGCAATTTCTGTTTCGATATACGCTTTTACTTTATTTTCTTGTCCACTTACCGCACGAACGACATACCACTTTTTTAAATTATTTTCAGTCATCCCAAGAAATTTATGCTTTCAACCAGTTAAAAAATCCTTCTAATGCTTTTGCAAACATTTCATCTACTCCCCAAGTTGCCAAAGCGAATAGTACTGAAAAAACAGCAACAACAATTGTTAGACGCTGAACCTCAGCCCATTCCGGCCAAGTAACATTTGATTTCAATTCTTCAAATGCTTCTGAAATGTAATTAACAACTTTTGCCATATTTATACTGTGTGTGTTTATTTTGCACGGGCGGAGGGATTCGAACCCCCATCAACGGTTTTGGAGACCGCTATTCTACCCTTGAACTACGCCCGTATTAAGCCAGCAACCAAAGTTACTGGCTATATTTATTCTAGTTTAAAACTATAGGATTTCAGTTACCTGACCAGCTCCAACAGTTCTACCACCTTCACGGATAGCAAAACGTAAACCTACGTTCAATGCAATCTCGCTTAATAATTTAACTTCGATAGTTAAGTTATCTCCAGGCATAACCATCTCTACACCAGCTGGTAAAGAAATAATACCAGTTACGTCAGTTGTACGTACGTAGAATTGTGGACGGTAGTTATTATGGAATGGAGTATGACGTCCACCTTCTTCTTTTTTCAAGATATACACCTCAGCTTTGAAGTGATCGTGAGGCTTAACAGAACCTGGTTTACAGATTACCATTCCTCTTTTGATATCTTCTTTTTGAATACCTCTTAACAAGATACCCACGTTATCTCCAGCTTCACCTCTATCCAAGATTTTACGGAACATTTCAACACCAGTAATAGTAGAAGTTAATTTCTCAGCTCCCATACCAATGATTTCAACTGGATCTCCAGTATTAGCAACACCAGTTTCGATACGACCTGTAGCTACAGTTCCACGACCAGTGATTGAGAATACATCTTCAACAGGCATCAAGAAAGGTTTTGCAACATCTCTTTCTGGCTCTTCAATCCAAGCATCTACAGCTTCCATCAATTCAAGAATTTTAGGAACCCAAGCAGCATCATTATTCAATCCACCTAAAGCAGAACCCTGAATAACTGGACCATTATCTCCATCATACTCGTAGAAAGATAATAAGTCTCTGATTTCCATCTCAACTAATTCTAACAACTCAGCATCATCAACCATATCCACTTTATTCATGAATACAACGATTCTTGGAATACCAACTTGACGCCCTAAAAGGATGTGCTCACGAGTTTGTGGCATTGGTCCATCAGTAGCAGCAACAACAAGAATAGCACCATCCATTTGAGCAGCACCAGTAACCATGTTCTTAACGTAATCCGCGTGACCTGGACAGTCAACGTGAGCGTAGTGACGGTTAGCAGTTTCATACTCTACGTGAGAAGTATTAATAGTAATACCTCTTTCTTTTTCTTCTGGAGCATTATCAATTTGATCAAATGATTTTGCTTGACAGTAACCTGCATCAGACAATACTTTTGTAATTGCCGCAGTTAACGTAGTTTTTCCGTGATCCACGTGCCCAATTGTACCAATGTTCAAATGGGGCTTGTTACGGTTAAAATTTTCCTTTGCCATTTTACTTAATTTTTAATCTTAGTTATATATTTATTTCAATTTCCTACTTACTTGAGCCAACTACGGGAATTGAACCCGTGACCTCTTCCTTACCAAGGAAGCACTCTACCCCTGAGCTAAGTCGGCAGAATCCTTGATTTAAGAAGCTTAAAAACCTCACTTACAATCGATATTCTATATTTGTGGGGAGAGCAGGATTCGAACCTGCGAAGTTTTCACAGCAGATTTACAGTCTGCCCTCGTTGGCCGCTTGAGTATCTCCCCTAAACCATTATTTTAAAGAACATGTCCTTTATGACACAAATTAGAGCCGGCGGAGGGACTCGAACCCACGACCTGCTGATTACAAATCAGCTGCTCTAGCCGACTGAGCTACGCTGGCAATTTCAATAAAAAAGTCCGCTATTTCTAACGGACTGCAAATGTATAGATTTTATCTCTTATTCAAAACATTTTTTAAAAAAAAATTAAATTAAATATGAGATCTTATTTTTTCTTTCCTTTTTACCAATAATCGCTCTAGGGATTCCGCAGACAAATCAACGGCTTCTTCAAAGCTTTTACATTGCTTTTTTACCACAAAATCATCTCCCGGAACATTTATCTTAATCTCTACTATTTTATTTTCCTTCTCACTGGTCTTCTCCACTTTTAAAAACACATCAGAAGACACTACCTTATCATAATACTTCTCTAACTTATCCATTCGCTCTTGAACAAAATCTACCAACTTTCTGTCAACAGTAAAGTTAACCGCATGAACATTTACCTTCATAATCATTACATTTTTTAGTTAAACATAAATTTGGATTATTTCCGACACCTAGGATGCGCTTCATTATACACTTTTTTAAGCTCCGCCAAACTACTATTAACATATACTTGAGTGGAAGCCAAACTAGAATGCCCTAACAATTCCTTAATTGAATTTAAATCTGCCCCATTATCTAATAAATGGGTAGCAAAAGTATGCCTTATTACATGAGGACTCTTTTTGACCTTTTCAGACACTCCACTAAAGTACAAATTTATTACTCTGTAGACAAAAGATTGACTTAATTTTAACCCTTTTGAAGTAACAAAAAAATAATCTTGCAAGACAACCACTTCATATTTAGCCCGCTCCCGAAGATACAACTCTATCAAAGACACCATTGAATCCAGCATTGGAATCAGTCGCTCTTTATCTCTTTTCCCAACCACCTTAATTAATCGCTCTTTACAATTAACATCTTCAAGCCTCAACTCAATCAACTCTGATTTACGCATTCCCGTGACATAAAACATCTCCAACATCAAACCATTCCTGATCTCTTCAAAATCTTCCAACCCACAAAACTTTGGGACTATCATTTCTTTTTCAGAGAAAGGAATTTGGATTTTTCTAGAAACTTTCAAGGCGTTATGCTTAATCAAAGGACTACTTTTAATTTGTTTGGTTTTAAGCATAAATTTATAAAACGCCTTCAAAGAAGCTATCTTTCTATTGACAGAAACCTTCGATAAACCGGAATCCACCAAGAAGACTACCCACCCTCGAACATGAACATACTCCACCCTAAGTAGATCAAGCCCTAAAAAAGACCGCCTTATAAAATCATCAAAGACATCCAAATCATCACAATACGCCTTCTGAGTATGCAATGAATATTTCTTCTCAGACAATAAATAATCCCTGAATGCCACTTTTTCTGAATTCATAAAAAAAAAAAAAAACCGTTAGCATCAAAGTTATAAACTTTGAAGACTAACGGCTATTATTTTTAAAGAAAATAATTAGATATTCTCTAAACTATCCTTCATGTTTTGAATATAAGCAGCTTTTTGAAACTTCATTCTATTCGTTACTGATGGCTTAATAAAAGCTGTACGAGCTCTTAATTGACGAACAGTTCCTGTTTTATCAAATTTTCTTTTATAGCGTTTTAATGCTCTATCGATATTTTCTCCGTCTTTAATTGGTATAATTAACATAATTTTATCACCCCCTTTCGTTAAGTGTGCAAAAGTAAACATTACTCGTGAATTATCCATAAAAAAAATAAAAAATATTTTCAAAATAACATCAACGAGTTATTCTATGCACTTACCACCACATATTTACTTCAAAAATCAATTAATTTCTCAATAAATTTCTTGAAATCACAACTTTTTGAATCTCGGTCGTTCCCTCTCCAATGGTGCATAGTTTTGCATCTCTGTAAAATTTCTCCACTGGATAATCTTTGGTATAACCATATCCACCATGAATTTGTATGGCATCACTAGCTACTTTTACACATACTTCTGAAGCATACATTTTAGCCATAGCCCCTAATGTTGTTACTGGTCGATGTTGTTGTTTTAAAAATGCCGCTTTATGAAGCAATAACTCCGAAGCCTCAATCTCGGTAGCCATATCAGCTAACTTAAAAGATACACCTTGAAATTCGGCAATAGGTTTTCCAAATTGCACTCTTTCTTTGGAATACTTCAAAGCCGCTTCATATGCTCCTTTTGCAATTCCTAAAGACAATGCGCCAATTGATATTCGACCACCATCAAGAATCTTCATAGATTGCACAAACCCTTGGCCAATATCGCCTAGACGATTGACATCAGGAACCCTGCAAGAATCGAAAATTAATTCTGCCGTTTCACTGGCGCGCATTCCTAACTTATTCTCTTTTTTTCCTGAAGTGAATCCTGGCATGCCTTTTTCAAGCACAAAAGCAGTCATTCCTTTTGAATCTCCTTTTTCACCAGTTCTAGCAATTACTACTGCAATATTTCCGGAAACTCCATGAGTGATAAAATTTTTAGATCCATTTAAAACCCAATGATCACCATCTTTGACTGCCGTAGTATTCATTCCTCCCGCATCAGAACCGGTATTGTGCTCTGTTAATCCCCACGCTCCAATGTGCTCCCCTGAGGCTAATTTTGGAATCCATTTTTTTTTCTGTTCCTCATTACCAAAGGTAAAAATATGATTCGTACAAAGAGAATTATGAGCCGCTACTGAAAGTCCTATTGAAGGATCTACTTTAGAAATTTCTTCAATTATGGTGATATACTCATGATAACCCAATCCTGCACCACCGAGCTCTTCAGGCATCAATATCCCCATAAAGCCCATCTCTCCCAATTTTTTAAATAAATCAATGGGGAAAAATTGCTTTTCATCCCAATCCATAACATAGGGTCTGATGTGTTGTTCCGCAAAATCTTTTATGGATTGCGCTATTAAAATTTGAGTCTCATTAGTATCGAAGTTCATTTATACTTGTTTTTGATTAGAACTTCAAATATAACGCAATTATTTTAGCTTTATCCAAAGGAAAGTCCTTAATTTTTGACAAATCCTCAATATTTTCAAAATCACCATTCATACTTCTATAAATTAATATTTGTTTCACTATTGGATATTTAAAGTAATAAAACTGTTGCAATTCCTTTTGAGTGGCATTATTGATATCAATTAAATTCAATACAGGCTTTTTCAGTACTATAAAATTAGTCATTACCTCAGTGACGACCTCAGGCTTTAAACCCCACACGTCATTAAGTTGCTCCATAGCTACAAACCCACCTAACCTATCCCTATGAGCAAGAATTCGATTTGCTAACACTTCTCCAATACCAAACACTTTGATTAAATCTTCAGACGTAGCAAGGTTGATATCTTTCTTGATTATTTTTGATTTTACAACGCTATTTTTAGTAAATGAAGCATAGTTCTTTTTTTGAGAAACCCAAGAAGGAAATTTAAATAAAGGCGTCAAAACCTTTAATAAGGAATCCGAGACCCCTGTTACATGCTGAAAATCTTGAGGAGAATTTATAAACTTATTAGCCTTTCGAAATAAATGAAGCCTATCAATTTCCTCGACCGACATCCCGAGCTTATACCCTTTGTAATCCGACAAGAAATTAGGATTAAAGGGAAAAACAGTAGGAGTATTAGAATTCACTTTGCTCAAAGAATCAACAGCATTTTGATAAGAAAGCCACTTTGTTTTTGTTACATCATTTCGAGTCTCGGGGGTAAAATCGAGAAACCAATACAAAAATTGTAACAAAACAATAACAAAAAACAAAGCCAGAATTCCTTTTCTTTGCCCGCTTGTAAAAGAGAAGTGAGCGAAACTATTTTTAAACATCTTATATTTTTTCATACAATTCATGTTAAAAATAAAAAAACACATCCTACTAGCAAAATAATTTAGGAGATGTTTTCACTCAACGACAAATGATTATCAATCATTTTACATAAAATTTAAAATAAAAGCGGTATCAACGAGATATTTTTTTTATTTTTTATAAAAAACAATACATTTGGAGCTTAATAACTAAAACAAACAGTAACCATGTCAATTTGGAGAGTTAAACCAATATCTGCCTTTGAAGCAGATATGAAAAAAAGTGATTTAAAAAGAGTACTTACCCGTTGGGGGTTAACTTCGCTGGGAATTGGTGCCATCATAGGTGGAGGAATTTTTACGTTAACCGGAATAGCTGCACATGATTATGCAGGACCTGCATTAGCACTATCCTTTGTCATAGCAGGAATCGGGTGTTTATTTGCTTCTCTTTGCTATGCTGAATTTGCCTCTGTACTACCAGTTGAAGGATCCGCTTACGCCTATGCTTATGGTACTATTGGAGAAATCTTTGCTTGGTTTATTGGATGGAATCTGATTTTAGAATACATGATGGGAGCCACAACGGTTGCTGTTGCCTGGAGCGGTTACTTTGTAAAACTATTACATTTATTTGGTATTGATTTCCCTATTTGGTTATGTAATGATTTACATACAGCTACTGAAAAGGTACTAGAACACAACAAAGCATTTCCATCAGACTTAATAGACTTACCAACGTTTGCCTTTAACCTACCCGCTTTTGTAATTACATGGATTGTAACTGCTATTCTTATCAAAGGAATTAAGGAAGCTGCTAGTACCAATAATATTATCGTAATTGTAAAAATTGCTGTGGTTCTTTTTGTAATTATATGTGGTGCATTCTATATCAATGTTGACAATTGGCATCCTTTTATTCCGACTGAAGTTCCAAATTTAGATGCGTTAGGAAATGCTACAGGAAAAATGAATTTTGGATTTGGTGGTGTCCTAACTGCTGCAACGATAGTATTCTTTGCCTATATTGGTTTTGATGCTGTTTCAACACAAGCCGGAGAAGCCATAAATCCTAAGAAAGATGTTCCTTTTGCCATTATTGCTTCACTGGTGATTTGTACCATTCTATACATTTTAGTTTCTTTAGTATTAACAGGTATGGTTCATTACAGTCAATTAGACAAAGCAGCCCCGGTAGCATCTGCATTTAGTGAAAATGGGTTGACATGGGCCGTTTTCATTATCACTATAGCCGCTACTGCAGGATTAACTTCAGTTATGTTGGTGATGATGCTTGGACAAACGCGTATATTCTTAGGAATGTCTAAAGATGGCTTACTCCCTCCTTTCTTTAGTAAATTGCATTCAAATTTTAAAACACCTTATAAAAGTACTTTCTTAGTGGGCACCATTATTTCAATTGTAGCCGCTCTTACTCCTATAGAAAAAGTAAGTGAGATGTGTAGTATGGGTACACTCCTTGCCTTTGGAATGGTATGTGTAGCGGTAATGATTTTGCGTTATAAAAAACCCGAATTAGAAAGACATTACAAAACACCTGCTGTGTATTTAGTTGGAACTCTCGGAGTATCGTTTAATTTATTCTTAATGACCCAAGTGAGACATGAAACTTGGATTGCCTTTCTTTGTTGGGGTACACTAGGTATCATTGTATATTTTGCCTATTCAAAAAAGAGGGCTAAACTCAATAACTTAGAAGAAGAAAATCAATAATATTTACAAAAAAAGCTCCAAATTGGAGCTTTTTTTATGTTTACAAATCAAAAACGGAGGACCGTTTTGAACGTATAAGATCTTTCAAACGAATCCAAAAGGCAAAAGTAAGGTATATTGCAAATCCTAAACCTGCTGTTACGAAAGACAAGTAAATAAACGATAGTCGAACATTACTTGCTCGCATTCCTAATTTATCGGCTACTCTGGAAGAAACATGAAATCCATATTTCTCTAAAAAGTACTTTAACTTTAGTATGGCTGTCATTGTTTTTCTTTTTTGAATACAAAAATAATTCTTTACGATGAAAATGTTATGTTTTTTTTTACTTTGACCACAAAAAAGCAAAATCTTACCTCTTAGCCCCGATTGCAGTGGAAATCCTCTTGACTCGTGACCAACCGAGACAAGAGATTGTAACGGAAAGCGGGACTTTGTATGCCGGTACAAACCCATATAACCTGCTCCTAAAAATAATTATGTTTTTAATAACTCAGCTCCAATAGCACAATCGAGGCATTTGTTTTTGCTACAATACTCGGATTTAAGTTGCAGCAGTGATTGCGATTCAAAGGCATTAGCAACTGCGACTCCTGAGGTTTTAAACTTATCTAGTATGCTGTTTTTTTCTGGGGCTATACCCTGAATGAGCAACAAAGCGTCTTCGGTAATTTCCTTTCCTTGGTGTTTAGCATAGGCAAATTGAAGTGGTAATATTGTATTAATAATAAGCAAATCGATTAAGGAATGGGTTGTTTTTTTAGATTTATTAGGGCTTTCTTTGTCGAATAGATAATGGTTTTTCCAATAACTTGAGGGAGAAATGGTAAAGAGTGCGTAAAGAGATATCAATGAAAAGTTGTCACAAATTTTGGAAAACAAATTGGTCCGATGATGGTATACACTTGCCAATTGTGCTAAACGAATGGTGGGGAAATTATCGGGGCGATGTTTAAAAAATTGCAAAGGGGCAATAGGTTTCTTTTGAATGTTATGTTTTTGTAGTAAATAGTAAAATCGAAATTGCAATTCTTTGAAATAAGTGTCTTCGTTGTCAGCCTCTAACAATCCTGCCATGCCAAAGAGAAGCGCTTCTAGGTTTTGTAAATCTATTGCTTCTTTTCTGATGACTGAAAAAGGGATGGCTTTTGCTAGCGCGAAAAAAGAATCTCCATTAGTGTTGAGTCCAAAGTTTTTGGCGACACAAAGAAACAAAACGGCTTCCCAATCGTTTTGAGTAAGGATTAAACATTCTGCTATCAATTGAGATTTTCGTTCTAATCGTTCAAAAAAAAGGCGTTCTTGCCAGTTAGATAAAAGAAATGGAGGGATGGATTTCAGTTGATTTTGACAATTGATCCATGTTTTGGGGGTTACTAAACTACGGTAATTATGAAGCAAATCAGCGGAAATATAATCTTGTAAGGCCACTACAGGAATTTCACAATTGTTGGGACCAAAAACCGCGGTATCATTTTCCCAAACTACATGAAGAATTACGTTATTGTACGCTGGATCTCTTTCATGATTATGAAGATACCAATCGGATGATTTAACATGAATTTCGATGTTTCCCGCCCATTTTTGTCCATCAATTTCGATTTGAGCATTGAAGAAATCAGGTCCCGCTAATTCATGATATACTCCTGGATGATGAATAACAACTTGGTTGTTTTGAGTCGTTTTTAAATGAAGGGTGTTTAGTTTTTGGTATTTCCAAACATAATGTAACAATTCTTCTTTCATAACAGTTAACAGATCAATATATTGATAACTAATATATTAAAAAATTAACAATGAAAGAAATTTATCTCAAAAGATATAAATAAGCACAAGCTCTAGCGTCTGAAAGTGCTTCGTGATGATTTAAGGCAATATTCATTACCCGACAGCAATCGCTGAGTTTGGCGGGTTTAAATCCTTTGGATCTGTATATTTTCAGCGTACATTCCCATCGATTAGGAATATTCAGATCTTCATAATGCAAACCGTGTAAGGCCATTGATTTAATCAAAACATTGCGATCAAAATTTTCGTTATGGGCTACGACGATTTGATTTTGAAGGCGTTTTTGTATTTCTGGAAAGACTTCGCCAAAATCTTTTGCATATTGCGTATCTCGCGGATGAATTCCGTGAACTTGAATAGTATGAGGATTGTAACTGTTGTTTGGCGGCTGAATCAACGTCACAAATTCATCTACGATTTGACCGTTTTCAACTGTTACAATCCCCACTGAACAAGGATGATATCCTGAAGCAGTTTCAAAATCTATGGCTACAAAGGATATCATCTTTTTTTATTTAATAGACCCAATAATATCATATTTGGTGATGATATGATGCTTTCCATTGCCAAAATCAATCAAAACAGCGGCATTTTCTCTTGTGAACAATTTGGACACTTCTTCAATTGGGGTTCCCATTGCAACGATTGGATAGGGAGCTCCCATAATTTCTCGTAAAGGACGTTCCGCAGAATTCTTATCATTAATATAGCTTTGAAACAGCAACGATTCATCTACAGAGCCAACAAAACCGGTAACATCAACCACTGGAATTTGAGAAATTTTGTACTTACGCATTCGTTCAATGGCATGGGAAACTAATTCTTCGGTTCTAGCAATAACCAAAGACTTATCTAAATGATCCTTAATTACATCCTCCGCTTTAGTAATTTCTTCTTCTAAAAATCCTCTTTCACGCATCCAATCATCGTTGAACATTTTACCTACATATCGACTTCCTGAATCATGAAACAAGACCACAACCACGTCGTCGGGCTTAAAATGTTCTTTGAGTTGAAGTAATCCTTTTACGGCAGCGCCAGCAGAATTCCCTACAAAAATTCCTTCCTCTAAGGCAATTTTTCGAGTGTATACTGCAGCGTCTTTATCTGTTACTTTGGTAAATCCATCAATTAGTGAAAAATCAACATTTTTAGGCAAAATATCTTCTCCAATTCCTTCAGTGATATACGAATAGATTTCGTTTTCATCAAAAATACCTGTTTCATGATATTTTTTAAAAACCGAACCATAGGTGTCAATTCCCCAAATTTTGATGTTTGGATTTTGTTCTTTTAAATATTTAGCAACACCAGAAATGGTTCCACCTGTTCCAACACCTACCACAAAATGCGTGATTTTCCCTTGGGTTTGTTCCCAAATTTCTGGTCCCGTTTGCTCGTAATGTGCTATGGCATTTGAGGGATTATCATATTGGTTTACATACCATGAATTAGGTGTTTCTGTTGCTAATCTTTTTGAAACAGAATAATAAGAACGGGGATCAGTAGGCTCAACATCGGTTGGACATACCACTACTTTCGCCCCAACGGCACGAAGAATATCCATTTTCTCTTTGGATTGTTTGTCAGAGATGACGCAAATTAGTTTGTATCCTTTTACAATTGCTGCCAAGGCTAATCCCATACCTGTATTTCCAGAGGTACCTTCAATGATTGTTCCACCTGGCTGTAAACGCCCGTCAGCCTCTGCATCTTGAATCATTTTTACGGCCATACGGTCTTTCACCGAATTCCCTGGATTAAATGTTTCAACTTTTGCCAATACCAAAGCAGCAACCTCTTTTGTAACTTTGTTTAATTTAACCAATGGCGTGTTTCCTATTGTTCCTAGAATATTTTCGGAATAGTTCATTATAATAATTGTTAATTAAAGAAATTCCAAATCAAACCAAAACGAATGGTAAAATCGCGGTAAGGAGTATTTGGAGCTGAGAAATAATTGTTTTTAGCAAAAACAGAATTGAAGTGCTCTGCTTTAAGATAAATTCTAGTACGTTGAATTTTTGCATTAATGAAAAAATCTAACATTGGAAAATTTCCTATTTTTTTAACATCCTGTACAAAAAACTCGCCTACCACAGGATTATAATCGTTTGCGTAATAAGAAGTAAAATAATTCAGCACAAATCCAGTTTGTAAAAATAGCGCTTTGTTTTTAAAATAGGAATCTGAAAAATAAATTGCATTTCTAAAGGTAAGTTCAGGCAAGTTTAAAATACGATCCGGTTGATCCACTTTTTGATATAAAAAAGTATTATCCAAGGCAAACTTTCCAAATTTGAATTCTCTACTAACTTTTAATGAAAAATAATTGATTGCCTTATCATATTGCTTGGGCGCTATAATTTGTTGTCCTACTAATTTTTGATTAGTGGAGGTTACTTCGTCAAAGTACAAATAGTCTTTTAAAACAGTATACTGAGCAGCGAGATGTACCCACTGAGTATCAGCTTTAACGATCAAAGTGCTGTTTTTTTCATTTTTAAAATTATTGAACCAATTATAATTTATAAAACTAGATTGGTACAAATTGAAATTATTGTTCGCTATTTTATTTTTATTTTGAAACTCCACAGCGAATTGATTATCCTCATCCCAATCAAAAGTCATTTTTGCTTCTAAATTAGACAAAGACTGATTAGTAATGGATCTTGAATAACTAAAATCACCATTCCATTTTCCTTTGTTATAGAGATATTGTCCTCCAAAAGTATTGATATTTTGGCTTAAGGTCCCTGGAATAACTCCTGAGTTAAGAACCAAAATTTGATAATAATAAAAATTACTTCTGAAGTCATCCATGAAAAAGTTAAATTTTCCGATTGCCTCATTTTCATAGGCCACTCCAACACGGTTGTACATTTTATTGTAGTGTGTTTGATCATTAATATTACCATCCACATAAGCCTCACCAAAACGCAATACGGACGTGTTTCCAACTGAAGAAGCTAAGGTAGCTTGATTATATTCAAAAAATTTGTTTTCATAATTAAACTGGTGATTAAGCCATAAATTATGATTTCCTTTAGTCGTATTTATTCTAAATGAATGATCTAAAAAAATTCTTCTCCCTTTTAAAAATGATTTTGCGTCTGTTAAAAAAACCTCTAGTCTCGCTCTGTTATCATAATTTGGGTCTTCGCTTTCAAAATCTGAGACGGTAGTAATTCCGCTATTTTCGCCATTTAGGATATCTTGATAGGTAAAATGAAAATTAGCTAAATACCTTCTATTTAAGGTATAGTAACTACTGGTAAATCTAAAATTTCCGGAACTTGACAACTGATTAATGTAATTACCTAATGACCTAAGTCCTCGATAAGCAACCGAAAAATTAAGATTTTCTTTGATATTCACTGCAAAATAGGAATCTAAAGATTGTCCTTGTTGAATCGTAGTCTTAAAATAAAGTTCGGTAACGGGAGTAGCCACTGAAGCATATCGTATTTGATTGGCTTCCATAAAATTAAAATGTTTGGCTTTGAAACCCATTTCTGGAAAGATATCATTTTTTACCAATCCATATTGTAGTGTATTGAAAGTTTGCCCATCATTAGAAAAAGACAACAGTCCAAAATTATCTTTTCTAAGGTAATTATGAGTATACTCTTTACGGATACTTAATGAGGTATCTATATAGGTAGTATCTTTTTCTAAGGTGATGATTCGATATAAATCAATTGGGGCTATTTTGTTTTTGGTGGTATCAATTGGTGTTTTACTCTCATTTTGAGACCGTGTTCTTCCTTGTTTTTGAGAGAATAAGCAGAAAGGAAATAAGAGAATTAAAATTAAGAGTTTATTTTTCATTTATTTCTGTAAGTCTATAAATTTTGGACAAAGGTAGATTATTATAGCCTATAATGAAATAAAAATCAAAAACCATTGCTATCCGAAAGTTTTTTCAAAGCTTCGAAAAGCGATCTACAACCAGCATTTATAGGCTTTAGTTTTTAAATTATACTGAAAATAAGTCAGAACTGAATTTTAATTTTGGTTCTGACCTTATTTTATTTGCTCCATCTCCCACTTGGTTACAGATATAATCTAAACTCAGATAATACACTAAACAAATTCTGATTTTTTCAACCACATTTGAAAATGACTTTGTCTTTTTTGATATTGTCCTGTTTATCAATTCAAGAATCAAATAACTTATTTAAGCGATGTAAATTTGCGATTTAACCGCATTTTCACTTGTACCTAGGAATGTTTTTATTTGCAGATTTTGTTTCATTGCTCTGAAAAACAGTTCCATATCCCATCTTTTTTTATATAAATCGGCTATTGTTCTAGCAGACCATTCTAGATTATTGGTTATTATTTCGATAAGATTATTTTCGTCTTGCTTATAAACATAGACTAATCTTAGTTTTTGTTCGTTAATACCTATTTCTATAGCATTATTACTGTTTAAAACAACTATTTCATCCTTAATAATATCTTGGTCTTCTTCATCAGGCAAATCCAATTCTTGGATTGATTCGTACATTGTATTTGTCTTAATCCAAGTAACAAAAACATTTTCGGCTTGAATCCGATTTAGCATCAATGTAAAATCAAAATAAGCCCTGTCTTCTAGAACGATTGTTCCTTTTGGAAAACTAACTGGCCTATTCCGTACCGATCGTGTATTTTGGCTTGGGTTATATTTACCAATTCAGGGATTTGTAAATTGTCATCCCAGCAGGTGTGTATTTTTAAGCCTCCTTTTGCTGTCCGAAACTTTGCCCAGTCAAACATGTTCAAACACAAGCTGATTGTGGTACTGTCGATCAATTTTATGTTTTGCTCTTTAATTTCTTTGATTATAGTACGTTGAGATTCGCTTTTCAAAACCCTTTCATAATGTTTCAACAGTTTGTAATACAAGGATTCAAATATTCTCCAATCACGCTTTTTATTGCCATCACTCATCGTGGATCTCGCCGGACTTTGATTCAGTCCTAAGTCTCCAATAAAAGTCTCGCTAACCCCAATTCCAGTCGAAATATCGTTTAAAGTGTAGTATTTATTCAGCTGTCCGTAAGTTAATGCCACAAATTGGTCGTAAGTCTTATATTTACCACACCCTTTGTCTGAACTGTGTTTTTTAGCACAAGATTCAAGCATCCATCGTGGAACAAGGTCAATAACTTGTTGAATAACTGGTTTTTTGATATTTTTGTTTCGGCTTAAGAGTCCCATAAAGTATTATTTGTTTCGCAAAATCAAAAATACGGGATTCTCAGGCATTTTTTATTTTTGACTTTCGGATAGCAGTGAACTAAAATCAAAAAAACCAACATAAACCCTTAAAATAAGTAAAACAATAATTTTAACATTATTGCTGATTTTTATTAAAAAGATCCAAATTAAAAAGAAAATTAGGCTGTAAATTAACAAATCAGTCCTTATAAAAATATAAAATCAAAAACAATTGACCAAAAAACAAACACTTAATCAATCACACATAACACAAAAGCAGCAGCAAACCAAAGTTTACCACTGCTTCCTTTTTAATTCATCTAATCCTTTTATCCAAAATAAATTCGATAACTTTGAATCACCGAAATGTTTAATACAAAAAAGACCCCTTACTTTAACCATTAAGGGGCCTTTTCTTGTTTTTATTTAATTTTAAAAACTATCTAGTTCCTCCTGCCCACCAAACTTTCTCGGTGTAAACATAAGACCCATCTCCAAATGCTTCTCTTACATGTACATTTGCAGAAACATCTGAATTTCCATATCCAAAACGATGAGGGAAAAGATCTTTTTTAGGATGCACTAATGGAACTAAATCGCCATTGCCCATAGCTTGTAAACGTCTAGCATCATTATAATCTTCAATACCTTCATTTTCATAAAAGGAGATATGCTTTTCTACCATGATCTTTTTCAACAAGGCTTTTCCCGTCAAGGTTCCGATTGAAGCAATATAGGTATCGGCTTGTGCTGGAGTAAATGTTACTACTTGCTGTTTTCCATAAGCAGCTTTGATCGCTAAATTTAAAGTGGCTTGCGCTTCTGTGTCTTTACCTAATCTTGCTTGCGCCTCAGCTTTTAAGAATAATAATTCATGATACCCTTGAACGTAAATAGGGTTTTTCTCGCTCATGATTCCTGAAATTGAATACACATTTTGCGCTTCAATTGGATTCGACAAAGCATTATCTAAAGGATTGACAACACCGTTCTTTTTCGTAAAAAACACTGCAGTTCTAGCATCTGAAGCCCCATTGGCAACCAATAAATCATAAAAACTTTTAGCTACGCATAAACCACCTCTATCAGATTCAAAACGAGCATAAGGATTTGGAATTTCAACTTTGGCCAATTTAAACTCATCCGTAGCACTAGTAAACGAAGCATCAACATAATCAATAACTCCTTGATAATTTGGCGCTACCAATGACAAACGCATAGTATATCTTGCTAACAATCCATTGGCCGCTTTGATCCATTTTGAAGAATTTCCTTTGTAAATAAAATCTTGCGTATCTAAACTAGGATAACTAGACGTTTTTCCCAAATTTGCAATACCGTCATTCAATCTTTTAAAAATCTCCTGATAAATTACTTGTTGTTTATCTAATTTAGGTTGGAAATTCTGAATGCTTAACGCTTCACTATGTGGCACATCTCCAAAAAGATCCGTTAACAATGCCAAATTATAAGCATATAGAATTTGAGCAATACCTAAAGTTTGATAATTTCCTTGTTCTGACCCCCCAGGACTACATTTTTCGATAATAATTTTTAATGCTTTTAACTGTCTATAACTTGTATTCCAAGAGTTATTATACGTAGACGATTTCTGTGGTTCACCATCACGAGTTTGCGCTTTAAAGGTCTGATTGTGATTTCCAGCGTTAAGCTCAGAATACACACCGGCATAAAATGAGTTGTCTGCTCCTGTCAATTGAAATGCCGAAGCCACCATGACATCTGTAATGATTAACCTAGTCGGGACGTCGTTAGGCTCATTAGGATTTTTATTAATCTCATCTAATTTATCTTCGGAACAAGACTGAAAGAGTATCAATCCCATTAACGCAAGTATTGTAAATTTTATATTTTTCATCTGTTGATTTTTTTTAAATTAAAAAGTAACACTTAAACCGAAACCATAACTTTGAGCTTGAGGCATGGACCATTGTTCAAAACCACCTGCCATGTTATTATTTCCTTGCGAAGCTTCCGGGTCTAAGTTGGGCATTTTGGACCACAAAAGAATGTTTCTAGCAAAAAGTGAGGCTTTCAAGTCGATTTTGTTGTCTAAAAACTTAGGGAATACATACCCAAAAGTAAGCTCTCTTAATTTCACAAAACTCGCGTCATAAATAGCACTTTCGGTAATATCTACCAATCTTGAATTCAGTTGTTGTGCACCATTAGTACCTAGAACAATATCATTTGGAGTGCCATCGGCTTTTACACCTGGATAAATATACCCTGCAGATCTGTCAGCTGTCGAAGCATCAACTCCATAGTAATTCATCAAGTTATTAGATCCGCTGTACATTTTTCCACCATTTTTCCAATCGAAAGTAGCTCCTAAAGACATTCTTTTGTAACGAATTTGAGTAGAACCACCAAGTGTGAATTTTGGCATTACTTCACCAAGCGCTTTTTCTTCACCGATCATTGGTAATCCATTAGCATCTACCATAATATTGTTGTTGGCATCTCTTTTGTAACTTGTTCCGTAGATCACAGGGAAAGCATCGCCAACATTAGCTCTAATTTGAGGAGACACAAAACCACCTAAAAAGATACTTTCTACTCCAGGAGCCAATTCATCAACAATTGAAACCACTTTAGAGAAGTTAATATTAAAATCCCAGTTAAAATCTTCTGTTCTTACTGGATTCACATTCAATACAATTTCGTGAGCATCTGTATGAATTTTTCCACCATTCGTCATATATGAAGCCGCTCCAACAGAACCCGCTAAAGGCACAGCAAAAATCTGATCTTTTACATTTTGTCTTGAATACGTATAATCCAAACCAATACGATTTTTGAAGAATCTCAAATCAAAACCAAACTCATAGGATTGGGTATTTTGAGGTTTTAAGTTGGGGTCCGTCAATACAGGATAAGGAATAAAAGAACTCACATCACCCACAGGGAATTGCACTGGAGGATTACCCCAAAAACCACCGCCGTAGCTTGGTCTAGCATAATAATCCGCAACATATCTTCCGGCCTGCCCCACTTCTGCAAATGAAGTTCTAATTTTTGCAAAAGAAATCACAGGACTTTCTTTGATAGCCTCTAATTCTGACAATACAAATCCTAAAGACACTGACGGATATAAGAAATCTCTATTCCCACGCGGCATAGAAGACACAAAATCTTGACGCACTGTCGCTCCTAAAAACAACATGTTTTTATACGATAATTCTCCATTACTAAAGAAACCAACGGTTCTGTATTGATTTCTTCGTTCTTCAGAGGTCACTTTTCTTGCGTTAGCAATAGTTGGCCAACCACCAAAGTTGAATCCTGTACCTAAATCATTATACGTTTTTCTGTTTTCATGATTAAATTCGTTACCCAATAAGACATTGAATTTAAAATCATCATTAATGTCATAACTATAATTTGCCGTAGCTAAAGAGTTCAATACATCGGTAGTAATTCCATACAAATTGGCCTTACTTTGATTACCCGTCAAATCATGTTTACTACCAAATTCAAAAATATCTCTATAATTAGTAGTATAAGAATCCAAACCTAATTGATATCTAATTACTAATTTATGACGTCCATCAACACTGATAACTGGAGAATATTGTACATTTCCATTACCAAAGAAACGATTTGTTTTTTCAGTATTCTCGTTGTGTTGTGCCGCCCAATAAGGGTTGTTAAAGGTGTTTTTTCTGAAAAATACTTGATCATATGGATTTAAAGCCGAAGCCATTCCATTCCCTTTCAAATCATAACTTCTCGGCGCTCCATATACACCAACCAAAGAAGCATCATTTGCTGAAGTACTTTTCGCGATAGACGTTTGAACGTAATTCATGGAAAAACCTGTCTTCCATTCGTTGCTTAATTTCGTCTCTACCACTGCTTTCATGTTGTAACGGTCTAAACCAGTTTCTGGTATCATACCCACTTGATTTGTCGCTCCAACTCCGAAAGAATAGTTAGTTTTTTCTGTAGCTTGACTTACATTGAATGAGTTATTTACAGTTACACCTGTTTGAAAATAATCGTTGATATTATTATAAGCCTTTGGAGCCACCCAAGGATCTAAACCAGCTTTGGCTCTTTGTGGTACATAGTACATTCCCGGTCTAAGCACGCCACCATTATTCGCATTTGCGATATTACCACCATAAGTAGGATCATTAGGCAATTCTGAAATTTTTGGCCCCCAACTTGTAGAAGCATAAGGATTGAACACTCCGTTAGACCCTTGTGCATATTCATTTTGAGTACTTGGCTTTTTAGATACCAATTCAAAACTTGTAGCATTCGAAAATGTATATACAGGCTTACCATCTTTAGCATTTCCTTTACCGCTTTTTGTTGTAATAAGAATTACACCGTTAGAAGCCCTAAGACCATATAACGCAGAAGCTGCTTGACCTTTTAAAACAGATATTGACTCAATATCATTAGGATCAATATCTACCGCTCTATTCGCAGAATCGGAACCTGTTACACTATTCCCTGTGGAATAATCTGCTTGAGAAGCTACAGGCATCCCATCAATAACGTACAAAGGCGTATTATTTCCTGTAAAAGAACGTGCACCACGAATTACAATTTGAGAGGAAGCACCAGGAGCCCCGCTTGAAGGCGTAATTTGAACCCCTGCAAGTTTTCCTTGAAGCGCCCCAGATAAACTGCTGTTACCGCCTTTATTTAAATCTGCTGACTTAATTTCTTGAACCGCATAACCCACAGCACGACTACTCTTTTTTACCCCTAAAGCCGTAACTACCACAGTTTCTAATTCATTTGGCGCTTCAGACATCAAAACATTTACCGTAGTAGCATTTCCAACAATCACGCTGGTATCTTTAAGCCCCATGAACGAAAACACCAAAACATCACCAGTTTTTGCTTTAATAGAAAAAACACCATCAAAATCAGTTTGAACACCAAAAGAAGTTCCTTTAATAAGTACATTTGCTCCGGGAATTGGCCCTGTGTTATCGGTAACTTTTCCGGTAATCGTTTTCTCTTGTGCAAAGGCAAATTGCATAGAGAAAACGACTAGAAAAGTAAAAATCCATTTAAATTTTAATCTCATGATATTTATTTTTATTAGTAATGTTGCAAAAATTATAAATTATTACTAAAACCACAAGGTTTCACTGAAGCCTTGAAAACACTGAGAATTTAAAAAAAAACACATCTTATTCTTTATTTATGCATTTTTTTGATATTGTATTTATAATCCAAAAAAACGAGAATAATTTAAAATAGTTCTGTTAAAAACTTTACGATATGCTAAGTCCTAATTTTTTCATAAATTTCAACGAAAGCGGTTGCGATGAAGCCGGAAGAGGCTGTCTTGCAGGGCCTGTAACCGCTGCTTCTGTAATCCTCCCATTACATTTTGAAAATAATTTACTTAATGATAGCAAAAAGTTAACAGAAAAGATTCGAAAAAGCCTCAAATCGATCATTGAGAATGAAGCGATATCCTACGCAATTTCCCATATTGAACCGCAAGAAATTGATGATATCAATATTCTAAATGCCTCCATCAAAGCCATGCAAGAATGTGTAGTCAAATTAGATCCGAGACCTAACGCAGTTATCATAGATGGAAATGCACCCTTTATTCCCAAAAAAGGAATCATCACAAAAGGTGTTAAAATTTTTTCAAAAGAAGAAATAGATTTTTTAACAAAGCTTAAAAGCGCAAGTATCACCAAAGGAGATGGAAAATATATGAGTATTGCTGCCGCTTCGATTTTGGCCAAAACCTACAGAGACGAATACATGGATCGTATTCATGAAGAATTCCCAATGTATAATTGGAAAAAAAATAAAGGCTACCCAACGCAAGAACATCGGGCAGCCATTGAAAAACATGGTGTTACCAAATACCACCGCCTGAGTTTTCGATTATTACCCGAACAACTCAAATTAGATTTATAAAAAACTCAAACCAAGGTAGCTTCAAACAAAGTTGTAAAATGTTGCTTAATTTTATGCTTTACCTCAACTTCATCTACCCTATCAACACCAAGCTCTACATTCAAAGAAGTAACCGCTTTTCCGCGAATACCACAAGGTATGATGTTGTCAAAATAACCTAAATCTACATTAACATTTAAGGCAAAACCATGCATGGTCACCCAACGGGAAGCACGCACTCCCATAGCACAAATTTTTCTCGCAAAAGGAGTTCCAACACCTAACCAAACACCAGTTTCCCCCTCACTTCTACCACACTCCAAACCATACTCCTGCAAGGTCAGAATAATAGCTTCCTCGAGAAAACGCAAATATTTATGAATATCTGAGAAAAAATTTTCTAAATCTAAAATAGGATATCCCACAATTTGTCCTGGCCCATGATAAGTAATATCGCCCCCACGATTGATTTTATAAAAAGTAGCCCCTTTTGCTTCTAATTGTGTTTGATTTAAAAGCAAATTACTCATATCACCACTTTTACCTAAAGTATACACATGAGGATGTTCAACAAAGAGCAAATAATTAGGTGTAGGAAAAGTTGTTGCCTCTCTCCTATTTTGAATTTTTAAATCGACAATTCCTTTAAACAATTCCTCTTGGTATTCCCAAGTTGCTTTATAATCTTTACTACCTAAATCTTGAAGTTGGATATTTTTATTCATGTTCTATTTTCTAAAATTCTACTTCAATATTCAATTTTTCAGGGGTATCCATATATTCTGAAAAGGGATATTGAATGGTAATGGTTTTTCTGTCTTCGCTAAACAACGCGGCAGTATTAGAAACTTTCTTAACAGGCTTTGCGAAATGATATTTTACGATATAAGTGGAAGAAGCAAAAATCATTTTATTCATTTCGGCTGTTTCTTCATTTAGTGCTGCTTTTTTTTCTTTATTCAAAACCGCAATTCTAGAAAATTTATTTCCTTTAAAAGAATAAGACAACGTGGAATTATTGTTTGCCAATCCTTCAGATGGAATACCAGCACCAAATTCATTAGTTTTATTGACTTTGTTTTGAAGTGAACTCATTGCATTAATAGCCACCATTGCATCTTGCAATTCTGAGACGCTCTTGAAATTAGTTTGCAACGAAAACAAAAACTGTTTTTGCTCTTGATTCATTTGCATACGCATCTTGAAATTTTCTAATTTTTTCAGTTGCTGTTGCTCCAAAACTGGCAATTTTGCAATACTGTCTTTATTATCCGCTAAAAGTTGTTTAAAGGTAAAAATTGAATCAATGCTCTTCTCGTTTTTTAAAGAATCTTTTGGCATCATGGCCATCAAACTGGAACCATCTAAATCAACATTGAATTTTCCAGAGCCATCAGCATCTACATAAATATTTTCTGTAACGGTACAACTCGTCAACATCAACGTCACGCCCAAGATTAAAAACATTATCGATTTCATATGTACTATTTTAATGTGAACTTGGTAAAAAGTATGCTATCATCATATACTTAGGTATGCATTTTCTATCCCTCTTTTTATCTGTGCCAAAGATACTAAAACCCGAGGCATACTTTCATAGAAGAAAAAATCTTTATCAATTCCATCCAATTATTCTTCAAAAACGATGACAACTGATGTACTACTGGGATCAAATAAACTTTCAAGTAAACCAAAAGAGATTTCAACTGACTTCTTATCAGCACTAACTTTGGCATCTGGGATTGAAACTGATTTTATTTTTTTTGCAAAATGATAACTAAGCGTTAGCCTTTGATGAATCCTTTTGTCACCAAATTGCTTCTTATAGTTATTGATTGTTGCTTGTTGTTTTTTTAACTGCTGCACGTCGTTTATGGTTACCATTCTTTTGAACTCATTTGACGACAACTGAAAAGCAACTTTATAATAATGCTCTTCGGCACTTAGCGCATAATTGTGAACAATATCACTGACATATTCTTGTGTTTTATACAAATCAGCGATTTGATTGGTTTGAAGAAAATTTTGCGTAAAAGTAGTACGAAATTCCTTTTCAAAAGAATTCTTTTTAATATGCACTTTCACACCATTGTATGCATTAAAAACAGCTTTATCTTGAGCAGTTAGCTTAGAAAAAGTCTCGGAATGTTTTGAAATATAATCATCAAAAACATAAGTGGTATCTTCAAAAACTTCATTTTTATTGTACTCTTCACCTGCCAATTGCTGATAGCTCTGCTCCACGCGAAGCATTTCGACCACGATGGTTCCACTTCCATCTGCATTAAAATGAAGGGTCTCTGTAACTTGACAACCTAAAAAAAGCATCCCAAAAAGGCATACTAAAAGTAATTTCATTCGCTTCATAGTTCAAATATAATTTTCAAATATAAAGAAATACCTTATACAAAATCATCAATTCACCTAATCAATCACGATTTAACAAGTCCAATAAGCATAATTTTTTTCAATTAAAAACACTTTAAACAGTAAAAACTATAAAAGAAAAAATAAATTTGTAAACCCTTAATCTTAAAACTAACCTATGAATCAAATTTTAAAAAGTACTCCGCATTATTTCTTGTTATTGGTGGTATTAACCCTATTCACAAGCTGTGAAACTGAAGTAAATTACAAGAATTACCAACCTAATTATTTATCAAGTATAGACGCTACACAATTGCCTGCAGGTAATAAACCTATTACGATGTTTGAGGACACCGAGGATCCTGCAAAAATGTATGACAAAAAGGATCGTTGGTTTAGGGTTAACGAGCCACTTCAAGTAATTCAAAAAGGAAAAGATTCTATACAGATTTCCTTATATTCCCCTGTTGCTTTGACAGACGTAAAAGTGTATGCTAAACTTCCTAATTATGAAAATAAATTCGTGCTTTTTCACTTTAGTAAAATCCCTGCGTTTCATCGTTCGGTTCATCAAATTCCTTTAGTCGCCGGCAAAAACGATTATTTATTAGAAAATGGAAAAACCGTAACTATAGACAAAATCGAAGGATTTTCATCAGGATCTATAGAATTTTTTGTCGCTTCCACAGACCCTTTGTTTGCCAAATTCAAAAAAATAAAATCCAATCATTTAGTGCAATTTCACGATGGCTATCACCTCAATGAATTAGGAAAATTTCTTCCTATGAACCCGGTTTTGGCCAAAGAAGCCATAACAATGATCATCAATTACTCCTATGCCTTAAGTCATCCTTTATATTATCAAACCTTTACCAATTTTGACAAATACAAGCAAGAACAAGCCACTTTAGCAGGAACCCCAATAAATGGCGCTCTTGATTGGCACGGCAATGCTGACGATGTAAATGGTGTTTATGATTATTACACCAAACAAGAAATTGAGAAAATTTACTGGAATTATGTAGATTCAAGAACCGTTTACCTAGCTATGGTTGGTGGAGCTGCTGCCTTAGGAGGAGGACCTTTGGCTTCACAATGGGAATCAGGGTACGTTACAGGACATTGGATAGGCGAAATGTCAGTTTGGTCACACGAATATTCTCATCATATCGGTTTTAGTCATAGTAGCAATTTAGCCAATAGTGGTGAAGGAGGTGGACAACAAGAAATGTTAGCTAATTTGTATAAATATTTGATTTATCTAAATGACCTCCCTTTTCTTGATCCTGAAATCCTCAAAAGCTGGACAAAAATCACCTATTTAAACAAAAAAGATTACAAAAAACCCGTTTTCAAAATCAGCCCAAACAACCCTTTCTTACTTAAATACAAAGGAGAAGGAAAATGGAATTAAATTCAAAAATAACTATGAAAAATTATATATATTTAGCTTTCTTATTCGTTTTTGCTAGTTGCAGTAAAGATTCAGATGCCGTCTATGAACCTACGAATCATTCCTATTATTATTTAAGTAACGAAACCAATATCAAGGCCAATCAAATCATTGGAGGAAATGGTACCTTGGAAGCTAACGCTATCACTATAGCCAATAACAAATTATACATTTGCAACGGTGATGTACTTGAAATATTTGACGCTACTACTTTAGCTTATCTTTCGAGTATAAAAAATTTCACTAAAGGAACCACGACCATTCCTTTTACAAAATTATCTTCCATTTCTATAGACAACAACCGAATTTACCTTGGCAGCATTGATTCTAGAATTTTTGTTTTGGATGAAAAAACATTATCTGGCATCAACACCATTGGAAATGGACAATGGTGGCAAACTTTTGTTCACGTTTTTGGGCTAAAAGCAAAAGATGGTTACCTTTTTGTCAAAGAAAAGAACAACAGTATCAAAGTGTTCCCAACGGCCCAAATTACCGAAACTAGCAATTGGAACTTAGCTCCCATCGCAAAATTAAACACCCTTAAAGGCGGAACAGAAATTTATTCCATGGATGTCTCGAATGGAAATTTAATCGTAGCCGGACAAAGCGCCAATGGATTTTTGCATTACAATATAAAAGACATTGAGAAAAACGCAACTAGTTCACTGACTGTTCCTATTTTACCAAATACTAAAACATTAACTGATAACCTTCCTTTATCTGTGGCATTCAGCGATGAATGGGCTATAACAACTGAAAAAATAAAAGGGACCAACTATATTCGTTTGTATCCAAAAAACATTTTTTTAGATCAAAACTACACACCAACCATCAACAATTCGGATATTATGGGAGAAAATGCGTTTAACTCCATTACTAATTGTGCCTTGCTAAAAGACCGTTTGTTTGTAGCCGACAACACCAATCAAGTAATACGAGTTTTAAAACTAAACAAAGTTACTATTGCGGAACAAAAATAAAATTTGTCGATTTTTAAGGAATCAATTGGTGTTTTCATTTCCAAAACCAGACGTTTTAAAATAACAGAAAGTCAAATAACTGTTCCAAAAAATCTAAAATCTAAAATCCGAAGTCCGCATTCTTTTCTTATCTTTGCGGACTTAAAATTCAGAACAAAATGGCCTTATCAGAACAAGAAATTATCCGAAGAGAAAAACTACAAAGTTTACGTAATCTGGGCATTAACCCTTATCCTGCACAACTTTTTCCAGTAAATCATACTTCAAAGCAAATAAAAGAAAGCTTTGAAGAAGGCAAGAAAGTAATCGTAGCAGGGCGTTTAATGAGCGTTAGAGATCAAGGAAAAGCTTGTTTTGCTGAATTACAAGATAGCGAAGGACGTATACAATTGTACGTAAATCGCGATGTCTTATGCCCAGAAGAAGATAAAACGTTATACAATCAAGTTTTTAAAAAATTAACCGATTTAGGCGATTTTATTGGTATTGAAGGAGAATTGTTTACCACCAAAGTGGGGGCACAATGTATTCGCGTAGATGTGTTCACCTTTTTGAGCAAAACCTTACGTCCTTTACCCTTACCAAAAATCGACGAAGACGGAAAAATTCACGATGCGTTCAACGATGCTGAATTGCGTTACAGAATGCGTTATGTAGATTTGACCGTAAACCAACACGTAAAAGAAACCTTCATCAAGAGAACCAAATTGTTCACAGCGATGCGAACCTTCTTTAACGAAGCTGGGTATTTAGAAGTAGAAACTCCTGTTTTGCAATCCATTCCTGGTGGTGCAGCAGCAAGACCATTTATAACGCATCACAACTCCTTAGACATTCCATTGTATATGCGAATTGCCAATGAATTGTATTTGAAAAGACTAATCGTTGGAGGATTTGATGGTGTGTACGAATTCTCAAAAAATTTCCGTAACGAAGGAATGGACAGAACCCATAATCCTGAATTTACCGCTATGGAAATTTATGTAGCCTACAAAGACTACAACTGGATGATGGAATTTACAGAGCAATTATTGGACTATTGCGCAACGGCTGTAAACGGTACAAGCGAAGTGACTTTTGGCGAACACACTATCAATTTCAAAGCGCCTTATGCTCGTGTAACCATGACCGATGCGATTAAGCATTTTACAGGTTTTGATATTTCTGGAAAAAGCGAAGTCGAATTGTTTGAAGCTGCCAAAGGAATGGGCATTGAAGTGGATGAAACTATGGGGAAAGGAAAATTGATTGACGAAATTTTTGGCGCAAAATGCGAAGGAAATTATATTCAGCCAACGTTCATTACTGATTATCCAAAAGAAATGTCGCCATTGTGTAAAGAACACCGTGATAATCCTGAATTAACAGAGCGTTTCGAATTGATGGTTTGCGGAAAAGAAATCGCCAATGCCTACTCAGAATTGAACGACCCAATTGACCAAAGAGAACGTTTTGAAGACCAAATGCGTTTGGCTGAAAAAGGAGATGATGAGGCAAACGGAACTATTGACGAAGATTTCTTGAGAGCACTAGAATACGGAATGCCACCAACCTCTGGATTAGGAATTGGAATGGACCGTTTGATGATGTTCTTGACCAATAATGCCTCTATTCAGGAAGTGCTTTTGTTCCCACAAATGCGACCAGAAAAGAAAAAAGCAACTGTAGAATTAGAAGCTGATGAAAAAGTAATTGTTGCCATTTTACAAGCCAATGACAATCAAATGGAATTTAGTTTACTAAAAATCAAATCCGAATTGAGTGGCAAAAAATGGGACAAAGCGATGAAAAACCTTTCCGCACTTGGAATGACCGAAGTTGTGGTTGATGGTGATGTAAAAGCTTGCCGATTGAAGGAGTAATCGTTTCTTAATCATAAAAACAAACCCGATAATTTTACCTATTATCGGGTTTGTTGTTTCTATTCAAATTACTTCTTTACCTCTTTAATATGCTTGGATCGCAACTTATTGTCTTTGGCATATTTTTGCAACTGTACTCCAGCTTCTATTATTCGATCAGAAGACAAAATAGTAGCACCATTGGCTACTAATTGATAATACAACACATCGCCTTTCGCTGCGGCGCTTTTATCAATATTTCCCATAGTCCCAACGATACAGCTGATGTTTCGGCTGTGTAAATACCCATACACTTCGGGATTAGGCGCTGAAGTTCCCACAAAAGCAACCATTTTATCTGCTTTTACGCCTAAAGCTTCCATACGTTCCACATCCTCTTTGCCTCTTGCCGAAACAGAAATCATCAAATCAGGAGCCAAACGGGCTGCCTCAGCGGCTTGATTGGCATTGTACGTAATAATTACCGAATAAGCTTCTGCTTTGTTGCGACGAACTGCATCAACAATCATCTGCATCGGTACTCCTTTTTTGATATCCAAGTTAAAAATTACTTTCCCTTTTCCCCATTGCAACACCTGATCTAAAGTTTCTATTTTATAAGGTGTCGTTTTTCCTTGCGTATCTTTTAAATTAAAAGCTTGTAATGCATCATAAGTATAATTCCCAATCAATCCCGTTCCCGTGGTGGTTCGATCCAATTTATCATCATGCATCATCACCAAAACCGAATCTTTACTTAAGGCGATATCCGTTTCGATTATCAAAGGAGTATACCCAATAGCATTCTGAAAGGTCGCCGTACAATTTTCTGGAAAACCTGGCATTGGACCACCGCGATGCGCACTCACAAGTGGATAGGACTTTTCGGAATAGGTTAGAAATTTTTGTAATTCTTTAACCGAGTTAAAATTAATTCTGAACTCTTTTTCTTGTGCCTGCAAGTGAAAAGCAAAGAAAAGAATCCATAAAAAACACCATCTATTTTTCATTTTTTACATTTTAAATTCAAAAATATCAAATTGAAATCCCAAACATTTCCTCTTTTTAAAAACTTTAAGAAAACAAAAACTCATTAAGTTATTAACAATCCATGGAGGATAATCTAGTAAACCTAACAAATTCAGTCCTTCCAAACGTATTTTAAATGAGCATAAAAAAAACTCAAAACTGACAAATATCAGTTTTCTAGACAAGCTTTAGCGGTAAAATTGCAGTATACAAAAACAAATTCCAACACAAACATATACTACTGATTTCAAATTGTTTACCAAAAACGATTTGGGATTTTTATGTTTCCAATTAAAATTTCAGAAGCCAAAAAAGCTTCTTTAGCACACGCAGATATTTAACAACTTTTTACAAATAAAACTTTCGCAATCATGGAAAAATACGTTATCAAACGAAATGGAGAATACAAACCTTTTGAAACTTTCAAAATCAAAGATGCTATTGAAAAAAGTTTTAATAGCGTACATTCTGCTATTGATGAGCAAGTCTATGAAAAAGTAATGGACGAGCTAGACGCAATGACAACTTGGTCAGTGGAAGAAATTCAAGACTGCATCGAAAAAATACTTTTTGAGAACAAACATTTTGATGTCATGCGCTCTTTTATGCTTTTTAGACATACGCGTAAATTACAACGTGAGCATACAGAAGGCATCAACGAAAATACCACTTATGTGGACAGCACCCAAACTATTGACGAATATATCCATCAAACCGATTGGCGCATCAATGCCAATGCTAATACTTCCTACTCCAATGCTGGTTTAGTAAACAATGTAGCTGGAAAAATCATTGCCAATTATTGGTTAGATAAAGTCTACACCAAACAAGAAGGCTACGCACATAGAAACGGAGACATTCACATTCACGATCTCGATTGCTTGACCGGCTATTGCGCTGGTTGGAGTTTGAGAGTACTTTTAAACGAAGGCTTCAACGGTGTTCGCGGACGTGTAGAAAGTAGACCACCCGCTCATTTTAGAGAAGCCTTAGGGCAAATGGCTAACTTTTTAGGGATTTTGCAAAGCGAATGGGCCGGCGCACAAGCCTTCAGCTCTTTCGATACCTATTTGGCTCCTTATGTTTTCAAAGACAATTTATCGTTTGACGAAGTACTCAAGGCCGTTCGTAGCTTTGTTTACAACTTAAATGTACCGGCTCGTTGGGGACAATCTCCCTTTACTAACATCACCTTGGACTGGGTCGTACCTGAAGATTTGAAAACACAAATCCCTACCAAAAAAGACCATCACTTTTTTGAAAACGAAACGGGAGCCGATCTTTTAGAACGTGCCAAAGCAAGAGGCGTGAATGCAGTCAACGAATTGCGTTACGAACATTTCCAACCCGAAATGAACCTCATCAACAAAGCCTATTATACCGTAATGACCGAAGGTGATGCTAATGGACAACCCTTTACTTTCCCTATCCCAACGGTAAACATCACCGAAGAATTTGATTGGGACGGAGAAAATACCGAATTATTGTTCGAAAATACCGCCAAAATTGGATCCTCTTATTTCCAAAACTTCATCGGAAGTCAATATGTACTAGACGAAAACGGAAACAAAGAAGAAAACCCAAATGCCTATAAACCCAACGCCGTTCGAAGCATGTGTTGTCGTTTACAACTCGATTTACGTGAGCTGTTAAAACGTGGCAACGGACTATTCGGTAGTGCTGAAATGACCGGAAGTATTGGTGTAGTCACCATCAATATGGCGCGTTTGGGCTATTTATACAAAGGCAACAAAGCTGGTTTAATCGAACAGTTGGACAACTTATTATACATTTCCAAATCTACTTTAGAAAAGAAAAGAGTCTTCATTCAAGAAATGTACGACCGTGGCTTGTTCCCATACACCAAACGTTATTTGACGCATTTCCGCAACCATTTCTCCACCATCGGAGTGAACGGTATGAACGAAATGATCCTCAATTTCAGCAACAATACCGATACAATCACCACACCAACCGGCATCGAATTTGCCGGTGAAATTTTGGAACACATCCGTAACCGAATGAAAGAATTCCAAGAAAGTACCGGAAACTTGTACAATCTAGAAGCCACACCCGCCGAAGGAACCACCTACCGTTTTGCCAAAGAAGACAAAAAACGCTTTGCAGACATCCTCCAAGCCGGAGAAGGTGACAATTACTATTACACCAATAGTTCACAAATCCCAGCCGATCATACCGAAGATCCTTTCGAAGCCCTTTATTTACAAGACGGCCTACAATGCAAATACACCGGCGGCACCGTGTTACACTTGTACATGAGCGAAAAAATCAGCTCCTCCGATGCCTGTAAACAATTCGTCAAAAAAGTAATTTCCAATTTCAAATTGCCCTACATCACCGTAACCCCCGTATTCAGCGTTTGCCCCGTACACGGTTACTTGAATGGCGAACACGAATATTGCCCAAAATGTGACGAAGCTTTAATTCAAGAAAAAGAAGTACAATTAGCAAATTAAGGAGCAGCAATCAATAGGCATTTTCAGCCCACATCGTCCCGCTCTTCGCTACAATCCCCGCCGAAAAAAGCGGGGGATTTTCACTGCGATCGGGGCTAAAGAGCCACAAAGTGCACTTTTGGAAACATCCAAAAACTTTAAACCTTAAACTTTAAACAATCTAAAACCCTAATACAATGAAAACACATCCCATTCTAGAGCAACATCCAGAACGCAGAACCAAATGTTTAGTCTACACCCGAGTTATGGGCTACCATCGTCCCGTAGAAAGCTTTAACATTGGTAAAAAAGGAGAACACAAACAACGCACCCATTTCAATGAATGTAAGTGCTAACACACCCATTTACAGTATAACTCCATTTACTCTATTGGATTATCCGCATCAGTCGGCCTGCATTCTTTGGTTTGCAGGCTGCAACATGCGGTGCCTGTATTGTTACAACCCCGAAATAGTGTTGGGAAAAGGAAAACTAAGCTTTCAACACGCCCTAGATTTTCTCCAAACTCGAAAAAACCTACTCGATGCTGTAGTCTTAAGCGGTGGTGAATGCTTATTGCATAAAAAAAGTATCGAGTTTATTGCAACCGTCAAAAAAATGGGCTTTCTAGTAAAAATAGACACCAACGGTTCTCAACCCAAAGTACTCCAAACCCTTATCGACGAACAAACCATCGATTATGTCGCATTGGATTTCAAAGCCATGCCCAACACTTTCGAAAAAATTACGCAATCCAATTTGTTCGATACTTTCGAACAATCCCTCGAATTTCTGCTCTCGCATTCTGTCCCCTTCGAAGTGCGCACCACCATCCACTCCGACTTAATTTCTAAAGAAGACCTCACAGCAATGGTTCATTATTTGGAACAAAAAGGCTACCAAGGCCAATACTATATTCAGTATTTTGTAAATGAAGCTCCAACCCTAGAAAAAATGGGCTATTCCCAGCGCGAATTAGATTCAGAATCCCTTTCCACAGCCACCATCAAAATAGTGATTCGGAATTAAATCATTCAAATACTAACAAAGACTTAAAGTCATTACGTTACATTTTAGAATTTCTTTCTATAAATTAATTATCTTTACTTTTAGTAAATTAAAAAAATCATGGAAAATCTAATTTCAAGAATCACTATAAATGCAGATGTTTGTCATGGTAAGCCTACTGTGAGAAACATGAGATGGCCGGTGGAAGTAATTCTGGATATGTTAGGCTCCGGCATGGAAATCAATGAAATTCTAGAAGATCATCCAGAATTAGAAAAAGAAGATATATTGGCTTCCATTTATTACGCCAAGTTATCTATATCAGGAGATATTTTAAAAGAAGTGAGTTAATGAAGTTTATTTGTGATGTTCATATTTCTTTAAAACTAGCAAAACACATATCCAACCAGGGTTTTGAATGCATTCATGTAAACACCATTCTGGACAAGTGGTTTACAACTGATAGCGCAATTGCTAAATATGCATATCTTTATAACCATACACTGATTACAAAAGATTTAAACTTTAAAAATTCCTTTCTAAAAAGTAAGTCCCCTAAAAAACTGGTAAAAATAAATTTGGGAAATATTTCAAATCAAGAATTGATGATTATTTTCGATCAATTTATAAGCGAAATTGAAACAATAGATAAAAACAACAATCGCTACATGATTGAAATTGCTTCTCATTTCTTAAAAGTCACCTATTAATCAACAAAACCTTTCACCCTCCAATCTTAATCATGCTTCTATTCTGTGAGAATAAATCGGGATTTTGAAACTTGGCATCATTGTCCATACCACCTCGCATCGCGTGCTTGGATTGAATATTTTCATAAATAAGCGGTTCGATCGCTTCTCCAGCTCTCAAGGTGGGCAACAAAGCCGTTTCTGAATTGGAAAATAAGCAATTTTTTAATTTCCCATCGGCCGTTAATCGAATGCGGTTGCAGGTGCTACAAAACGGATTCGTAACCGAACTGATGATCGAGAAACTTCCTTTAAACCCATCTATCTTATAATTCTTAGCTGTATCGTTAGGCTGATCTTGCATTCGTAGCAATTGGGTTTCCGAATAGACCGAATGGACTTGTTGGATGATTTCGGCATAGGAAACGAGTTTTTCTTTGTTCCATTGATTGCCATCAAAAGGCATGAACTCAATAAAACGAATTTGAAGATTTCGTTCTTTTGTCAAGGCAATAAAATCTAAAATCTCATTGTCATTACATCCTTTAATTACCACGACATTCAATTTGACTTGGAAATCATTTTGCTCAAGTAATTCTATATTATTAATTAATTTATCAAAAGAATCTCTGCGAGTAATGGCTTTGTATTTTTCTTTTTGCAAACTATCAATGCTTACGTTTAGTGCTTTTATTCCCGCTTTTTTAAACGTCGGGATAAAATCGTGTACCAAAAGTCCGTTGGTCGTCAAGGTAAGTTGTACACCCAATTGTCCCAATCGTTCAATAATGGAATGCGCTTCCTTACGCACCAAAGGCTCCCCACCCGTAAGTCGAATTTTGGTCACGCCCAAATTCACAAACGTTTGAGCAATGGCAATAATCTCCTCTTCGGTCATTAAATGTGGTCTTGGCGTTAAAGCAATTCCTTCGGCAGGCATACAATAGGTACATCTCAAATTGCATTTTTCGGTAATCGAAATGCGCAAATAAGAATGATTACGATGATGCGTATCCTGCAATAAAAGGAAATTATTGACCATGATTGAAGCCATTTAAGAGTTTAAACAAATGCAACACTGATGGAAAAACAGCATCCATAGATTCGCTAGCTCCTGCCGTAGAACCCGGCAATGCCATGATTAACGTATTGCCCTTAAACCCCACAACGCTTCGAGACAACATGGCATAAGGTGTACGCTGTTGTCCGTACGAACGAATCGCTTCTTCGATGCCAGGAATTCGTCTATCTAGTAACGGAATCACTGCCTCAGGTGTCACATCTCGATTGGATAAGCCTGTGCCACCCGTTAAAATAATTAAATCTTTTTGGTCTTCACAGAGTTGGTGGATAGTAGTTTGAATGTCTTTGATTTCATCTGGAATGATGGCATAATGAGACACCCTTAAACCTAAATTCGCTACTTTATCAGTGATGACTTTGCCTGCACGATCTTCTTTTTTACCTGCAGCAACACTATCGGAACATACGATGACCGCTACGGATACATCCAATCTTTCTTTGGTACCAAAATCGGATTTACCACCTTTTTTGTGCAAGAGTTTGATGGTTGAAATTTCGACTTGTTTATCGATAGGTTTGAGCATATCATACATCGTCAAGGCTACAATAGAAGCGCCGTGCATGGCTTCGACTTCAACGCCTGTTCGGTAAATGGCTTTTACCGTTACGCTTATTCGTACGGAATCTTCCAGTAATTCGTAGTCAATTCCGGTGTATTCAATCGGCATAGGATGACAGTCCGGAATGGCATTCGAGGTATTTTTTACCGCAAACAAACCAGCAGTTCGGGCCACTTCCAATACGTTACCTTTGGGTACCGTTTTGTTTACAATTGCTTGCATTGTAGCGGGTGTTCCAACTTTTACAATAGCCTGAGCGGTTGCGGTGCGTTGTGTTATTATTTTATGGGTGATGTCTACCATTTTGGATTTAGGAATTAGAAATTAGAAATTAGGAATTTGGGATTTGGAATTTGAAATTTGGAGTTTGGAGTTTCAGCATTACAACCAAAATTTTAAGTCAAACTATGTTGTTCCCCCTTTGGGGGCTGGGGGGCTATTCTCTTTCCAAACATAGGTTTCGTCTTCCAAAATTTCTTTTCCGAAAACGGGGGCTTTTTCTTTGATTTCCTCTACCAAATATTCCAAAGCTTCGTAAACTACTTTACGTCTTGGGGCCGAAACAAAAACAAAAAGGCAAATTTCGCCCGCATGCACTATACCTAAGCTATGGTAAATATGCATACAAGTCAGCTCGAATTTTTCAAAAGCCGATTCGCGTATGGTATGGAAAGACGCTTCAGCCATTTCTTCATAAGCCGAATAGTCAATAGCCATTACTTTATTCCCGTTGATTTCGTCGGCACGCACTTGTCCGAGAAAAATGTTATGGGCTCCAATGCTGGTTTTGCTTTGGTGCTTGGCGATAGAATTTCCAATGAACTCGGCGGTAATTTGTCCTTGGATAAAAGAACTTTTGTGCCCCTTATCAGGTTTCACCGAATGGGAGGGAGCAGTATCTGGAACTGAATTTTCTTTTTTACTCATATTTTTTATTTTTTGGTAACAATTGACACATAGTTATATCAACTATTATTTTAATTATGTTGGATTGGTAAAGGTATTTACCACATAGAATCATAGAATTCATAGTTGTTTTAATTAAGAAAAAATAGACGTTTCACTATTCACATAGCTTATCTATGTGAGAAATAGTACTATTCCTATTAGGTCTTTAACTCGTTATACATACACTATGATTCTATGTGGTTATACTTTTATTTTGGTTTTTCAATGATACTATGCCTTTTTCCAAATGGGAAACACTAGTAAATCCACAATTTTCAAGATACTGCATCGCTGCAAGACTACGCTGTCCGCTTTGGCAAAACAGTATTATTTCCTGATTTTTATTCAAATTCTCACTGTACGCTGCTAGTTGTCCCAAAGGAATCTTGATGATATTCGTTCCTTTATACTCAGGAAGTTCCTCCACTTCCCGAACATCAATTACAACTATTTCGGGATGGTTGCATTTTTCTAAAAAAGCTGTTGCAGTTAGACCGTTTTTCTGTTTTGTAGCATTCAATACCTGATTCCCTTTGATAAATCCTTTTTCAATCGCTTTTTGATTTTTAGCAAAAGCAATAATTTGGGTTTGACAACATAAAGCGTCATAGATCAATACTTTTCCAGACAACACCTCTCCTATTCCTAAAATAATTTTCAGTACTTCGGTGGCTTGAAAACTTCCCAACATCTGAGATACTACTCCCAGTACTCCCGACATTTCGCAACTCGGAATGGTGATTCCCTCTTCTTTTTCAGGAAACAAACAACGATAGGAAGGTCCGTTTTGATAATTAAACACCGAAACCTGCCCTTGAAATTTATGAATGGAAGCGTATACGACTGGAATTCTTTTGGCCACCGCCACATCGTTAATCAAATACCGAACATCAATGGCATCGGTACAATCGACAATGATTTGGTACTTTTCTACCATAGCCGCAGTATTGGATTCAAAAAATTCAGGAAAAACGACTATATCTACTTCAGGATTTAATGCTTGTAAGACCTGTTTAGCTGCAACAACTTTGGACTTCCCAACATCCGAAATTGTATATAATGACTGACGATGCAAGTTGGATTCGTCCACCACATCTCCATCTGCAATTCCGATATGTCCTACACCAGCCATTACTAAGTTCTGCAAAACTGGACATCCCAAACCACCAGCACCAATGACCAAAACACGAGCGTCTTGTAGTTTTTGCTGACCTAGCGCTCCCACTTCAGGAAGAATGATTTGTCGGGAATAGCGGGTGTTGTTTGGCATTTTTAAAATAATTTAATTAAAAATAAATCTATTAATTTTAAACATTTAAGACATATAAGTCTAATTTTCCTTGAATAAGTCTTAAAGAAAAAATGAAGTCCATAAAAGTAAATCCTAGTATTCAAGCTCAAAAAAAGTACTAGATTATCTTTTTCATTCTTTGATTTATTAGCAACTCATAAAAATAAAATTCCTTTTTCAACGCTCTCCTATGAACTTTTGTGCTCACTTATTAATGAAGTAACTATTATAATTAAAAACTTATTTGACTTAAATGTTTCATTTTTTTTTAAGTGATTTGTAAAAAAGGTGCTTTATCATCCACCTGCAAAGGGAGGCAAAAAAGCAATAACATCGGCTTCTTTTAAAGCAAGGTCATCATTACAAAGTGCTTGATTCAAAGCGATGCTGTAGGCCGTTTTTTGAAAAGTGGGAAAGCGATGTTCTACAGTGCTTTTCAATCCCAAAAGCGTGGTCACATCAGCATTCAACTCCACTTGTTCTTCGTTGCAATGGGTTATTTCTGCCAGCAAACCAAAATATTTTAGGGTAACTCTCATTGATTTAATTTTTTATATTCTTCTGGCGTATTGATATTTTGCAATTGCGCACTCCATTGTGTAGGGACATTGATAGTTTGGTGTGTGAGTTCGTCCACAAATCTTCTTACTTTGAGTTGATTGCCCGCTAAAAGTTCAGGTAACAAAATGCGCACTGATCGATCATACACCGCCACTAATGGACTTGGCTTCTCATTAACTTGCACTTGCGTCATTTGATAGGCATCTGAGTGAGCATCGACCAACCACTGTAGCAATTCGGATGAAATCATTGGGACATCCACACTCAAAATCAAATTCCGTTTGGTCGTTGAATTTTTCAAAGCGGTATATAATCCGCCAAGAGGTCCTTTATTGGAAATGATATCCGAAATTCGGGTTACGCCCAAAGCATCGTATCTTTCATCCGAAGAAACTACCACAATATTATTCCCAACCACGGGTGTTACCGCAGCGAGAATATTGGCCACAAAAGATTGCCCATTGATCTCCAAAAACCCTTTGTCTGCACCCATTCGTTGGCTTTTTCCTCCTGCTAAAATATAAGCGGTGATGGTGTTTTCCATAAATTGAAAGATTAAAAGATTGAAAAATTGAAAAAAATCTTGTAGTTGTAAAAGCTGGTACTCATTAAACTACTTGCTTCAAGTTGTTTTCTATTTTAGGCAGTGGTGTATAACTTAAAAATCGCAATTCCTAAAACCATAGCCAAAACATATCGCAACTGATTGGTGTTCATTTTTTTACTTCCAAAAAAAGCACCCAACAATCCTCCTACAAAAACAATAGCAATCAATGGTAACGAGGCTTCAGGCACGACACCGCCGTTGGACACAAACCCGATTAATCCCGAAATGGAATTCACCAAAATAAATAATGCCGAAACAGCGGCGGTTTGTTTCATATTCGCCCAACCCAAAAGCAACAGCACCGGGCTCAAGATAATGCCGCCTCCTATTCCTAACAAACCCGACAAAAAACCGATTACCGCCCCAATACACAATGCCAAAGGAAGATTTACCGCTCTTAATTCTGTTATTTCTTTTCCGAAAAACCCAAGTAATCTTAGTACTGCAAAAAACAAAACTGTAGCCAAAATTATTTTGTAATAAAAAGCGTTGATGGTCAAAAAACCTCCTAAAAATGAAAAAGGTATGGAGCTAATGGCAAAAGGATAAAACAGCTGCCAGTTCATTTTTTTCTCTTTGTAAAAAAAATAAAATGATACTGCTGAAACCAGAATATTCAATACCAAAGCCGTAGGTTTCATAAAAGTCATGGGTAGCGCAAATAGGCTCATTAGCGCCAAATAACCACTTGCCCCTCCATGTCCCACACTCGCATACAAAAATGCAACAATAGGCAATAAAAGCAACAAAAGTGGTGACTCAAAAAGTGTGGCAACTGTCATAGATTTTGTTTTTTTAATTGTTCGTCTAAAAATGTCCAACAAGAACGATTGATACTTTCAAAAGAAGCGATTAAAGATTTACCATAAGGAGTCAACACCGTTCCACCACCTAGTTTCCCTCCAACCTGAGTAGTTATTAAAGGACTTGATGCAGCCTTGTTGGATTCATCGACTAACTTCCACGCTTTTTGATAGGACAGATTCATCGCTTTTGCCGCTTTGTTTAGCGAACCCGTTTCATCAATTAACTTTAGCAAATGTACTCGGCCTTCGCTAATCAAAACTCCCTCTTCGGATTCAATCCAAATTTTACTTTTTATTTTCAATGGTTCTTTCGTTATCTTTTATCAAATATAACGAAAAGTAATATGTCTCTACCATGAATCACATCACAAAATAATATTTTTACCAAATATTTAAAAAAGAAAGTTTGAAATTGAGATTATAGCACGTATACCTACCATTTGTTTCTAACGTTTAAAAATAGCTCTAAACTGGTACAATAATCGTTCTATTAATCGTAAATCCTCAGTTATAATATCTGCTGTTCCTGACATTTCTTGCTGAAAATTGATTTGCTTTTTATAGGAGGTTTCTAATCCTTGCGGAAGCGAAACGTTAATCAATAAATTACCTTCTTTATCAGGAGTTAAGGATATTGCTTTTATACTCCCTTTTATCATTCCAAATTCGCGGTCAGGATAATTGGCTAATCTAATATTAACGGTTTGTCCCATTTTTATTTTTCCTGAATTTTGCGCAGGAGCTCTTAATTTACCAATATAACCGTTTTCATTTTTTGGAATTATTGCAAATACATTATCACCAGTATTTACAGTTTGATTTTCTGCCCAAAGTTGTAAGAAGCTAACTTTTCCATTTATAGAAGACCGTAAAACATAGTTTAACTCCCAATCTTTAATCGCTTTTTTAACACTAAAAAAAGCTTGAACAACATTTCGTTCTAAATTTATGGTTGCGGTACTTTCATTTATTTGAGTGGTTTTACTGTTTCTATTTAACTCGTTTAAAGATGATTTTAATTGTGAAATAGTACTCAAAAAGCTTTTATAATTTTTTTGAGATTGCAAATAAGCCAATCGTTGCTTTTCCATTTCTTGAGAAGCAATAATCCCTTTTGCATATAATTTTTCGTATCGATCTAAATCACTTTTTAATAGCACCAACTCATTTTGATTAATGCTTTTTTGAGACTCTAATAAACTCAACCTTTCTTTCAGTTGAATGGCCTCATAGTTTTGTGCCGAGCCTTCCACTTGATAGGGTTGTAATTTAGTATTCAATTCATCAGCGATACTTTCTTTTTGAAACAGAGCAAATACACTTTCTATTTCGACGAGTTGCGCCGAGTTGAATTTCTCAAACGGAAACTTACTTTTATCAATATCAATGGTATCAACAATGCTTTTTAATAAAAATACATCTTTATAATTTGCCGAATTTTCAATAACTGCAAGAGGCGTATTTTTTAGAATAGTTGCTTTGTCTTTTACTAAAATAGCTTCAATTTTGCCAGGTACTTTGGCAACTAATTTCTCAGGCGGAATATTGGTTGTAATCACAATTTGTGTAGTGATTATATCTGGATATTTTATAAACCATGAAATTAAAAGCAAAATCATTATAAAACCAAATAGTATGGTATTTCCCCATCTTAAAATTGCTTTTGGAGGGTCAGAAAGCACATCTCTAACTTCTTCACTATATATTTTTAAACCATCATTAAGCTCTTCCATATTAATTTCCTAATTCTAATTGATTTTTTACCAACTCATAATATTTTCCTCTAAGTTTGGCTAAATCATTATGATTTCCTTGCTCCACAATTTCGCCATTTTCAAGTACAATAATAGTGTCAGCATTTTTTACCGTACTTAATCTATGAGCAACAATTATAGCTGTTTTTCCAGTAATAAATGCATTCAGGTTTTCCATTATCACTTTTTCATTGTTGGCGTCTAACGCACTTGTTGCTTCATCAAAAAATAGATAAAAAGGGTCTTTATAAACGGCTCTCGCTATCATAATGCGTTGTTCTTGTCCACCGCTTAATCTAATCCCTGATGTGCCTAATTCAGTATTGAATTTATTAGGTAATTTTTGAATAAAATCATCAATATTCGAAACAAAAGCAGCATTGTTTAATTTATCTCTGTCAATCATTTCATTTTGTTCGGATTCTGATATATTTCCTGCAATAGTGTCATTAAACATAAATGTATCTTGCATAACTGCTCCACAATTCATCCGCCAGAAATCATTATTAATACTATTGAGATCTATTGAGCCAATGTTAATACTACCTTTTGTCGGCTCATAAAACTTTAACAATAATTTCATCAAAGTAGTTTTACCGCTACCACTTGCTCCAACAATGGCAGTAGTTTTGCCCTCTGGAATAATACAATTAATATTTTTCAAAACAAAAGGTGTCGATTTTCCACCATATCTATATGATAAATCTTTTATCTCGATTGTTTTAGTATCGGGTAATTCATTAGATTTTTTGGCAGTGGCTAAATCCTCATCATCTCTAGTATGTACTTGTGATAATCGCTCTAAACTAATTTTTGCATCTTGCCAAGTTTGAATAAACGTTATAAAATTACTTAAAGGTAAATTTAATTGTCCCACAATATATTGAGTAGAAATCATCATACCCAAAGTTAGATTACCTTCAACTACTGCTTTTGCAGCTAAAAAGGTGATAACTATGTTTTTAATTTCATTAATAAACGTAGCACCAATAGATTGATATTGTGCCAACTTCAATGTACTTATTGAAGTTTTAAAAAGGCTAATCTGATTAAATTCCCATTTCCAGCGGTTTTTCCTTTGCGAATTATTAATCTTTATTTCTTTAACGCCATTTATTATTTGTATTAAAGAGTTTTGACTTTGTGAAGCTTCATCAAAACGTTTATAGTCTAGTTCTGCCCTTTTTTTTAAGAAAAAAAATGTCCATCCAACATAAAGTGTACCTCCAATTATGAAAACAAAAAATATAGTTAAATTATAATACGCTAAAATGCAATTGAAAATGATAAAGGTTATCATTGAAAATATCATATTCAAAGTGGCAGAAGACACAAAGTTCTGAATACGAGTGTGGTCTGTTATTCTTTGTAAATGTTCTCCCGTATTTCGTGTATCGAAATACGAAACAGGAAGTTTGAGCATTTTAAATAAAAAAATCAGAAATCATTTTAATATTAAAACGACTAGTAATATGTATTAATAGCCATTCTCTAAAAATACTGACTAAAGTTTGTGAAAATATTAAAACCAGCTGTGATATAAGAATCAAATAAATAAAAGAGATATCGCGATTATTAACACCAACATCTATAACTGTTTGCATCAAGAATGGTAATATAAATTGAATAATGGTCGCAACTATTAATCCAATAAATAACTGACGAATTAACTGTTTGTAAGGTCTAAAATAAGGCAGCAAAAACGAAAATCCTTTTGTTTTAGTTTTGTCTTCTTCCAAAGCATAAAACTTTGGGCTCGCTTCTAATAATAATACAAAACCTGTATCATCCGTTGTATTTGTCCAAGCTTTTTTAAAGTCTTCATGCGAATAGGTAAGTAAACCTTGAGCAGGGTCGGCAACGTATATTTTTGTTTTACTAGTTTTATAAACTACAACAAAGTGCTTTTGCCTCCAAGGCACAATAAATGGTGTTGGTGCTTCGGTAACTAAACTCTCTAATGAAATACGCATACCCAAAGTACGCATTTCGATAGCTTCGGCTGCTTCTGCAATGCCAGCCATTGTAACCCCCGTTTTGGTAATACTAGCTTTGTCACGCAAAAACTCTCTTGAAAATGTTTTGCCGTAATGTTTTGCTATCATCCGTAAACAAGTTGGACCACAATCTCTGTAGTCCAATTGCTTAAAATGGGGAAAATTATTTTTCAGCATTTATTTTTTACTTTCATTTATCAATTTCCAAACACTATCATTGAAATTGGTTTTGTTGATCCCTGTTATTTTCTCAAGGACTTTAAAATAATTCTCATTTGTTTTTTCATATTTTCCGCAACTCAGCAACTCCATAACAGCTGGGAAACCTTTTTCTTTTTCTGTTTTTTCAACGATTAATGCATTGATAACATAGCCAACAAGCAAGTGTTTTTCTTTACTTTCCCCAAAGTTATAAAATTGTTCATATAAAGAAAGCCAATCCGATTTCGGGTTTGAACTTACTTTTTCTTTAAATGTTTTTAGAATTTGTTTCCAACTCATTCCCCAACTTCCACCATAAAGATAAGCACATCCTTCATCAACGGGTTTGTTTATTATGCTTGTAGAAACTACATTGTGTAGTCTTTCATGCCATAAATCATGTGAATCAAAAACATCAAAGTTGGCATTATCTGTTGCACTTGCTATGAGTAATGAATTATTTTCAATAGCTGTAAATGTACTTGATGTTTTACTATTGTATAATAGTTTGTAATTAACGCCAATAGCTCTGAGCATTTCATTCATATCATCGAATCCGTACCATTCAATTATTTTATTGTTTGATTTTAGCTTTTTATCAAATAGTGCAACATTTTTTGCATATTCTTTAGTGCTTTTATCATTTAAAATATTTTTATAATAAAAAGTAATCCCGTCTATTTTCTTACTTTTCCATAAAAAAGCATTGCGTTTCAAAGGAGAATTAAAATAGAATTTATTGTCTTTCAATTTTGCCAAAATTTCAAAACTAGCTACTAAGATTGGAGAGTTTTCATTTATGCCAATATAGGAAATTTGAACTAAAAAGGTTGAATTCTTAAGTGGTAATATGTTTGTTAAATAACTTTTGTAAAAATTATCATCTTTAAATTTTCCGCTTTTTTCTATCATTTTCATTTCATCTAATAGAACCGATGTTTCTAATAAATCTTCTTTTAAAACAAAAAAGTTTTCGTTATTTGATTTATCTTTCAAATTTAAAAATTCATTTAGTGATTTTATCAGTTTATTAGAAACAATAGTGTCTTTCGGTAAAATTATGTTTGGCTGAATTATTATTGGGTTCTTTTGAGAAAAAACAAAAGTTGCAGTTCCTAGTAATATTATTGAGAATAATAGTTTTAGTTTCATTTTTTTTAATTTGTGAATTATTTTATTCATGCCATTTTTTTTGATATGGATACATTTCATAAATAGTATTGTCTTCATTTATAGAAAATCCTTTTTTTGAGTCTTCCTTAGATTCATCTACTAGTCTAGAAACATCCTCTTTCTTATTAATTCTAGCTAAACAGATGGCTTTGTAGTATTTAACATCTGAAAAATTGGGATAAGTTTTCAATGCTTTATCAAAAGTAATTATAGCTTCATTATATTTTTTTTGTTCATATTGTGAAATTCCATAATAAAAATAGGCAGTTGGGTGTTCTAGTCCTTGACGATTTTTATAAATATCATCAATGTATTCTTTAAAAAGAATTTCTGCTTTATTATACTCGTTCAGTTGTAAGTAGGACAATCCTATATAAAAACTATAGGTATGATCCATTCTATAACCATTTCCATATTTTTTTATGCAATCTTCAAAATCAATAATTGCCTCTTTATAAGTTTTGGCAAAAATACATTTGATAAAAGCCCTATAAGGTTGCCATTCTTTTGGATCGTATTGTACTGCTTTATCAATATATTGCATCCCCACTTCATATTTTCTAGCTTTAAAATATGGCATAGCTTTTTGTTGCCATAGATAGGCTATTGTACTATCTTTTTTTAGCCCTTCATCTAAACAATTTTGCCATTCCGACATTTGATAATTATAATTACAGTTTTTTGCACAATTATTCAAAAATTCTTCAATTATTGCGTCTTGCTTTTTTTTAATTTCTATCAAGTTAGTTTGTGCATAGGTAGAAACTGTAATTTGTAGTAATAAGGATAAGAATATATTTCTCAATTTTTATTTAGTTAAGTTCTTTGAAGTTTTTAAATGTAAAATTATATGTTTGATTGCTGTAATCAAAATGTTTAGTCTGGATATGCAAAGGATTGATTTAATCAAAACCTACATAGAATGGTTTGGAAAGGAAAGTATAGATTGTCTCTTGGCTGATAGAGAGTTTGTCGGGGATAAATGGTTAGAGTTTCTAAACCAAAACAATATTAGATATTACATTAGAATCAGAAATAATTTCAAAATTTATTCTTATCAAAAACAGCAAGAGATTAAGGCTTTTTGGTTGTTTAACAATTTAAAAATAGGAGAGTTTTATCATTATCCGAAAATTGTGGAGTTACATAGTCAAAGATGTTATCTTTCAGGTAGTAAAACCATTGATAGGAACGGAAAACTGGAGTTTTTAATTATTGTTTCATTCAATAAACCGGAGCAAGCAATGGTTTATTATAAACAAAGATGGCAGATTGAAACTCTTTTTAGAGGATTAAAAAGTAGTGGATTTAACATAGAAGATACACATGTGACCGATTTAGAAAGATTGGAAAAACTATTTTCTCTAACAATGATTGCTTTTGTATGGTGTTATAAAATTGGTGACTTTTTGGATGAAAACATCCAAAAAATAATAATAAAAAAACATGGCAGAAGAGCAGTAAGCGTATTCAAATATGGATTAGATTATTTGTCAAAATTTCTTTTGACAGGATTTAAGTCTTTAGAAAACAATCTGTTTTGCTTTTTGTCATGTACTTAAATGTTTTTTCTAAAAAATTCGTTTCATTTAATTTCATTCACAACGTTCACTTTGCTTTTTGAAAAATAAATGTATAAATAATTTTAGTTTTCAAAGAAAATAGAAATGTTTCATAGAAAAGGAAACTAAAGTATCTTTTTTTGATTACTATAGTTCATTTCTTACTTTAGCTAAAAAATAATAATTATGACTTTAGGAACAAAACTCTATAATCTTAGGAATAAAAAAGGGGTTTCATTAAAGAAAATGGCAATAGAACTTCATATCTCTAAATCGGCTATTGGTAAGTGGGAAGCTGATAAATCAAAACCCAGTGTAGAAAATTCACTTAAACTATGCGATGCTTATGAAACGAATCTTTACGAATTGCTTGAGGATGTTTCTAATATAAATTTTTCTAAAGCTAAATTTAGAGGGCATTCTTATGCAGGTTATGCAGAAAATTTTAGAGTAAATAATTCAACTCCACTGGAATTAATGGACAGTATAATTGCTAACCAAAACAAAATTTCTGTTTTGGTAGAGTTACAAAATGAATTATTTGTTAGTTTGTTAAGGAAAAAGAAATCAGTTTTATAGTTTTTTTGTTTTTATTTCTCATAAATTACCTTGCTAATAAGTTTAGGATACATAAATAATCAAAAGAATCACCATAATATGTCTTTGTATTTTATGGTGATCAATAAAAGAAACAGTTATGAATCTAAAAAAGAAAGTTTGAAATGGAGATTAAAACAAATACACCTGTACTGCTTCTCCTTTTTTTAATTCATAATTCCCATCGGGGACATACACCAAGGCATTGGCTGATGAAAATGAATTCAACATCGAAGAGGCCTGATGTGATAAAACACGCACTCCCTCCTCAGTAATAAAAGACTTTAAGAATTGAGAACGGGTGTTTTTAACCTCAAAATCATGCATTAAATTTTGTTTTTTTAAGGAATAATACTGATGTTCCTCTCCAGAAATAGCCTTTAAAGTAGGCAACACATATACATAAAAACAGGTCAAACAAGCCGCTGGATTGCCAGGCAAAGCAAAAATCAATTTATCCATTAACTTCCCTGCATAAAGAGGTTTTCCGGGTTTTTGATTCACTTTATGAAACAAAGTAGTTACTTGCAATTCTTGAAGGGCTTGGGCCACAAAATCGTAATCGCCTACTGATATTCCCCCAGAAACTAAAATCACATCATGATTGGCAATCGCTTCATGAAGGGTGTTTTTAGTGCTTTCAAAATCATCTTTTACTTTATAGAGCGTCACTTCTTGATAAAAACCATCCAACAAAGCCGCTTGTAGCATGACACCATTGCTTTCATATACTTTTCCATAAGTCAAGGGTATGCCCGCGGAAAGTAATTCGTTACCGGTTACTACGATTCCCACTCTTGGTTTTTTAAATACCGGAACAGTAGTTATCCCTAAAGCTGCCAAAAAACCTATGGCAGCGGCATCTAACTGAGTGCCTTTTTCTATGGCTAGCTCCCCTTTTTTGATTTGCTCCCCAATGGGGCGAATGTTATCCTCGAGTTGTGGCGTACTTTGTAGTGTCAAAACCGATTGTGTTACAGCCACTTTCTCTATCGGAATCATGGCTTGGGCCGTGTCGGGTACAGGTGCGCCTGTGAAAATCTTTACCGCTTGACCTGGCTGCATCACAAAAGATTCAGCATCACCCGCTTTAATTTCTCCAATAATTTCGTAAGTCAACCTTTCATGAATGCAAACTACATAACCATCCATCGCTGACTGTCGAAAAGGCGGCATATGAATTGGAGAAAGTATAGGTTGTGCTACTATCTTTTTTCTAGCCTCAAGCAAAGTACAATTTTCTACTTGAGGTGTGGGTAGATTATTTTGTAAAATAGAAAACGCTTCTGAAACAGTAATCATGAATATCCTTTTTTGATCCTTTCAAAAGTACAATTCCCATTTGGTTTACAAGGATTAAAATGTAACATAAATTACATTTATTGTTGTTGTTTATTTCCCGTAGGCAAATAATACAGCCATCCAAAACCAATTAAAAAAATGACAAAAGACGCTATAAAAGCAGGAATTAATATCTCTCGATTATTTTCTAAAGCATTGTTCAACGCAGCATACAACAACCAAATTTGGATGGTGACATTTAGTATTAGTATAAATATCAGCGTAGAGAGTATGTTATTTAATTTATTGGGGTTCGCTTGATTCTGACTTGTTCTAAAAGTACTCATACGTTTTTTGTTAGATTAAACAACTTTAGCTTCCTGTTGGCCTGCTTTTACATAGATATCATTCCCTTTTAAAAACACTTCTAAATTTGGTAACGCTCTTGGCGGAGGGCCGGCAAGTACTTCTCCAGTTTTGGCATCAAAAGAGCCATTATGACAAGGACAATAAATAACATCCGTACCAGGTTTATAAAAAACGGAGCAAGACAAATGGGTGCATTTTTGCTCATAGGCTTTAAATTCCCCCGATTCTAAATGAATTAAAATATAAGGAATGGTACTTCCTTCAATCACAAAAGCGCGAGTACCTCCTACAGGAATTTCCTCTTTTTTACATACAAAATGTTCGCCCTCTACTTCTTCTTTGGGGAGTATATAAGCTTTGGCAGCAACTAGTCCACTTCCTACCATTAATCCTCCGGAGACCAAGGTAAGAAACTTGGCAAAATCGCGGCGACTCACATTACTCGCTTGTTGTTTGAGAATTGGAAAATCTTTTTTCCAATTTTTATTTAAGTTATCTTCTTTTGACATAAGACAGTTTTCGGTTTTCAGTTTTCAGTTTTCAATGTGTTTCGAAATTTCCCATTCGGATGTTAGAGGGCTTATCTAATAAATGATTAATTCCGTACTTCCTTTAGGCATCATAATATTCACTTTGGTATTTACTACTTCTTTACCAAAAACAAACGTATTGATGGGGGTGCTATTAGGTCTCATTTCTTCGATTTCCGCTTTTGTGCCATAAAACAAAGCTCCACTAGGACACACAGTTGCACACATGGGTTTTTTGCCAATACTTGTTCGATCATAACACATGGTGCATTTCATCATCAAGTCATAAGATTCTTCCTTTTTGGGAACGCCAAAAGGACAAGCCATCACACAATTGGAACAACCGATACATCGCTCGGTATTGGCGGTATGCACTATTCCAAATTCATCTTTTGAAATGGCATCTGCTGGGCAAACATTGGCACACACTGGATCCTCACAATGCATACAAACCTGCACCGTAGTTTGGATGGTCGACGCTCTATCTACATAATTGACATGAATCATGGAATCTTGCCCATTGGTTTCACATTCGGCACAAGCCATTTCGCAAGCTTTGCAGCCAATGCATCGTTGCATATCTACAAAAAATTCCTCGTTTGTATTGAAACTAGTGTAATTCATATTTCTTTTTTATAGATTAAACACTGGCAAATGCTGTTGATTCTTTAGAAGGTCCTGCTATTTCTTTAAGAGGTTCCAAATGGCAAGCGCAAACTTTAAATTCGGGTATTTTAGAAATTGGATCTAAAGTTCCCGGTGTTAATTGATTGGCTGATTTTTTTCCGGACCAATGATACGGGATAAAAACAGTATCCTCTCTGATGGTTTCCACGATATTCGCTGGAAAAATTCCTTCCCCTCTTCGGGTGGACACTTTCACCAATTCTCTTTGCTGAATCCCATATTGCTGAGCTAATTTGGGATGAATTTCTAGTAAAGGTTCTGGAAATTGATCGACTAATTTTCCTATTCTTCGGGTTTGCGTACCACTCAAATACTGAGAAACCACTCGACCTGTAGTCAAAACGACTGGATAATCGGCATCGACTACTTCGCCTGGCAATTTATAAGGTGCTGGATTAAAATGGGCTTTCCCATCGGGAGTTTTAAATTTTTTATCTTCCCAAAGTCGAGGTGTTCCGGGGTGATCTTCGGTAGGGCAAGGCCAAAAAATCCCCATATTATCTTCGATTCTTTTATAAGTGATTCCGTTATAATCGGCGGTTCCTCCTTTGGACGCTACTCGCAATTCATTAAAAATGGCTTCACTATTGTCGTAGGTAAATTTATCTTTGGCTCCCAAACGATCTGCCAATTCTAATAAAATGGAAGTATCTGTTCTTGCATCTCCCGGAGGGGTTACCGCTTGACGAATGCGGATGACGCGCCCTTCTGCCGAAGTGGTGGTACCTTCCTCCTCTTCTTGTAAAGAACCCGCCAAAATCATGTCGGCATGTCGAGCTGTTTCATTCAAGAAAAAATCGATGCAAACATAATATTCTAATTTCTCTAACGCTTCGCGAACGTAATTGCTGTTCGGCAAAGACACAAGAGGGTTGAAACAAATCGAAATCAATCCTTTAATTTCTCCACGATGAATGGCTTCTATAATCTCATAGGCAGACAATCCTTTTCCTGGTAAGTCTTTTTCATTGATTCCCCAAACCTCCGAAATATACTTTCTGTGTTCTGGATTTTCGATATCTCGATTTCCAGGCAATTGGTCGCATTTATGACCGTGCTCTCTACCGCCTTGACCATTTCCTTGCCCTGTTATCGTTCCATAACCACAATAGGGTTTCCCGATTCTACCCGTAGCCAATACGAGATTGATACAGCCTAGTACATTGTCCACTCCTTTGGAATGGTGTTCTATTCCTCGAGCGTGTAATAAAAAACTAGTTTTAGCTTTGCCCCATAATTCGGCCGCTGCTTTTATTTTATTCTTATCGATTCCGGTTACTTCCTCCGCCCATTCAAGTGAATAATCTTTGACAGCATCAATGGTTTCTTGAAATCCAGAAGTATAATTATCAATAAAATCGTGATCTAAGAGATCATGATCGACTAAATATTTTAACATGGCTCCATACAAGGCAGAATCTGTTCCTGGACGTACATCCAAATGAATATCGGCTGTTCTTGCTAGAGGAATCATACGAGGATCAACCACAATGATTTTAGCCCCACGATCACGAGCTTTCCAAATCCAATGGGTTAAGGTGGGAAACGTTTCGCTAATATTGGCTCCCGCCACAATAATTACTTCAGCATATTCTAAATCGGAATAATTATTAGAGGCTCTATCCAAACCAAAAGCTTTTTTATTACCCGCTCCTGCGCTCACCATACACAAACGACCATTGTAGTCTAAGTTTTTGGTTTTCAAAGCGACTCTAGCAAATTTACCGACCAAATAACTTTTTTCATTGGTCAAGGAAACACCTGAGAGCATCGAAAAAGCATCTTTCCCATATTTTTCTTGAATACGTTGAATCTCTGAAACCGTTTTTTCCATGGCGTCATCCCAACTAGTAGGCATAAATCCCTGTCCTTCTACCCTCTTTAAAGGTGAGAGTAATCGGTCGGGGTGGTTGTTTTGCAAATAGCGTTGTACGCCTTTGGGGCACAATCTGCCTTCATTAAACGGAAATTCCATCCAAGGTTCAAAACCAACCACTTTGTTGTCTTTGACCAACAATTCGATACCGCATTGCATGCCACAAAAACAACAATGGGTTTTTACATTTTTATCGGGTTCATCTCTACCTTCATAGCCATCTTTCGGAGCATAATTCAAATGTGGACCAAACTTGGCAATAATGTTTTCTTCTGCGACTGGTAATTTTGCCATTTTATATTTTTTACAATTGTCAGTATTCCGTTCCTTGCTTCTAAAATCTAAATTCTATCATTTACCTCATCATCCTGAGCGGAGTCGAAGGCTAACTTCTAACTTCTGAAATTATCCAAACAAATTCCCCCCCGCTTGTCTTGCCTTCAAATGGGCTTGTGCCAATCGTGATCTTTTGCCTTCTGGACTCAAATCCAAATGAGAAGTACCATCTTCATGCGAAAAATCGAATCCTAATTCTTCTGTAACCGTTTTCAAGTCTTGGATGTGCAATTTGGTAGCAAATTCTTCTCCAGTATGAGGACATACGGCCATACCCATTTTCATGCCTTGTTTTTTATAGATATGTGCACCAATTTGAGCGGGTCTTTGAATGATGTGAAAAAATTTTCCAAAGGGAATCCAAATCAAAAACAAAATCACGGTAACGGCATGTAAAACCGCCAAGAAATCAAAAGCGAATCCTTTCATAAATTGATACGAATAGGTCAATCCTAAACCTGTAACTGAAATAGCTATCAACAAAATCAGCGGCAATAAATCCCCTTCAAAAGTTTGAGTAGCAATCAAACCGGGATTGGTCAAACGTCTTCTTAAATAATATAAAGACCCAAAAATTACTAAATAAGAAGACCAATTCAAGGCATGAAAAGTTAGAAACGCCATAATGGAATCGAGTTCAAAATCCATTACTTTAAATCCAAAGAAATAGGCTTCATAGGTAGCAATCGTATTGGGTGCCATAGCAAAGTGAATCCAGCCGAAGGTGAGTGGAATGGTAATCAAAAAAGCAGAGGTACAGCCCACGGCTATCATAAAATGCGCCACCCAACGGTATTTTCCTCTAGGATAAATAAACTTTTGAAAAGCGATATTTTCAATAGACTCTTTGGTAGCAAACCAAAAATGAGAAAACACCTTTCCAGTTACCAAATAGGTAATGCCCCTTTTGAAATAAATCCAAGTGGGCGGTCTTTGTAACCACACCGAATAGCGATAGACAATTCCGAAAAAAGCGAAAACAGTTCCAAACAAATATGTAATTAAAGCCGCATCGAAATTTTGCAATTTTCTAGAACCAAAAAACACCAAGGCAATCATCACGATGGAAAGTCCTGTTGCTATTAATAAAGCTTTAGTATTAAGATTTTTATTTTTCATTGTATAACATAACAAATTAAAACTCTTAGATTTTACTTCTAACTTGGTTTCTCACAACCTTTTCTATTGTAAAACCACCAATTGATGATAGTAGCTAAGATACAAAAAAGAATGAGACCTATAAAAAATTGATTAACAGTACCATTAAGTGTTAAATTACCCCCAATAAGTTTAGAAAAAATGAATGGTCCAAATGCAGCAATCGCAGCCGTCCAACCAATAACTCCAGCAGCCTGACGTTGGTTATCTGCAAATATGATAGGGTATTGTCTAAAAGTTCCTGCATTACCCACACCAGTAAAAAAGAACATTAAAAATATAACCCCTACAAACATTGGGAATTGGTCTAAACTAGTTGGCGCTACCAAACCTTGGGTAATCAAAACAATAGCTCCTCCAATAATCCCAACTCCTGTCAGCGTTGTCAATATAGCCCCTCCCACTTTATCAGCTACAAAACCAAAGGCAACACGGCTCGCGGAACCAATTAATGGTCCATAAAAAGCATACACTAAAGGATCAGGAGCATTGGGAAAATCACCATATAAAAACTTAATCATCAAGGGAAATGCTGCTGATAGTCCTGCAAAAGTTCCAAAAGTCATGACATAAGTTATGGTACAATACCAAGTATGTTTGTTACCAAAAATATCCATTTGTTCTTTTATAGAAGAATGCATCGGGATACTTCTCAGAAAAAACCAGCTGATAATCGATAAAATGATAAGAAATGGAACATACCAAAAGGCTGCCGATTGAATATAAATGGATTTATTTACGACAGCTTTAGTATCAGGGCTCAACTGATTCATTATCTTTTCAGCTAATTTTGGATTAGCATTTGCCATAACTTTGGCTTTTGCTTTGGCGGGTAATGCAACAAATAGAGTCGCATCATCAGTAGTACTAATAGTAGCTTTTACTGAATCTAGAACCGCAGGTTTTACAGATGACAATAATGCGGTTTGTACTTGTGGTTCTAATGCACTAAATGCTTCTTTTTGTTTGGTTGACTCGACAGTTTTAAAAACGGACAGCGCCTCTTTAGCATCAATACTGGTAGAAACAGCACTAGCGCCATAAAGGCTAACACCCAAAATAAGCGGGGTAACAAATTGAGCCAAAGACACCCCAAAATTACCAATACCCGCTTGAATACCCAATGCGGTTCCTTTTAATCGTTTAGGAAAAAACAAACTTGTACTGGGCATATAAGATGAGAAATCTCCACCACCAAAACCACAAGTAAAAGCTAATACTGCAAATACCCAAAAAGGTGTACTCGTATCCATAACTGCAAATCCAATACCTATTACAGGAATTAACTTGATTAAAGTTGCCCATGCTACCACGTGTCGTGTACCGAAAATTGGCAAAATAAAGGTGTGAATGATTCTAAGAAAACCAGCAGCTAAACCAGGAATAGCCACCAACCAAAACAATTCATCTTTTGAAAATGCAAATCCAAGTCCAGGTAATTTTACAGCAATGACACTCATCATGAACCACGAAGCAAAGGATAAGATTAATGAAAGTGTAGTAATGGTGAGTGTTTTCCATGCGATTGCACTACCGGTGTTTTCCCAAAATTCATTGTCCTCTGGTTCCCACTTGTCTAGCCATGTTTTCATATGATGTTTATTTACTGTTAGTACTATTTGAAAATTATTATTTTGAATAACCTAAGCTTGTTCTGCAAAGGCTTTATTTATGTTCGATATGTTTTGAAAATTGAGGGATTTGAACGCGAATGGCTTTGATAATGGTTTTGTGCATCCAAATCAAACAAATCGTTGAAATGGAAAAAATGAAAATCCAAGAACTCGTCCACAAGCCGGTGGTGCTGAGCAAATACCCAAAAATAATAGGCCCAAAAAAACCACCCAAACCACCTATTAATCCAACCATCCCTCCAACTACACCTACTTCATTTGGAAAATACTCTGGAATATGTTTGTAAACTGCTGCTTTACCAATTCCCCAAGAGATTCCGATTAAAATGACTAAAACTAAGTATACCCACATGTTCGCTTCAAACTTAATTTGTGTGATTCCTTTAGCGATTAGTTCTTTCTTTTTGACCGCTTGATTCTGCTTTACCACAATTTCTTGCCATGATGCTTTTTCAGGTAAAATTGCTGTTTTATCGTGTTCAACAGTTTTTCGTGGGATTACAGTATGTACTTTATCGTCAATTAGTATGGCATTAGAACTCACTTGGGTAACTACCCCACTTTCGGTAGCCAAAACACCTGGACCTGCGGTAAGGATTTCCATTTTTGGAAACATTAATAAAAAGCTGATTACAATAGAGGACCCTAATACCCAATACATTACTTTTCGTGCCCCAAACTTATCCGATAAATACCCACCAAAAGCTCTGATTACACCCGAAGGCAAACTAAATAAGGTGGCAAACATACCGCCCATTACCAATGAAGTTTGGTAAACGTTCATAAAATTGGGTAGTAACCATTGGGAATACGCAACAAAACATCCAAAAACCAAAAAGTAATACGCTCCAAAACGCCAAACACGCATAGATTGTAAAGGTTTTAGAAGATTTTTAAGCTCTTTAGTTTCTACAGCAGGTTTTTTATTTTTAGTCAAAAAGATGAAAAGCAAACCCATCACAACCAAGACCACACCATAACTGACGGGCAACATTTTCCAACCTTCTACAGGATTATCTTGAGAAAAATTTGTAAGTAAAGTAGGAGCAACAAAAGTTGTGATAGCGGCACCGGCATTTCCCATTCCAAAAATCCCTAAGGCTCTACCCTGCCAATGTTGTGGATACCAAACCGAGGTGAAACCTATACCTACTGCAAAACTGGTACCCACCATCCCAAAAAGAAAACTCAAGGCGGCAAAACTCCAAAAACTAGTAGCAAAAGGCAATAAAAACAACGGAATTGCACAGAGTAATAATAAAATAGAAAAAACTATTTTCCCACCAAATTTATCCGTCAAAATACCAATTGGTAATCTAAATATTGACCCTGAAAGAATTGGAATTCCGAGAAGCCACCCCACTTCAACCACACTCCAGTTAAATATACCTCTATCTACCAAAAAAGTAACTAATACACCATTGAGTGTCCAACAAGCAAAGCAAATGGTAAATGCCAGGGTATTTAGAAAAAGGATTTTATGAGATTGCGCTAAGTTATTCATAAAAGCTTCGTTATTAAATGAAAAATTAGTAGTTGTAAAATCAAGAAGAGAGATCATTACAACTCTCTAATTTAATCAAAAAATCTGAAAATCAACTATTTGAATTTTATTTCTTTGTAGTACTAAACAATTTAGGACTAAAAGACACCATTAGCCAAGCCCAGTTATTGGCATCAGCAGCATTGGTAACATTCTTTACTCGCTCTAAAGTAGTAGAGGTAAATATTTGAGAGAAACCGCCCGAAATCACAATATCTTTTTGAACTATATAAGACGCGGTCAAATCAATCTCAGTTCCTAAATAGCTATCCATTTGTTTGCCTTGCGCATCCAATACTTTATTAGGAGCATTGAAAATATGAGGAACTAAAGCAAATTGCCATTGCTTATTTTTATAATTTAATTTCAAATAAGCATCCTGTAAACCCACATTATTTTGATGATTTCCAACATAAAAATAGTCCATCAAACCGTTGAAAGCATGATTGGTTCCGAACAATGGAGTAAAGGATTTTAGCTTCGTATCAGTATCATTTTGGTCTTTGCCCGAAAGAAATTCATAGCCTAATCCTGCAGAAAAACCATCGACAATAGCATAATTTACAAAACCTGAAGCATACCACGCACCAAGTTGTTTACCTAAGCTTTGCCCTGTTTGTCCGTAGAATCCAAAATTAGCATCCCATTTTTTATCTTTAAACGTTATGTACGTCCCAAAAGTTTGTTTGTAATCTACTTCTAAATCGTTTGGACTTTTCTGAAATTCGTAACCTGTGTTTAAAAATAACAAACTCAGACCAACCTTTGTCCAATTGTGGTGCAACCAAGCATATTGCATTGATTTATAATTTGTAGTATAGGGTGTTGTGGGTGCTATCAAATTCTCAGCATTAGCATTTAGTGCAAAACCTAAATCCAAAAGGCTATTCTCTTTTTTGTAGCTGATTAATGCTGCGTCGTGACTTTGCCCTTGTTGCAACCAATCAATTCCCCCCATAATCCTCTCGTTATCATATGAGAGTACCTGTCTGCCTAATGTTGTGCTCCAATTTTCATTGAAATGGTATTTGGCCCAAGCTTCAAAAACAGCTAATCCATTCTTGCCTGCTGTGGCTGTCGTAGCTGCATCGCCCCAAGTTCGAATGTCTTGAACACTTAATTTGGCGGTCAATCTTTCTTGGTGAAAAGCAAGATTCAATCGAGAACGTTGTGCAATAAACGAGGTGGCTTCCTCTGTATCTAAAAGAGGACTTTTAAATCCATTTCTAAATTCAAAACGAGGGCGTAATTGAAGATCTATATCAAATTCTTGTGCAATTGCATTAGCATTTACAACCATAAAAACAGTCAGTACTATTCTTTTCAAAGTATTCATACACATATTTTTTTGATTTTATAACGATTCAAAGGTAGAAGATGTTTTCGTCCTTTATTATGATAAAAATCATTTTATTTTAAATTTATTAAAAAAAATATGAATATGCATATTTAAATGGCGCAAATATAACAATACTTTGAACTAAGGATACATAATCCATTATTAAACAACACATTAATAGAAGTAAAAAATTAAAGAAAGTATGTCTTTATAACTATTCTTTAGAGAATTTGTTACTATTTATTAAACCAGCAAAATTTCAATAAGTGTATCTGAGACCAAATCTCATTTAAGTTATAGTTATTCAATTAATTATTTCGATGTTGTATCCACAAGCCTTGATGACCTATTCATAGCAAGGAATAAAACATCATCAATTAAAAAAAAAGAAAAAAACTAGAATCAATCAATGTATAATTGTTGGTTCTAGTTTTCTAAAATGAATTAATAAGTCTCATAATATTTTGAAAGTCAGTACTTAATTAAAAGTAAAAATCAACAAAACAAATGTTTTTTTTAATTACAAAACAGAAAAACTAATAAGAATACAACTATTTTGCTTCCTCAATTATTTTAGTCACTGTAGCATCTGAATTCACCCCTAACCCTTCTTGCTGAAAAACAAGTTCACCTTGAGTATTAAACACACTAATAATATTAGAATGAGAGAAATCTATAGGAGAAACTTTTTTGTAATTAACGGCTAATACTGCGGCAAACTCACGGGTATTCTCTTCAGAAGACCTAAGAAAAAGCCATGGTTTGGCATCCATTTTATTTTCTATTGCAAAAGCCTTTAATCGTTTTGGAGTATCCACTTTTGGATCAATACTCACCAAAATGAGTTGCACCTTGTCTTTAATTTTGTTTGGTAAGCGACTTTCTATGTTTCTCATATCGGCAACGAGTCTAGGGCAAGCTGCTTTACAGGAGGTGTAAATCATGACCATAACCAAAACTTTGCCTTTTAAATCTTTCATCTCCATATTTTGACCCTCTTGTGAGGTCCATTGTGAAGGCAAATTATAGATAGACAAATCTGAAATTGGTTTTTCTTTGACAACAGACTCCTTTTTTTGACAACTTTGCAAAGAAAGAAAAAACAATAGAAGAGGTAATGCTAAAATAGAGGATCGGTTCAATAACACCCTCGTTTTTTTGTGATTGAATAACAATAATTTCATTTTGAAACGTTTTTATAGATTTGGATACTACTTATCTTTAGCACATCTAAAACCTAAATTCTTAGTTGTATAATTTGCCTTGAGGCTCCCCCTAAAAGCGTAACGCATAAAAGCGGCATAATTCATCAAATCGGTAGCATTTACCGAACCGCTTCCGCAAAAGAGATTTTTATCGGTAGCTTTGTCTTTTCTGGATTCTCCCGAAAGAAAAATACTATTGAAGTCGGCTGTCCATTCCCAAACCAAACCATGCATATCATACACTCCCCAATAATTTTTATAGGTTTTCCCTATCGGATTTAAATAGGTTTTGGGTTTTTCGTACCAAGACATAATGTATTTATTAAACTCCTCTTTGGCACGGGCATCGATACTTTTTTCATCAGCCATAGCAACATATTCCCATTCGTCCATAGTAGGCAATCGTTTCCCTTGACACTCGCAATATTTTTTGGCAGCAAACCAAGAAACATTAGTCACAGGAGCGTTTTCCAAGTTATTTTTACCATAATTATAATCACCTTGCCATTGATAGAGATAACTTTTGTCGGCAAAAAGGGCTTTCATTTGAGAACGACTATAGGCTGGATTTTTTTTTACAAATGCAAGATATTGCGCATTGGTAACTGGATATATATCGATACTAAAAGAAGCTACTTGTACTGGTTTTTTTGAAGTTGTACCATAGAGGGGGACAAAAGCCCCCCTATTTATGGTAGCCATTTTTACATTTTGAGCATAAAAAGTATAATCAATGAAGAATAAAATGAAGATAAATATTTTTTTAAAGGATATCATTGAAAAACTTTTTTGCTGGATCTGTATTATTTTCTTTGGGCTTTTACCATAGCTGGTGTAACCACTGTTTTATTATTACCCCAACTTGCATACACATAAGTCAATGCATCTGCAATTTGTTGATCGCTTAACGCTTGTGCAGGCATCGCTCCACTGAATTTTTTTCCGTTTACTGTAATAGGTCCTGATAGTCCTTTTACTACTCCTTTTATGGCGCGATTAACATCTTTGTTCAGGTAATCGGATTTTGCCAATGGAGGAAAAGCACCAGGAATACCTTGCCCAGTTGGCTGATGACAAGCTACACAAACTTTGTCATAAACTCCTTTTCCCTTGGCTGCATTTTGAGCAAAACCATAGCAACTTACCACTAGCATAGCTGCACTTAAAACATACTTTTTCATTGAATTAATATTTAGATTATAAGATTACAAATTAGTGAGCTGCCGTTTGCTTTGGAGCTGGTTTTGCCCTAACTGCTTTAACTTTGGCAGGAGTCACAACCGTTTTGTTGTTACCCCAACTACTATAAACATACGTTAATACATCGGCAACTTCGTCGTCGGTTAAGTTTTGACTTGTCATTACATTGTTAAACTTCTTGCCGTTTACAACTACCTCACCACTTAATCCATGCAATACAGCACTAATTGCTCTATCAGGATTAGCATTCAAGAAATCAGACTTGGCTAATGGAGGAAATGCATTTGGGACTCCCTGTCCTTCGGGTTGGTGGCAAGCAAAACACGTTCTACCATACAATTCTTTACCTGATTTAATTTGTTCAGGAACTGTTTTTGCAGCTACTTTTTTGGCAGTTCCGTTTTCTTTAGGCATGTTTTGAATGGTTCCGCCTTCAGGCAAATAGATTCCTTCTTGAGTCGTACCTGAATAGATTTTTTTGTTTTCTTCCCCTTCTACTTTTAACATTCCCAGAGCTCCTTTATTGAAAGCTCTAAAGATAGAGTGGTCAACCAAAATAAATGTCCCAGGAACATCAACTTTAAATTCAACAATAGCAGAACCACCAGCTGGAATAAGGGTTGTTTGAACATTTTCATTAATCATGTCCCCTCCTTCTATATGTACTTTGTCAAAAATCTCACCAATTACGTGAAAAGAAGAAACCAAGTTTGGACCACCGTTACCCATATAGATACGTACTGTTTCACCTACTTTGGCAGTAATGGCTTTGTCACCAGCAACAGCACCCACTTTTCCGTTGAAAACCACATAATCAGGTTGTTCTTTGATGGCTTTATTCATATCAAAGGGTTGAGATCCTTGTTCTCCATAGGCCCCTTTGGTATAAAAATCACCTTGCATGATGTAGTATTCTTTATCAACAGGAGGTAATCCTCCTTCTGGCTCCACCAAAATCAAACCATACATTCCGTTTGCGATGTGCATTCCAACGGGAGCTGTAGCACAATGGTACACATATAAACCAGGATTTATAGTTTTAAAATTGAATACTTTTTCATGACCTGGAGCAACCAGTGAAGAAGTTGCACCACCACCTGGTCCTGTTACTGCATGCAAGTCAATATTGTGTGGCATTTTATTATCGGGATGGTTTTTTAAGTGAAACTCTACTTCGTCTCCCACTCTAGTTCTGATAAAACTTCCAGGAACCGATCCACCAAAAGTCCAATAGGTATATTTTACACCATCGACCATTTCGCCTTCTTCTTCCTTAATTTCCATGTTGACTACCAATTTTGTGGCAGCGCGATCTCCTACAGGTTTTGGCACAAAGGGTGGTGCAGTTAGTTCTGCTTCTTTTTGTCCTTCAATTTTTATATCATGATAATCTTGAGCTTCCTTTTCTTTTTTAGAACAAGAAAAAAAGAAAAATAACGCCATAAAAAGCAATGGGAGTAATCGATAACGATTGCGAATACTAAAATTTGTTTTCATTTTTTGGGTTGTAAAGGTTTGAGTTATAATAAAGGATGAATTTATCCTTTATTGTAAGTGTAAATTTAAAATAGCTATTTTATTTAAAAAATGACAATTATCATGTTTTTAACGTTTTGTTATGAATTATTTCAGCAATATCATTATAGACATAATCAAGAATAATGAAAATATAAGAGTTATTTTCCAAAAGTTATGTGCCTTTTTTAATTCCATAAAATGAAAAGCAACCAATATAAATTTTGCTGCCGCTAATCCCATTAGCAGCAAAACAATAGTTTTTGAAAGGAAAGAAGCACTTGAAATTACTGCCGAAACCAAGGTTAGGAATAACAAAATAACATAAACTGAGAGAAGTGATTTTTTCATATACTAAAAGATTAAATATAAGGTTGGAAATAAAAGCAACCATATCAAATCACACATATGCCAAAAAGCAGCACAGCCTTCTACATCTTCAATAGCAGTATCCGATTTTTTTTTTATCATTCCGTAATTGGTCCAAGCCAAAATAACCATTCCAATAATAACATGAATAACATGAAAACCTGTTAATAACCAATAAAAAGTGTAAAACATATTAGTGTCTAATGTAATTCCGTTTTCAATTTTATGATAATATTCTACGCTTTTTAATGCCAAGAATAAAAACCCACCCAAAATAGCCAACTTAAAATATACCGATGATTTCAAAACTTCTTTCTCTTTGAATAAATGCACCGCATTAGCCATAAAAAAACCACTTGTCAATAAGAAAACAGTATTCACCGCACCAAAAGTGGTATTTAATTCTAATCGAGATTGATGAAATACGGTCGAGTTCTCGCTCCCATAATAGACAAATGCAACCAATGCCATTCCGAAAGTGATGAGTTCTAAGAAAATGATAATCCACATTAGGATTCCGCCAGGAGGATAGTAGATATTTTTGTAATTTATTTTTAATCTTTCCATAAGTTACTCTTAAAGTTTCAATAAACATAGCCTTCTAAATTAAAACTCAATCATTCAATGTGTTTGATTCCTGTTTATTCCCAATCCAATAATCTTTTCTCTCCTTCAATTTTCTTTATATCTGTTATATCTTGAGACATCTCAATTACCCCTTTGTAGTTTTTATTTGCATCCCTAACGGCGAAATAGCGAATATAGATCAGGCGTTCTTTGTAATTAATCCAAAAAGACGATTCGTTTTGAGTTCCTTTTCTGAATTCTTCTAAAATTTTAAGCACCGTTCCTACGCTTTTTGGAGGATGGCAAAACTTTACTTCTCGACCAATGATTCCAGCACTTCTTGGGAATACACGTTCTTCGCCTCTATTATAAAAAATCACTTTATCATTTTCGTCCACATAAGTTAAATCCAACGGCATTGTTCTGAAAAGCAAATTCACTTGTTCTACAGTCATGTATCCTTCATCATAATGCGAAGTGTTTTCCAATGAAAATGGCATTTCTCTGATGGTGAAATCCTCACTTGGATGCACATATTCCACTTTTGGGAAAGGCGGTGGTGTTTGAGACAACATCCAACCAATTTCTTCTTCGCCTTTTCGCATTTGTATCCAATCCTCTTCGGTAAGTATATCTAATGCATTAGGGAAAAGCACAGTATCTTCAACTCCAATTAATCGGTAAATACCCTCTACCAAAAAAGGAGTATTTGTTGCTATTCTTTCGGGATTATTCATTTTTAGATAATACTGAATCAATCGAAATTGCTCTCGCAAATTATCATGAAACGACCACATTCCTTGAGATGGACCAACCCAACCTTTCTTTTCCAAAAAAGGGAAAAGCTGATTCTCTTTGCGGGCAAATCGTTTCTCAATTGTAAGTAATTGATTGAATATGTTGGTGTATTTTGGTAAATCTTTCAAAGGATTTACCGCTTTAATTTCTTCCAAAAGGCTATTGATAATTTCTTTTTCCTGAAAGTAAATCGAAACGGGATGTCCTTCCGGCAATGCTGTGGTATTAATTGTTTCTGTCATTATAATTAAATTTTAAAACATATAAGTCATATAAGTTTTCATAATATATCAAGCTCAAAAAATCTTATATGACTTATATGTTTAATTTTATTTCTGGTGTTTTATCTTTTCATATAATTTCACTAAGGATTGTAGCAACTCAACGGGAGTTGTCAAAATTTGATAGTGGTTTTGTCCAAACATTTGTGGCAAATAATATTTGGCTTCGGCTTCGATGGCCAAGGCGTAGGAATTAATATTTTTTGAATTGAGTTCGCGAAGGGCTTGTTTTACATCATTGACCCCATATTTACCTTCATATTTATCATAATCATTGGGTTTTCCGTCTGAAATGAGTATTACCCATTTATTTTTGGTACTTCGCTTATCGAGGCGCACTCCTGCATGACGCAAAGCCGCTCCTATTCTAGTATAACCACTGGGTTCAACAGCTCCTACTTTATGTTTGGCGACATTCCAATTATCGTCAAAATCTTTAACCGTTAGGTAAGTGGAATAATTTCTGGTTTTGGAATAAAAGCTATCTATCGAAAAATCGATATTAAACTCGTTCAGGATTTCTCCAAACAAAATAGAAACTTCTTTCTCTACATCAATGACTCTATTTCCTGCAGCATATCCGTCGCTTGAAAGGCTAATGTCTAATAGGATCAGTATCGACAAATCCTTTTCTATTTTTCTATTCGCAAGATAAATTTTATCGGATGGTGTTTTTCGAGAATGCACATCGACATACAAATCGGTTATGGCATCGATATCAAATTCGTCGCCTTGAGGTTGGCGTTTTTGCTGTTGCATTTTGTTATTAACGTTTGTCAACATTTTACGCAAGCCCATCAAAGTGGAGGCATTCTTGGTTATTGTTCTTTTGTAATAATCGGAATCTGTTTTTAACTGCAACTTTGGATATACTTTGCAAAAATTTTCTTTGTAACTATTTTTACTGCAATCCCATTCATTATATTTATGATGAAATCCTTTTTCATCTACCTCAGCACTTTCGGATATTGTGGTGTTTTCTATAAAGTCGGATAGATAAACCGAATGCACAGTATCATCTACACGCACATTGTATTTCATATTGAGTTCCTCCAATGCGTCCTGATGCTCTTCGAGTTCATCCGATCCGTCAAAATCACGCCAATTGCCATTGAATTCTTCAGCAGTTTCTACTTTCTCAAAACTATGCAACATCACATAATCCTCTTGTTGTTTTTTGTCAAGTTCCACCGTGATAACTTCCTCAACAGCTTTTGCTTTAAGCGTCGTTAAAGGCTGAATCTCATTAGGTATTTTGGTCTTGTCCGAGAAGTTTTGCAATAGATTCTCGCTATCTACTACCGTTTCATTTTTCATCCATTTGCCAAAAAGCCAAGAGAACTCAGGACCTTTTTTAGCATCTGATTTTTGGATAAAATAATCTTTGGCTTTCGCCAAAAAGGATTCGCCAATAGAAAACTCCTGAAACAAAATCGCAAGAACAGTATCGGATGTTTCCAATGCTTTTTGTTGTGAAAGAGCCAATTCAGGTTCTATTTCTTCAGATGTCCAATTATAGTTCAGCCGCTGTTGTACACAGAGATAAAGCATTCGAAAATGATAAAAAGTAAGGTTTTCTTCCAAAGTTGGAAATTCAGCAAAGGAAATCGGCAGAAAAAAATTATTGTTTTTGTATCCTCCCTCTCTTTCGGCAGGAAATATTTCGATAGGTTTTCCAGTCAAAGCACGCGCCATTATGGTCAGACGCGATTTTATCTCTGCAAGAGTCACCGTTCTGGCTTCTATTTCGGGACTTATTTTTTTTCTGCTTTTTAAATGCTTGAAAAACTTCCCAACTAAATATTCATCTATCTCGAAACCCATAATAAGCCCCCTAACCCCCGAAGGGGGAACTCCTATTAGGGGTCAATAGGATTTAAATTATTAAAAAACATTATTAACACAACATATTTTTCTAAGTTATAATTCCCCCTTCGGGGGTTAGGGGGATCATATCATCAGATTACATAAATCCTTCAAAGCTTCTATAGTCTGTAGATCATCTGTTAATGGTTCTACAACCGCTACGTGAACGGCTAATCGTTTTGGCAATCCACTGTGGATGATTTTGGCTGCATCTACTAAAAGTCGTGTTGAAACCGTTTCGGTCAGTCCTAATTCGGTTAAGTTTCTAATTTTATTGCCAATTGCGACTAGTTTTTTGGCAGTATCGCTGTCAATATTAGTTTCATTGACTAAGATTTCTGTTTCAATTTTTGGTTCTGGATAATCAAAAGTAACTGCAATAAATCGTTGACGAGTTGAGGGTTTAAGCTCTTTGAAACCTCTTTGATAACCTGGATTAAAAGAAGCTACGAGCATAAAATCATCATGCGCCTGTATAGTCTCTCCTAATTTATCTATAAATAGCAGGCGTCGATGATCAGTAAGAGAGTGAATAGCTACAATAACATCGGGTCGAGCCTCTGCTATCTCATCTAAATAGATAATAGAACCTTCTTTTACAGCTGTTGTCAATGGACCATCCAACCAAACCGTTTCGGCTCCTTTAATGATGAATCGACCAATCAAATCTGTGGAAGACGTTTCTTCGTGACAACTAATGGTAATCAATTTTTTATTCAACTGATGTGCCATAAACTCAATAAAACGAGACTTCCCTGTTCCTGTAGGACCTTTTAACAAAAAAGGAATTTTGTTACTATAGGAATGAACAAAGATTTCTGTCTCTTTACCTGTAGCTTGGTAATATGGGATTTTTATTAAATTATCTGTTAGCATTTTCTTTATTATTATAAAAAACCGAAACGTAGAACAATCACTCTATGGAAATGCAAATTCTTAAACGATTATCCAAACGTTCCGGTTAAAAATGGAATCGTTATATTATATGTATCTATTTTATTGAGTAAAAAACTTTTATATCCTTAAATAATTCATTTGCACCTCTTATTAAATTTAAATCCTATGGCTTAAAACTGGATTTATCATTAAAATAACGTTATAAAATTTCAATTAAAAAAAACTATCGTTCAATCAATGCTTCATTAGTTGGGCGGCCATATTTTATAAAATCATATATAAACAATGAAATTCCTGTTGTAAACATTGTCGCACAGATGAGTAATACAACGAAGTGAATACTTATTTCATTTTGCACCATCATAAATTCCATTTTTAATTTTCTTTCCAAGTAGACTTGTACCACTCCCGCGACTCCAAATGCAACAGTCATCCCTAACATTCCAATATTTGACAACCAAAAAGCAGCCATTCCCGTATTACTTTGGTATCGTTTTCGACCTGTTACATTGGGCAATGCATAACTAATAATTGCTAAAACTATCATAGCATAGGCACCCCAAAAAGCATAATGCCCGTGCATAGCAGTAACCAATGTACCGTGAGTATATAGATTAGTTTGCGGAAGAGTATGTGCAAAACCTAATAAACCAGCCCCCACAAAGGAAACTATAGACGAGCCAATAGTCCAGAATAATGCAATTTTATTAGGATGACTCTTTTCGCCTTTGCGATACATATTGACTGCGAACAAAGCCATAGCCAAGAAAGCTAAAGGTTCTAATGCAGAGAAAATCCCACCAATGATTAACCAAATCTTATTAACTCCTATGTAATAATAATGGTGTCCTGTCCCTAAAACTCCTGAAAGAAACGTTAACCCAACAATCACATATAGCCACTTTTCAATCACTTCTCTATCAACACCTGTCAATTTGATTAATAAATAGGAAAGAATACCTCCCATAATTAATTCCCATACACCTTCAACCCACAAATGCACAACCCACCAACGGAAAAAAGAATCCACTACTTGGCTGTCAAACCAAATCATTCCTGGCAAATACAACAAGGCAGCAAACAGCAATCCCATTGATAAAACCAATGCTGTAGTAGTTCTTCGTTTGGCTTTAAATAAAGTTCCCAAAATCAAACCTAAAAATAAGAGAACATTTATAACTACTAGAAAATCTAATTCTCTTGGTATCTCCAAAAATTTACGTCCTTCCCAATGGTTTAAATGAAATCCTACTATAGCTACAACTCCAACAACAGCCAATGAAATCAGTTGAATGTAAGCCCACTTCACGCTAATTAACTCACGTTGAGCTTCTTCAGGTATAATGTAATAAGCTGCTCCCATAAAACCAGTTAGTAACCACACTACTAGTAAATTAGTATGCACTGCTCTAGCGGTATTAAAAGGAATAATGTCATGCAATCCTTGGATTCCAATTCTGTCAAAACCCATTATAAAACCATAGATAATCTGTAAGGAAAATAATAGCATACATAGTGCAAAAAACCAGTAGGCTACTTTTTGTGATTGATATTTCATATTTGTATTTTTATTGTTAGAATTCAATTTTGACCCGGATTTTATCAAATAATGATGATAAACGTAAACTTGTTTTCAATAGTGAATTCAATTGTTATGTTATTTATTAATTATTCTCTTTCGCTAAAGGTGAAACCACACGGTCAAACCCATTCAAATCTATTTTGCCAATCCACTTTAGGTAAGCAACAACTGCCTCTGCATCTTGTTCTCCCATATTATAAACAACCATTTTACGACCATTTGGAGCCCAAGGTACAGGCGACATCAAAACAGCTTTAACATACCCTTCTCCTCTTCTATCTATTACTTTAGTAAGTTCAGGCGCATAATAGGCTCCTTCTCCCAATATAGTGTGACACCCCATACAGTTATTGGATTCCCAAAGTTCTTTTCCTCTGGCTACTTGTTTAGTAATAGCCTTGTAATTAGTTTGGTCATTTCTAGGCATAAACGAATAAATGGTCAATCCTATGAAGATTAAAAAGGTGACCAAAGTTCCTCCCAGAAAAAATGCTCGAGCTTGTGATTTTGAAAGCATAATAAATGGTTTTTATTAGTATTGAATTTTGATTAACAATAAAAGACAAAATTATCTTTTATTTGATTGCAGCAAATTAAGAGTATATTAAAGAGTAAAAACATGATAAAAATCATAAATTAAATACATTCTTTTTAGTAATGATAAAAAACAAAACCAATCTGATAATCTATAACTTACAATAAAAAACAATAAAAGATATTTTTATCTTTTATTTAAAAATTATATGTATATTTGTACCCAATTAAAACGTATCATTATGAACACCATTGAAAACACAACAATAGGAGAATTTGTAGCGAAAGATTTTAGAACGGCAGCAGTATTCTCAAAATTTGGTATAGATTTTTGCTGCAAAGGCAATCGAACTATCGAAGAAGCAAGCGAGAAAAAAGGGGCAGATAGCCAAACCATACTTGCAGAAATTAAAACTGTTTTAGAAAGTAAAACTGACAACAGCATTGATTTCAAATCTTGGCCATTGGATTTATTAGCAGACTATATAGAAAAGACACATCATCGTTATGTAGTAGAGAAAACACAAGTCTTATTACCATTTTTGAGTAAACTTTGCAAAGTGCACGGTGCACATCATCCAGAACTTTTCGAGATTAATGAATTATTCATTGGCTGTTCTGGTGAATTGGCGCAACATATGAAAAAAGAAGAATTAATACTATTCCCATTTATAAAAAAAATGGTAGAAGCTACACTTACAGATAAACTCATCTCCCAACCTCATTTCGGAACAGTCGAAAATCCAATTGCGATGATGAAGCATGAACATGATACTGAAGGAGAACGTTTTAGAAAAATTGCTATGTTAACTTCTAATTACGTTCCTCCAGCTGATGCTTGTAACACTTATAAAGTAACTTTTGCTATGCTTCAAGAATTTGAACAAGACCTTCACAAACACATTCATTTAGAAAACAACATTTTATTTCCAGCAGCTGTTGCTCTGGAAAAAGACTTCATAGCTCAATCTTAATTCTTTGATTTGCCCCAATTACTCCTTCATGAACTGATGGCATTTGGGGCTTTCTGTATTTAGTCATTATGAAAAAATCATGGTTAATTGTTTGTTTGATTAATTTCTTTGTGGCAGCCATAATGGGACTAATCTTACGGTGGATGTATCTTAGTCCCATCCCTTCTATAAATTTTCAATTTTTAGTTCATGGGCATTCTCATATTGCCTTGCTTGGTTGGACTTATTTATCGATTTCTTGTCTTATAATACATTATTTCATTCCAAAAAAGAGTCAAGAAAAACCTGTTTTTAATCGCTTATTTTGGACAACCGAAATTGCGGTAGTTGGTATGATGATTGATTTTCCAATAGAAGGCTATGCGATGTTATCGATTTTTTTCTCCACACTCCATATTTTTTGTAGCTATTTCTTTGCCTACATATTTTGGAAAGAAACAAAAAACACCAAATACCCAGAAAAAAAACTACTTGACACAGCATTACTTTTTATGATACTTTCAACATTAGGAGTTTGGTGTTTAGGCCCTGCTGTGGGATTAATGGGAAAAGCAAGTGCCTTTTATCAAATTGCCATTCAGTTTTTTCTGCACTTTCAGTTTAATGGTTGGTTTTTGTTTGCAGTAATAGCTTTGCTGCTTAGAATTAGCAACATTAAGCTAGAGAAAAATTTTTTCAATTTGTTTTACTTATGCTTTGTTCTTGGAACACTACTTACATTTTCGCTACCTATAAGTTGGTCCCTAACCCACCCTATATTGTATTATTTAAATAATTTAGGTGTAGTTTTTCTATGTATTGCAATTTATTGTTTTATAAAAATGCACGCCAATGGAATCCAAACGTATTTCATTAGTAATACAAAACTTGAAAAAAAAATGTATCAGTTGGCATTTTTTTCTTTATTGTTAAAATTAGGATTACAAGGTATACTACTTTACCCTGAAATGAGTAAAACAATTCACAATATAAGACCTTTTATAATTGGATATATTCATTTGTCGATGTTGGGAATAATTACTTTTTTCATTCTTGCATTTTTATCCAAAAGCACCTTCTTTCATCAGGAGACTAAACTATACAAGTTAGGTATACTCTTTATCATCATTGGATTTTGTTCAACAGAGCTTGTACTTTTTTTTCAAGGAATCTGGCAATTTTTAGAAAATGGAATTTTGCCATTTTATCCTCATCTACTTTTTGCACTGAGTATTTTTTTGCCTTCAGGAATCCTTTCTGTTACTATCAATTGTTTTCTTTGTAAAATAAAAATATAATGAACCATCATTTATTACTTATTATTCACTTAATGAGCGCTACTGTTTGGGTTGGCGGTCATTTGATATTGGTTGCATCGTATTTACCACGAGCCATTAAAGAAAAAAATCAAAACTATATTTTGAATTATGAAAAAAAGTATGAACCAATAGGTATGCTGTCTTTGATATTACTTGTATTGTCAGGGATTTTAATGGCATATAAATATGGAGTGACCATTGAGCATTGGTTTGAATTTGCAACACCAATAGAAAAAGTCGTATCGACTAAATTGCTTTTATTATTTGCAACCCTACTCTTTGCTTTGAGTGCTCAATTTAAAGTACTCCCTAAACTCAATAATAACATAAAATACTTACCAGAAATGGCTTTGCATATTTTATGTGTTACAATAATTGGGATTTCAATGCTAATTTTGGGTTCCTTTGTTCGTTTTGGAGGCTATTAAATCATAAATTTGAAAAAAACGTGCTATGTTTTCAAAAACTACTGAATACGGCATTCGAGCTGCAATTTTTGTGGCATCAGAATCGCATCAAAACAAAAGATCTGGGCTAAAGGATATTGCCAAAAAAATAGATTCTCCAGAAGCTTTTACGGCCAAAATCATGCAAATTTTAACCAAAAACAAACTGATAGATTCTGTAAAAGGAGTCGGAGGCGGATTTGAAATCCCAACAGAACGTTTGTCACAAATTAAACTTTCGCAAATAGTAAATGCGTTAGAAGGTGATCGTGTGTTTAAAGGTTGTGGCTTAGGCTTATCCACTTGTTCCGAAGAACATCCGTGCCCAATGCATGATAAATTCAAATCAATCAGAAACGATCTTTCTAATATGTTAGAAAATACCACCCTCGAAGAATTGACTTTGGGTTTAAAAACGGGAGATACATTTTTAAGATATTGATTCACTACCGTTTCCCTAATTCTAAACCAATACACATTGGGTACCTACAAAAGAAAGTATTCCAAAAAACTTGATTTCTTTTATTAGCAACTATTACTTTTGACTTTATAACAATAATTCCTTGCTGACGCCACTACCACATATCTTGAACTTTTGCACTCAACCTTGAGCAGTTTAAAAGTTAAGTACCCTTTTTTTATTCTACGTAAAAAAAATACGTAAAACAAATTATTAATTAAGTATTTATACTTATATTTGCTTTGTAATACTTAATTATAGAGTTATGATCAAGGTAATTGTAGTCGGTAACGGCATGGTAGGATATAAATTTTGTGAAAAATTTGTTTCAAAATCGGGGCAAGAAAATTATGCCATCACAGTATTTGGCGAAGAGCCTAGAAGAGCTTATGATCGCGTGCATTTAAGCGAATATTTCAGTGGCAAGAGTGCTGATGATTTAGCCTTATCCACAGCGGAATGGTACAAAGAGCAGAACATTGTATTGAATACTTCCGAATTGGTCACTGCACTCGACACTACCCATCGGATCATAACCACACATACTGGCAAAAATTATACGTACGATTACTTAGTATTAGCAACAGGTTCCGCGGCATTTGTCCCACCCATAAAAGGGGTAGAAAAAGAAGGCGTTTTCGTGTACAGAACTATCGAAGATTTAGATGCCATTATGACCTATGCCAAAAAGATAAAAACCAAAGGTGCTACTGAAGCTGCTGTACTTGGCGGAGGTTTGTTAGGACTGGAGGCTGCGAAAGCAGTCAGAGATCTTGGATTGAATCCTCATGTGGTAGAATTTGCCCCTCGATTAATGCCAAGACAATTGGATCAGGGCGCTAGTAATATGCTGCAAGCTAAAATCGAAGCGCTCAACATAGGTATCCATCTCAATAAAGCAACACAATATGTTGATGGAGAAGATTGTATCAAAGGGATGATGTTTGCCAACGATGAACTACTAAAAGTAGATATGCTAGTAATATCTGCTGGAATCAAACCACGTGACGAACTCGCAAGAGTCGCTGGATTAGTTGTTGGTGATCGTGGAGGAATAGTAGTCAATAATCAAATGCAAACATCGGATCCTTTTGTTTATGCTATTGGAGAAGTAGCGTTATACCACAACATGATTTATGGCTTGGTCGCACCAGGTTACGAAATGGCAGATGTAGCGGCAGAACAAATACTCAAAGGTTCAAAAACGATGCGAGACACCATCGACATGTCGACACAATTAAAGTTAATTGGTGTTGAAGTGGCGAGTTTTGGTGATCCTTTCATAGAAAATGAAGAGGTGACTGCTATCGTTTACGAAAATAAATTCAACGGCATTTACAAAAGAATCAATGTCACCAAAGACGGCAAAACCTTACTTGGCGGTATTCTTGTTGGCGATTCCTCCGATTATAATGCGCTGTTTCAGATTTACAACAATGCTTTGGCTTTGCCTGCCAATCCAGAAGATTTAATATTGGGATCTCGAGGAGGCGAAAGCAACACTATGGGTAGCGCAATGGATTTGCCTGATACAGCTGTAATCTGTTCGTGTGAGAACGTAACCAAAGGCGCTATTTGCTGTTCCATCACAGAAGGAAGTTGCGAAACTCTTTCGGATGTAGTCAAACTCACCAAAGCGACTTCGGGTTGTGGTGGCTGTAAACCAATGGTGGTGGACTTGGTAAAAGCAGCTCAAAAATCAATTGGAAAAGAGGTAAAAGAAAACCTATGTGAGCATTTTCATTATACTCGTCAAGAACTATTTGACTTGGTGAAGATCAATAAATATGTCAACTTCTACGAAGTAATCGACCACCATGGCAACGGAGATGGGTGTGAAGTTTGTAAACCGGTAGTCGCCTCCATTTTTTCTAGTATCTATAATGATACTGCCAATAAACACGTTACGACCCAAGACACCAATGATCGCTTTTTGGCTAATATTCAACGTAACGGCACTTACTCTGTTGTACCCCGTGTAGCAGGAGGTGAAATCACACCAGAAAAACTAATCGTCATTGGTGAAGTAGCCAAACAATTTAATTTGTACACCAAGATTACTGGGGCGCAACGAGTAGACTTATTTGGCGCCCACGTAGGCGATTTACCCGAAATATGGAGAATTTTAATAGAAAATGGTTTTGAAAGTGGTCATGCATATGGCAAATCCTTAAGAGCAGTTAAAAGCTGTGTAGGCAATGCTTGGTGTCGCTACGGTATGGACGATAGCGCTGGATTTGCTATTGAACTCGAAAACCGATACAAAGGGATTCGGGCCCCACACAAACTCAAAGGAGGCGTTTCGGCGTGTATTAGAGAATGCGCCGAGGCAAGAGGCAAAGACTTTGGCGTAATCGCAGTAGAAGGAGGTTGGAATCTTTACATCTGCGGCAATGGAGGGGCAAATCCAAAACACGCCGTACTTTTGGCCGAACAAATAGATAAAGCAACCGTTATAAAATATCTCGATCGTTTCTTGATGTACTATATTCAAACGGCAGGTCCTTTGGTAAGAACCGCAACTTGGTTGGACAAACTAGAAGGGGGATTGGATTATTTAAAAGAAATCATCATTCACGATCGCATTGGCATCTGTGAAACTTTAGAAAATGAGATGGAAAAACTGGTAGGCACCTTTGAATGCGAATGGAAACAAGTACTTGAAAAACCAAGACTTTTAAAGCGTTTTAGTCATTTTGTGAATACTGACGAGAAAGATGACGCCATAGAATTTGTTCCTTTAAGAGATCAAAAAATGCCAAGACCTTGGTAAAAAATATAAAAAATAACGTTTCCCTTTAACGCTACCTCTTTCCTACCTCCTTATTCAACTAGGAAAGAGTAAAGCGTTATTAAAATCAAAAAAATATGGAAGAATTATTAAATCAATACGAAACAGTAGCTACCGAAAATGTAAAAATTTGGTTCAAAGCAGGAAACATTAAGGATTTTCCAAGTAATAGAGGTGGCTGTATTAAATACAAAAACAAACAAATTGCTGTTTTCAATTTTGAAAGAAGAAATGCTTGGTATGCTTGCCAAAATGCTTGTCCACACAAAATGGAAATGGTCTTATCGAGAGGTATGACAGGATCTGCTGACGGCGTTCCAAAAATAGCCTGTCCAATGCACAAAAAAACCTTTTCTCTTATTGACGGGAGCAACCTAAACGGAGACGATTACAAAATTGCCACATATCCAGTAAAGATTGAAGGTGACGAAGTATTCGTTGGCTTTTTGGATTAAATACGTATATTTGGTTGATAAAAAATATTGCTTTTTCTTATTTTAAGCCGATTAAAAAAACGTCTATAACTTCCTTTTCAATGAATGTGAATCGTTTTCAAAATGCGCTACAGCGCATTGATGCTGCCAATGCAAAAGACCCCAATAAAGTTGTAATTGATGACACAATAGTTGCAAAAGAATTATTGTATTCTGATAGAATGCTAAACCGCTTGATGGATTTTGCTCCCGATGCATCTGAAGCCATTCAAATTGCCGCCAAAGGGCAACACATTTGCCGTTGGGAAATTGCTAGAAACACCTATCCGATGGATCGTGTGGGCTACTTAAAATGGAGAGAAGCACTCAAAAAATTTCATGCTTCGAAAACTACTTCAATCCTTGAAGAAGTAGGTTATGAATCTTCGTTCATTGAACGCGTTTGCTTTTTGATTGAAAAAAAATTACTCAAAAAAGATGCTGAAACCCAATTGCTCGAAGACGTAATTTGTTTGGTCTTCCTTGAATATTATTTAGAAGAGTTTATCCTAAAACACGACACTGAGAAGCTCAAAAATATTATTATAAAAACCTGGAACAAAATGTCTGAAAAAGGGCAAAAAACAGCCTTAACCTTATCTTTTTCAACGTCAAGTTTACAACTCATAAAAAAGGCGTTAGACTTATAATTGACTATGAGTAGTTCAAAAAACGACACCACAATAGACTCCATTTCCTTCAAAAATTTAAGGAGATTGTATCTCTTTGCACTATTAACAATTGCATTGACTGTTTTGGTAAGTCAGTTTATTCTACAATACAATCTCAACCGTCAATTAAGTGATTCCAAAATCATCAACACTTCTGGAAAACAAAGAATGTTAAGCCAAAAGTTGACTAAAGAACTTTTAATCCTTCATGCTGCAACAGATCCCTCCAAAGTTGAAATGGAAAAAAAAAGGATTGATTCTATTCTAAATAAATGGAAATTTAATCATAATGCTTTAGTGTATGGCAATGAAAAACTAGGTTTTCCTGAAGAAAAAAGCGCGCTATTGAACAAATTGTATCAATCGATTCAACCCAATTTCGAAGCCATAATAGCCGCGAGCCATCAGTATTTACAAATTAAAAAAAACGAGCAAAATCCTGAGAAGCTACAGCAATTGATAACTATTATTTTGGACAATGAACGTATTTTTTTGACCAAAATGAATCAAATCGTTGAACAATATGATCAAGAAGCTTTGGAAAAGGTAACGTTACAAAGCAAAACAGAATATGGCATACTGCTTTTTACCCTGCTGGTATTGGTTTTAGAATTCCTTTTTATCTTTAAACCTACTAATAAAAAGATTGAGATACTAATTTCAAAACTATTAACCTCAGAAAGAAAAGCACTTAAATTAGCTTACAATACCGAAGTTTTGAGTGAAATAAAAGAAAACTCTGTAAAAGAACTCAAATCCTTAAATTATGCTATGGAAAACACACTACTTTACTGTAGAGTAGCACCTAACGGAACTTTAATTCACATAGGAGAAAAATTTTCCAAATTATTACACTATAATAAATCCACTACTGAACAACGTTTTTCACAAGTACTTACCGCTTCAGAAAAAGAACAGCATAGCATTGATCGTATTATTGCAGAAAAACATAGAAGCGGTTGGCAAGGAGAAATTACCTTTACAAGTAAAGAAGACACTACCATTTGGCTGGACTTGTCTATGGTTCCTGTAACTATAAAAAAAGGAGCATCTGAGCTGTTGATTATCTGCTTTGATATAACGGAAAGAAAAAAAGCACAACAAGAAGTGGAGCGCCTTAACATTGAAAGCAGTGAGGCAAAAATCAATCAGCAAAAAATAATTTCGAGTAAAATTATCGAAAATCAAGAAAACGAACAAAATCGCATTGCCAAGGAAATTCATGACGGAATAGGCCAAATGCTAACAGGCCTTAAGTTTAGTCTTGAGAGTATCAATCTAGATGATAAAGAAAAGACCTCCCAAAAAATGGAATACCTCAAACAACTTTCTTTAGACATTATAAAAGGTGTTCGAACTGCTACTTTCAACTTAATGCCTCCCGAATTGAGTGATCATGGCATCGTCTCATCTTTGTCTAAGTTATGTCAAGAACTATCCAAATTAACTGGGAAAAGTATTGTTTTTTATAACAAAAGCCAGTTTGAACAGCGTTTGGACTCACTAACGGAAATTAATATATATAGACTTTCGCAAGAAGCCATAAATAATGCTATCAAATATGCTGATTCAACACACATTATTGTTCAATTATCGCATAGCACTAGCATTTTAAGCATCACGATTGATGATAATGGCAAAGGATTTGACCTACAATCTGTAGAAAAAAAGCGCAATAGCTCATCTGGAATGGGGCTTGTTTTTATGCAAGAACGAATACAATACATCAATGGGCGTATTTTTATTAACTCAATTCCTGGTGAAGGTACTCGAATTACCTTCAATATTCCTATATAGGAATTCGCTCTTTATAGTTTTGATATGTATTCTACATAATTACAAAATACGTATCTTAGCCCCAAGATTAGTTAATTTTACTTAAAAAAAAATCAATACTTATGAATCATCCCATTCGAGTAGTATTAGCAGATGACCACGTGTTCGTTCGTGATGGTATCAAATCACTGTTAGAGAATGAAAATAACATCATAGTTGTTGGGGAAGCTACAGATGGACAAGAAGCCTTGACTATAGTAGCCTCTGAAAAACCTGATTTACTTATCGTAGACATTAGAATGCCTCACTTTACTGGCATTGAAGTGGTTGAAAAAATACGTCAAGAGAATACCCCACTCAAGATTGTAGTACTATCCATGCACGAATCTGAAGAATATGTATTAAAATCTATAAAAGCAGGCGCGGATGGTTACTTGCTTAAAGGATCTAGTAAAGAAGAATTCTTAAAAGCATTGCACACTGTTGCTAATGGTGGTAAATATTTTAGCGGCGATATTTCCTCTATTTTAATTAACCAACTTACTAATGGCAACGTACCACTAACCACTGAAAAAAAACAACAACTAGACGAAGAGCTAGTTATAACCAAAAGAGAAAAAGAAATTTTACAGCTTTTATTATCAGGAAAAGGCAATAAAGAAATTGCAGAAGCCCTTGAAATTAGTAAACGAACAGCAGAAGTGCATCGCTTTAACTTGATGAAAAAACTTAAGGTTAAAAATTTAATTGAATTAGCAAACAAAGCAAAAGAGTATTCGCTGCTCTAGTGTTTATTCAAAAACTTATTGATTCAATGCGTACAAGTGGTAATTTTACCACTTTTTTTTTGCTTTACAAATTCCTAAATGAGCTATCCCTCATAGATTCCCTACAGTTTACACCAAATGCAACGCTGCCATAAAAAAGATTAAAAAAGTCTTTTTTAAACTATTAGTTAGTTCTTCAGCTATCGAAACAAGGTCTTAAGCAAAACACTTATAAAAATTAAGTATAAATACTTAATTTTTTTTTCAAAAACTGCGTTTTGGCAGGTTCTACAATATCATTCGTCATTATTTTTGCCATAAAAGTACACGAAATACTTAAACAAAGGATTTCATCTACGTATTAAAATAATGTAAAAATAACTAACCTATCGAACATGAGCTCAATTTCAACCCATCAACCGCTTACTCGTTTAAACATTTTCAGCTTTAAAGGCGTTCAAATGCGAACTTTCCATATTACATGGCTTACCTTTTTCTTTAGTTTTTTTGCCTGGTTTGGTATGGCATCACTGATGCCATTGGCAAAAGAACAGTTACACCTTACCAAAGATCAATTGGGTAATATTCAAATTGCCTCTGTTTCTGCAACAATAATAGCTCGATTACTAATCGGTCGACTAGTAGATGCCTACGGCCCACGATTGGTGTACACTTGGCTGCTAGTGATATGTGCTGTACCGGTTTTGTTAATAGGAACTTCACAATCCTATGAAAGCTTTTTACTGTTTCGATTAGCCATAGGTGTTATTGGAGCTTCTTTTGTTATTACACAATTTCATACTTCTGTAATGTTTGCACCCTCAATAAAAGGAACAGCAAATGCTACAGCGGGAGGGTTTGGAAATGCTGGTGCTGGCTTAGCAAATAGCACAATGCCATTAATTGCTGCTGGCTTTGTAGGATTAGGATTTTGTACACACGAAGATAGTTGGAGATACGCAATGATAGTTCCTGGAGTTATACTATTAATTTGCGCCTTTGTCTATGTTAGATATACAAAAGATTTACCCAACGGGAACTACAAGGAATTAGGGATTTCGAATCAAAACAAAGAAAATACCTTTATGCTAGCTGTAAAAGACTACCGCACGTGGGTCTTAACGGTTGCCTATGCCGCTTGCTTTGGTGTTGAAATTACGATTGATAATTTCGCCCCAATTTATTTCACAGATACTTTTGATGCCAGTTTAAAAACAGCTGGATTATGCGCAGGAATCTTTGGCATGATTAATATTTTTGCTCGTCCCTTAGGAGGAATTGTAGCCGATAAAGTAGGCAAAATATATGGTTTTTCTGGAAAAAACGTATTGCTTGCTTTGCTATTAATTGTAGAAGGAATTGGAATCATTTTCTTTGGGTTGACAGAGCAGCTGGGGCTTGCTATCTTCTTAATGTTTCTTTTTGGAATGAGTTTAAAGATGGCAAACGGAGCCACTTATAGCCTTGTTCCCTTTATCAATCCAAAGGCTGTTGGAAGCGTGGCAGGGATTGTTGGAGCCGGAGGAAACATAGGTGCTATGCTAATTGCGTTTTTATTTAAAGCAAAAGCAGTTAAAGTAACAAAAGACGTGATCGATACTAATGGTCTTTCTAAAACCAAAGAATTAATTGATTATACTGATGCTTTTTACACACTGGGAATCATCATCTTTATTACAGGAATCATTGTTTTAGCAGTAAAATATGCCATCAAAACAAAGGATAGTGAATAACTACTTCCGCTTTGGGTAACTAGCACTTAAATAAAGAAGGAATGAAATTATACCAGCAATTTTGGATATACTTTCATTCCTTTTTTTGCTTGTTTACGTTCCAGTATAGCACGGGAATTATTCAAAGCAGTTCCGTAAATCAAGGATTGATGTAAATAAATACATCTCACAGCAGTGGGAATAATTATTAAATAGGCTTTAATCGAAACTAGGTTAAATTTTGGCTAAAGCCTTTTTTGAATCTCATTTTAAAAAATGGGCTAAAGCCCATTCCTATTCAAACTTTACAAAAAAAGAACGGGTAAACATTGCTATTCAAATGCACATTAAAAAGAATATTAGAATGAACTAAAGCTTAGTTCTATTGAAACTTTACAAAAAAAGAACGAGCTAAACTCATTCCTTTTCAAAAGCTACTTTAATCCATAAAAAATCCTTGCAAATTGCCTAAACAACGCAAGGATTCTTTCCACCAAATTGAATTGAAACTAACTCTTATAAGTCATTCCCATATCTTCAATAGAAAATGCATCGGTCAATAAGTGGAGCAAACGATCTCTCAACTCAATGTATTCTGGCATTTTTACAATCTCAATTTTGTTTCTCGGTCTTGGCAAATGCACTTCTTCAATTTCTCTTATAGTGGCCGAAGGACCATCTTTTAACACCACAATTCTGTCCGATAAAAATAAGGCTTCCTCAATATCGTGTGTAATCATAATGATGGTTTTATCGCGATTATTGAGATCCCAAAGTTTCAACACTTCCAATTGCATAGAACTCTTGGTAAAGGCATCTAAAGCTCCAAAAGGTTCGTCCAAAAGTAGTACTCCAGGATTGATGGCGAAAGCTCTTGCAATGGCAACTCTTTGTTTCATTCCTCCAGATAACTGGCCTGGCAATTTGTCTCGATGTTGTAACAAGTTGACCATTTTTAGGTTGGCATCTACAATGTCGTGTTTTTCTTTTTTGGAACAATTCATTACCGAATCTACGGCTTGAAAAATATTTTCGTGAACCGTCAACCAAGGCAATAAGGAGTAGTTTTGAAACACTATTCCTCTATCAGGGCCTGGTCCTTTGATGGTGTTTCCGTCTAACTCGACCGTACCTCCTGAAGGAGTTAGCATTCCAGCGATGGCATTCATAATGGTTGATTTTCCGCAACCAGAATGCCCAATGATAGAAATGATTTCGCCTTTTTTTATGGATAAGTTAATATCACGTACAGCGGTATATTTTCCTTTGGGAGTTGGGAAGGATATTTCTAAATTTTTGATTTCTAAATAGCTCATTTTGATTTGTTTTTTTTGAGGTTTTGACAAGGTTTAAGGTTGTTTAAAGTTTAATAGGGTTTAAGTTGTTCAAGAACTTATCCGGTTTAAACAACCTTAAACCTTAAACTTTAAACATTTTTTTACCCTTTGTAAGCAACTTTGTGCTCGATGTAAGTAAAAATCCTATCGAAAAGTAGTCCTACTAATCCAATGATAATGATGGCCGATATTACTTTTTCGAGGCTCAAGGCATTCCAACTGTCCCAAACAAAGAACCCAATTCCAGCGCCTCCAGAAAGCATTTCACCTGCTACTATTACCAGCCAAGCCACGCTGATACTGAGTCGCAATCCGGTTATGATATGTGGTAAGCTATACGGAATTAGTATTTTTGTGAGGTAACGCATTTTGGAAAAACCAAAGGCCTTAGCCACGTTTTTATGATCTTGTGGTATGGACCCTACTCCAAAAGAGGTATTGATAAGCGTTGACCACAGTGATGTAATGAAAACGATGAAAATAGTAGCCATTCCGGTGTCTTTAAAAACCACCAAACCTATTGGAAACCAAGCTAAAGGCGACACCGGTTTTAACAACTGCACAATGGGATAAAAGATTTGTTTGCAAATCGTGCTGGCTCCCATCAATATTCCAATCGGTATGGCAAATAATGACCCAATTAAAAATCCTGAAAGCACTGTTTTGATGGAGGTAAACAACTGCAATCCGATTCCTTTGTCATTAGGACCATAATCATAAAAAGGATCGCTCAACATTTCCTTGAGCACCGTAAGTGTCGCTACTGGACCAGGTAAAGCTTGTTCTGTAAAATAACTTACTAGACTCCAAAATCCAGCAAAAAATACCAATCCAACTAAAGCGAATAGGGCTGATTTCGATTTTTGAAACACGTTATTAAATAGAAGCTTCAAACTTGTGTTTCCTTTATCGCTGCTGTAAGCGACGGTTTGCTCTTGACTATTTTCTATACTCAAAGCATCGATAGTGAGGGTGTTTTTATCTGACATGGTATGCTAATTAAATTTCTATTTTTTTTTTTATTGTTTGAAACATATAAGCATTGATGTTTTTTTCTCTATTTTAAACACTTAAATAACTTATATGTTACAACTTTCATTATTGTTTGTCTTTACTTTTTAACCACTTTTAGGTAGGCCGCAGGATTGGAAGGATCAAATACGGTTTTATCCATCGTTAATGCAAAAGGTTTCATATCGTCGTTGGGTACTTTTACATTCATACTTTTGGCCACTTCTTTGTATAAATCATCCAGAATCAATTTATCAGCAATGGCGGTATAATTGGGCGCTTCCTTTAAGTAGCCAAAACGAACATACTGTGCCATGGCCCAAATAGCATGCGATTTTCTAGGATAATTTACCATTCCGCCTTTATGAAACAACATATAGTCATTGTCATAAATTTCAACACCTTGGTTACATCCTAAGTTGTAGTCTCCCATAAGTCTTGCCTCGATAACATCGGCTGGAGCATTTACATAAGGCGCTTTACCAATAATCGCGGCGGCTTTTTTTCTGTTTGAAGGTACGTCAAGCCACTTACAAGCTTCCATAACCGCTTTCATAACTTTTACTAAATCGGTTCTGCGTTTGGCACTAAATTCTTTGTTAACTACCAAGGCTTTCTCAGGATGGTCTTTCCAGATGTCTTGTGAGGCTACTTGTGTAAAACCTATCCCTTGTTTTACAGCAACACCACCCCAAGGCTCGCCAACACAGTAACCGTCCATATTTCCAACTTTCATATTGGCAACCATTTGTGGCGGTGGAATGGTTATAATTTTGACTGCTTTTTGATTCAATCCTGCTACAGACATCCAGTTGCGCAACCATAAATCGTGCGTTCCTCCTGGAAAAGTCATAGCAAAAGTGACTTCTTTCTCGGCTTTCAATTTAGCCGCAACTACTGGTGTAACTTTATTCATTTGTTTAAAACCAACTTTGCCACAAAAATCATTGGATAAAGTAACGGCTTGACCGTTTACGTTAAGCATCATAGCAATCATCATTTCTGAACCTGCTTTCCCTCCTACTCCAGTATAAACCGAGAAAGGCATGGAATACAAACAATGAGCACCGTCAAGTTCGCCTGTTAAAATCTTATCACGAACATTGGCCCAAGAAGATTCTTTGGTCACTACTACCTCAACACCATACTTTTTAAAAAGTCCCAATTCTTTGGCCATTACGATTGGGGAACAATCGGTTAAAGGAATAAATCCTAATCGTACAGGGTCATTTTGTGCCGCAATGGATTGAAAAAATGCGACAGCTACAATCACAAAAACAGATTGTATGGCTTTGTTTATTAATGTTTTCATATTTCTTGTTTTAAGTTTTATAGTTTATTGTTCGTGGTTTGTGGTTTGTGGTTTTATGGTTTGAAATAAACAGAATTATCAAATCACTAATGCACAACACCTAACACTCACCATAGCATTACTTTTTAGCTAAAAAATTAGGGGTAATATTGAGCATAATGTATCCAAAGTGAGGTGTTAAATCAGCATTAGCAACGTTTTTTACAGCTGCAGAAGCCATAGTGTTGGTGGCTTGCATATAAGAATAACCTGCCTCTAGATTGATCATTTTGGTCAATGCGTATTTTACAGTAATGTCTAACTCAGTTCCTAAATATTTATTGAGATTCCCTGCCAAGGTATTGGCTGATTCAAATCCATGCAAATCAAAAGTGAAACTCAAATTATCCTTAGCATTGTATTTCGCTTTAAGGAAATAGTTGAGTAATCCTTGTTTACCGAAACCGCTTGCTACATAAAAGTAATCCATATACCCCCAGAATTTGTGTGGTGTGCCATACAAGGGATCGAAACGATTGTTTTTGCTAGTAGCGGTAACTGCTTTTGTTCCATCATCTCCAGATAAATAATCAATTCCTGGTCCTACAAACCATTTACGACCCAACTGATAGCTAGCAGTTACTGAGGCTAGATTAGCATTTATCGAACGGCCGTCTTTGTCTTTGCCTCCTTGATGATATGCACTTCCTGTAAGATTCAACTTTCGAGTCACAAAAGTATTGAAGAAAAAACCTGTGGTGTTACGGCTCCAAACTCCTTCTGTATTGACTTTTGTAACCACTGCTGGAGTTCCAGATGTGACATTGGTATACTTATTAAAATCGTCTTTAAAGAACAAAAAGGAAATATCTCCAAAAGAAAACTTTTTGTCTACATATAAATACTGAAAGGATTTGTACATGGTCCCAATTCCGTTTGTTCCTGCACCATAGGCTGGATTGGTTCCGTTGTAAATCGTACCTGAACTAAGTTCTTTATTCTGGTTAAAAGCCACACCTGCATCGGCTGTCCAACCTTTGTTGGCGTATTTAAACACAATAGCATCATGACGTCTGCCTTGTTGTAACCAGTCTAAAGCACCTATTACTTTTTGGTCATCATAGGAAATTTGTTGACGACCAACTTTAACGGAGAAATTTTGAATGGTACTTAGGGTGTCTATTAAACTTATTTCTCCCCAAGCTTCGTGCAATAAGATACCATTATTCGCCTCGGTTGTGGTTCTATTGATTGAGGAAGCGTCTTGCCCCCACACTCTCACATCTTGCAGTGCCATAAAAATTTTAAAACGATATCCTGAATATCCTAAATTCAATCTAGCTCGTTGTGAGTTAAATAAAGCTGCTTTTTCTCCTTCTTTTTGTAAGGTTCCAAATCCTCCTCTAATTTCTGTTCTTTCTCTAATTTGTCCTGTTGCTGTTAATTGTGCTTTGGCTGAAGAAATAGAAAAGAAAGTGACAACTCCTGCAAGCAAAGCTATCTTACATTCTTTTCTTGACTTTTTTACTACTTCTTTTCTTAATGAATGGTTGGTAATGGTTAGCATAGTTTTCTGTTTTGATTAGTACACTACAAATATAAATACGTATTATTACTTACGTATTGCATTTTTACAAACAAAAAACTCTTTTTACTTCACTTTTTTTACCACTAAAATGTAGTTTATTTTATGTGTTTTCGCAGCAAGAAATCGCTCATCTCAGCAAATACAGGGCGTTATCAGAAATAAAATACGTAGATAATTAACACTAGTACATTTACTATCAGCAATAGAAAATTGCAATCCATAAAAAAAACCTCATAAAGAGGTTTTCATAACTATATCTATTTCAAAATAATACGTATGTAAATTTAAATGTATTTATGATCCATAATCTCGGCTTTAAGCTTAGTAATATTGAGCAGTCCTATTCTCTTGCCTAAAGTTTCAATCAATTGATCTTTTTTTAGACTAGAGATCATTCGAGTAACTTGTTCCTCGGTAGTACCCGCAAAATCAGCTATTTCTTTTCGAGACAACTCCAAATCAATAGTACCATCGGTTTGTCCAAATTTTCTATGAATATATAATAAGGTGTCTATCACTCGTTCTCTAACATTCATGTGGGCAATTTTCCGAATGTTATTCTCGCTTTTGTTTAATTCTTCAGCATAAAACAGCATCAAATCAAAAGTGAATTCAGGTACTGTATGCAAAATTTCAAGCATCACCTCGTTACTAAAATTACACAAAATGGTATCTACCAAGGCATAAGCTCCAATTAAATAGCGTTTACTGGTTCCGAAGCCTCGAAAGCCCAAGGTATCACCATCTTTGGTTAGACGAACAATCTGTTCTCTTCCGTTAATCCCCGTTTTTACAGTTTTTACTTTTCCTCTTTTTATAAAGTAAAGCCCCTGCATAGGCGCGCCTTCAATAATAAACTGATGCGCTTTTTTGCAAATAAAACTGTTTTTTCTATCCATAAAACGTTTCATTTGCTCTAAGTGAAGATGCTTTTTAATAAAACAATTTTCATTGAAACAACTATCACAATGGACTAAGGCTTCTTTCATAATTGCATCTATTTTGAGGTTAAATTCATTTTTATACAAAGGGTAAAAAGTATTATAGCATCGATTCCCTTAATTATTTTGTTTTTAGGATTACCTAAATTATGGTATTCTAAAAAATGAGCTATGCTTTTCTATGATCCCTTATTTCTCTTCAAACTTAAGAAAAAAAACAAATCACATACGTATTTTTACGTAAAAATACGTATTTTTACAACTGAATTATCGAAATCCAATTTTAGGTAATCATAATAAAGAAAAGTATAAATAAAGAAGTGTAATAATGCAAAATTCTGAAATCAAAACTACCTGTTCCTATTGCGGCGTTGGTTGCGGTATCCTTGTTACAAATGATGCTAAAAAAGGGGTAAGTGTAAAAGGAGACCCTAACCATCCAGTAAATAAAGGAATGCTTTGCTCCAAAGGAATGAATCTACATTATGTAGCCAATGATACTTCGGATCGCATTTTATATCCTGAAATGCGTTGGAGCAGAAATCAACCTTTAGAGCGTATCAATTGGGACCAAGCATTAGACCGAGCTGCTGCTGTTTTTTCGACTATCATAAAAAAACACGGTCCTGATAGTGTGGGTTTTTACATTTCTGGGCAATGTTTGACAGAAGAATATTATTTGGTCAACAAACTCGTAAAAGGTTTTTTGAAAACCAATAATATAGATACCAACTCGAGATTGTGTATGAGCTCGGCCGTTGCGGGCTACAAAAAAACATTTGGAGAAGATTCGGTTCCTATAGCATATGAAGATATTGAACTTGCCGATACTTTCTTAATCACAGGAGCCAATCCTGCTTGGTGCCATCCTATTTTATTTAGACGAATTGAACAACACAAAGCAAATAACGCGAAAGTAAAAATTATTGTCATTGATCCTCGCAAAACAGATTCGGCTTTAAATGCCGATTTGCATTTACAAATTATCCCAGGCACAGATATCGTTTTATACCATGCCTTAGCCAAAAGAATCATCGAAAAAGGATATACTGACCTTGATTTTATTAAAAATCATACTGAAAATTACCAAGCCTATAAGGCATTAGTTGGGGCGAGTTCGTTAGAAAAAGCCTCAAAATTATGTGGTGTCTCGGTTAATGACATCAAACTTGCGGCAGATTGGATAGGCAAAGCCAAAGGTTTTCTATCGCTTTGGGCCATGGGGCTTAATCAAAGTGCTATAGGTGTTGATAAAAACACGGCCCTATTGAATCTTTCTTTACTTACGGGACAAGTCGGAAAACCAGGTTCGGGCCCGTTCTCACTAACTGGGCAACCCAATGCTATGGGAGGGCGAGAAGTAGGCGGAATGGCCAATTTATTGGCTGCTCACAAAGAATTAAACAATCCTATTCATCGCAAAGAAGTAGCTGATTTTTGGGGCGTTTCAGACATTTCTGAACAACCCGGACTAACCGCTACCGAAATGTTCGATGCTTTGGCTTCAGGTAAAATGAAAGCCATATGGATAATATGCACCAATCCATTAGTGAGCTTACCCGACTCTAGACGCGTAGAAAAAGCACTAGAAAATGCCAAGTTTGTAGTCGTTCAAGATATCTCACATCGCTCTGACACAACAAAATATGCTGATTTACTTTTACCTGCCGCAGGATGGCTAGAAAAAGAAGGTACCATGACCAATTCTGAACGTCGCATCTCTTATTTAGCCCAAGGTATTAATCCGCCTGGAGAAGCCTTACCGGATGTAGAAATACTGACTCGTTTTGCTAAAAAAATGAATTTTAGCGGTTTTGATTATGCCAAAACCGAAGAAATCTTTCGTGAACATACCTTATTAACTAAAAATACTAACCTCGACATTTCGTTCTTAAACTATAACCGATTACAAAACGAAGGTACTTTCCAGTGGCCTGTCCCTGATTATGGACATCCAGGAACACCTCGATTATTCACCGATAAAAAATTTTATACCCCGTCTCAAAAAGCAATATTCAATATTCCAACGGCCATAGAAAACACCTCGGAAGCCCCTAGTGCTGAATTCCCTTTTATTCTAACCACCGGAAGAATTAGGGACCAATGGCACACCATGACCAAAACTGGAAAAGTGTCCCGATTGATGACTCATATTCCAAGTCCGGTATTAGACATCAATGCCATAGATGCCTACAAAGAAGGAATAAAATCTGGAGATATCGTAGTGGTTACTAGCAAAAATGGTTCCGTAAGAGTCAAAGCAAAAGTATCGAATGCTATAAGAGAATCGGTTGTTTTTTTGCCTATGCACTGGGGGAAACAACTAGACAACGATTTAAATCGCACCAACAATCTTACCAATATTCTAGTAGATCCTATCTCGAAGGAGCCCGATTTTAAATACACCACAGTAGCCATTAAAAAGTATATAAAACCCGTAGAAAAAATCGCCGTTATTGGCGCTGGTGCTGCCGCCTTTCGATTCATTCAAAACTACAGAGAACTCAATAGTGAAGATGAAATCATTGTTTTTTCGAATGAAGAAAATCCTTTCTACAATAGAGTTTTACTTCCTGAATATGTGACTGCGGAACTTTCATGGGAACAACTTCAGAAGATTAAAGCAGAAGCCTTGGGTAAATTAAATATCACTTTACAATCAAATATTGCCATAAATGCCATCAACACCGCTAGCAAATCAATAGAAGATAGCCAAGGCCTATCACATAGCTATGATACTTTAATACTGGCAACAGGCAGCCGTCCTTTTGTTCCTGAAAACGCGCAATTACACTTACCTGGGCGTTTTATTATGAGAAAAAAAGTAGATGCCGATCGGCTTAGAACCTATTTAGATCAAACTGGACTACCTCCCGAAGATCAACATGTAGTAATTGTAGGGGGTGGATTATTAGGCTTAGAGTTAGCCGCTGCGCTAAAACACAAAAAAGTAAAAATCACGATCATCCAAAGGGCCTCCCGATTAATGGAACGCCAATTAGACCGAATTTCGAGTAAATTATTGGCCGAAGAAGTACAACTTAGGGACATTCAAATTTATTTTGATAATGAAGTTAGTACCGTTTTCAGCACCAAACGTTCTAACGAATTGGAAATCGCTTTGAAAAGTGGGCGTACCCTTACGGCCAATGCTATTGTTTATACGATTGGCACTATTCCAAATATTGAAATAGCCAAAGAAGCTGGAATCACTTGTGCTAGAGGCGTCAAAGTCAATCAACATTTACAATCCTCGAATCCAAGTATTTTTGCTATTGGAGAAATTGCTGAATTTGACAACAAACTCTTTGGCATCACCTCAGCGGCAGAAGAACAAGCCGACATTCTAGCCAATTATATGGCAGGTGATGTAAGTAGCTGCTATAAAGGTTCGGTTTTAATGAATATTTTAAAACTTGAGGACATCAACTTGTGTAGTATAGGAGAAATTGAAGTTCCAGAAAATGACGATTCCTATGAGGAGATTATTTTTTCGGATTTAGGAAAAAGATACTACAAAAAATGTATTGTCAAAAACGATTTACTCATTGGCGCAATCCTGATGGGAGATAAAAACGAATTTGCAGAATTCAAAACCATGATTGAAAGCAAAATAGAACTTTCTGATAAAAGAAATTCTCTATTAAGAGGTAGCTCTAACAACAAACCTGTATTAGGAAAATTGGTTTGTTCTTGCAGCCAAGTAGGGAGTGGCAACATCGAAGAAGCTATAAAAAGTGGCGTAACTAATTTTACAGAACTTTGCAATACAACAGGCGCTGGATTGGGTTGTGGCAGTTGCAAAACAGAAGTAAAAGAGCAACTATCAAAATATAAATAATTACATCTACAAGCTAAAGGCTGAAAACTATAAAAAATGGATTTAACACGATTAATAGTCAAAGGGGGGGTGATTTCTCCCGGGGAATTAAAAGAAATTGTCTCGATGGGGCTGTCTCAAGGTCAAAAGGCCCTTTCGTTTGGATCCCGTCAGGATATTATTTTCCCAGAAGGTTTCAATACTATTGATAAAGAAAAAACAGGAAAACATCATTTTGTTTTCCCAAATGAACAAAGTGGTAATAACATTGTTTCTTCTTATGTTTCAACAGATATTTTTAGAAACACACCTTGGCTTACTGGAAACAAATTTTTGTATGTTTTAGAACAATTCAAAGAAAATCCAAAGCTAAAAATCAACATCACGGATCCCAAACAACAATTAGTGCCTTTGTTTACGGGACAAATCAATTTTATTGCCTCGGAACATGAGGATTATTGGTTTTTGTACATTCGATTGCCTCAATGGGAGAAAATGGATCGCTATCCCGTTTTGGTGTATAGTTGGAATATTGCATCTATTTATTATGCCATAGAAGCCATTTTGCATGAAGTGCCCGATTCTGCCGAAATGATTTTTCAATTAATCAATGAAACTTTAGATACGAATAATAGAACCATAGACCAACCCCTGCACATTCCGTTTTACCCATTCCCGTATTATGAAGGAATGAACAAAATGGGAATTGATCAGTATTGGCTTGGATTATATTGGAGAAACAACCTCTATGATTTGCAGTTTTTGAATGAAATGTGTAACCTTTGCTTTGATTGCAAAATTGGAAAAATCTGTATCACGCCTTGGAAATCTTTTATTGTCAAAGGAATTCCGAAAGAACGAAAATTAGATTGGGAAAAGTTCCTAGGAAAAAAAGGAATCAATGTGAGACATTCGCTTTTGGAATTGAATTGGCATTTACCAGTAGCCGAAGAATGGGCTTTGAGCCTTAAAACCTTTTTAGTTAGAACCTTAGATCAATTTGATATTAGCACCTATGGACTCACCTTTGGATTATCGGATTATAACCGAGAAGGCCATTATTTTACCTCTATTGTTGTCGAAAAAAACGATCCTCCAAAAGACTTAGATACTATAAAAATAAGAGCTACCTACAACGTGCTTTTTGCTAAGAACTTTGACCCAAATACCAAGGAATATATTGTACACACGCAAGATGTGGATAAATTAGAATTACCAACCATACTGATTGAGTTGAGTAAATTGTATTTTGACAAATTAGGCGATTCTGTATTAGAAATTAGCAGTGCTTCGACCAAAAAAGTAGAAAAAATTCAAGATTTGTATCAATGTCAAAATTGCTTAACGATTTACAATTCAGCCTTTGGGGATAGTTTACAAGGCATTGAAAAAGATACACTTTTTGAGCATTTACCTGAAACCTACTGTTGTTCGCTTTGTGAAGCAGCAAAAACAGATTTTAAACTAGTAACAAAGCAAAAAAGTTATTAATTAAATAGAATAATAGAAACACTAAAAACGTCTTTTTTTTTGCGTGAGGGATGGCAGTGGAGCTCTCCCGATTTTTTTATCGGGAAGCGGGAACGTACAGCCCGACCCGTCTTTTTCTGGCGGGTCACGCCCAAATCATAATTACTTCAAATCTCTTTTAAATGAAAATCAATTTTAAAACGGTAAGTTCTTCTTATGTAACGATCTCGGAATTAATGCTGCCCTCCCACACTAATTTTAGTGGTAAAATTCATGGTGGTTATATTTTATCGTTATTGGATCAAATTGCGTTTGCTTGCGCCTCCAAATTTTCTGGCAATTATTGCGTTACTGCATCGGTAGATACGGTCAATTTTTTGAACCCCATAGAAGTGGGCGAACTGGTTACTATGAAAGCTAGCGTTAATTTTGTAGGGAATAGTTCGATGATTGTAGGCATTAGAGTTGAGGCCGAAAACATACAAACTGGCGTCGTAAAACATTGTAATTCTTCGTATTTCACAATGGTTTCTAAAGATAAAACTGGGAAGAATGCTCCCGTACCTGGGCTTTTGCTTACTACGCTCAAAGAGGTGAGTCGTTTTGAAAATGGGGTGCGACAAATTGCTTTGAAAAAGGAAAGAGAATATCAAAAAAGTATCGCCACATTCGGTACGATTGAATCGATTTTGAAATCCAATCAATATAAAGTAAAGGTGAGTTTGGAGTAAAAATTAGTGCTTTTTGATTAGTGAATATCAAAATGTAAACTATAAATACTCGGTAATAAGGACTAGAGACTAAGCACCATTCTCTCTTAGACCTACTGCTTCCAGATGGCGAATATCTTTGATAGCCTGCCTTACGGTTTCGCCAATAATGATAATTGCTGGCGAGGAAAGCTGGTGTTGCTTTATTAATAGTTTGATGGTAGAAATGGTACCAATGACTTTTTTTTGATCGTTTTTAGTTCCGTTTTGAATAATCGCAATGGGCAAATCGTCAGTTCGGAGGTTTTGGTAAATCGCTAGAATTTCTTCTAGTTTATGCATTCCCATCAAAATAACCACTGTCGCTGCTGATTGTGCTGCCAAAAACACATCTTTAGACAATTCGTGATTAGACGTTGTTCCTGTTATTACCCAAAAGCTTTCTGCAATACAACGTTGGGTCAAACTAATTCCGTTGGCAGCGGGTACTCCCAGTGCTGATGAAATTCCGGGAACTATCGCTGTAACAATACCGAACTGTTCTGCATAAGCAATCTCCTCTATTCCGCGTCCAAAAACAAAAGGATCCCCTCCTTTTAAGCGAACAACATGCCCATATTTATGAGCCATAACCACAATTAGCTCATTAATTTGATCTTGCGTATAAGCGTGACAACCCAATCGCTTGCCCACAAAAATCACTTTAGAAGCGGTAGTGTATTGCAATAAATTCTCATTGACTAAGGCATCATATAATACAACATTAGCCTTTTGTAAAGCCTTAATTGCTTTTAAAGTGATTAACTCTTCGTCTCCTGGGCCAGCACCAACCAAGGTTAACTGAGGTTGTATTGTTTTGTTCATCTTCTTAGAATTTAAAAAATAAGTACAAATACTTAATTCAAATATAAGTATTTATACTAAACTGAAAAAATAAATTGCTTTTAAATCTGTATATTGCCAAAAAAAAATTAATTTTAGTATTGTTTAAAAAAAACAAAAAATCGCGTTTACTAGCCCAAAAAATATTTTTATCCTCCTTTTAAACAGCAGTAATTAGCGGATTGAATAGCTTCAAAAACTCCTCTAAACCTGATATTTATCATTTATATTCCAATGATATTAGGATACTTTTACAGCCCCTTTGGAATAATTTATTTAAAAAAAAAGGAACAAAAATGGAAGATCTAAAAGCAAAAATTATAGCCTTAAAAAAAGAAAAAAACGCCGTTATATTGGCACATTATTATCAAGATGCCGATATTCAAGATGTGGCCGACTATGTGGGTGACAGTTTAGGTTTATCGCAAGAAGCCACTAAAGTAGAGGCTTCTATCATCCTTTTTGCCGGGGTACATTTTATGGCTGAAACCGCCAAAATATTAAATCCTACCAAAAAAGTAATTCTTCCAGACCTCAATGCCGGTTGCTCCCTAGCCGATTCTTGTCCTGCAGATGAATTCAAGAAATTTAAAGAAGCACATCCAGATCACTTAGTGATTACTTATGTGAATTGTTCTGCCGAGGTAAAAGCCTTAACAGACATTGTTTGTACCTCTGCCAATGCTTTGAAAATTGTCAATTCGGTGCCCAAAGAAACTCCAATTATTTTTGCACCAGATAAAAACTTAGGCAAATATATCATTAATGAAACCGGAAGAGAACTATTGCTTTGGGACGGATCTTGTGTCGTACATGAAGCTTTTTCATTAGAAAAACTCATCGATTTATACCAACAGAATCCGGACGCGGAAATCATCGCCCACCCAGAATCAGAAACTCATATTCTAAAAACGGCCCATTATATTGGCTCAACTGCAGGTATGATATCGCATGTAAAAAAGAGTTCTAAAAACAAATTCATCGTAGCTACCGAAGCGGGTATTTTACACAAAATGCAACAAGAAGTCCCTGAAAAAATACTGATTCCTGCTCCATCAAAAGAAGACAACACTTGTGCTTGCAGCGAATGTGCCTACATGAAAGTAAACACTTTGCAAAAAGTATACGATTGTTTACTAAATGAAACCCCAGAAATTATTGTTCCAGAAAACATAAGAAAACAAGCTCTAATTCCAATTGAACGCATGCTTGAACGCTCTATCTAATGATACAAACCCATTACTTAATCATAGGATCTGGTGTAGCAGGTTTGACCTTTGCCTTAAAAATGGCCACTCGCTTTCCAGAAAAAAAAATAACCATTATTACTAAGGCCAATGCCGAAGAATCCAACACGAAATATGCGCAAGGAGGAATCGCAATTGTCACCAATAAACTCGATGATTCCTACGAAAAACACATTCAAGATACCTTGATTTGTGGCGATGGCTTGTGCGATGAAAAAGTAGTACACAAAGTCATTACCGAAGGTCCAAAACGATTACAAGAATTAATCAACTGGGGCGCACAATTTGACAAAAATGGTAGCGGCAACTTCGACTTAGGCAAAGAAGGAGGCCACTCACAAAATCGCGTGGTTCATCACAAAGACCAAACGGGTTTTGAAATTGAACGCGCTATTTTAAAACAAGTGTACCTTAAAGAAAACATTACCGTTCTTCCCCATCATTTTGCCATTGATTTGATTGTAGAAAACAATAATTGTTTGGGAGTTCAGGTTTTGAATCAAAACGATAAAACCATTTTTACTTGCTTAGCTGACTATACCCTACTGGCTTCAGGCGGGATCGGCAACGTCTATGGACACACCACCAATCCGATCATTGCAACAGGTGATGGTATCGCGATGGCCTATCGTGTGCAAGCAGAAATTAAGGAAATGGAATTCATTCAATTTCATCCCACAGCTTTGTTTCATAATGTCCTTGGAACACAGTTCTTGATTTCAGAGGCTGTGAGAGGATTTGGCGCCTACTTAAAAACCAAAAAAGGCTATCGTTTTATGGCTGATTATGACGAAAGAATGGAACTCGCCTCTAGAGATATTATTTCACAAAGTATTGATTTTGAATTAAAAAAATCCGGAGAATCTTGCGTGTATCTTGATTGTACTCATTTGGACCTAACCAAATTCAAAGCGCATTTCCCAATGATTTATGAACACTGTCTAAGTATTGGTATCGATATAGCCCAAGATTGGATACCAGTTGTTCCTGCACAACATTATCTTTGTGGCGGAATTATAGTAGACCTCAACGGAAAAACCTCAGTCAATCGTCTTTTTGCTTGTGGAGAATGTTCTAGAACAGGTTTGCATGGTGCGAATCGCTTGGCATCAAATTCACTGCTTGAAGCCTTGGTTTTTTCAAATGCGATTTATGACTACCTTTCAGATGCAACGGACGAACCCTCGACTCTCGCAAAGCAAACTTCTGAAGTAGTCCTTCAAAAAAACCGTTTACCGCTCATTACCAACTCCATGCTGAGCCAAATCAAAAGTGAATTACAACTTTTAATGCGAAGTAATGCTGGTATTGTGCGCAACAATCACGATTTAAAGAAAGCCAAACATCAACTTAATAATTGGCTAGAAGAATTGGTGGCACTAGAAAGTAATTACCAAGGAAATACTGCTTTTTATGAGCTTAAAAACATGATTACTGTTGGGATTTTAATCGTTCAGCATTCGTTACTTCGAGAGGAAAATCGAGGTGGTTTTTTCAAAATCAGCAAAGCCTCACTCTAAAATTTTGTTAACATTAAACCTTTCTTCTTCTTGGCTATCTAACATGTATAATCCTTTAAATTGAAAATAAGATGAAAAAATTAATTGTAGTTACCCTTTTGATGATAAGCTTAACTAGCATTGCTCAACAAAGAAAAGAAAAATCAAATCGTGACGAAATGGAAAAAATGACTCCAGAACAACGTCAGGAGAAACATTTAAACAAATTGACTACCGATTTGAATTTGAATGCCAAACAACAAGAAGAAGTAAAAAAATTATTGGTAGAACAAAGCGCAAAAATGACCGACTTTAAAGCCAAAAGAGACGCTAAAAAAGACGAACAATTGTTAGCTTCCGCCAAAGAAAGAAAGGAATTGACAACCAAAATGAAAGCAGAAAAAGAAGCCAATGATGCCAAAATGAAAAAAATCCTTACCTCAGAACAATACACCAAATGGGAGAATGATAGAACCATCCGAAAAGAAAAAATGATGGAAAAAAGAGGAGGTAGAAAAGGAGATAGAAGAATGCAAAACGCAGATAAAAATTAAAATAGAAGGGGCTGTCAAAACAATGACACCCCCTTTTTTATTTTTAAAAAGTCTTAGATACTTTATCTATTGCTTGAATAGTCGCATCTAAATCTTCATAAGTCAACGCATCGGTAATAAACCAAGTTTCATAAGCCGATGGTGCAATATAAATTCCTTCTTGCAACAAACCATGAAAGAATTTTTTAAAGGTTGCATTGTCGCCTTTAGCAGCCGATTGAAAGTCAACTACGGCTTCCGCATCAAAATGAACCGAAATCATGGAACCAACTCTATTGATGGTAAAAACCACAGCATTTGCGGTAAGCACTTTACGAATTCCTGCTTCTAAATAAGCGGTTTTTTCTTCCAATCGTTGAAATACAGCTCTGTCGTTGTTTAATGACTCTAACATCGCCAATCCAGCCGCCATCGCTAACGGATTACCTGACAATGTCCCAGCTTGATACACTGGCCCAAGAGGCGCCAAGTAATTCATAATTTCTTCACGAGCAGCAAAAGCCCCTACTGGCAATCCGCCCCCAATTACTTTTCCGAAACACACAATATCCGCTTGAATACCATATAACTCCTGAACTCCACCTGCTGCCAAACGAAAACCTGTCATTACCTCATCAAAAATCAATAAGATTCCGTTAGCAGAACACAACTCACGTAAACCTTCTAAGAATCCGTTGCGTGGTGGTACGCAACCCATATTTCCCGCAACAGGCTCCACAATAATGGCTGCAATTTCATTGGGATTGGCAGCAATCAAAGCGCTAACATTTTCTAAATCATTATAACGAGCTAGTAAAGTATCTTTAGCCGTACCTTCGGTTACGCCTGGACTATTGGGTACTCCAAAAGTACTTAAACCACTACCCGCAGCAATCAAAAATGAATCGGAATGACCGTGATAACAACCTGCAAACTTGATAATTTTATCTCTTTTGGTAAAGCCACGCGCCAAACGAATCGCACTCATACAAGCCTCTGTACCCGAATTTACAAAACGAATTTTATCGATATTCGGAACCATAGCAACCGCCAAAGCAGCAATTTTGGTTTCCAACTCTGTAGGCATTCCAAAAGAAGTTCCTAATTTGGCACGTTCCGTTAGTGCATCCACAACGGGTTCGTAAGCGTGCCCCAAAATCATGGGTCCCCAAGAATTAATGTAATCAATCAATCGGTTGCCGTCTTCATCATATAAATACGCGCCTTTCGCACTTTTTACAAAAATTGGAGTGCCACCCACGGCTTTAAAAGCTCGTACTGGCGAATTTACGCCTCCTGGAATTACTTTTTCCGCTTCAGCAAAAAGCTGACTGCTTCTTTGGTATATCATATTTTTACTATTTATAAAGTATATTTAATTTTAAAAAATCAATTCTAATGAACGCCAATTTTACTTCACAATCAATTTTTGTCCAATCGAAATGGCGTTATCTTTTAAATTATTTTTTCGTTGCAAATCTTCGACCAAAACATTGAATTTTTTGGAAATAGAATACAAAGTATCGCCTTTTTGGACTTCATACAGAGAGGAATTTTGATTCTCAATTGTTGTGGTTACGGCATTTTGACTTTCATCAAAAGAATATTTTTTTCCGAGAACTTTATTGTCGTACTGATGCAAATTGTAACGTTCGATATACGAAATTAATTTATTGGGATACTGAGGATCGGTGGCATAACCTGCGGCTCGCAAACCTTTCGCCCAAGCTTCGTAATCTCCTTTTTTTAAGGAAAACAATGCCGAATATCTCTTTTTGCTGGTCAAAAACAACGCATGATCTTTATAAGAACCTTCGGGATTATCATATTTCCGAAAGCATTCTTGTGCCGAATCATCGTCGTGATACACACTCTCACCTGCCCAATCGCTATGGCATTTTATCCCAAAATGATTGTTGGAATTGACCGCCAAAGTACCTCTTCCTGCTCCCGATTCCAGTATTCCTTGGGCCAAAATAATACTAGCTGGAATCCCGTATTGCTTCATATTGCTCATGGCTACCTCTTTGTAACGGGCAATGTATCTGTGCACCACATCATTGGTAGTTACCGTTTTTGAGGTAGATTGAATGACTTCTGTTTTATTTTTTTTGGAGTAAGAAGTGTTGTTTTTTGAAGAAGTAACTGCTTTTTTAGAACTATTACAACTCACCAAAACGATTAGGGTAAAAAAATATAATGCTTTTTTAATCATTGTAAAATTATTGGCTTGTGCTTGTTTTTTAATTGAATATTCATCCCTGCAATCCCTTGTAGTCCACCCGTATGAATCATCAATATTTTGGATTTCGGCGGAAAAAAATTGCGATGAATAAGATCTACTACCCCAAATGCCATTTTTCCTGTATAAATAGGATCTATCGGAATTTGGGTTTGGAGAAAAAACTTATTGATCCAATCGATCAATTCATCGGTTACTTTACCATATCCTCCAAAATGATAATCGGTTACCAAATCCCAATTTTTATTGGTTACAAATTTACGAATTTCATCTTGTAAAAAATCTCCTTTTAACGCTGGAAATCCCAAAACTTTTTGATGCGGCAAAGCACTGTTTATGAGTCCCGAAATGGTGCCTCCCGTTCCAACAGCGCTACAAACAAAATCAAAATCGGCATCAAGCTCGGTTAGAATTTCTTCACAGCCTTTGACGGCCAAATCATTCGTGCCACCTTCTGGAACCAAATAAAAAGACCCGAATTGTGCTTGCAGTTGTGCGATAAATGCAGCGTCGGTTTTATGACGATAGGCTTCGCGGGTGACAAATTCAAAACGCATTCCGCATTCTTGAGCAAAAGACAAGGTAAGATTATCCGAAATTTTATCGCGCAATTCATCACCTCGAATCACACCGATAGTTTCAAAACCTTGCTCTTTTCCAGCATAGGCCACAGCAGCAATATGATTGGAGAAAGCGCCCCCAAAAGTGAGCAAAACCGAATGATTTTCGGCTTTGGCTTGGAGTACATTGTATTTTAGTTTTCGGAATTTATTGCCTGAGACAAAAGGATGAAGCAAATCCTCTCTTTTTATTTCAAGGGTAATTCCATTGGGCAATTCGTATGCTATTTCTTGATTCAAAGTGTATAGATTTTATAAAATTAACCGCAAGGTTCGCAAAGATTTACGCAAAGTTCACTCAGCTTTGCGGTCATTGCGCTTTCTTTGCGAACCTTGCGGTTAAATAGGCTTTTAATTTTTTTTTGTTTGCAAATAGTTTAAAAAACTAAAATATTTTCTAGTCTTAAGATACTCCAAATTGGATTCGTTGGCATAAGCTTCGCGTTCAAAACTAAGGTTGTGATACGCTACATTTTTATCTTGATAGTAACACCAACGGATTAAAAACTCAAGGCTGTACCAAATAAAAAAAGGAACAATCAGCAATTCGAGTTGTTGTCGCAAATGTATTTTTTCGTGATTGAGAAAAATGAGGTTCGCTTTATATCCTGCTTTTTTAACGAACACAAACGGAAAAGCAGCCAAACCGCTATATCCTTTTGGAATTAAATATTTAGCAACAATAAGAATCATTTCGCTTTAAAATTTATAGATTTGCAACTGTTATACCCTTTTATTTAAGGAAAAATACTATTCGTTCTATTTGCACGAACCTTCCAAAAAAACAAATCGCTTATGTTAGAGCAAAGTAATGAAAATAAATTAATCGAAGGTGAAGATTTTTACTTTACTCCCGAAGGCTATAAATGTTTTACTGAAAAACACCACCTAAAAAGAGGGTATTGTTGCAAAAGCGGTTGCCGTCATTGTCCCTATGGTTTTGATAAGAAGACGGGAGGGTTTAAGAAGGTAGAAAAGTAGTGGTCAGTGGTCAGTTTTTAGTGTTCAGATTGAATAAAATACAAAACAGATTGTAGCTATAGCCGATTAATCAAAGTTCACAAGTCTCGATGAAATGATTGAACTCAAAATATAAAAAACTCTTAGAAATGGATATCGTTTCTTTACAATACAGAATCAAAATATACAAGTCCTACCATCGGTCGGATATTAGGTATCCTTAGTCGGTTTTTACCAACTAGAGGGTGACGATATATACCTAAAGTAGTTTTTGAAACGAAAAGCCCTTGATCAACGGGTCGCGAGAGGGATAGGAACTGGCTACCGAAGTAGCGTGGATAGCCCGACCGCAATACCGCAAGTGGCCGTATCACGACAACGCTGCATTGGCCACTTGGGGTATTGGGGTCTCGCCCAAATCTTACTAAAAAGTATCGCTATTAGCCAATTGGGTGAAATTTAATAAAATAAAAACTTAACCACACTTCGATGCCTCAGTGCAGGCTAGAGCCATAGATTACTAGCAAATCAACATAGAAAAAAAAGAAATAGCACTATTTCTCACAATAGATTAGCTATGTGAATAGTAAAACGTCTCTTGACTTCTTTTAAAAAACTATAAATTCTATGATTCTATGTGGTAAAAATAATTTCACGAAATGGGTATCAATATTATTTTATTTTCGATTTTAAAAACAAAAAAAAATGACATTTAAAGAACAAATCCAACAAGGAATTCCCGATATATTACCACAACCTAAGCCGTATGATGCGACCATAAATCACGCTCCGAAACGTAAAGAGATTTTGACGGCTGAAGAAAAAAAGTTAGCATTGCGCAATGCGTTGCGTTATTTTGACCCGAAACATCATTCGGAATTAGTGCCTGAGTTCTCGGAAGAATTAGAGAAATACGGGCGTATTTATATGTACCGTTTTCGTCCTGATTACAAAATGTACGCGCGTCCGATTGACGAATATCCCGGGAAAAGCGAGCAAGCGAAAGCCATTATGTTGATGATTCAAAACAATTTGGATTATGCGGTGGCGCAGCATCCGCACGAATTGATTACGTATGGCGGAAATGGTGCGGTGTTTCAAAATTGGGCACAATACCTGTTGACAATGCACTACTTGTCGGAAATGACCGATGAGCAAACGTTGACGATGTATTCGGGCCATCCGATGGGATTGTTTCCGTCGCATAAAGAGGCGCCGAGAGTGGTGGTAACCAACGGAATGGTGATTCCGAATTATTCATCACCAGACGATTGGGAAAAAATGAATGCCTTGGGCGTTTCGCAATACGGACAAATGACGGCTGGAAGTTATATGTACATTGGTCCACAAGGTATTGTTCACGGAACGACCATCACGGTTTTGAATGGTTTTAGAAAGATCAAAAAGAGTCCAAAAGGCGGTTTGTTTGTAACTTCTGGATTGGGCGGCATGAGTGGCGCGCAACCCAAAGCGGGAAATATTGCGGGTTGTATCACCGTTTGCGCCGAAGTGAATCCAAAAATTACCCACATTCGTCACAGCCAAGGTTGGATTAATGAAGTGATTGAAGATTTAGACGCTTTAGTGCAACGTGTTGCCTTGGCAAAAACGAATAACGAAACCGTTTCTATTGCGTATTTAGGTAATATCGTAGACGTTTGGGAACGTTTTGACCAAGAAAATATGCATATCGATTTGGGTTCTGACCAAACTTCATTGCATAATCCGTGGGCTGGCGGGTATTATCCTGCGGGCATTTCGTTTGAGGAAGCCAATGAAATGATGGCGAACCAACCGGAACTTTTTAAAGAAAAAGTGCAAGAAACTTTGCGTCGTCACGCTGTGGCTATCAACAAACATACCGCAAAAGGCACGTATTTCTTTGATTACGGCAACGCCTTTTTACTAGAAGCCTCAAGAGCGGGAGCCGATGTGATGGCCGAAAATCCAACGCTTGGTAGAGAATTCAAATACCCTTCTTACGTGCAAGATATTATGGGACCGATGTGTTTTGATTATGGTTTTGGTCCTTTCCGTTGGGTTTGTACCTCAGGAAAACCAGAAGATTTGGCCAAAACAGATGCTATTGCTTGCGAAGTTTTAGAAAAAATGATGGAAACCTCTCCTGAAGAAATTCAGCAACAAATGCAGGACAACATTCAATGGATTAAAGGAGCTCAAGAAAATAAATTAGTGGTAGGTTCACAAGCGCGAATTTTATACGCCGATGCCGAAGGTCGTACTAAAATCGCCGAAGCATTTAACCAAGCCATTGCCAAAGGCGAAATTGGTTATGTAGTTTTAGGCCGTGACCACCACGATGTTTCAGGAACCGATTCGCCTTATCGAGAAACTTCAAATATCTATGACGGTTCAAGATTTACCGCTGATATGGCCATTCATAATGTGATTGGCGATAGTTTCCGTGGTGCAACTTGGGTATCTATCCACAACGGCGGCGGTGTGGGCTGGGGAGAAGTTATTAATGGCGGCTTTGGTATGGTTCTTGATGGTTCTAAAGAAGCTTCTAAACGTTTGGCATCAATGTTGTTTTGGGATGTCAACAACGGAATTTCTCGCAGAAGCTGGGCGCGTAACGAAGGAGCGATTTTTGCCATCAAACGTGCTATGGAAGTAGAACCTTTACTAAAAGTGACACTTCCGAATGCTGTTGAAGACCATTTGCTATAACATAGGATTTCCTTTGAAATCTTCATTACAAATCCGTTTTTTGAAAGGTACTGATGGTTTTAAACTAAACATTTTGATAGTTATAATCTAATGTTAAAAAAACTATCTTGAACTGAAAATAGATTATTTTGCAGCATAAAGCGAGAATCATAATAGATAATAATTTAAATAATATCCATATGAAACCAATATCATTATTTGCCTTAGTGCTAGTTGTTTTTTTTAGTTCTTGTAGTTCCGTTAGAGTATATTCGGATTACGATAAAAATGTAGATTTTTCTCCTTACAAAACCTATGCGTATTATAAAGCAGGCATTGATAAAGTAGAGATTTCTGATTTGGACAAAAAACGTATTTTGAGAGCCATTGACCAACAAATGGCAGCCAAAGGATTTACTAAAAGCGAAACACCTGATTTGTTAATTAATATTTTTACCAAATCCAGAGAGCAAGTCAATGTAAACCAATTCAACGCAGGTTGGGGTTACGGCTGGGGTTGGGGCTGGAATCCTTGGATGATGGGCGGTAACCAAACCACCGTTTCTACCTCTACCGAAGGCACTTTGTTTATCGACCTCATCGATGCCAAAAAGAAAGAAATGATTTGGCAAGGTGAAGGTATTGGGACCTTAACTAAAAACACGGACAAAAAAGACGAAGTAATTGCTGAATTTGTTGGAAAAATTTTAGCACAATATCCTCCTGTAAAAAAATAACACTTCTATTTTAAAAGAAATAAAAACACCAAAAGCCTATCTTTGCATAGGCTTTTTTATTTATATATTATGACACCCCCCCAAGACATACAAGACCTAAACGATATTAAAAAAATGGTCGATACATTTTATACCAATGTACGCCAAGATGCAGCTATTGGCCCAGTTTTCAATGAAAAAATAGGCGAACGCTGGCCAGAACATCTCGAGAAAATGTACCGCTTTTGGCAAACGATTTTACTCGAAGTTCACACCTATTCGGGAAGTCCGTTTCCGCCACACAAACAATTGCCCGTAGACAAAACCCATTTCGATCGCTGGATGGCGATTTTTACCACCACAATCGACGGCTTGTTTGCCGGCCCACTCGCCGAAGAAGCTAAGTTTAGAGCCAAAAATATGGCCGAAATGTTCCACTATAAGATTGAGTATTTCAGACAAGCCGAAAGAGACCAATTGAAATAGTACTGTCTCCTAGACAAAAGCATAAAAATCAGGTAATTGTTCAGTTGTTTTTTTGGACTTCAATTGCCTCCAGCTTTAGCTGGAGGAGTGAAATTTGAATATTTTAAAGGCTTTAGCCAAAATTAGCTGATTTATTTGGCTAAAGCCAACACAAATCCACACCCATTACTCCAGCTAAAGCTGGAGCCAATTGAAAGCAAAACGAGCTGAATAGTTACAAGACACATTGTCTTTTTAATCTGTGAAAATCTGTGTCATTTTGTGTCTAAGAAAATTAGCCTTACAATCAGGAGCGAAACAAAAGGCATTATCAGCCAGTATGGGTTCCCGCCATCCGCTACAATCCTTTGGTGCCGAACCCCGGCACCAAAGGATTTTCACTACTGTCGGGGCTAAAGAGGTTTCATTGGGACTATTTTTAAAAAGTAAACCATTGTTAAAATCCTATAAAAACACTTGGTTTACTAAAAATCCCCAATAAAAAACTGCAAATAATCATTCGAAATTGTATTTTTACAAAAAACTATACCGATTTCGATATGAATGCAAAAATAGAAAGTAATCCCCTAATTGAGCGATTACCGAAACATTTGAAACAGTTTATCAAACCTCAAGATTACGAAGATTACACGCCCATCAACCAAGCCGTTTGGCGCTATGTGATGCGCAAAAACGTGGACTACCTATCCAAGGTCGCCCACAGTTCCTACCTCGAAGGGTTACAAAAAACAGGCATCGAAATCGACTCCATTCCGAGTATGTACGGTATGAATCGCATACTGTCCGAAATTGGATGGGCAGCGGTTGCCGTTGATGGTTTTATTCCACCCAACGCTTTTATGGAATTTCAAGCCTATAATGTGCTGGTGATTGCCTCAGATATTCGTCAACTTGAACATATCGAATACACTCCAGCTCCAGATATCATTCACGAAGGCGCGGGACACGCTCCTATTATTGCTAATCCAGAGTATGCGGAATACTTGCGACGTTTTGGCGAAATTGGTTGCAAAGCCATCTCTTCGCACAAAGATTACGAAATGTATGAAGCCATCCGTTTACTTTCGATTTTAAAAGAAGCCGAAGGAACCCCACAAAGCGAAATAGAAGCTGCTGAAAAAGCAGTAGAAGATTTACAAAACAATATGGGCGAACTCTCCGAAATGGCTCAAATCCGAAACTTACATTGGTGGACCGTGGAGTACGGTTTAATTGGCACGCTTGAAAACCCAAAAATTTACGGCGCCGGCTTACTTTCCTCTATTGGAGAAAGCGCTTGGTGTATGACCGATAACGTCAAAAAAAAACCGTACACGTTTAGTGCAGCACAACAAAGTTTTGACATTACCAAAGTACAACCTCAACTCTATGTAACTCCTGATTTTGCTTACTTGAGTTTAATCCTAGAAGAATTTGCCAACACGATGGCTTTGAGAACAGGCGGTTTATCTGGTATCCAAAAACTCATCGATTCCAAAGCTTTGGGAACTGTGGAATTGAGTACTGGTTTACAAATATCGGGTGTTTTTACCAACGTAATAGAACACGAAGGCAAACCGATTTACTTACAAACGACTGGAAAAACAGCTTTGGCCAATCGTGAAAAAGAATTAGTAGGACACGGAACTGCTGCTCACTTAGAAGGTTTTGGTAGTCCCATCGGGAAACTCAAAGGCATCAACCTTGCTATTGAAGATATGAGTCCACGTGACTTAAAAGCATACGACATTTACGAAGGCGAAACCGCCACTTTGGAATTTGAAGGTAACATCAAAGTAGTTGGGGAAATCATAACTGGGAAACGAAATCTACACGGCGAAATCATCTTAATTTCTTTCAAAAACTGTATGGTTACACACGGTGAAACGGTTCTTTTTCAACCAGAATGGGGTACTTATGATATGGCGGTGGGTAAAAAATTAGTTTCGGCTTTTTCTGGCCCTGCGGATGTGAATAGTTTTGATTTGATTGCTCACGTACCGAGCAGCAAAACCATCAAAGCTTCAACCTCAGAAGAAAGAGATGCCTTAGAAGTATTGTATCAAACCGTTCGAAATATCCGTGAGACAAAAGACACGACGACCTCATTGGCTCCCATTTTTGAAAAATTAAAACAAGAACATTTTAATGATTGGTTACTTTGCGTTGAATTGGCAGAACTTTTAAAAGCAAGAAACGAAACGCAATTACTTACCGAGATTCTTTCTCATTTAGAAAATCTTAAAAAACAGCGTCCTGAAGTTGCCCAATTAATTTCAAATGGTTTGGAATTGATTTTTGAAAAAGAGGAAACTGTTCACTAAAATTTACAAACACAGATTGTGTAGATTCCCCTTTAACTGCTACTTATCAATCAAATAAAAAAAATAACCGCAAATTCGCAAATTTTTAATATGAAATAAAAATTTGCGAATTGGCGGTTTAATTTTTAAAAACACCTTTCGATGTAAACCGTTTTTTTTATGGAATTTGGAATTTATTTTTTGTAATTTACTTTTGCTTTATAACTTCAAATCCTGTTTTAGCTGGCTTTCATTCTCGATGACTTCACCATTGTATTGTAGTTTCCAGCCCAAAGAATTCGTTAAGATGAGCATTTTAGAGATTTCGCTTACCAGACGATTTTTAGCATTGGTTTTCAAAGTTGACTTCTCTACTTTTTGAGCCATTCTGGTTTTAACCGTTTTATTGATTTTGTTGTAATCGGCTCCTGTGAATTCATTGAGTTTGCTTTGCTCCACATCATAATATTGGATGTCAGGATAAATCGAAATCTCTTCTTTTGGAATGGAAAGAATCGTTATGGTTTTGTTCTTTTCATCGATATCGTATTTCATTTGATGCAAATCATAAGCCACTGTTACTTTGGCATTCACAATCACAATCGCCTTTTTTTCAAAAGAAATCATATCCAAAAAGTACTTATTCGAATTCTTAAACGTGATGACTTCCGAAAAATGTCCTTCGGTCACCACCAATTTCCCCACATTTAGGATTTGTTGCTGAATGAGATTCGTATTGTAATCGAACTCGTCTTCTTTTTCTTTTTTAAAATCGCAGTATTTGAACAACAACAAGCCAATGACTACAACTCCAACTCCAATTAAAATGCGTTTCAACATAACTAAAATTTCATAAATGAATACTGTGCCTCTAATGTAGCTATTTTTTCTTTCAGATTCGCCTCAAACTTTTGATGGCTTTCTGAATTTGGATTAAAGGGTCGGTGCGCCAAGCCTTTTTGTATGGTTTGTACCAATTCCATTGTAGTTATTGCACTGGCGTCAATTTGAGTGGCTGTAAATCGTTCCCAGATGTAATCTATCGCCATTGGACTAGGATGCATCATATCATCGGCATAAAAACGATAGTCTCTAAGCTCGTCCATCATGATTTCGTAGCTGGGAAAAAGCCCCCTAGCCCCCGAAGGGGGAACTACTTCCGACTCTTGTATAAAGTTATAAATAGCCGCAATCAAATACGCTTTACTTACTTGATTTTCGACAAAACCGTCTTTGAGATGGCGAACGGGCGAAACAGTAAAAATGAAATTACATTTTGGATTTAGGGTTGCAATCAAAGAGACTGTATTTTGAATCGCTTTTTGGATGTTATCAATCGACAACAACTCTTTGCTGAAATGCTTTTGTGGTACTTTATGGCAATTTGCTACAATAACGTTGGTTTCAATATGTCGATACACCCAAGAAGTACCATAGGTAATAATGATATGCGTCGCTTGCTGTGATTGCTTATGGGTGTCTAAAAGAATTTGGTTCAGTTTACTCAAGAATACTTCAGAATCAGCGTCACTCAATTCAGAATGAACTTCATAACAATGCCATCTTTCATTGAAGAAAAAAATATCATCTTTGGTAAAAAATCTTTGTAACACCACTCTTTCAATAAGTTTTTCAATAGAGAATGGATTGAAAATAATACCAAAAGGATTCACTTGGGTTTGAAATTTATAATAGAGCAATTTATCCCCCATATTTTCGGCAAAGCAAGAACCTAAAGAAACAATGTTAGAGTTATAATCTATTGGCTTGATATTTTGGGAAATGGGTATTTTCGTTGTAAAGTTCATAGTTTTTCTCTCAAGTTTTGATCATTGAAAATAAAAATAGTTTAAAACTCATTTTCTCGCAAAGGCGCAGAGTCGCAAAGAAAACACAACTCTACTTTTGCCCTTAGCGCCTTTGTGAGATAAATTTAGTAAAATCCTTGAGAGAAATAATCCTTAAACTTAGAGTTATAGACTAAAGATTATTCACAATTCTTGTAATTCCGTTTTTAATCAATGATTCATTAAAATTAATCAACAACCCTAATTTCATTCCAGTTATTTTCAGATAGGTCAAAAGTTGTTTAGGATGGACATTAGCTATTTGTTCAACCGATTTTATTTCAATAATCACTTTTTCTTCGATAATCAAATCACTTCTAAAACCTATATCTAAAAATACTTCATCCCAAATTACTGGTAATGGCTTCTGTCTTTCAACTTTTAATCCTCTATTAGTCAACTCGTAATAAAGTATAGCCTCATAAACCGACTCCAACAATCCTGGCCCAAGTTTAGTATGAATTTTATAACAAACATTAACAACAATTCTGAAAATTTCGTTTTCAGTCATATTTGTAATTTTGATACAAAATACTAAAATTCCTTCAAAAAAAATAATGCCATTTATTCATAAAATAAAAAAAGACGCAGAGTAGCAAATTTTATAGCTTATCAAATAGGTATTCAATAAACACTTTGCGGCTCTGCGTCTTTGCGAGATATTATTGTCTAAAAGATTAGCGAACTACTTCACAAACTCAATAGCTTTTGCTAAAGCTTCAGGAACACCAGCTGCGTTCTTTCCACCAGCTGTAGCAAAGAACGGTTGTCCTCCTCCGCCTCCTTGGATGTATTTCCCTAATTCGCGAACTACTTGTCCAGCATTTAGATTTTTATTAGCTACTAATTCTTTAGAAATATAGCAGGTCAACATTGGCTTGTCTTCATTTACAGTAGCCAAAACAATGAAAATATTGTTTCCTAAATTACCTAATTCATACACCAAATCTTTGGCACCTTCAGCCGTTAAATCTACTTGTTGCGCTAAGAATTTAACACCGTTTATTTCTTGGAAAGCTGCTGCTAATTCGCCTTTCATATTCTTGGCTTTGTCTTTTAGCAACGCTTCTATCTGCTTTTTCAAAGAAGCATTCTCATCTTGCAGTGTTTGAATCGCTTTTATAGGGTCAACAGCATTTTTCAACACTTCTTTCATTTCTCCAAAAGTAATCAATTGGGATTCAAAGAAATCCTTAGCCGCTTCACTGGTGATTGCCTCAATTCTTCGAATACCTGCAGCAACAGCACCTTCTGAAACAATTTTGAAATGCCAAATCTCAGAAGTATTCGCCACGTGGGTTCCTCCACAAAGTTCAACGGAGTCTCCAAACTTAATCATACGCACCAAGTCGCCGTATTTTTCGCCAAACAAAGCAATAGCTCCTTCTTCTAGCGCTTGTTCTTTGGCAATTCCACGCTTCTCAATTAATGGCAAACTTTCGCGAATTCTTGCGTTAACAAAATTTTCTACTTCTTTCAATTCTTCGTCTGTTACTTTAGAGAAGTGAGAAAAGTCAAAACGTAAAGAAGCCGAACGCACCATAGAACCTTTTTGTTCAATATGCGTTCCTAACACTTTACGCAATCCTTGATGCAACAAGTGGGTTGCGGTATGATTAGAAGACGTTCTTGCTCTTTGTTTTACATCTACAATCGCTTGGAAAGTGTCGGTTAAATTTTCTGGCAATGATTTTGCCAAGTGAATCGTTTGATTATTCTCTTTTTTGGTATCGATGATGTAAGTGATGTTTCCATTGCTAGCTTCAAGATATCCTTTATCGCCAGTTTGTCCTCCACTTTCCCCATAAAAAGGAGTAGAATTAAAAACTAATTGAAAGATTTCCCCTTCTTTTACACTCTCTACTCTACGGTATTTTGTGATTTTTACTTGGTGTTGCAAACGGTCATAGCCTACAAACTCCTGAATATCATCTTCTACAATTACATTCCAATCACCCGCAGTAACTTTTGAAGCCGCACGTGAACGTTCTTTTTGCAATTGTAATTGTTCTTCAAAAACTTTTTCGTCTAGTTGCAATCCTTTTTCAGATAAAATCAAAGCTGTTAAATCGATTGGAAAACCATACGTATCGTACAATTCAAAAGCTTTTTTACCATCAATCACCTTGCTTTGATTGTTTGCAATCACTGCATCTAATAAAACCAAACCTTGATCTAGAGTACGCAAAAATGAACTTTCTTCCTCACGAATTACGTTAGAACAAAGGGCTTTTTGAGAACGAATTTCAGGGAAAGAAGCACTCATTTGTGCACTTAACGTATCTACTAATTTATATATAAAAGGTTCTTTGGTATTCAAGAAAGTAAAGCCGTAACGAATAGCGCGACGTAAAATTCTTCGAATTACATATCCTGCGCCTGTGTTGGATGGCAATTGTCCGTCGGCGATGGCAAAAGCAACTGCACGAACGTGATCTGCAATCACACGAATCGCAATATTTATTTTTTCTTCTTCTTCATTGGAAGCTTTGATGGTATAGGTTGTCCCAGTAATCGTCTCGATTTCTCTGATAATTGGGGTAAACACATCCGTATCATAATTCGATTGAACCCCTTGTAAAACCATACAAAGACGTTCAAATCCCATACCTGTATCTACGTGTTGTGCTGGTAATTTTTCAAGAGAACCATCGGCTTTACGGTTGAATTCCATAAATACATTATTCCAAATCTCCACCACTTGAGGATGATCAGCATTGACTAATTCTTTACCGTCAATTACTGCTTTTTCTTCGGCTGAACGAATATCTACGTGAATTTCGGAACAAGGACCACAAGGACCTTGATCTCCCATTTCCCAGAAATTGTCTTTTTTATTTCCTAATAAAATTCGGTCTTCAGCGATTAAAGTTTTCCAAATATCATAGGCTTCTTGGTCGAAAGGAACATTTTCTTCAACGCTTCCTTCAAAAACAGTTACATACAATATGTCTTTATCTATTTTATAGACTTCTGTTAGCAATTCCCAAGCCCAGTGAATGGCTTCTTTTTTGAAATAATCTCCAAAAGACCAGTTCCCCAACATCTCAAACATTGTGTGGTGGTAGGTATCAATACCTACTTCCTCTAAGTCATTATGCTTTCCTGAAACACGCAAACATTTTTGAGTATCGGCTATACGTTGGCTTTTTGGCGTTCCTAGACCCAAAAAATACTCTTTGAATTGTGCCATTCCTGAGTTATTAAACATCAGCGTTGGGTCATCTTTAAGAACGATAGGCGCAGAAGGAACAATTAAATGTCCTTTGCTTTCAAAAAAATCTAAAAATTGCTTACGTACGTCTTGTGATTTCATTTCTATTTTTTAATCGGTTATTTGTTGATGGGTTCTTGAGTGTCTCGAAATGACGAAACGGCAATGTAACCGCTCAACTTTTGCCCCAGATAGTAGTGGAAAGCTTTGAGGATTAGAAGACTATTTTTTTCTTGCTGGGGCAGAGCGACCAGAGGAAGCTCCTGACGTAGCTAGAAAAAAAAGGCTTGTAACCGAGAACTTGCAACGAATAGCTGGATTAGGCCCTTATTTTATTTATGTAAAAAGAAAGAAGATTTGAAACATTTCTTAAATTTGTTCGACTAACTCTTTACAGGTTGCAAAAATAGGGTATTTTAAACTATGGCGAAAGTAAAATATTATTACGATTCCGAAAAATTAGCGTACCGAAAAATTACGCCCAAGAAGAGAAAAAAGATTGGTTTTGCTGCCTTATTTATTGTTGCTTCGGCTTTGTTTGGTTTTTTGTCGTTTGTTGTTTTATTGAATGTACCTTATTTTAAGACTCCGAATGATAGAGCTCAGCAAAGAGAGATTGAAAATTTGAGGCTAAATTATTCGATTTTAAATAAAAAACTGGAGCAATTGCAAGTAGTTGCTGACCAAATGGCTGAGCGCGACAATAATTTGTACAGAACCTATTTTAATACGGCTCCCATCACTGAAGAAGAGCGTAAGTCGGGCTACAAAAAAAGTTATGTTGCCTTGCAAGGGTATAACAATTCTGAATTGGTGATTAGAACTACGAAGAAAGTAGATGTTTTGAGTAAAGAATTGGCGATTCAATCAAAATCTTTAGATGCTATTTTGAAATTGGCAGAAGCCAAACAGGACTTTTTGGCCAGTATTCCTGCCATTCAGCCAGTGCAAAATGAAAAATTAAGATATGTTGCTTCTGGTTTTGGTTATCGTACCGACCCGTTTACTAAAGCACGCAAAATGCATGAGGGGATGGATTTTACAGCAAAAACTGGAACACCAATTTTTGCTAGTGGCGACGGAATTGTAGCTAGAGCAGACAACTCGGCTTCTGGATTTGGGAATCATATTGTAATTCGGCATGGTTATGGCTACGAATCGCTATACGCACATTTGAGCAAATACAAGTGCAGAGCGGGACAACGTGTTAAAAGAGGAGACATCATTGGCTATGTAGGAAGTACAGGACGCTCCGAGGCTCCACATTTACATTATGAAGTGCACAAAAATGGTAAAGTAGTCAATCCGTTGAATTTTTATTACGGTTCAATTTCAGCGGTAGAATATGTAGCTATTTCTAATGCTGCCAACCAAGAAAACCAGTCTCTGGATTAATACTTCAGAAGTAATCGGTTCATATAATTATAAAAAGAGCGTTAAAAAAACAAGAGAAAATGCATATAGAATTAGCACCAGATAAAAGATATTATAGCATAGGTGAAGTAGCCAAAGCCTTTGGCGTTAATGCTTCATTGATTCGATTCTGGGATAGTGAATTTGATATTTTAAAACCCAAAAAAAATGCAAAGGGGAACCGAATGTTTACTCCTGAGGATGTTAAAAATCTGCAGTTAATCTATCACTTGGTCAAAGAACGAGGGTTTACATTAGAAGGTGCCAAAACCCATCTGAAAGAAGGTCAAAAGAAAAGTCTAGACAAGTTTGAAATTATTCAAAAATTAGAAGCCATAAAAACACAATTAGTACAAATAAAAACAGAACTTTAAAAATTAAAATTAACAACTAAAATTAAATAAACATGAGAAGATTTTTGCCTTGGATTATCGGAGCTGTCGTAATTTTTGGAATATACAGCTGGGTTAAAGGAATTAACAACACGGCTGTTGGTTACGAACAAACCATCAACGAAGCATGGGGTAATGTCAATACTTCGTACCAAAGAAGAAACGATTTGATTGGCAACTTAGTAAACACTGTAAAAGGCGCCGCTGACTTTGAAAAAAGCACATTAACTGCAGTTATTGAAGCCCGTGCAAAAGCTACTTCGGTTACCGTTGACCCAACTAACATTACACCAGAACAATTAACAGCATTCAACTCAGCACAATCAGGTGTTTCCTCTTCACTATCTAAATTGTTGGTATCGGTAGAGCGCTATCCTGATCTTAAAGCTAATGCTAACTTCTTGAAGTTACAAGACGAATTGGCTAGTACTGAAAATCAAATTTTGACTTCTAGAACTCGTTTTAACGAAGCGGTAAAACCTTACAATACGCACATTAAAACCTTTCCTAACTCCATTTTTGCTGGAATGTTTGGCTTTAAAGAAAAAGCCTATTTCCAAGCTGTTGAAGGTGCAGAAAAACCTGTGGAAGTAAAATTCTAATCCTCCCCATCCCCTCTAAAAGAGGGGATTAAAACACAACATAATGTCAAAAGTAGAAGACTTTTTAACTAAAGAAGAGGAAAGCGCCATAGTGGAAGCCATTCGTGTGGCCGAAAAAAACACTTCGGGTGAGATTAGAGTTCACATAGAAGCTACCACTTCTCTAGATGCCTATGATCGCGCTATGGAAGTTTTTCACGAACTCAACATGGATGCTACCGAATTACAAAATGGGGTATTAATTTATTTGGCCGTGGCCGACAAAACTTTTGTAATCTGCGGAGACAAAGGCATCAACGATGTTGTAACCCCTGATTTTTGGAACTGTACGCGAGACGCTATGATTAGCCAGTTCAAAGTAGGCAATTACAAACAAGGTTTGATTGATGGTATCCTGAATGCTGGCGAACAACTCAAAAAACACTTTCCTTGGCAAGAAGGCGACACCAACGAATTATCAAATGAAATTTCTAAAGGATAAAGAATGAAAAACTCCAAATTTAAAACTCCAAATTCCAAAGGAATTTTTCAATTAGCCCTCTTATTACTAGCCTTTTTTACCTTCACTATTGGCTTTGCTCAATTTACGATTCCAGAAAAACCCAATGCTCAAACTTCGCTGTATGATTACGCCAGTCTATTTGATGCTAATGAAAAAGCCCAACTAGAAGAAAAACTCATACACTATTCTGATTCAACTACAACACAAATTGTGGTTATTACGATTGAAAGTTTAAAAAATGAAGACATCAATCAATTAGCGACCAAGTGGGCACAAACTTGGGGATTTGGTCAAGCCAAAGAAGACAATGGAGTCATTCTTTTAATTGCAAAAAATGACCGAAAAATTGCGCTTCAAGCGGGTTATGGTCTGGAAGATCGACTGACTGCAGGTATTGGCGGCGAAATCATCCGAAACATTATTCTTCCAGAATTCAAAGCAGGCAGCTATTATAATGGCGTCGACAAAGGAACCGATGCCCTATTCGATGTTTTTAAAGGCAAATACAAAGGAGAACGAAAAAAAGCAAAAGGAGATAGTTTTCCTATTCTTCCCCTTATCTTTATTATTGTCATGCTAATAATTTTGTTCTCTAAAAACAAAGGCGGAGGCAATTCTGGAAACCGAGGCGGTGGTGGTCCTAGCCTACTTGATGTAATCATTTTAAGTAACCTTGGCCGTGGCGGCGGAGGCGGATTTGGTGGTTCATCCGGCGGAGGTTTTGGCGGTGGCGGATTCGGAGGTGGATTCGGCGGAGGCGGATTCTCTGGTGGTGGATCAAGCGGAAGTTGGTAAGTAAAACTTCTACTTTAGCATAAAAACACATTCACAAAAGCATAAAAAAACAGCGCAATGATAGTACATTGCGCTGTTTTTATTTTAAATTCAAACCAAAAAACCTTATTAATCAGTGCTTTGCTTTTAGATAAAAAATATTTTAATAATTCTACTAATTTAATAGAACTAATATTATATTTGTTTCCGAAAAACAATAGTTATTAGAGTATACTTTTATGAAAAAAAATTATTTTTGATCAACAGAGCTAAAACAATTAGTAACAAAATAGCTATTTTAACCTATTTTACCACAAAAAAACTAACCTATAAACCAGTAACATCTGTTTTTATCTAAAAACACTTTTCATAATGAAAAAAAAACACCTGATTCTATTTTTATTATCCTCCCTTTTTTCCTTTTCGCAAAATGAAAAAAAAGTTGATCATCAAAGCATTCTTTGGACACGCTATTACAATCAATTGACTTTAAACAACAAATGGTCCGTACATACTGAATTTGACAATCGTGTTTTTTTAAAACCTATTGCCGAAAACCTATTTGTTTTTAGAATCCAAGGGAGATATAAAATCAATTCTGCTGTCGAAGTTGGTAGTGGTTTCACTTATTTTTCGGTTTATACTCAAGATCCAAATAAAAATTTCGGCTTTGAAATTCCTGAATACAGGGGACAACAAGATATTACTTACAAGAAAAATTACAATAAAATAACTATTAACCAACGCTTTCAAATCGAAGAACGATTCATACACAACGCCTCAAAAACAAAACTGTTAGAAGGAACCACTTTTAATTGGCGATTTCGCTATCGTTTACAAGCAGAATATCCAGTTTGGGAAAAGCAAAATAAGTACCTCAAAGCAATTGTGTATGATGAAATTCTAATCAATGCCGGAAAAAATATAGTGTACAACACTTTTGACCAAAACAGAATTTATGGGGCCCTACAATATGGATTTAATAAAAATATTGCAGTAGAACTAGGCTATCTCAAAAGTTTTCAACAACGTCCCAGCGGAATCGATTATTTTGATAGAGATATTATTCGCTTAAGTGTTTTTCACAAAATCCATTTATAAAAAGCCTCTCAAGAAGATATTCTGCTGTCAGCTTTGAAAGAAAACTACAATTTATAACAAAAAAAGACCAAAACTACAAATAGTTTTGGTCTTTACATTTTTATTTTTCTCTAATATAAATATCAATCGGAACACCAGAAAAATCCCATTGTTCTCTAATTTTATTTTCCAAATAGCGTTTGTAAGGCTCTTTTACATATTGTGGCAAATTCGCAAAAAATACAAATTGCGGTGTAGCCGTTGGCAACTGCATACAATATTTAATCTTCACATATTTCCCTTTAGTAGCTGGTGGTGGATAGGCCTCGATAACCTTCAACATGAATTCGTTAAACTTAGAAGTAGGTATTCTTTGTTGTCTATCCTCATATACTTTTACAGTCGCTTCAAGCGCTTTCAACAAACGTTGTTTGGTCAAAGCCGAAACAAAAAGAATAGGCACATCGGTAAACGGCATTAATTCCTTTTTAATTTTTTCTTCGTAATCACGAGTAGACATGGTGTCTTTTTCTACCAAATCCCATTTGTTTACCAAAATGATTACCCCTTTTCTGTTTTTCTCTGCCAACCAAAAAATACTTTGATCTTGTCCTTCAAAACCACGAGTAGCATCAATCACCAAAATACAAACGTCAGCGTGTTCAATAGCACGAACGGAGCGCATCACAGAATAAAATTCTAAATCTTCCTTAACTTTGGCCTTACGACGAATTCCGGCTGTATCCACTAAATTAAACTCAAATCCAAAACGGTCAAATTTAGTATCAATAGCATCACGAGTTGTACCCGCAATATCCGTCACCATAAAACGATCTTGCCCAATCAAGGCATTGATAAAACTAGATTTTCCAGCATTAGGACGACCTACTACAGCAAAACGTGGCAAAACCACTTCTTCTTGAACTGGCTCAGGTTTTACTGGAAAAGCATCGATTAAAGCATCTAATAAATCTCCTGTTCCACTACCTGAAATACTAGCAAAAGTAAAATATTCTCCTAAACCAAGGTTGTAAAACTCAATAGCATCTTTCTCACGCATGGCATTATCCACCTTGTTCACAGCCAATAAAACTGGCTTAGTCACTTTACGCAACAACTTAGCCACCGTCTCGTCCATCGGTGTAATTCCCTCTTCTACATCCACCACAAAAACAATTACATCGGCTTCATCTATCGCCAATTCTACTTGTTTGCGGATTTCTCCCTCAAAAACATCATCAGATCCGCGGACATATCCACCCGTATCTATCACAGAAAACTCTTTTCCGTTCCACTCGCTTTTGCCGTAATTTCTATCTCTGGTCACCCCAGAAACCGAATCCACAATAGCTTCTCTTCTTTGTATCAGCCTATTAAAAAGGGTCGATTTCCCTACATTAGGTCTTCCTACTATCGCAACAATATTATTCATTTTATTCGTATTCAAATAGTTATCCTTAGCGCACACTTTTGCGGTTAAGGCGTGCAAAGGTAGTGTTTAAAACCATGAGAATCAATTTTTTTGGTATATTAGCGTAATTTGACCTGTTCAACTTCTTCACCCAAACCACCATGAGTCCAGATAATGAGATACGTTTACGCCTTAGGTTCTACAAAGACATCATCGAAAACACCGACACCATTCGAGCAAAATTCGAAAATTTTATCTATGAAAAATCACCAGATTATTATGCAAAAATCAGAGGGTATCACATTTGGCTCAACATAAAAGGTGATAAAAAAAGATATTGGTCCCCCCATTTACATCTCGAATTAGAGAAAAAATCCGAAAACGAAACCCATATCCGAGGCCTCTTCGGTCCAGACCCAACTTTATGGACCTTATTTATGTTTCTGCATTTTATGATTGCCGGCACTTTCATCGTATTTTGCGGTATTGCCTACACCCATTATGTTCTCAAAGAATCCACACAATGGGATTGCATCGTACTCTCCATGATGATTTTTGCTTGGTTTCTGCTCTATGTCATCGCCCGACAAATCCGATCTAATGGCGAAAAACAGATGAATGATCTAGAAGAACTATTTTTAAAAATCCTAGAATAATTTGTTTTCTAGTAGCTAGTCCAGCTCTCCATTACAACTCCTCGTTCCAAAAAACTGTGGTTCTACTGCGCTTGCAGGAGCTTCCGTTGGTCGCTCTGCCAGCACAAGAACCACTAGTTTTTGGCACTCCGGGGTTTTCATTACGATCTGGGCTAAAAAACATCCTTACGGACAGGTCGCGACCTGTCCCTACTGATTATACCCGAAACGTTTCAACATATTGGCGTTGCTCTCCAATTTTTGTACGGACAGGTCGCGACCTGTCCCTACTGATTATACCCGAAACGTTTCAACATATTAGCATTGCTTCTCCAATTCTTATTCACTTTTACATACAATTCAATATGAATTTGTTTGCCAAAGAACTTTTCCAAATCAACACGGGCATCCATTCCTACTTTCTTCAAAGCGGCACCTTTATGGCCAATGATAATACCTTTTTGTGTGTCACGCTCTACCATAATTAGAGAACGGATACGGATAATATTTTCGTCTTCGACGAATTCTTCAGTCACGATTTCCACAGCATATGGAATTTCTTTACTGTAATTCAACAATATTTTTTCGCGAATGGTTTCGTTCACAAAAAAACGTTCCGGTTTATCCGTCAATTGATCTTTAGGATAATAAGCTGGCGATTCTGGTAACAAAGCAATAATTCTTTGAAACACTTCAGGAACATTAAAATTCTGCAAAGCCGATATGGGATAAATCTCTGCATTCGGAACTTTTTCGGTCCAAAAAGCTACTTGCTGCTCTAATTGTTCTTGATTTGAATTATCAATTTTGTTTAACAACAACAAAACTGGGATTTTAGAATGGATAATTTTATTAAAAAAAGCCTCATCCTTCAATTCTTGTTCTCCAATTTCGACCATGTAAATCAAAACATCAGCATCTTCAAATGCCGATTTTACAAAACTCATCATCGCCTCTTGCATTTCATAAGCAGGCTTAATAATTCCAGGAGTATCCGATAAGATCAATTGAAAATCGTCTCCATTAACTATTCCTAATATTCTATGTCGAGTAGTTTGTGCTTTTGAAGTAATAATGGACAATCTTTCTCCCACAAACGCATTCATTAACGTTGATTTTCCAACATTTGGATTCCCTATAATATTTACAAAACCGGCTTTATGTGTCATTTCAAATAAATTTATGTTGCAAAGGTAGCCATATCAACCCAATAGACGAAATAAAACATTTTTTAAAATTTTAGTTGCATTTCAATAAAATCAACGTATATTTGCACCCGAAACATCGCGGGATAGAGCAGTAGGCAGCTCGTCGGGCTCATAACCCGAAGGTCACAGGTTCGAGTCCTGTTCCCGCTACTAAGTTAATTTTACTGAGATTACAAAACGCACATCGCGGGATAGAGCAGTAGGCAGCTCGTCGGGCTCATAACCCGAAGGTCACAGGTTCGAGTCCTGTTCCCGCTACTAAAAACACCAACTTTCACAAGTTGGTGTTTTTTTTTATTGAAATTTTAAAGCATCAGTTCAAAAAAGGGAGATCAAAGCAAAAATCAGTTTGAAAAAGTTGCGGAGCAAAATTTTTAAGAAAATTCTACAAAAAAAACCTGCAAAAAAGCAGGTTTTAGTAACTAAATTTAAAAGCACATCAATACAAATTATATTATTTCCAAAAGGACAACTTTTCCATTTGAGGTTAGCATTGTCATATTTAAAACATCTTTATCTACTAAAATTTTAGAAACCGGACCGTTGAAATGATTGTAAGAAATATTTAACTCTCGTAATTTTCGTAACGACTCCAATTCCTTAGGGATCAATCCTTTTAGTTCGTTATCAAATAAGCTTAAAGTTTCAAGATCTTTTAACTTAGCAATATCAGAATGTAATTCCCCACTTAATCTATTCCCACTCAACAACATCATTTTCAATCTTTGAATCCCAAACAAAGAACTAGGAATTTTACCCTCTATTTCGTTATTGTGAAGCGACAAAACTTCTAAATGGTGAAGTTTTCCTAATTCAAAAGGCAAAACACCAGTTAACTTGTTCATGCACAAAATCATCTTTTTCACATGTAGAAGTGCACCAATCGTTGAAGGAATACTTCCCGAAAGATGATTATAAGATAAATCAAGACTTTCTAAAGAATTCAAACTACCAATAGATTTCGGTATACATCCCTCTAGCCTATTTTTACTAAGATTTAATTCTTTCAAATAAAATAAATTTCCGATGGTTACTGGCAAACTCCCTGTCAAATTGTTTCCTGATAAATCAAGACCTACCACTTTATCCTCTTTAAGAACAACCCCAAACCAAGTAGCTATTGGTGCCGATAAATCCCATTGATTTATCCATTTTTTACCATTAGCAGATTGATATAAATCTAACAAAGCTTCCCGCTCAACGACAGAAACTGCAGCAAAAGAACTGAGAGAAAAAGACAAAAATAAAAGATAAAATGTTTTTTTCATGATTGTTAAATATATTCAAAATTAATGTTCTAAAAATAGAATACATAAAGATGAAATACAAATAAAATCGATGAAATACATCAATAAAATTAAAAAAACATATATTCCTACAAAATATTTTAAAAAAAGAAGTGCGTTTTTTTCATACATTTGGGTATTAATCTTAAAACAAATCAAGTATGGAAATGAATTTTCAATCATTATTTGTAGCCGCTTTAGTAACCCTGTTAATAGGATTTATTTGGTATCACCCCAAAGTATTTGGCACCTTATGGATGAAAGAAGCGAGTCTAACGGAGGCCCAGCTAAAAACCGGAAATATGCTCATGATTTTCGGATGTACGTATCTCTTCGGACTTTTTATTGCTTCTATAGAAATGACACTTACCATTCATCAAATGGGAGCCTTGGGAATGGTGGGAGGCCCTTCTAAAATAAATGAGGTACTCCCCTCGTTTACGGCATTTATGTCAGATTATGGAACCGCCTTTAGAACCTACAAACACGGTGCACTTCATGGATTTTTGTCGGGACTGTTTTTTGCTTTTCCTATGATTGCTATCAATGGCCTTTTCGAAAGAAAATCTTGGAAATACATTTTCATCCATTCAGGCTATTGGATTGTTACTCTTACCTGCATGGGCGCTATTATTTGTGGTTGGATTTAATATAGTTTCCGATGCGCTTTATTAGTATTGAAGCGCATCGGCAACAAAATCCAAGAAGAAGTAGTTACCTCATAATTTCTATTAAGGCTTTTTCAACATTCCCTTACAACTTTTACTTTTTTAGATTAAATTTGTCTACCATTTCAACTTTAATCTCTTTGAACACTCCCCTTTCCCACGTCATTTATCAATCTAGTAGCGACCTTCCCGATACTTGGGACCATGTGGCTAATACTACTCTTTTTTTACAAAAAAAATATTTTGAAATTTTAGAGCATTCGTGTCCTAGCAATATGAAATGTTTTTTTATAGGCATTTTCCAAAACAAAGAATTGGTAGGAGTCGCCATAAGTCAATTTTTAGATTTAAAAAGTTTAGAATCCTTTGGCGAACGCGACAAATGCCTTAAAACAATCGTTCGCAATTTTTTATTCAAACGCTTTGCTTCTCATGTTCTGTTTATAGGAAACTGCATGCTTACTGGAGAAAATGCCTATGTCTTTTCGGAGGCTGTTCCTTTTGAAAAACAAATAAAAGTACTCTATGAAGCTCGAGATGAGATTGAAAAAATTTTAAAAAAACAAGGAATTACAATACATTTATTGACAAGCAAAGATTTCTCCATAAAAGAGATTACCAAAATCAATCAGACTTCCATTTGTGATGTTTTCCAATTTACGACGCAACCTAATATGATTTTTTCTATCTCTGAATCTTGGAAAAACGAAGAAGATTATGTTGCCGAACTAACCAAAAAATACAGAGATCAATATAAAAGAGCAAGAAAAAAAGCGATAGGAATTGTAAAAAGAAAACTATCCATCAGCGAAATTGAAGACAATCAAGAATTGATTTATGACCTCTATTATCATGTAGCCAAAAATGCTCCTTTTAACTCCTTCTTTCTATCCCAAAACCACTTTATTGAATTGAAAAAAATTTGGAAAGATAATTTTCTTTTTTACGGCTATTTTATGGATGAAAAATTAATTGGATTTACCACTTTAATCAAAAATGGATCGGCAATGGATACCTATTTTTTAGGATACGACAACAGCATACAGAGAGAAAAAATGCTCTATTTGAACATGCTATATGATATGATTGCCTATTCTATCAAAAAAAAATTCAAAACAATCATTTTTGCTAGGACAGCGCTAGAGATTAAAAGTTCAGTTGGTGCAAAACCTGAAACTATGTTTGGCTTAATGGAACATAAAAATCCTATTATCAACTATTTTTTACCCTATTTCTTTCACTTTTTAGAACCCAAAACTTCCTGGCAAGAACGTAATCCTTTTCAATAAAAAAGTGCTAGTATTTTCACACTAACACCTTCAAAAATTGAAAAAAAATAATTCTACAACGCA
>NZ_JBPTTP010000009.1:0-61914 GCF_051547165.1 Flavobacterium sp. TSSA_36
TGGCTACCGAAGTAGCGCGGATAGCCCGACCGCAGCTAGCAGAAGGGGCGCCTAACACCAACGCTTGATGCCCCTTTTGCTAGCTGGGGTCACGCCCAAATAGGTGTTGTAAGAGTACTGTTTTTAATTTGTGAAATTGAGGGTTTGGCTTTCGGATATCGTACTTAAATCCTTATTTTTGCCTACCTTTAATAAAAATGTTATGCACCAATATATCGATCAACTCAACGAAGCCCAACGTGAACCTGTACTGCAAAAAGATGGTCCTATGATTATCATTGCTGGCGCGGGTTCGGGAAAAACAAGAGTACTTACGATTCGAATTGCTTATTTGATGCATCAAGGCGTGGATGCTTTTAATATACTATCATTGACCTTTACCAATAAAGCGGCTCGGGAGATGAAAAATCGTATTTCCCAAATTGTGGGTTCTGGAGAAGCTAAAAATTTATGGATGGGGACGTTTCACTCGGTTTTTGCTCGTATTTTGAGAGCAGAATCAGATCATTTGGGGTATCCTTCTAATTTTACGATTTATGATTCTCAGGATTCATTGCGTTGTATTTCGGGTATTATCAAAGAAATGCAATTGGACAGAGATATCTACAAGCCCAAACAAGTCTTGAGTCGAATTTCGAGTTACAAAAATAGTTTGGTCACTGTGAAGGCTTACTTTAATAATCCGGAATTGATGGAGGCGGATGCCATGGCTAAAAAACCGCGTTTGGGTGAAATTTACCAGCAATATGTGGAGCGTTGTTTTAAATCTGGAGCGATGGATTTTGATGATTTGTTGTTGAAAACCAATGAATTATTAACGCGTTTCCCTGAAGTTTTGGCTAAATATCAGAATCGTTTTCGTTATATTTTGGTAGATGAGTACCAAGATACCAATCATTCTCAGTATTTAATTGTAAGAGCTTTATCGGATAAATTTCAAAATATCTGTGTGGTGGGGGATGATGCGCAAAGTATTTATGCCTTTCGAGGTGCGAATATCAATAATATTTTGAATTTTCAAAAAGATTATGAGGGTGTAAAAACCTTTCGATTGGAGCAAAATTATCGTTCCACTAGAAATATAGTGGAAGCGGCCAATACTATCATTGATAAAAACAAAGTTAAATTAGACAAAATTGTTTGGACGGCCAATGATTTTGGTCCTAAAATAAAAGTGCATCGCAGCATGACTGATGCCGAAGAAGGACGATTTGTGGCCAGTACTATTTTTGAACAAAAAATGCAGCATCAGTTACACAATGGTTCGTTTGCTATTTTGTATCGTACGAATGCCCAATCAAGAGCCATGGAAGATGCGTTGCGCAAAAGAGATATTCCTTATCGAATTTACGGCGGGTTGTCGTTTTATCAGCGTAAAGAAATCAAAGATGTATTGTGCTATTTGCGATTGGTAATCAATCCCAAAGATGAGGAAGCGCTAGTTAGAGTCATTAATTATCCCGCTCGAGGAATAGGGGATACCACTATTGAAAAGTTGACCATTGCAGCGAATCATTACAAGCGGTCAATTTGGGAAGTGATGCAAAATGTGGATAAAATTGATTTGAAATTGAATGCAGGGACCAAGAACAAATTGCATGATTTTGTGACCATGATTCAGAGTTTTCAAGTCATCAATGAAAACCAAGATGCTTTTTATATCACCGATCATGTGGCCAAAAAAACAGGATTGGTACAAGAATTGAAAAAAGATGCTACACCGGAGGGAATGGCAAAAATTCAAAATATTGAAGAACTCTTAAACGGTATTAAAGATTTTACCGAAGGACAAAGAGAAATTGACGGTGCTCGTGGCGCCTTGTCTGAATTTATGGAAGATGTGGCCTTGGCTACCGATTTGGATAAAGACACGAGTGATGAAGATCGGGTGGCTTTAATGACGATTCACTTAGCCAAAGGTCTAGAATTTCCCCATGTGTTTGTAGTAGGAATGGAAGAAGACTTGTTTCCAAGTGCCATGAGTATGAGTACCCGAAGTGAATTAGAGGAAGAACGCCGTTTGTTTTATGTGGCTTTAACCCGCGCCGAGCATCAGGCCTATTTGACGTATGCACAATCGCGTTACCGTTGGGGTAAATTAACCGATTGTGAGCCTTCTCGATTTATTGAGGAAATTGACAGTCAGTTTTTAGAATATTTAACGCCTGCTGAAAGTAACTATCGTTATAAGCCCCAAATTGACAGTGATATTTTTGGCGATGTAGATAAGTCGAGATTACGATTAGCGAAGCCTACAGCAGGAACTCCACCTAAGTATGTAACAGACCAACACCCCAAATCCGATGCGCCCATACGGAAGTTGAAACCCGTAGGTAATGCGAGTACTTCGGGTGCAGTCAATTTATTTGATAATCAATTGGTAGTGGGGAATCTTGTAATGCATGAGCGTTTTGGGAGAGGGCAAATTTTGAATATCGAGGGAGCCGGCGCCGATAAAAAAGCCGAAATCAAGTTTGAAGTAGGCGGAATTAAAAAATTATTATTGCGATTTGCAAAATTAGATGTGATTGGGTAATCTAATAAAGTATAAAGGTCGTTTTTAATAGTTAGCATAGCTTTAAACTTTTAAACAAAACAAATGTTGTATGGCACAATTCATTAAAATATACGAAGACAAACCTAGTGAGGCGGCTATTGCCAAAGTGGTAAAAGTGCTCAAAGAAGGCGGTTTAGTTATTTATCCAACCGACACGGTGTATGGTTTGGGATGTGATATTACCAATACTAAGGCCTTGGAAAGAATTGCCAAAATCAAAGGCATCAAATTAGAGAAAGCGAATTGGTCTTTTATTTGTCATGATTTAAGCAATCTTTCAGATTATGTGCGCCAAATTGATACAGCAACTTTCAAAATTTTGAAACGAGCGTTGCCAGGGCCTTATACTTTTATTTTGCCAGGGAATAATAATTTGCCCAAAGAGTTTAAAAAGAAAAAAACGGTAGGGATACGTGTGCCCAATAATTCCATAATTCTCGAAATGGTTAAAATGTTAGGCAATCCAATTGTTTCTACTTCTATACACGACGAAGATGATGTGATTGAGTACACAACCGATCCAGAATTAATTTTTGAAAAATGGCAGAATCTAGTGGATTTGGTCATCGATGGTGGCTACGGAGAAAATGTAGCGTCTACCATTATTGATTTGTCTGAATTTGAGCCTGTTGTAATAAGGGAAGGAAAAGGAACGCTTGATGTTTTTTAAAAAAATGCTAAATCGCGTTATTTTTGGCTAAAAAACCAATTTTTTTCGCATGGTGTTTGTTAAATTTATAGTACATTTACTTAAACAAAGAAAAAAAAATTTTAATAACTTATACTATAATGTAATTCTTAATATATTTAATTGGTTATTAAAACAATATTGAGATTGCATTCGGCAGGTCGAAAGACCTGCCTTTTTTGTGTGGCTCTTGTGATGTAATTTGTTTTTTGGAGCAGAATGATTCTCGATTTTCAGTTAGTATCGTCCCGATTTACATTGTACTCGAGTGACAGACAATTAACGAAGTAATCCGATGCAGTGTAACCAGGACACAAGGATTTCAAAAGAAATCGGGGCTAACGAGTAGATTTTGTTTTCATAACCAAAAAATAGCAGTATAGTTTTAATAATACTGCTATTTTATCATTACGTTGCAAAATGAGATTTGTTTAAGAGTACATACTCGTTGTTTGCGAGCACCAAAAGATAAACGCTTATTTTTTTTAAAATCAATAAGCTAATGGAGGTCCAACAATTTTCATTTCGTGTTCTTCAAAAATTTTAGCAGCTATCTCTGGTTTTGGTTGTTCAGTGAGGTTGCCAATTGTTCTAAAGAAATCCTCCATTTTTCCTGAGGGTTGAAAAAAGAAAATCATTTTCCCCTTGGCCGATATTTGAGAGAAGGTATGCGGAACATTGCGCGGCAAGAAAATAGTATCTCCCGTTTGTATTTGATAGCGTTCCGAACCTATTTGAAAGAGATAGTCACCACTTACAATAAAGAAAATCTCATCCTGATTAGGATGAATATGTAATGGCGGTCCTCCTTTTTCATTTCCAATGTACTCAAAAACACTAAGCACACCATCGGTATCTTTGGAGGCAATTTTGAGATTGTTGGGACTACTGCCGTTGATGAGTGTTTTTTTCTCAAACCTACTTTGGTTGGCTTTTACAACAAAGCCTTTTGGAGTTCTTGTGGAAGGAGTAGGTAACTTGTGTCCTAAAGCCAATAACGGAATGGTAGCAGCTGATGCGGTAATAAAATTTCTTCGTTTCATAGTCTTTTGTTGTTGGTTACCGTACAAATTTGCTATGAAATTTCAGCAACAAATGGTAAAAAAACGACATTTTAATAGGTATCCGCTTCACCAAATTTCCGCTCAGGAGAATTCAAATCCAATAAATGAAATGCTGTAGGGGTGTGGTGGGTCAATTCTTTGTAATCTTTCGCTAAATGTTGGTAGTCATAGTAACCACATTGTATGGCTATGGTAAGCCAATCGTAATGGGGATATTTATTTTTCATTCTAAAAGTGCTTTCAAACCGAATGATTTTGCTGAAATATTTTGGAGACACTCCCATCCGTTCTACAAACTTTCGTTCAAATTGGCGTGGACTCAAACAAGAAGCTTGCGCTAGTGAATCGATGCTGAAATTTTGAGTAGCACTCAATAAAGTATTACAAACCATATCCAACCGATGTGCGTCTTTCTTTTGGTGTTGAACTTGCCGCCATAAAAAAGTTTCAATAATCGTTTTCATCTCAATAGAATCTTTGGCCTGATGTAATTGTTCGTTGATGTTCTTTATTTCTTTTGGAAAGACAGTTTCTGCATCAATATAGGAATTGGTCAGCTCATAAGAAGGAATGCCTGTGATTCTGAATAAAGCTCCAGGACGAAAAACGATTTGAAACACCAAAAAATCATTGCCAACGTAACGATTCGTAATTTCACTTTGTTGTCCCATAAGTACGCTTTTCAAATTGCTAATCTTAGTAGCGCTCTTGGTGTAAGAAACTGTTTCGGTGTCTTTGGGGTAGAAACTCAAACAGTGTTCAGCTCTTGGCGGATAAGCCTTAAAAGGAAGCGTTGCTCTTGAATCAAATACAAAATGTATTATCCGATAGACCCGAATGAATTCCTGCAAGGCTGCTGAGGGCTGTACTTCTAATAAGACCATACATTACTTGTTTAGAATAGTTTAAAGGTACGAAATCATTGTTTTGAATTGCTAAGCTATTGTAAATGAAGTTTTTTAGTGTTTATTTTAATTTAAAAAGCCTTCGGAATAGTATGTTCTGAAGGCTTTATTAGTATTATTGTTTTTTTTGTTGAACTGGTGCGTAAGCTTTTGGACTTTTACTTCCATTAATTTTTTTAGCTTGTCCAGGAGGAATTTTTTTCTGGCCACTATTGGTGTTATGGATACTGCAGCTGCTCATACTTAGGATGGTAAATAAAAGTAGTATATTAGGTATTGAAATCTTGTAAAGCTTAAATACTTTCATAATTGGTGTTATCATAAACGTATAATAAAATGTGAATTGATTTATAAATTGTACTGCTCATTAATTTTAAAGCAGAATGCCTTTGAAAGAAAATAAGTATATTTTATTTTTAAGTACTAAATATTTCTTTTAGTACAGAGGCTAATCTTATCCCGGCATGCAGTAACTGTTTTTTGATGATTGGGGCTTGGGTGTCTACATAGGTTTCGGGAATGACATTGCTTTTATAATCGTAAATGGTAGGCAAGTAGCTTCGAGATTCTTTGGCCCATTTTACGGTATTGATTTTACCCAATCGTTTGATTTTGTGTTTTGAATAGGTGTTGAGTGCCAAACAATCGCTGAGCGAAATATTTCTGGCGTTGATGATGCCGCTATCAAAAAAAGAATGCAGGTTGGTTCCTTTTCCGTTGTAGTTGATTTGTTGGGTATTACCGCCTTTGTCTGTGCCAAAACCCACATGCAGCGGTTGGTGCAAATCGCCCACCAAATGAAAAATGATACAGATTTTCATTTTTACTTCTTCGTTTGAAAGGTTTTTGTAGTTTTTTAGTTCCTGTATGGTTTGGGTCAATCGGAAAATGATATTGTCTCCTTCGTGGTTGACTACTTTTATACCTTTGTCAAAATTGACATAATGATACGGTTTTAAATAGTCGTAGGAGTGGTCGTCACGAAGTTCGTCCATCCAATTGGCAGCATCCTGAATAGAGCGCCCATCTAGGTATTTTGTCACTATGGCTTTTACGGAAGGGTCCAAGTAGGTAAAGGCAATTTCGGCCACTAAAGCGTGTCCTTTTTTGCCCCAAGCAAAGCTCGATTGCGAGATTAAAAAAGCGACAAGTACAAAGAGTGTCATTTGTTTTTTCATGGGATATATTTTTTAAAGTGGCAAAAATAGGGATAATCATTGAATACAATTCTTTAGTATGCCAAATGAATTGGATTGATGACTTAAAAATAATACTTAGCTTAGATTTGCTCAAATAAATTATGAAATCGTTAGGTTTGAGTTTGTATTTTTGCAAACATGAATGATAACTTTATAAATGAATACTTTGGTATTGGGATACAGAATGGTAAAACACCCGAAAATTTAGGGGTTTTATGGCGAACTGCGCAAAACTTGGGCGCTACGTTTATTTTTACAATTGGCAATCGTTATGCTAAACAAGCCTGTGATACGCATGATGCTGTGAAAGCCATTCCCTATTTTCATTATGAAAATTTTGAAGATTTTTATGAAAATTTACCTAAAGGAGCACGATTGGTTGGTGTCGAATTAAGTGGAAAGGCCGTTGATTTGGAAACTTTTGAACATCCAAGACGATGCGTTTATTTGCTTGGAGCTGAAGATCATGGGTTGTCTAATAAAGCGATGCAGCAATGCCACTATTTGGTAAAATTTAAATCGCAAAAAAGTTTGAATGTTTCTGTGGCTGGAAGTATAGTGATGTACGACAGGAATTTGTCCAAACCTAGATCTTAAATTTCTCGATTATCATGATGGTTTATTAAAACTTTAATTTGAAGTGTAGCAATGTTGTCAAGGATACGAACAAAAAGTCCGTAAAGACTAAAATCGTAGTACAACACACCCAAAAGTGCAGTTTAAAAAGCTGCTTTTTTGGGTATGTTGTATCGATTGAAGACAGCGGACTTGTACTAGATAGCCTTGTCTGAAAGCATCATTGTAATTTAAAATGAGATACGGCTTACACCTTGAAAATTAATTTCTTTTTGAATAAAATCCATAATATCATGCACCAAAAAGTAGCGTAGCTCAAGGCATAAGCTAAGGAGGCGTTCATGGGATTCTCAAAACAAGGACTTATTATAAAGTCGTAAAGATAGCTTTGAATCGAAAGGGTTTCTGTGGGTAGGTTTGGGTTTTGAATTTGGATGCCACTTAAGACTCTCGGTATTATACCTGAAAAGAAAAAAACGATCATTGGATTTACACCCCAGAACAAGAAAACTTGGCACCATTTGTCGACACGTTTTACATCAATAATGTAGTACAAAACTATGAGACAAAGACTAGCAATGCCCGCTGTATAAACGGCATAAGAACTGGTCCAAAGAGATTTGTTTATCGGAAAAAAAATATCCCAAAATACCCCCAATAGTAACAGGCCAAGGCCATAGATAGCAATTTTCTTTACCAGCTCTATTTTTGAGATGGGAAGTTGAAAAAGTTGTCCAATTAACATACCAATGATTCCCGAAGCAATGGCAGGTAGGGTACTCAAAATTCCTTCGGGGTCCCAGGTTTTTACTACGTCCCATAGATGTCCATTAAGTAGGGTGTTGTCTAACCATGCGGCCAAATTACTGCCTTTGTCTAAATTAGCAGGACCCACTCCCGGAACTGGAATCAAAGTCATGATTGCCCAATAACCCAACAATAAAACACAGGCGGTAAGGATTTGTTTTTGATACTCCCTTTTCAAATATAAAAGAGCTGCAAAAAAATAAACAATAGCAATTCGTTGAAGAACTCCTGGAATGCGTACTTCTCGATAAGCTTCTATGCCACTAAAGGCCAAAAAGAGCATCAAAGCTAAAAGACCGAATGCTAAACCTGATTTTACTTTTAGAGAAAAATTTCCTAACAAAGCATAAGCAACCAAGAATGTAATGCCTAACCGCAAAACCATTAGAGCAATTCCTTCTAGGCCGAATAATGCTATTTTACTAAAAAAATTCAAGAAAAGCCCCAAGCAAAAAATACGAATGGAACGGACTACTATTTTTTGAAAAACACTAGCATTCCATGTTTTTTCTGGCATAGCAAAAGGGATAGCAGTTCCCATTATGAAAATAAAAAAGGGAAAAACCAAATCTGTTGGGGTACAACCATTCCACTCCGCATGTTCTAAAGGAGGGTAAATGGCACTCCAACTACCCGGATTATTGACAATTGTCATTAATAAAATAGTAAATCCTCTAAAAATATCTAAGGAGAGTAATCGATCTTTAGTCATGGTCTTTTTTTTTGGACAGGGAATATTTTTTATTTCAAATAAATGATTTCTTTTTATACTATTCAAAAGTTTTTTTACTTTTTTAGCATTCTTAAATTTGAAGTGTTTTTGGTGTAATTTCACTATAATTTGCCATTGTATCATTAATCTTGAAACGTTCATTATCAAATGAAACCTTAGGATTATAAGAAATATAAAAAAAAATATTAAACTTTTACATAGTTAGAATATAAAACTTAGCTAAGTTCTAACGCAATTCAAAGGCTACATCAGCTAAAATTTAGTTAAGAAATTCGGAACTTTTGATTCGTAAAGCGTATTCTGTGCCTAAATAACTTGGGTCACCATGTTTTTCGGACCAAAAACCGTCTAATACATCTTTGGTAATACACTGATAGACCACAACACCTTTGTAGGTAATTTTGTCGTCTCCCTTGTACTTGAAATTAATGACTAAAATATTATTTTTGAAAAATCCAAAACCTGTTTGTTCTTGCTCATCGTTTATCAACCAATGGGCTTGGATTCGATTATGTTCGTCTAGCCTTAGTGTCAAAACACCTTGATACGCAATTATGTTGTTTGCTTCTTGATTACTTCCTGAAATGGAGTAGGTTCCGATTATATCTTGTGGGGTCATTTATTTGCCGATACAGAAATTAGAAATCTTTATTTTACAGTACTTAAGAGGTTATAAGGTACAGTTTAGGTACATCAAATTATATTTTTATTGTAAAATTAGTTATTTTTTTGATAAAAACATATCAATTGTTATCTTTCTCGTAATTAATCCTAATTATATACCTTGTAGTTCAAGGTTTTAAGAAATTGTTAGTACAATAATTCTCTCTTTGGTTATTTTTTTGAGGGTTTTAGCCTCGTTTTAAAAAGGAATTTTTTTAGGCTAATTTTTGTGCTAATTTTTGTTTGGGAAAATGAGATCCTAGTGTTTATGGGGGTTTGTTCATTTTCGAGTTATGTTTTGTAAATATTTTTTTATTATTTAACTAAAACTAGCTTACTTATATTTTTTTCATCTTTCGCTTTTTCAAATCATAATTAATCATAGAAAAGAGTAATTGTACAAATAACTCAATATTTATTAGGATTTATAGATATTTAAAATTTTATCAATATTGTAATTTGCAATGGTTTTATTTTATTCTCTCTTCAATCAAATCTTTCCAAATTACAAAGCCTTTTCGATCGTCTGAATAATCGTGGTGAATTCGGCTGAAATTCTCGGGAGGATTTTCAATAAATAGTTGTCTCCCTCTGTTTCTAATATTGTTAAGATCATTGTCAACTAACTTTAATTTGTCTGGAAGTGATTGATTGTCATTTTCGAAATGCCAAATGTATGTTGCTTCTTCTGTATTTAGTGTTTCTAAAACAATATGGAAACCCTCTTTTCCTGCCAAAAGAAAAAGAAATGAAAATGGATTAAGGACAAATCGAATTTTTAGAATAGCTCCATCATGGTGGTCGGCCAAATATTCCAACTGCCTTTGGTGTTTGTATTTTTTGTTTCGTAAAAAATCATTCAATAATTCTTCTCCTGAATCATATAACTTGGAGTTGTTTTTATTTTCGGATTGTAACTGTTTTATATTCAGTAAGTTTGTTGTTTCGTTAGCCTTTGTTTTACCCAAAAAAGTCTTTGTTATGAATTTAAACTTAACTCCTTCAACCAATTCCCTATTCATCTTTTGAAGGTCTTCAGAAGTTGCTAATTGCGAAATTAGTTTGCCGTTTTCGAATTCTGCATTAATAATAACCTTGATTGCCTTTGATTTGAACGTTTTTGAAAAATAGGATTTTAGAACTTCAAACTCAGGTCTGATTTCAAGATTTTCGATATCAAATTCAATCTTAGTTTTCAATTCAGGAATTTCGTATTTAAAAGTAATGCTTCCATAGTGAAATTCAAGTTCATCAAATTTAATTTTAACTTTTTTGTCGAGGGTAAAATTGTTTTTTGAAACAATGATTTTCTCTTCAGGTTCATCAAACAAGGTTGCTTGTTTAATAATTTTCCTATAATAAGTGTTTCTCTTCAGAAACATTTTGTCTAAGTAGTCAATTTTAATATCTCGATAGTCGTAAATTGTTGGTGTTATATCGGAACGCTGTACCCTACCTATATATTGGATCAATTTACCTTCAAAAGAAAATGGATAGACAAGAAATAGGCAATTGGCGTTCTGTAGGTCGCTCCCTTCTCCAAAAAACTGACCGGTGGTAATCAGTACTTGATAATTTCCATCTTTAAGAATTTTCCATTTTAAATTTTTGTTGTTTTCAGAATCTTCTCCGCTTAAAGTTACTGTTTCATGAGATTGTTTTAGATATTGGTAGAGTGAATCAATATGTTCTTTCCGCTCTGTAATAATTACAATTTTCTTGTTGGAATTCAACTCGTTAAATATATCGTGAAGAATTGTCTTATTTCTGCCTGAATCGTGAACTAGGATTTTTGATAGAGTTTCAAATTTGTCCGTCTTTGAATTAAATGGGACTTCTAGATCGGTGTTTCTAATAATGATTTTTGGCCTTTTAGATTTACTGATTTGATCCGATTTTATTTCGGCAATTATTTCTCCCAAATGAATGAAAATCAATTTATCGTCATTGTATTTTCTAAATGGAGTTGCTGTCAATCCATACAAATAAAAGGTTTTCAATTTTGAAATTGTATTTCTGAAGGTTTCGGCAGGAATATGATGGCATTCATCTAGGATAATGGTTCCAAAGGCATTCGAAATTTTAACTGCATCAGGTTTTTCAAGTTCTTTTGAAAGAGTCTGAATCATTGCAACAGTAATTTGTTTTCCAATCTTTGTTTTTCCCTGTCCTATTTTTCCAATTTCATTTTTTGGTATACCTAAGAAGGTTTCTATCCTTTCTATCCATTGATCTGAAATTTGTTTACGATGTGTGAGGATTAAAGCGGGTTGTTTTTTCTCAGCTATAATTTTTAATCCTACTATCGTTTTTCCTGAGCCGGCGGGAGCCACAATCACCCCAAAATCTTTTTTACCTACAGTGTTTATTACAAATTGTTGGTGTTCTTGGAGTTGAGCATTAAATGTGAAATAAACTTCATTGATTTTTATTCTTTCATCAATAAAATCATGTTCGATTTTGTTTTCTCTGCAAAATCGAATTATTTTTCCAATAAAACCCCTTGGAATGATTATTTCATTTTCAGTTTCTTCAATAAAATTGAAATAACGATCGATTCCAAATGTGTTTTTACCGATTTTCTTTTTTATCAAAAATTCGGAGTTCAAAAAATTTAGTTCCTCCTTTAGGAAATTTGCTAATGGTATGGTTATTACATTTCGATTGATTTTCACAACATTGTTTAATGTTATGGTTAATTTTTTATTTGTTGATTTAAGCAAAGAAATTGCAGGAATATTTTGAGTGGTATTATAGTTCTGAAAGAGCTCATCAAGCTTTAATGCTGAAATTCTTTGAATGCTTCTCAAATAATTCCATTGATCTTCAAATGAATGTAAATTATCGCAATCAATAAAACAGCTATTTCCTTCATCCAATGTTTTTTTATAAAAAGGAAGGGCAATCAAGTTTCCAAATCCTTTTCCGGAAAGAAAATCTTGATTAGGAAATAGTCTGTCAAAACTTGAACTCTTGTCAAATAGTGAAAAAATTCCTGCTTCTTCCAAAATAGAATTAAATATTTTTCTGCTTCTCATGGCAGGATAAGGTTGTTCAAAAAATATCCAAACGTGTCCGCCTTTACCTGAACGCGAACGTTCCAAATAGGAAGGGATCTCCATTTCTTTGCAGATAGACATAAATTTTTTACAGTCCTCTATCCAATTCTCTTTATCGAAATCAGAAACTAAAAACCAAGAAGTGTTGTTTTTCAACAAAGGATAAATTCCTATTTGTTGATACCCATTTAGATGTTTTTCTATTTCAATATCTGAGAAAGGCAAGTATTCTTTATCTGCGTATGTTTGAAAAGAACCGCCATTCATTTTATGAGCGCGATATCGATATGGGTCATAGAAATATGCGGGCATGTAACCGCTTTTGCCACCTTTTTCCCATCGTATGGCAAATACATCTTCTCTGCCAATAAAAACAGATTTGAATAACTGGATCTTATCAGATAGTGTTGATAATGACATTTGTTAAATTAATTTTCAATAATTGCATTTATTTTTTCCATCATTATAGGAAACCTTTCTTCTCTGAGATAAGGATGTAAATGCATAGCCAAGATTTCGTGAGCCTGTGGATGTTTTTTTAAAGTTGCTAATTCTTTTTTGATATATTCTTTTACATCAATGTCAGCATTTATTAGTTCTTCAACTATAGTTGTTCTATTGTCAAGCAAATAAATGATGTCTTCAAAATCATGACTTCCATAGAAATCATTTGCACCTCTGTCTTTGAATGCCTCAAATTTAGTCGCAAGAAAGTAGGGGAATGGTAAAATATTTATGGCTATACCTGCTGGTAATACGATTTCTTGTAGATTTTTAAATCCTGGTTTATACCATGTATTTGAAATCCCAATACTACTATCTTCGGCAGGCATTATATCGATTGCAATTTTGTCATACTTGTATGAACAAATAGATTGTCCCTCTGGGTCAGGATAGAAATTGAGTTCTGCTAATCGTTCTTGCATTTTTGCCCATTCAGCATAATTTGCCAAATTGATAGTCATGTCAATATCAGTTGTGGGTCTTATTTCATCCGCGGCGGGGTCGTCTGTATATAAGCTGATTACAGCCCCTCCAATGAAAACCATCTTTTCTCTCAATTCTTTTAGCCCCTCGGCTACTTGTGCAACTAATGCTAAGTTTATTATTTTATTGTGCATTTAGGATTCTTTTTTCTAATTCTTTTTTTGCTATTTCTTTTTCTCTTACTCTTCCTACTCTTAAGGCATCTACTAATGCTAAAAGTTCATATAATTTTTGGTCTTTTAGAGCTGCTTCTACTACGGTTTTATATAAAGGCTCTATAGCCTGGCCTCTTTCGCTTCCTTTTGCAAATGGCCAAACATATTTTTCGGAGGAATTAATTGTTTGATTTAGAGGAGCTGAGGAATGTGCCGTATTTATGCCTCTTACAATAGGACCTGGTTGTTGTGGAAAGACATAACTTAGTCCGTGTAAAACAAATTCATTGAATGCCAATCTGTTTACTTTCTTACGAGCATTGTCTATTAACCCCGCATATTTAGAGCGATTGAGCGATTGTGTCACCTCGGATTGACTCATTCCTAAATCTAGTGCAAGTGTATGGTGAAACCAGTTTTCATCCCCCAGAGCTATAATCTTAAGTAGAATGACTATATCTTGTGGTTTCAGATTGTTTTTTAATTGTGCCATTTTTTTATATTGCATATTGCGATATGCAATATTAGGTAAAATTATATTGTAATACAATAGTTTGTGTTTTTTATATCGCATATCGCGATATGCGATATAGTCTCTCTGAAATATGTCCGTTATCAATGTCCTATAACTTACTATGAAAATTTATTGGTAAATATATTCGCTTTGCTAAAATTGGATGCAAAGTGAGTTGTTGCAAAATTTGCGACAACTACTACTAGGCCAAATTTTAAAGCTTTTTTGTACTTTGAAAATTTTAGTCGTTTAGAAGGCATAGTATACGTCTTTAGAAATTTAATCAATTTTATATTGTTATACGGATAGAAAATGTCTCTTTGATTTGATGGGTTGTTTTTTGGGTTGTTACGATTGAAGAAAATTCCATAAACTTTTAGGAGAGAGAATAAGAAGATTTTAAGACATAAATATCACTTGATTTAGTGATTGTTTCAGTTTGCTTTTATGGTTATGTTTGGGGAAATTAAATGAATTTAAAATGCATCTAAATGAATTTACCAAATGTCTTTATATAGTAGAAATAACTGGCTAGACTAAACGAAAATACTATTATTTATCTCACATAATGCATAATCACTCTACATTAAAAATTATTACTTTCTTTACGGTTTTCCGTAAGCTTTTTAATTAAATATTCGATATTTTAGCCTTTCAGCAAAAAAATCGATTACTACACGTTTTTACAATAGAAAATGACCCAAGAACAAATAAAGAATTTAGAAAAAGAACTCTGGGATGCCGCCGACGAATTAAGAGGGAACTCCAAATTGACAGCTGCCGAATATAAAGACCCTCTACTCGGATTAGTACTATTACGCTTTGCACAAAATAGGTACGAAGATGCCAAAATTGCTATAGCCAATTCATTGCCTATCAATCCTCGTACAGGGGTGCAACGTGAAGCCCTCAAAGACGATTACGCGGCTGCGGGTGCCATCATGTTACCCGAAAAAGCCAAATACGATTTCCTAGCGGCACTTCCTGAAAGCGAAGACATAGCCGATGCCATTAACAATGCCATGAAACTCATTGAGGCCGAATACCCAGATTTATCCGGTATTCTCCCAAAAAGCTACCAAGAATTCGACGATAAATTATTGCGAGACTTGGTGCGTGTATTCAATAAAGATGCGGTTCGTCATGCCAAAGGCGATGTATTTGGACGCATCTACGAATTTTTCTTGATGAAATTCTCTATGCAAGGAGCGGGTGCGCAAGAAGGGGGCGAATTTTTCACGCCTCCCTCATTGGTAAACCTGATTGTGAATTTCATACAACCCAATCATGGAATCATTCATGATCCCGCTTGTGGCTCTGGGGGTATGTTTGTACAAACAGCTCATTTCATTCAAGATCACGAAAGCAAAAGTGTCAATGAAGCCATTACCGTTTATGGTACCGAGCTCAAAAGCAACAATGCCAAACTAGCCAAAATGAACTTGGCCATTCACGGGATTGAAGGCAAAATCATAGAAAGCAACAGCTTTTATACCAACCCACATAATCTTACAGGAAAGTGCGACTTTGTGATGGCCAATCCTCCCTTTAATGTGGATAAGGTCGATGCCAAAAACAAATTCCTAGCCGAAGACGAGCGCCTTCCATTTGGAGCGCCACTAACGGGTGCTGGATCTATTGGAAACGGAAATTACCTATGGATGCAGTATTTCTATTCCTATTTGAATGCTACAGGTCGTGCTGGTTTTGTGATGGCTTCCTCGGCTACCGATGCAGGAAATGCCGAAAAACGCATACGCCAACAACTCATTGAAACGGGTGCAGTAGAATGTATTGTCTCGGTAGGGAATAATTTTTTCTATACCCGTTCGCTGCCTTGCCACGTGTGGTTTTACAACAAAGGCAAAAAGCCCGAGAATAAAAACAAAATCCTGATGATTGATGCCCGTAATACGTTCCGCAAGGTGACGACTACGATCAACGATTTTAGCGAAGAACAACTCGAAGGATTGACCGCTATCATGCAACTTTTTCGTGGCGAAAAACCCGAACTAAGCGCCAACAATGCCTGGTTCAATGAAAAGTTCCCAACAGGAAATTACGAAGATGTAGAAGGTTTGTGCAAGATTGTAGATTTGAAAGAAGTAGCCGAGCAGGATTACAGTCTTACTCCAGGCCGTTATGTAGGCGTAGTGGTCGAACTAGATATGGATTTTGATTACCAAGGACGTATAACCGAAATTCACAGCGAACTAGCTACTTTGAACGAAGAAGCCAACCATTTGATGCAACAAATCCAAAGCGTGCAAGTATGAGAGAGGGATGGAAAGAGATCACAATTGGTGATTTAGGTCAGGTGATTACAGGAAATACACCCCCAAAAAAAGATGCTGATAATTATGGAGGACCTTATCCATTTATCAAACCAACTGATATGGATATTGATCGAAGATACGTAACCAGTTGGGAAGAAAATTATTCTGAAAAAGCATTTAAAAGATATAATAATTCATACATACCACCTAAAGCAACAGGTGTCGTAACCATTGGTACTGTTGGTGAAAAAATGTTTCAAGCAGACCAATATTGTTTTACAAATCAATCAGTTAATGTTGTAATTCCATCTAAGGATTATGATGAAGATTTTGTTTTTTATTTATTGAAATACAGTTTGCCGAAAGTTGAAAATGCAAACCCAGGTACTGCATCAGGAAGACATCATGTAAGTAAATCAAACTTTTGTGCGATCAAACTCAATGTCCCACCACTCTCTACCCAACGCAAAATAGCCTCCATTTTATCTTCTTATGATGATTTGATAGAGAACAACCTGAAACGCATCAAATTATTGGAAGAAAAAGCCCAACGCACCTATGAGGAATGGTTTGTAAAAATGCGTTTCCCGGGTTATGAAACGGCGGTGTTTGATAAAGTGACTGGGTTGCCTGAGGGGTGGGAGAAGAAAGAATTTCAGTTTTTCGGGAAAATAATTACAGGTAAAACGCCATCAACTGCAAATGAAGATTTTTTTAATGGAAATGTTCCTTTTGTAAAAACGCCAGACATGGCAGGTTTTCCTTATGTTATAGACAGTAATCAAACACTTACTGAACTTGGAGCTAATTCTCAAAAAAATAAGTTTATCCCAAAAAACAGTTTAATGGTTAGTTGTATAGGTTCCGCTGGAGCATTTGCTCTAGCATCTGAAGATTGTCAAACCAATCAACAAATTAATTCAATTGTATTCTATGAAGAATATTTTTCCTTTTATTTTTATTGTATAGCAAAAGGATTAAAACCTGTTTTAGAAGGTCTTGGAAGTAACGGTGCAACTATGACTAATGTAAACAAAGGTAAATTTGAAAAAATAGAAGCTGTTTTACCAGCTCTTCAATTTCTATTAAAATTCCATAATGTGGTTAAAGACAATTTTGAAGTAATTCTTCACCTCCAAAACCAAAACCGCCTTCTCAAAGAAGCCCGAGATATTTTATTGCCAAGGTTAATGAGTGGTATGGTGGATGTGGAGGAGTTGTATGTAGAAACAATGCATTCAATTAATTAAAATTTGATATGAAAGAAAACAAATGGTTATATAACGGAGCATTTAAAGGGATGAAAGGTATTATCTTGGAGTCTCGCGGTGGTGCAAAAAAATCTAATGCGCAACGTAATCCCGATTATAAATTGCTGCTACAATATGTTTTAGAAAATCTAAAAAACAATCATGCCAAAGGAGTCGAAATTTACATCGCATCTACTAGAGAAGCTAAATATCCTACTTTATCAGATCGTATGTTAACGGTCGATGGTCTATCTACATTTGATTTCACATATATAGATATAGATCCATTTATCACGAAACTAAGTAAAGAAATTAAAACTTCAGGCCAATCGGGTAGCGAAAAAGGAGGCAATAGTACCAAAAGGCTTTTTTTTCACTTAAGTACAGGTGCTACCGAAATTTTGCCAATGATAAATCGGGTTATACCGAAAGAAGTTACCAATGCAATTGATAGTAAAAAACAAATAACAAAAGCTTTAGAAGCTTTTACATTCGATTTTAAACGAGATAAAAATAAAAGTCAAGGCGAACTAAAAATATTGGTAACCGAATTGCAAGATTGTCTCAAAGATCATTTAGAGAAAACAGTTACTAACTACCAATGGGAAACAGAATTCAAAACTAAAGAGGGTAGAAAAGATAGTTTTGATATTTATGGATACAGCAAAGAGCTAAATGAACATATTGTAGTAGAGCTCGATCCTCATAGAGCTGACAGTATTGCTAAGAAGTTTGTTTCCCGTTTAGCTTTAATGATAGATAAAAACTTGTTGTATATAGCCTACTTATATCCTGGAACCGATAAAATGCCTATTAATGAAGCCAATAAATATTTAGGCGATTGCGAAACCATTCTTGAAGCCGTAAATGGTAGTTCAGGTTTTCAAAAGCAATTTTTAGGATTCTTTTTGAATTAAAGGTATCTTCTTGATGAAAGTACTAAAAATCTAACTAACCAAAACCGTCTTTTCAAAGAAGCACGCGATATTTTATTGCCAAGGTTAATGAATGGGATGATTGATGTGGAGGAGTAGGAAACACAAACTTTATAAACTATAGAAAATGGCTAAATTATTATATTCGATTCAAGAGGTATTTGGTACTTATTTGAAAGAAACTCAAAAATTCAATATTCCCGAATATCAAAGAGGATACAAATGGAACCAACAACAGGTAAAACAGTTGTTAGATGATATTCACATTTTTTCTAAAACAAAAGATGAAAGTCATTTTTATTGTTTGCAAAACATAACTTTATTTCAATCTGAAATAAATGAAACGCATATTAATGTTGTAGATGGTCAACAGCGTTTAACCACCACTATTTTGTTACTTGCTTATCTTGGAGAAAAAAAACTTTTATCAAACAAACTTATTTATGCTGTAAGAACAATATCAAATACTTTTATTCAAAATTGTATTGATAACAAAGACGAAATCATAGAGTGTATAATAAATTCCGAAAATTTTACAGCATTTGAAAAGGAACAAGAAGAAGATCTTGATTTTCAGGATGTGTTTTTTATGTACACAGCAATTCGAACAATTCATGATTGGTTTACACAGCAAAACAATGACAAAGAAGCTTTTAAAGAAGTACTGCTTAAACATGTAAAACTAATTGTAAACAAGGTAGAAAATGTAAATGAGCAGGAATTGTTTATGAATCTAAACGCCGGAAAAGTTCATTTAGATGGTGCCGATTTAGTGCGTGCCATACTCATTACAAGAGTGGCAAAACAAGAATTGGAGGATTATGATGCTGAAGACATACAAGATATAGTAAAATTAAATCAACGCAGAACCCGTATCGGATGGCAGTTGGATGAATTGAATGCATGGTGGAGTAAAGCAGAAGTAAAAGAATATTTTAAAAATTTCACCAGTGTAAATACTGGAAGTAAAGAATCAATCAAATTTAATCAAGATTTACATCCTATAAATCTTTTGTATAAAATTTGGATTGAAACAAAAGGGAAAAATGAAATTACCCTTAAGGCTTTTGAAGAAAGTAAGGCTGACGAAATTTATCAATCCATACTAAAACTTCATCGCACGTTAAAAGATTGGTTTGAAAACAGAAAAATATACCATTATTTAGGTTTTTTATTCTCTCATAAAAAAGTAAAGATTAAAGAGGTTTTAAAAGAATGGGGAAAATCACAAAATACCAGAGATCATTTTATTAATAAGTGGTGTGTTTCAAAAATTGAAGAGCTAATATGTACAAAAGAAGAAAGTGATACAATTGAAGAAGCTAAAAACCATTTATTAGGAAAGATTACTGATTATGATACTCTAGAAAAAACCAATTGGTATCAATCAGGTCAATTAAGTAATATTTTGTTACTATTAGATGTTATTACTCATACTAAAGATAATGAAATAGGAAACCCACTTCCATTTTTAAATGCAAAATATTTCACCAATTATAAAGAGGATAAAGAGCATATTTTCTCTGGGACTCCCAAAGAATTAAAGGAACTTACCGACTTTTGTGCTTTAAAGAATTATATTGAATCTTTAGAATCCGAAATAGATTTTCCTTTCTCAAAAGAAGATTGGGACTCCTTTGAAATTCAAGAAAGAGAAAACAAATTGAATGGTTTAAAAACAGAAATCCACAAAAAAACCCCAATTAATTCTATCGGTAATTTAGTTTTGCTACATCAAACAATAAACAGAGGTTACGGCAACGATGGCTATAGGAAAAAGAGAAGTGAAATTTTATCAAATACCATTAATGGATTGTATGTAAGACAGCATACCGTTAAGGTGTTTTTAAAACATAAATCTCAAGAAAATTTGGGCAACTGGGATTTTGACGATGTTCGAAAAAACGCCGATGAAATAGCAATCACTTTAGAAAAATTTTTTAAAAACAAGTCTGATGTCTAAGAAAACAAAAGCTTTCTTAAAAGAAGAAAATCTTTTAACGTTATTATCTCAAAATAATTTTATTATTCCTGAGATACAACGGGAATATGTTTGGGGTAATAATGAAGATGTAATAAAGAAATTTTTAACGAACTTAAAAGATAAAATTGGCGTTGCCTGCAATGTTTGTCATTTGCCAAGTGAAGCTCAAAAAATTAATATTGGCTTTTTGTATTCCTATAAACCAGATTATGTAAAAGTTCAAAATGACCGTTTTTTAGATGAAAATCTAATTGATGGTCAACAACGTTTTACAACTTTGTTTTTAATGCTGTTCTACTTTGCTTTAAAAGAAGATAGAAAAAACGAATTTTTAAACTTGATACGTTTCGAGGAAGACTCAATGTGTTTTGATTTTAAAGTTAGAGATACTACTAAGCTATTTTTCTTAGAATTTATTCAAAAAACTAACTCCGTTTCTGAATTTAAACAAATTGGTCAGCAAACGTGGTTTTTGGATGATTATAAAAATGATTTAAGTGTTAGCTTAGTTGTCAAAGCACTTAACTATATTACAGAAATTTTTAATGATGCTACTAAATACTATTCTCATTTTATAAATAAGATTGTTTTTTGGCATTTTAAGACAGAGGCTACTTCCGAAGGAGAAGAATTGTATATCACGATGAATGCTCGTGGTGAAGACTTAGCAGCAAATGAAATTACGAAAGCCGCTTTAATGTTGGAAGACAAAGATTTATTTGATTCTGGTATTAAATGGGAAAAGTGGCAACAAATATTTTGGAAAAATAGAGATCAAAACCGCGCTATACAAAGTGCAGATTTTGGTTTTAATAGCTTCATTGATTGCATAGCTGGTTTAGAAAATTATATACGTACAAGAAAGGATAAGGAGTTTTCCTTTTGTAAAGTGAATGAAATATTAACTTTACAAAAAGTTGAATCTTATATAACTTCGTTAGAGTTCTTTCTTAATAGAAAAGAACATTTGAAGTCTCATCACAAACACACAAAATGGATTGATACTTTTTATAATGAAGTATGGAAAATATTTAACGATAATGTAACCAATTGGCATGTTGATTATGGAGATAAAAATAGATCCTCAGAACAAAATAGAATGGTCTTTATTTGGTCCTTCTTATTATTCATTAACAAGCAACAAGAATTAAATAAGACAATCGATGATTTAGAATTGTTGCGGTTTTTTAGGTTCTTTTTTATTAGAAAAAACAATAATAATCGTGGTGTTAACCAATTGTATAAAACAGTTGAATCCATAATTGAGAATAAAATTTTTGGATCAAATAGTAATGAAGACGAGAGTGATAATGATCAAGAAGAATCTAAAAAATCAAATGAAAAAATAAAGTACAATTATCTTTCTATAGTGGAATCTACCAAACCTAATGATTTACTAGATATAGAAAGTTTAATCTGGGAAATTGAAGACCATCCACTGAATTTAGATGGGGCAGATTTGCAAAATATAAATTCTTCCCATCTAATATATTTTGAAGAAAACCCATGTAAACAAACTTTAGAATTAATTAAATTTAAATTTTACAATTTATTCCCATTACATGCGGAAAAAGACAGTGTCAACTTTATGAATGCAAATAAACTAAGAAATACACTGTTTTTTTATGGCAAATATTGGACCGAAAATTGGGCTAGCTATTATTGGAGATATGATTTTGGGGATTGGAAAAAAATCATTCGTTCAATTAAAATAGAAGAAGGGGTTTTTAATTCATTTTTTAGAGATTTTTTAGAAAATGATTTAGAAAAATTATATTCAGAAAAAGTAGTTATAAATAGTGAAGTGAATTTTGAAACCCATGAAAAATTAGAAATGTTTAAATGGTATGCGGCAAAATTGAATGAAGAACTTTGGAGTCAAGGAAGATTTATTTCATTCAATCATTATAAACATGAGGGACAAGATAAGTATTTTAAGAATATCAGAGAATTGGTAAATACTAAAGGAACTTTTAATGGAGGTAGTCCTAAAGTTTTGTCAGAACTTATTAAAAATTAATCAATGAGCTACGAATATTCAGAAGACGCCCTCATAGAACAAGCCACTCAAGATGTATTGGAAGAGTTGGGTTGGAAAGTGGTTACCGCATGGACAAAAGAATCCTTTGGTGAGCAAGGTCTATTAGGCCGTGAGAACAAATCAGAAGTGATTCTAAAACGCTATGTGATTCAGGCTTTAGCTGCCTTAAATCCTGATTTACCCCTTTCAGTCTATGAACAGGCGTATGAATTGCTGGCTCAAAAAGTGGCTGACAAAACCTTGGCGAGTATCAACAAAGAAAAATATGACGTACTCAAGAACGGGATTCCTGTAGTCTATACCAACGATAGTGGTGAATTGGTAAAGAAGAAACTCAAGATTTTTGATTATAACAATTATGCCAACAATGATTTTCTAGCCGTTCGTCAATTAGAAATCGTGGGCGAATTATACAGCCGCCGTCCGGATGTAATTGGATTTGTAAATGGTGTTCCCTTAGTTTTCTTTGAACTAAAAGGCCACCACAGCGATTTACGCAATGCCTACAATGACAACATCAAAGATTATAAAGACACTATTGCGCACGTTTTCCATACCAATGCTTTCATCATACTCAGTAATGGTGTAGCTAGCAAGGTAGGAACCGTGACGAGTCCGTACAAATTCTTTCTGGATTGGAAACGTATTGAGGAAGAGCAAGAAGGAGTGGTTAGTTTAGACACCATGATTCGCGGAACCTGCGCACCACATCGTTTGATGGATTTGTTCGAAAACTTTTTATTATTTGATGAAAGTAGTGGTGATGTTGTGAAATTAATGGCCAAAAACCACCAATATATCGGCGTAAACAAAGTATTGGAAAATGTGCGTAACATCGAAGACCTTCAAGGAAAGTTGGGAGTCTACTGGCATACACAAGGCAGTGGAAAGTCGTATTCAATGGTTTTTCTATGTGAAAAAGTACACCGAAAATTTGGAGGAGCCTATACTTTCCTTATCGCGGTTGACAGAACCGAATTAGAAAATCAATTATACGATACCTTCTCAGGAGCTGGAATTGTAAATGATAAACATATCGTTGCAGGAAATAAACCCGGACTTACAGGACGTGATCATCTTAGGGAATTACTCGCTGAAAATCACCGGTATGTTTTTACTTTAATTCATAAATTTTCTATTGATCCCGAAAAGGAAACAGAATATCCACTGATTACCAATCGTAAAAACATCATCGTGATTTCAGATGAAGCGCACCGTACACAAGGCGGAACTTATGCCAGAAACATGCGTTTCTTTGGTTTGCCAAATGCTTCCTATCTTGGTTTTACAGGAACACCAATTATCAAAGATGAAGAAGAATTAACTAAAAATATCTTTGGAGAATACGTTTCGGTTTATGATTTCAAAAGGGCGATAGAAGATGATGCAACATTGCCTTTACTTTATATCAATAGAGGTGAAAAACTTGGAATTGACAATCCTGAGCTAGATGAAAAAATGGCTGAGGTTTTGGAAGATGAGAATCTTGAGGAGGACAAAAAGAAAAAATTAGCCTATTTATTTCAAAAGAATTACCCCATTCTTACCGCCGAGAAACGTTTAGATGCTATTGCAAAAGATCTTGTTTGGCATTTCAACGAAAGAGGCTATCAAGGAAAGGCGATGTATGTGGCACTTGATAAACCAACAGCCGTGCGGATGCATCAATTAATCATGAAGTATTGGCCTCTGTATTTAAAAGAACTCGGAGATCGTATTTCCAAAGCACAAGACCAACAAGAAGCACAAGAATTACAAAGAAAATACAATAAGGTTACCGAAACAGAAGTGTGCGTTGTGGTCAGCAGTGAGCAAAATGAAGTGGATAAATTCCGTAAAATGAATTTAGACATAGAGCAACACCGTCGTAAAATGGTGGAGCGTAATCTTGAAAAAGAATTCAAAGATTCCGAAAACCCTTTCCGTCTGGCTATTGTTTGTGCGATGTGGATTACCGGTTTTGATGCACAATGCGTATCAACGGTTTATTTGGACAAGCCTATCAAAGGACATACACTCATGCAAACCATTGCAAGGGCGAATCGCGTATACGATGATGAAAAAGAAAATGGTTTGATCGTCGATTACGGAAACGTTTACAAAAAATTGGAACAGGCGTATTCTGTGTACGGAGAAGGTGGTAAAGGTAAAGGAGCTGACAGCGGAAAAGCCGTTGAAGAAATTGGCGATCTAGAAAAAGAGTTAAAATTGGCAATTAAAGAAGTCAAAGACTATCTACAAACTTTAGGTTTTAAACTTTCTGATTTATTCAATGTTAAACCAATGGAAAAAATTGGTTTGCTTAATAAAGCAGCCGATTGTATCTGCTTAAACGAAACCACCCGAACCAGTTTTGAAATGATGGCTCGTTCTGTTTTTAGAAAATACAAAGCCTTGTTTCCAGAAGATGAAGCAAAACCGTACATCAAGCAATTCAATGCTATTGATGCCATTTACAGTTTGCTAAATCAAAACGTGAAATCGGCAGATGTGACTGAGATTATGATGCAATTGCAAAATATTGTCAACGAGAGTGTTCATTTGGAAAAAAGTAAAATCAAAGAGTCCAAGGAGGAAATTTACGTTGATTTAAGCAAACTGGATTTTGAAAAATTGAAAGCTGCTTTTGCAAAAGCACCACATAAAAACGCCTTAGTTTTTGATTTGCAACAAGCCATAGATAAAAAATTGCAACAAATGCTGAAAGAAAATCCGTTGCGTTTGGATTTTTACGAAAGGTACAAAGAGATAGTCGAAGAATACAACAAAGGGAAATCCTTAGAAGATACCATGGCCACCTTTGACAAACTGAGTAATTATGTAGCAGATTTGACTTTTGAAGAGCAACGAACCATTAGAGAAAACCTAAAAGACCAAGAAACTTTAGCCATTTTTGATTTACTGCGAGAAGGAAAAGAATTAGAAGGCAAAGATCTAAAACAAGTTAAAAAAGTAGCTCAAGAAACACTTGAAAAACTCAAAGCTGAGAAATTAAAAATTGATCGTTGGAGAGAAAAACGAGAGGTTACTGCACAAGTGAAAAGTGAGATTTACAACCAATTGCTATGGCTTCCTCAAGAAGTGTATACCGATGAAGAAGTTAGCCTTAAAACCGTAGCAATTTATCAGCATATTTATTCTAATTATTATGGAGGCGGGAATAGTGTGTATCAATCACATCTCTAGCCTTCAAATTGGTGAATTTGTCTTCAAAAACAACGAGGTAAAATACTTGGTTAATGAAACAAAATAAAATTAAGGTGAGACATTTGATATAATTTGGATGTTTGATTTAGTGATTTTCCATAAATATCTATAAATCAAATCACAATTCTATATTACAAAGGGTGTTTATTCATAAAGTACTTTATTAAATTAAAAAAGTTGGTAAATGAGTTCAAGAAATGCAACAGCAAGTTGGAGTGGTTATTCACATCAAGGACAAGTAGGCTTATTAGTTGCTTTGAGAGAAATGCGAAGATTAATACAGTCTGGTTTACAAAATGAATTTGATTTTCATTATGTAGAATATGAAAATAATGAAGACGTTGCAATATCTAAACAATTACCAAATGTGGCAAAAGAGCTATTATCAGTTCATCAGGTAAAAGCATATTATTCACAAGGTCATTTACTAAATACCTACAAATCAGTTTTTGCAGGTGTTCCAATTTATCAAATCGGATTAAATGGGAAATTTGAAAAAGATGTTCATGGTAAAAAAATCGAAACTGGTAATTACGAACCAGGACAATGGTGTACTGGAAATAATTTTTTACATACTGTTCAAAGTATAGGGAATTGGCCTGCTCATGATTTTACTTCAGTTGGTGGAAATCCAAAAAGTATATTGCGATATGAATACAACACAAATATTTTCAATTGTGGCACGGAAGAAATAAGTAATTATTTAGCGCAGGAACTTAATTCACATGATTTTCATAATGGTAATCAAGGTTTAGCAAGTATGGCATTAAACCGTCTATCGTTCAAATTAGATGAAAAAATAAGATGTGAACATGCCACCAAACCAAGTAAAGATTTATATGACATAAGGTTTAGCTTTCAAGAACTTTTATTAATCATTAATGAAACAAATGATGTTTCTTCGAATAATATATTTATTAGTAGAAACTTGTTTTACAATGAATTTATTAATAAAGTAAAAACTCATACAGTAGAAGAAGATAATGATCATATTGAATTACTCAAATCAAGTATTATTCAACAATTATATGAACTTGAGGATTTAGATTTTCTAAATTTTCTAAAAAAACTTAATCTAAATGAAAATTTAGAATCTCTCAACACTCCACATTATAATTTTAATCCAAATGGACTCAGACAAGTATTCATGAAAATACTTTTAGAAGTCAAAAACATATTACCCGAAATTATTGAAAACTCTGTGCAATATATTAATACAGGAGACAAATTAAAATATGTTTTGACTGCCATAATTAGTGATGAAGAAGAAGTCAAAACAGTAATATCGGTAATATTAGATAATCTAAATTCCCAAAACATGCTTTGGGAAAATCATGCTTTAATAAATAGAAACATTTCTGCAAATTTTTTAGACAACATCCCCAAAATCAACAATATTATCATTAATAATGAAGATGGTAAAGAAGAAGAAAAATTTATGTCATTCTCTTCAAAATCAAAACTAATTAATCGTGATGAAGCAAAAAATATACTAGCAAATGAAACAGTTACTTTATAGTATTTTTGAACAACATGGTATCGATAAACACCCAGGTGATATTGATTGTTTTTCATATAAAAACAAATCATTTTTCTTCAATATAAATATTAATGAATCCGAATTGTTCTCGATAAAAAATACTCAAAATTTTTATGACAATAAAGATTATAAAAATATTTTAGAAGTCTATAAGAAATTAGTTGACACAAGTGGCATTGCTGAAATTGAGAAAAATTCATCATTAATTATTACGGTAAAATGCGAAGATTTAGAAGCTTTATCTAAGTTACAACAACAAATATTACTGATTGAAGAAAATGAATATTTCTTTAAAAAATATGTCATTTTATATACAGAAGAATCCATATCTGAATTATTAAAAAAACCTACGATTGATTTTCTCCAAGATAAGCTAAATGATTCTGGTAAATTCAATAAGTATTCTGATTTTGGATATAGTTCAGATTTAATGGAATACATGGTAGTGATACAGCTTTTTATAAAGTTGCCATTTTTAAAAATATTATTTTCTCAAAACGAATACTTTGATTTAAATAATAAATTAAAGAATAGTTTGGAAAAAGATTCTTTAAGATTTGATAGATTAATAAAATATCATAGTGATATTAATGAAATCGATTTTAGTAGAGTCGAAGATGAAAGAAAAATCGATTTAATTTTGAAAATGATGTCAAATGATTAAAATAAAGAAAATATATCTTCAGAATTTTAAAGGAATAAAACCTAGAACTATTTTTGATTTTGATAGTTTATCTATAAACGTAAATATTCTTTCTGGTCCAAATGGCTTTGGAAAGACTACCATTTTTGAGGTAATTGAATTATGCCTAACAGGTGAATTTAACCGTGTAGAATGGTTTGATACTGTCCAAAAGAAGAACAAAGACAGAAACAAGCCTTTTTTTCAAAATACGGATGGTGAAAACGTCATTTTAAAATTATGGATTGAAAATACTGCAACCAGGGAACAATATATAATTATAAAACACTATGATGATGCTCGTTCTGTTACAAAAGTAAAATCATCTCGTAATTTCATACCAAGTGATGCCAGTAAAATATTTAAAACCTATTTAACAGAGGACATCAATTATTTTGATATTGATGATTTAACAGCTTTACAATCTGTGGAACAAAAAGATATTAATAAACTAGTTTATGGTGAAAATTCAAGCATAGATATTTCATCAACTTTTTATCTTTTTAATTACATACAGCAAGAAAACAGTATTTATTTTTTAAGAAAAAGCGAAGATGATAAAGGATCATCTTTAGGATTCTTATTTAATATTGAAAAAGAGGAGCAGGGTAAAAAACGATTACTGGAATTAAAAACAAATTTGGAACGTCAATCAACAGAAATTGACCAAAAAATTATGGCATTAAAGGAATCTATTCCAGATATAAAATCGGTTGAATATCAAAAATTATTTCCGGATTCCGAATTCGAGTTTGATAGTGAAGAGCCGTTTTTTTTAATAAATGACCCAACGAACAAATTAAATGCTTTTGAAGAACTATTAGGTAAGCTTATAGAGTTTCGACAAGTTTTTAATCCAATTGAATATGACAAATCATTACTTTACAAAAAGTTAAATGAAGAGATAATAAATAATGATGGTTTACTAAAATCATTACTTATTAAAAGTATTTATTCTTCAGATTTAGCAGATAAAATCTCAGAAAAAAATATTAGAGTAAGTAAAGCTATTGAATTTAATTCACAAGAAGTTACAAGTTTTATAAATCCAGAATTCTTTACTCTTTTCTTGAACGATCAGGAGGAAGAGAGTAGAAAATATAAGGAAGTTGAAAAACAGATTAATACGATTGACAGGGATTTAGGTGAAATAGGTGTTATTGTTTCGGAATTAATGCAAGAAAGAGAAAAAGCACTAAACGCTTTTGTAAAAATTAAGGAGATTCAAAATATTTCTGAAAATAGCTGTCCATTATGTAATACAGAATTTGAATCTTTTTCAAAACTTGAAGAAGCGATAAAATTCAAAACCCAAACATTAGAGAAATTTAATCTTTCTAAACTGATAGAGAAGCAATTTTTAATTGAGCAAATTAAAGCTTTTCGTGAAAAAATTTCTGTTTTTACTAAAAAGTATATTGAGGAAAATAAACTAATTGAACCCGAAATATTGGCAATAGTTAGAAATTACACTAATTATGAGGCAACGATTAATCAAATTTCTGAAAGCTATCCATTATTAAATGGAGAAGATATTCTCAAAATTGTCTGTAGTAGTATACCGGTAAATAAAGTTGAAATAGATGATAAATTAGCACAATTAAAATTGTTTTTGGTAAGTAAGTTATTAAAGGACTTAAATTATAACGAAGATGAAATAGAAAATAAAAATCTTTATGTTCAATATTTTAATTCAGATAAAGAAACTTTAAAAAAACTTGAAGTAGAGGATTTTTTATCAAAAAAGGAGTATATACAAGGACGTTATGCTCATCTAACAAATGATCAACTTCAGTTTCTAATGACTAGGCATGAAAAACTTAAAACGATTATTGAGAGAGTAAATAAAATCTATGATAATGTTCATAGAACAATTCAAGGACATAAAGCGGAAATGATAAACAAAATAAAGATTCCATTTTATATTTACTCAGGGAAGATTTTACAAAGCTATCAACAAGGTTTGGGTATTTTTGTTAAGATTAATCCAACTGGACAGAATAATAATGTTGTTTTTAAAACAGGTCATACATCAGATCATGACATTGTGTATCATTTAAGCTCGGGTCAGATGGCTGTAGTTTCATTAGCGTTTTGTCTATCATTGAATAAAGTTTATAATACCAATCAAAATTTTAAATTTTTAGCAATCGATGATCCTATCCAAACAATGGATGATTTAAACATTCATACGTTTATTGAGCTGATTAGAAATGAATTCAAAGATTATCAAATTATTACATCAACTCACGATGATTTTACTTCAAGATATATGCAATATAAATTTGATAAATACGATATGAAAACTAAAATTCAGAATGTTCAGAAATTAGTTTTAGAACAATCAATATTTTAAATATAAACTTACTTAAAATAATCTCCAGTGAAGTGTCTACATTTCGTTTTAATTGTTTTGACCCCTAAAAAAAAAAGTGAATTGCTCATTTTTAAAATATCGGATGCGGCAGAAAACACTTCTAAACTATTAGTGTGTTTATAATGTTGTAAAAAACATTAAAAATTCAGGAATATATTGATCCTCATATTCAATCAAAATCTACCTTAACAATATTAATAACACGACTCTATGTCATTAAAAGTAATACACACCGCCGATTGGCATCTTGGACAGACCTTTTTGCAAAAATCAAGAAGTGAAGAACACCAATATTTTATAGATTGGCTATTGCAAATCATAGCAAAACAAGCTATTGATACCATAATTGTTGCAGGTGATATTTTTGATGTTTCGAGTCCTTCGGTAGAAGCCATAAATAAGTACCATTATTTCTTATTGGAGGCGTATAAATTGGATGTACAAGTTATAATTATAGGTGGCAATCACGATTCTGCGTCTCGATTAAATTCTTATAAAGATATTTTTAAAATTTTAAATGTAAGTATTGTCGGTGGTGATCTAAACAATGTGGGAGAACTAATTCCTGTTTACAAACGCGGAACCACTAATGTCGCTGCCGTTGTGGCCGCAGTGCCTTACCTTCGGGATGGTGATATTCGTAAAATTACCGAGGGAGAAAACATCAATGAAGCCCACGGTTTATTTACAGCTGAAGTAAAAAAACATTATGATAATTTGTTGGAACAAGCCAAAACGAATCATCCAAGTGTCCCCGTTATTGGTACGGCGCATTTGTATGTAACGGGTTGTTTACTTAGTGAACCTGCCGAAAAAAGAATGCATTCCTTGGTGGGCACACTCGGACAAATACCATCGACTGTATTTTCAGACGGATATGATTATATTGCGATGGGACACATTCACAAACCTCAAATGATCCAACATCCGGATAATGTGATTGTAAAATATGCCGGTTCCCCCATTCCGTTGAGTTTTAACGAACGGAATGATCTAAAAGAAATCACCATTTTGACTATTGCCGATAATAGAATAGTGCATGAATCACTGTCTATTCCTTTTCAAAGAAGCGTGATTCGATTTGAAGGAAAGGCTGATGAAATTATTGAAAAAATAAAAGGCCATCAACCTTCACAAGTATTGCCAACATGGGCCGAAATCATCATTACCGAAGCCGTAAATTATATTGAATTCAATAATAAGATCAATGATTTATGTCTTGAAAAAAACATAGAAATTTTGAGCCGAACCACCAAGTTTACCTCCTCCGACAATCAATCGGTAAGAGCTGAATATATTGCCGGAACGGATAATAATCCTTTAGAAGATGTTCCGAAAATTTTCACCTTGAGATGCGAAAAGAAAGGAATGGACGAAGAAAGTATTACCGAAATAATGCCATTGTTCATGCAAATATTGGATGAAATTGATAACACGCATTAGGTTTCAAAAACAATTGAATATTTTTTATTTCAGGATTAAAATACTACTCTATTCTCAAAAAAAACAGCATCATCCTATGAAAATTTTAAAAATAAACATCAATAACATACAATCTTTAAAAGGGGTGCAACCCGAAATTAATTTCACCGATGGCATTTTGGAACATGCGGGCTTGTATGCCATTACCGGACAAACAGGTGCGGGAAAATCAACCATTTTGGATGCAATTACTTTGGCATTGTATGGTAAAATAAATCGATACGGTAACGACAAACAAAGTTCAGAAATAATCACCCGCAATCAAAAAGAGGCTTATGCTGAGGTTACTTTTGAGGTAAATGACATCGTTTATTTGGCAAGATGGGCAGCTTCATTTAACAAAAACAAGAAAATAAATGTTACGGATGATAGAAAATTGTTTAGAAAAGAGAACGGTGAATTTCGCTTGATTGCCGAAAAAGTATCGAATGTAAACCCAATGATAGAAGAAATTATTGGGCTGAAATACGAGCAATTTACCAAATCAATTTTGCTGGCTCAAAATAATTTTTCTGCATTTTTAAAGGCAAGACCAGACGAGCGTGCCGAAATGCTCAGCAAAATAACCGGGACGCAAATTTATGAAGAAATCTCGAAGAAAGTTTTTGAGCAAACAAAGGGTTTTGAAACCGAAATAAATAACTTAAGAGCGACCATAAACGGGAATATTTTAAATGAAGAAGAATTAAATGCGATTGCCGTTTCCTTTGAAGAAAAAGAAAATACGATTAAGGAAATAGAACCGAAATTAATCCAAATTCTAGGCGAAATTACTTGGTTGGCGGCTGTTGAAAACACAAAAAAGGAAATCGATCAACATAAAAGTTCGCTCGAATTGGTGAAGCAGCATTTTTTAGAGAATGTCGAATCGTATAAAAAATTAGAGCATTACAACAAGGCAACGTTGATAGAAAAAGATTGGCAAGCTTTTCGAAACTGTGAAAAAGAATGCACGAAAAATACTGAAAACATACAAAGAACAACGGATGAAATTGAAGGGCTTAATCAAAAAATGACAGCCATTCAACCCGAACTAGAAAGTGCACTCCATAAATTTGAAGCAATTCAAAAGGAGCAAACTAGTAAAAAACCATTAATAGAAAGTGCCAAAATAACTTTTGCTACGATTGCAAACAACAACGAAAACCTAAAACAGAATGCTGAAGATTTAAAAACAGCTAAAAACAATTTCGATTCAAACCAAGAAGATTTAAAAGTTCAACTGGCCAAAAAATCAATTTTGGATACTGCAATTGGAGAGAACAAAAATACCATTTTACAATACGAGAAATATGGGACTTGGGAAACCGAAAAAGGTGCTATACACTTAAAACAAGAGGATATTGAAAAATTGCAAAAAGAAATTGAATCTTACACTATTGAAAGTTTACAAAAACGGATTTCTGATTATGACACGAAAAATGTTGGTATAGAACAGTTATTGCAAAACACAAAAAACGAAACTGACGCTTTAAAATCGGAAGTTGAGGTATTGGAATTACAAAAAAAAGAGTCAGTTACCCTTGAAAACATATCCAAACTAAAAGACAATACAAAAACCGATGTAGAAAATTGGAAGAAATTATCAGAGTATCTTCCAAAATTAGAGAGGCAAAATAATCAACTAGAAGTAAATTCCGCCGAATTAAACACTGCTAATTTATCCATGGAAACTCTAGAAACAGCCATTTTAGACAAAAAAAAATCGCTGGTTATTTTATATGAAAATAAAAACTTAAAACAGGTATTGGCGAGTTTTGAGGAACACCGTCACAATTTAAAAGAGGAGGAAGATTGTCCGTTATGTGGTTCTAAAGAACATCCCTATACCCTTAATTTACCAGAAATAGTATCCAAAAATGATATTGACGAAAAAATAAAGGAACTTGATTTCGAAATAAAATCCAAGGAAAAAGAAAAGGAAGAAGTTGTAAAAAAAGCAGCAAGTTACAGTCAACAAATCAAAAGTACAAATGAATCTATTGCTGAAATTCAGGAGGCTATTGATAAATTAAAATCCGTTTTACAAGTAGAAAAAGAGTTAAAAATAGAGGATATTGAAGCTACAATCCTCCATTTGGAAGCTGAATTAAACTTTGTCCAAGCCGAGATTAAGAAACTATCGGAATTGAATTCAAATTATGACCGTGTTAATAAATTATATTCCAATAAAACCAACCAATTAAATGAGATTCATTTAGCCTATACAGCCTATCAAACTGCTAAAAAACAAATAGACGAAAAGGAAGTTAACATAGCTGAAAATTTCGAATTTGTTAAAAAAACATTTGTTTTGTTTGATGAGAATTTAGAAGAAAACGACATCGCGGCCGTTTTAGAAATCGGAAAGAAGCTAGGGGAGAATTTAATAAAATTGAATGCTGAAAATGAGCTTTTAAAAGGCAACAATGCTGAGATGATAACTGTAAACAATGCTATAACGGAGTTTTTAACAAAAAGTACCAGCTTAGGAGAGAGTGTTTCGATGCATCAAAAAGAGGATGAAGTACTTATCGCTAAAAAAAGTTTGTTGGAGAATGAATTGAAAGATCAAACAGCCAGCTTTGAATTGAAATCACCACAAGAGGAAGAGTACCGTTTGCAAACTAAAGTTAAAGCAGAACAAGATTCGGTAACAAAATGGAATAGTGAAAAGGAAATAACCTTGTCTTCTATCAAAAATAAACAAACAGATTTAATGCAATTAGTTGCTGAAAATTTAGACCTTGATGAGGCATTTCGTCTTTCAAAATCACATTTAGATCATAAACTGACTGAAAATGGCTTCGAAAACATTGGGCAATTACAAGTAGCATTAAACTTAGAAAACAGTGCCTTCTTAATCACACAAAAACAATCTTTCGAAAATCAAAGACAACAAATCGAAGGGGCATTGAATGCTAATTTACTCAAACAAGAAGAACTCAATTCCAACCCTTTAACCACTAAATCAGCAGCAGATTTAAATATCGAAAAAGTGGCTTTGGAGGAAAATAAAACTAAAATAAACCAAGAAATCGGGCAATTGAAAGAGCAAATCAAGATTAATAATAAAATCGAAGAAGAAAACCAGCTGATCCTTGATACCATAAAAACAAAAAATAGTGTATTCCAAAAATGGGATCTATTAAATAAAATGGTAGGTTCTGCCGATGGTAAAGCTTTCAAAAAATTCGCCCAAGATTTTACACTTTCTCTATTGGTGCAACATGCCAATAAGCATCTAGAAACCATGTTCAACAGATATGAACTTTTCAAAGATGACACTTCAGAGGAAATGGAATTGCAAATAAAAGACAATAATTTTTTTGGAGAAATTCGTAATATTAATTCGCTCTCGGGTGGTGAAACTTTTTTGGTAAGTTTATCATTAGCATTAGGATTATCCGACCTTGCGAGTAAGAATACTAAAATCCGTTCCCTTTTTATTGACGAAGGTTTTGGTTCACTAGATCCTGAGAACTTGAATAATGCATTAGACACGCTTGAGCTGCTTCGCCAAAATGATGACCGTCAAATTGGAATCATCTCTCATGTTGAAGAATTGAAAAAGAGAATTACCACTCAAATTCAAGTAAAAAAATACACAAGTGAGTTTAGTACTATTGAAATTGTGGATTAAAAATTATCAAGTACTGCTCAAAGTTTGGCACTTTGAGCAGTACTAAAGGAAAATGAATTCATAAAATATAGGTAATGAATTAAATAATGAAATTAAACCGCACTTTATAAAGAAACTATAGCCAATAGCCGTTTGGTAATATGGCGAGTCTAGGGTTAGTTTATTTCCTAACCAAACAGATAATATATTACTAAATAAAAAAATAATTCTTAAAATAATCGACTAGCTTAATGGATAAATATGTGATTTATATCAATGATTTAAAAAAAGTAATCATTGAAATTTATTGGGGCTTTCAGAAAATATCATCGCTTGTTGCAAAAACAAAACTTAATATCAACTGCCTATAGAAGCAAGATTACAAGTCCAGATAAATATGACCCCAGCAGAAACCAAAATTCAATAAAATATTTTAACTATTTGTTTATCGTTTAATTCAAATTGATTAATTCGTTTTTAGTCAACATTTTGTATCTTTAATTCTGTCTTTTAAAGAGTTAACCTTATGAAAACTATTGAATTAACTAGAAAAGAATTATACGATAAAGTATGGACTACGCCAGTATCAAAGCTCATTCAAGAATATGCACTTTCAACTGATGGAATAAAAAAACTGTGTAAACAATTTGAAATCCCCATGCCGGATGGAGGATATTGGATGAAGCTAAAATTCAATAAAAAGATCAACAAAACAATGTTTAATCCTGTCTTTGGCGGTGTAGATAAAATTATTTTAACGATAAGAGAAGAAGGGAATTCTGTAAACGTGGACCAAACCCCTTTGACCATAAGAACCAAAGAAATCGAAAATGATCCCAAGGCTCCTTTAGTGGTTCCTAATAAAATTAATAAACCAGACCTGTTAACTGTGCAGACCAAGGAGTATTGGGCTGAAAGTAAATGTAATGTGTTTTATGATAAATATAAAAAGTTGCGTTATCCAATAAGGGTAGGTGATAAGCATCGCGAAAGGGCATTGTGTTTTATGGATGCCTTTACCAAGTTGTTACGTTATAGAGGTCATACTATTGCAAAAGATAATTACCAAACTTGTGTTTTAATCGATGGGATTTACATTGAATTTGACCTCAGGGAAGCAACGAAAAGAGTACCTGCCACAACAGAACATAGTTTTTCAGAATATGTTCCAACAGGAGAATTTATACTTAAAATAGGTAAGTACTCGGGAGAAAAAGAGTGGCGAGACGGAAAGGTTAAACTTGAAGAAATACTAGCAAGGATACTTGCAAAACTTGAAATTTATGCTCAAGAAGAGAAAAAACAACAGGAGGCATCGCGTTTATGGAGATTACAATATGATGCAGAATTAGAACGTAAGGAGAAAATAAAAAAACGTAAGGAAGAAGAAATTAAAAATTTCAACAATTTGGTTGCACTCTCGGAACAATATAACAAAGCGCTATTAATTAGAAATTATATTGATGCTGAAAAGCAACATGCAATAAATACTAATAACCTAACTCAAGAAAAACAAGAATGGATAAATTGGGCAACGGATAAAGCGGATTGGCTTGATCCATTGATCAACAGACCAGATGATATATTGGACGCTAAATAAAAAAAGTGGAAATATAAAAGTCTTTTCAACCATTGATTTCTGAATCATAGGTTATTAGCTTTTTATATTTATCGTTTGAAACCAATTGTAGGTCATGCTATTGTCATTAATCTTAATTATATTAAAAATGGAAAATCCATTCGAAATAATTTTAGAAAAATTAGATGCTATTCAGAAAGAACTAGAGCAAGTAAAGGCTTCTGCAGGTATTGATGGGGAAAGATTACTTTCTAGAGCCGAAACTTGCGAATTGCTAAAAATAAATGAAACCTCCCTTTGGAAACATACTAAGAGTGGTAGACTGACTAGTTATGGTTTGGGAAATAGAATTTATTATAAGAAAAAGGAGGTCATGGATAGTATTATGTGCATTAATAAATAATGAGGTGCTTCATTGCACAAATTTCCTAAACACATCCTCAAGATCATTGTTGTAAATGCCTTCACTTTTCAATTCCGCATCGGTTTTGCCTTCGGTCATGTCCCAAATTTTGGCATTGATTCCAAGTGAAATCAGAGTAGGGATTTTATTAGAAATGACTTGAACAGCATTTTCGCTACAATCAGGAATGATGATTACGGTATGACCAATTAATGGTTGTAGTTTGTTTTCGGTAAGACCATTGAGCCCGCCATAAGCTAACCAAATGTACTCTGGAAAGTGCAGGTAACCAACAATAGCGGTTTTTTCACTTTCTACAAGTAGTATGTTTTTTTTGCCTTTTAATTGATCATTGAGGAGGTGTGCACCGAACAAACAAGAGTAATATCCGTCTTCGTTTTTGTAAGGAACTTTGAAGATTTTGCTTCTTTTTCCGTTTTCATCATAGTAACAAATTTTGGCTTTTTGCACTTTTAATTCAGCATTAATATTCCAGAATACAGTTCCGCCATCGTGAGTTGTCCCTATAACGTAAGTTGTTTTGGCATCTTCCATTTTTGTTTTGCCATACACTTTGCAAAGGTATTGCAATAAATTGTTTTCGGGAGTTGTATGAAAGTAGCTCCAAATAAGACTTTCTGGAATGTATTTCGAAATTTGCAAAACAGCCGCAACGTTTTCTTGCTTTTTTGCAACAAAACCGACTTCCTTTGCAACGGAATCAACTTCTTTTGCAAAGGAAGTTGAATTCTTTTGCAAAGGCATTGCAATAGGGTCAAATTGATTCGAAAGGTCATTCCAAATGTATTCATTGCCCTGTTCATTTTCATATCGAGTAGGAGGAAGGCTAGTTTTTCCGCACGAATGGCAGTACCCAAATTGTGGGGGTAAATTGAGATAATTGGAAAACTTACCGTCTTTATTATTGCGTTGGCAACATGGCGTTTTTAATTTAAAATCTCGCTTGGGATCAAATTTCAGATGAAGAGCTATTTTTTTGAGCATAATGATAATTTTTAAATGCAACTTGCAATTAAGGCTAGTGTTTTTGCTAAGTCCTAATTTTACTAGGGTTTTCAAAGTATTATGGTGGTGTTGTTAGTTGCATGTTGTTGACTACTTTATTCCATTTTCTTGAAATGGTAGATTTATCCAAGCCAGATATAGCCACTACATCTTTTTGAGTAGCCCCATTATTTATAGCTAATTTGATAATCTCTTCTATGGAGGGTTTCTTTGTTGAATTAGAAATGTTTTCTTCTAGTATAATTTTGAAATTAGTAAAATAGAACGCATTGATTTCAATCGCAGTTTCCAAAGTAGTTTCAAGAATAGGCTTGTTGAAATCGCTAGTAGAGGCATTCTCAATCAAATGGACCAAAAGAGTGATTTTATGAATGTTTATTAGCATTTTGGCAAGGTACTCTCGGCTATAATCTGAAAGGATATTTTGTTCATTTATCAAGGATTGCGAATAGTCAAACATTCTTTTTTCAGCTGCTTCATTTAGTTTTAGTGTAATACAATTAATCTCAGTAGTGGCTTCAATTTCATTTCTATATTGTAATACGTTTAGAAGTAAAGTCGCGTATCTGTCAATAGTAATGTCCGATATTTTGTTGATGGATAGTTTAGTATTACAGGTTAATTTTGTGGTGAACAAAAAGCGATCAATCAAGCCACTTTCAAGGTTTCCGTCGGCAAAAAGTTGCGGAACAAACTGGTTTTGAATGGACCCCATTAAGGTGGGATACGATTTTTCGATTCGGTAACTTTCGGTTGTTTTTCTGGAAATGTCAATATGCTTATTGGTGTTTCCTTGTAAAAAAAAGGTGCGCCATGCAGATCCTTCGTTACTATTCTTATTGGCCATTTTTTGTACTAAATAGTAAAGTTCGTCAATGAAGATACCAATGGAATAGGGGTTTTTATGATGTACATATAAGGCCGATTCTATCGTTGCGTCTTGTAAAAACAATTGCTTTCTAAAACAATTGTTGCTCGGGTCCTCCAATTTATTTTTCTTCGCTTCTTGGTAATTTTTGTCATCATTTTTATGGAGTGGTGCAGTTGCTAAATCCATGGCAGGAGATTTACTATCGCCTCTACTTCCTACAATGGCAAAATATAAATTAGAGTAATTGGTATATCCCATTGCATTTATTGAAAAGGATAACCCAATGGCATTGCTAAAAGCAAACAAAATGGAACTCAATAAATATTCCTTGGGTATCCTTTGATGTACAAAAGCATCATAAATTAAATTCCTTATTTCCATAGGAAGTAAGGAAATAATTTGATGTAATTGCTGTGTTGCCACTTCTTTTTTAGTTAAAGTAATACTATCAATAGCATCTTTAATATCATTGATTTTCATATTTAGTAATTGGATTTAAATACATAACATTTTTGGTTTTTAAATCAAAATAGGGTTTAGTTCCATTTGGTTTTTCTGGAAGATTATGAATCAAGTAAAATCGTTGCTTTAAGTTGGAAATAAGAAATTGAAGCGTATTCTTCTCTAACGAAGTTACCTTTTTGCAAAGCTTTTTCTTTGTGTTTTTTTTGAGTTTCATTTTTTAATAAGGTTAAAAAAGACGTCTTTTTGATAAATAGGCATCGGCACGAAGTTCTAATTCTGATTTAGATTCTGTTTTGCCGTTTCTAATCCATTGCAAAATTTCAGATTTTAAGAAGTAAAGTCGTTTTCCTCTTTTATGATAAGGAATTACCTTTTGGTGTGTTAAACCATAAATTGTTGCTTTAGTAAGATTTACAATTTTTGCGGTTTCTTCAATTGATAAAAAAGCATCCTCGTCAGAAGTGTTTGAGGGTTGAATAGCTTTTAAAATTTTCTCCGTAATTTGATCCGTCAGTACTTTTATTCCTGCTTCTGTGATCATGTAGATTTGTTGATTTTCCATGATTCAAATTTGGGGATAATGACTTGTGGATTTTCGTGTGGTAAGTAGTGTAGTTTTTGGTTTGAAAAAAAAGCCAATAAATTCAAGCTTTCCGAGCTTTTTTTTATAGAAAAAGAAAACCCAAATGAGGATTAGATAGTAATCTCATTTGGGTTTTAGTTATTTTCTTGTGGAGAAAAGTAGGTTCTGTTTTCTATTGTTTAGATATGGTTTAGCGTTTTAGCTGTTTATTGTACTCTTTATTAAGTAATTCTTTGATATATTTTGTAGTCTTCGGGAGTAGTAAATCATTTAATTTTTCAATCAATATGTTTAAAAAAGCTATTCTTTCCGTATTGGGGAAAAATTCAATTCCTTTGGTTAAAATTTTATAATTGTTTGAATCTCTATAATTGTTTTCAAAACAGAATTTATCTTTAAAATCGATGATTGTATTCAATCGGATTAATTCTGTGTAAGGTAAATTAAAACCTTCGCTAGAGGGTTCGGTTTTTGGTTCGCTCAATGCTTTGCAAAGGATGTAAAACAAAAAAGCTTTTTCTTCTGATGTTAAATTATTTGGAAGTGAGGTGGTTCCTGAGTTTTTGATTTTCGCATGCTTTACTTCATTATGTTGCTCAAAATCTAAAGAAGGAGCAATTGAAACCAATTCAGATTGTATGGCTGCAATGGAAAAATCACTTAGTTGATTGCATTCGTATTTTGTTTTAAAATAGTCCATTTGTTCACAAAATCGATAATCTACATCGTTGATTCCTTGCAAAATTCCAAGATCTGCACTAAATTTTTTAAAGGTATAGTCTGCAGGAATTTCGGAAGATTTTAGTTTTTTAAATGCCGTTAATACCTCATTTTGGAGTGTAAGTGCAATGCTGTTTTCAGAATAAGTAGATAAGCTTTTTTTAAATACTTTCTCTAATTCAATCAGATATTTACTAGATTTTATCTTGCAGTTATTTACAATTAATTCATTGTTTTTTTTGTTAATCTGCTCTAAGGTAAACGCAAAACTTCTTGAGTTTTTTTTAGCTTCTATTAGGGAATTTTGTATCATTTTTTCACCTAAAGAATACGTTTTATTATAGAAATAATCATAAGTGGTTTTATATTTCATTTAAATTCAGTTTGATACGGTTAGCGGCAACTATTTTGTTTTTGTCCATTATCTTGGTATAAATTTGTGTAGTCGAAACATTTTTGTGACCCAAAAGTTTTGAAACCGTGTAAATATCTGTTCCGTTGGCTAATTGTAAAGTGGCGTAGGTGTGTCTAAAGTTGTGGAAAGAAATTTTCTTGGTTATTCCAGCGTCAGAGAGCCAATTTTTCAAAGGTTTTGTTATTTCTGTATATGCAATAGTACCAAATACAAATTCATTTTCCTTGGTTTGTAAGTTGATAATGTTTAGCACATTTTCAGATATAGGATGATTGTATAAATTACCTGTCTTCTGCTCTCGTACTTTAATGTAATGTCCCTGATGGATATCGGAATAGATATTGCAAAACGGTAAAGTTTTAATGTCTACAAATCGTAATCCAGTCAAAGCTGAAAAAAGTGCCATGTGTTTTAATTTTGTAAAACTACATTCCGTATTCCATAGTTTCTCCAATTCTTTTTCGGATAAGTATTCTCGATACGTTTCTTCTTCTTTTATGTAATCCGCATCGGCAGCAAGATTATGTTCTATTATTTTGTCCTTATATGCCTTTTTTAGAATGAAAATAAAATTTTTGTAATAGGCGGCTGCAGTATTTCTTGATAGCTTCTTTTTTTGTGTTCTTAAGTTTTTTGTCTCAAGTAAAAATGCTCTGTATTTCTTAACATGGTTTTGATCTAGTAAGTTAGCTTGTAATTTGTTTCCAGCGAAAACTTTAAAATAATTCAATGAAGTATTCCAAGTACTATAATTTGATCTGCTCCCTATGTTAAGGTATTCATCTACTATTGAAGCATAATATTCAATGAAGTCTTTATTGTAAATGATGTTTTCTTTAAATCCATATTCTTTCTCTTTAATCTGAGTAAGTCTTTTGGATCGTATCAATTCAGCAAATTCTAAGGTGGATTTGTTGTGGCTTTTTTCAATATCGTTCTTTGGTTTTTCAAATAGCTGTAGCCCTAAAAATTCTCTTCTTGATTCTTTTCCTGTTTTAGGATTAATAATAGGAGGAAAGTAGTCTAAGTATAAACTCGACTTATTATTTGCTAACGCTTTTTTTCGGAGGGTTACATTTGCCATGATTTTTTATTTAATTGAAAATGGAATCAATATCTTCTCTTCTCACCAAAGTATATTTACCTTGTTTTTTCTTAGGTATTTTAAATCGAATAATCAAATTATAAAGTGCACCATTCGAAATATTGTACTTTTCCTGTACTTCTTGAATGGTATATGAATTGTCAAGATTAATATCAATCTCAACTGTTTTTTTGCTGCTTTCTAATTCTTTTAGATTCTTATCAAAATAGGAATCAATATCTTTTCTTCTGATTAATGTTTTTCGTGGTGAAAAAGTAAAGGAATTGATTTCCTTTCTTTCAATTAATCGGTAAAGGGTTTTTGTCGAAATATTCAATAGTAGGGAAGCATCTTTAACCGTCAAAAAATCTCTTCCTTTTATTTCTTCAATTTTTTGGGTTTGTGTATCATTTGATTTTGATAAAGTATCTAAATCACTTTCTTTAATTTTTAAATTCCGAATGATCATCTTATTGTTTCTTCCATTGCAAATAGGTGAGCAAAATCTAGTGCGCGTTGTCTTGGCTACAAATGTATTTTTGCAGTATTCACAAACACGATTTACGCTTAAATTGGAGCTCATTTTTTATTATAATAGTTAGAAATATTAGGACATAAATAGAATTAAGGGTAAATAAGGGACATAATCTGTCCAGTCTTAATGTAAATTTAATAAAAAAAATGGACGAGGTACACTGGAGGTACAAAAAAGCATAAAAAAAAATAATTCAAACCACGACATGAAAAATTGTGAAAATAAAAAACCCTTGAAATTCAAGGGTTAAACTGTGTTATGATTTGGCTTTTCTTGTGAAGTTTTGGGTATTTACTTGCCGATACAAAAATTAGCAAAGATATTCCCCAGTAATTCGTCATTCGTAACTTGACCTGTAATGAGTCCAAATTGGTACAAAGCTTCACGAATATCCAAAGCCATAAGGTCACTAGATAAATTCGTTTCCAGTCCAAATTTTACCTTTTTTATTTCTTCTAAAGCTTTAAGTAACGAATCATAATGTCTTGTATTTGTGACTATTGTTTCGTTATTACGCAAAGCACCAGTGTTAACATATGAAAGCAATTGATGCTTTAAATCCTCGATACCTTCTTTATTTTTAGCGGAAATTAAAAGGATATTTGGAATTTGATTTTGAATGTTTTGAATTTCATTTTCGGATAATAAATCTTTTTTATTCATGATCACCACCAAAGGTTTTAACGGATACTGATTTTTTATTTTTTCAAGTTCCAATTTCACGTTATCCAAAATTCCACCTTTTGGGGTTACTGGGCTTAAATAAATTACGACTTGCGCTTGTTCTATTTTTTCAAAAGTCTTTTGGATGCCAATGCTTTCCACATAGTCTTTCGTTTCTCGAATTCCGGCCGTGTCGATAAATCGAAAACCAATGCCGCCAATGACCAATTCGTCTTCGATAGTATCACGAGTGGTACCCGCAATTTCAGACACAATAGCGCGTTCTTCGTTAAGTATTGCATTCAATAAAGTCGATTTTCCAACATTCGGTTCGCCAACAATAGCCACTGGAATTCCGTTTTTGATTACATTTCCTACTGCAAAAGAATCAATCAAACGTTTCAATACAAATTCAATTCGGTTGACCAATTCGTGAAATTGAGTTCTGTCAGCAAATTCTACATCTTCTTCGGCAAAATCCAATTCCAATTCGATTAGTGAGGCAAAGTTCAACAGTTCTTCGCGTAGTTTAGCAATTTCGTTAGAGAAACCTCCGCGCATTTGCTGCATTGCAATTTGGTGGCTCGCTTCGTTGTCTGACGAAATCAAATCGGCAACGGCTTCGGCTTGGGATAAATCCAATTTTCCATTCAAAAAGGCTCTTAGCGTAAATTCACCGGCATCAGCCATTCTACAACCTTTACGCAATAACAACTGAATAATTTGTTGCTGAATATACGTAGAACCATGACATGAAATTTCAATCGTATTTTCTCCCGTGTAAGAATTAGGTCCTTTAAAAATCGAAACCAATACTTGGTCCAAGGTCTTTTCTCCATCCATAATATGTCCCAAATGCAGCGTATGTGTTTTTTGGGTAGTCAAGTCTTTGTTTTTGATAGAACGAAAAACAGAATGCCCAATTTGAATGGCATCTTGACCAGAAATACGAATGATGGCAATAGCTCCAGCACCCGAGGGAGTAGCTAAAGCAACTATAGAATCGTTTGGAATCATAGGAGGTGACAATTTAAATACAAAAGTATGGAAAAGTATCGGCTTTTCAATTTACTTCGCCACTCAGGGCATTCACTTTCTAAAATTCCTGCTACTACTGCACTAATAAACCTTAAATATTATGTTTTAAAGACGCGAATTTTTAAAGTTGACGGAATTCGTGACGTTCGATTTTTAATTTCGATGACCATTAGTAACAATAGGTGTAATTCGTGGCTTACTTTTTTTATGCGCGAATGCCCTGCCATACTGCTACTTGTGATTGTTTCGGTATCTCATAGTTAAATATTTGGTAAACTGATAAATATCAGGCGATAAAGGCTAAACATTTTATAATTTTAGCAGTACTTTAAACCAAAAGTCATGAAAAAGATATTATTTCCAACAGATTTTTCCGATGTAGCCACTAATGCTTTTGTTCATGCGCTACACTTAGCCGATGTAGTTCAAGGTGAGTTGGTGCTACTACACACCTTTCAGTTACCGGTCGTTGATGGTCAGTTTACACCACTCAATTATTACACTATTTATGAATCCTTACAATTAGCAGAATTTGATGTCTTTAAAGAGCAAATTCCAATGCTACATGCCATTGCTGAAAAAGAAAAACTAGGTCATATAAAAATTACACATCGTTTGATGGACGGCGATTTAGTGACCACTATCCAAACTGTGATCAAAGAAGAAAATATCAATTTTGTAGTGATGGGAACAGCTGGAGCAAATGGTTGGGAAACATTTTTTATAGGGACAAACACCGGTTCAGTGATAAGTTCAGTTTCCGTTCCCGTTTTAAGTGTACCTCTCGTAGCTCCTTACAAAAAAATAAAAACTATAGGATTCACTACTAAATTTAGAGAAAAAGATAAAAATGCCTTACAATTGATTTGCACAATCGCTAAAAAAACAAATGCTGAAGTAAAATGTTTATACGTAAAAACAAATCAATCCGATGTAAAACAAGCTACCATCCAAGAATGGGAAACTCAATTTGCTAACGAACCGGTTCAATTTACAATTCTTCCTTTAGAGGATGTACAAGGGACTATCCTCGATTTTGTATCTCAAAAAAGCATTGATGTTCTGGCAATGGTAACTTACAAACGCAATTTTTTTGTTGAATTATTTAATCCGAGTCTCACCCGAAAATTTTCAGATTATTCAGAAATCCCTATTTTGGCACTACAAAGTGACGAAAAGTAAGCATTGAATCGAGAGACGATAGCGGTTAAAAATACTAATTTTACTTTGGGCGTGCCCCTCCCAATACTTCGACAAGCTCAGTAGGTCGGGTCGGGCTTTACGTTCCCGCTTTTTTTTATCCCTTGAAAAAAGGGATAAAAAAAGAGCTCCACTTCAATCCCTCACGCATACCTGCACACGATTAATTATTGTAATTTAAAGTTTTTTCACCACGCAGCACGCAATGATTAATCTGTGTCAATCTGTGTCTTTTTTCTGCTTTCATAACTTTTGAAAACACTTATATTTGCCTTTCATACTACAATAATCCAATGGAAATTTACAGACAAAAAAAAGCACTTTACGAAGCTCAAGTAAAACAATTGCAACTACACTACAATCGCATTAGCCTTGGGCGCTTAGCGGCTATTTTAGTATTGATTTTGGCTATTTATGGGTATCAAAAAAACGATAGTAATAGCTTAGTCTTTTTAGGTCTTTTAGCCGTTGCCGCTTTTTTTGTTTTAATGCGTTGGCATACTCGCGTAACGTATCAAAAGAAAATCGCCCAAACTTTAGTGGCCATAAATGCTGATGAAATTGATTTTTTAGAACGTAAAAACAGTCCTTTTGAAGATGGAATCGAGTATAATGATTTTCATCATCCGTATGCTTATGATTTGGATATTTTTGGTCAACAGTCTTTATTCCAAAGTCTGAATCGCACCGGAACATTCATGGGAAAAAAAATCTTAGCTTCTCATTTGTTAAAAGTAAATTCGGCAACAGCAATTGAACAAATTCAGGAAGCAATCAAGGAGCTACGTGAAAAATTAGAGTGGCGCCAAACTTTTTTGGCTACCGCCAAAGTTGGGAAAGATAGCGAAGCCATGTATCAAAAACTCTTGCGTTGGAGCGTATTCAATAGTAATCCAGTGCCAAAATTGGCCGTTATTTTTGCTTTTGTTTCTCCCGTTATTTTAGCAATTTTAGGTATAAGTTATGGCTTGACCTCCAGTTTGGTTTTAGCTAAGTCTTTCGGACTTTTATTTATGATTAATCTGGGAGTTTCGGGCATTTTTCTAAAGCGTATTTTGTCTGAAACTGCCCATTCATCGGAAATTAATGCAATTGTCTACAATTACAGCTTACTAATTGAAAAAATTGAAAATGAAAAATTTAGTAGTCACAAAAACATTCATCTACAACAACAATTAGTTCATGAAAATTACAAAGTAAGTCTTCAGTTGAAACAATTATCTGATTTGTTCTCAAAAATGGACAGCACTAGCAATTTATTAACTGCTGTATTATTCAATGGTTTTTTCTTGTATAACATTCATATTTTGCTTGGAGTAGTGAATTGGAAAAAAAATCATGCCATCAATTTAGATCAAAGCTTGTCAGTAATTGGCGAATTTGAAATGCTCAATAGTTTGGCCAATTTTTCATTCAATAATCCTGATTTTGCATTTCCAAAGTTGAATAATGAGCATAAAATTGCTTTTGAAAACCTGAGCCATCCGCTTTTGAATCCCAAAACTAGAGTAGGGAATACGGTGAATTTTCAGCCGCAATCGTTCTTGATTTTGACAGGTTCTAACATGTCTGGCAAAAGTACTTTTTTGCGAAGTTTGGGAGTCAATATGGTTTTGGCAGGAATGGGAGCCCCTGTTTGCGCCACACAAGCGAATGTACATCCTTTACCAGTCTTGGTATCTATGCGATTGTCGGATTCGTTATCGGATAGTGAATCCTACTTTTTTGCCGAGATCAAGCGACTCAAACAAATTATGGATGGATTGGACGAAAGTCCTGCCTTTGTTTTATTGGATGAAATTTTGCGGGGCACGAATTCCGATGACAAGCGCAGCGGAACGATTGAGGTGGTCAAAAAAGTAATTGCCAAAAAAGCCATTGGCGCGATTGCAACCCACGATATTGAGGTTTGTTTGACAACCCACGATTTTTCAAATATTTTGACTAATAAATGTTTCGAAGTCGAAATTAAAAATGATGAGTTGCATTTTGATTATCAATTGCGAGATGGAATTTGTCAAAATAAGAGCGCTACTTTTTTGATGAAAAAGATGGGAGTCATTTAATCAATAGTTTTTTTCTGGATTCCCTGCAAGGTTTTTTTTTGACCTCGTAGGTATTTCGGAATTATAATAATGAGTAAGACCTACAAGGTTTTGAAAACCTTGCAGGTCGTGTAGAGTACCATCAATTTCTGTTATGATTTCCTTCAAGGTCTTTTTTTTTTTTGACCTTGTAGGTATTTTATTGATAATGATTGCAGGAATGAGACCAACTAGGTCTTAAAACTTTGCAGATTCTGTAAACTAAATAACAGCTTCTTTAAGTGCTGCCAAAGAAGCTAAATCTTTCCTTTTAGCCCCGATCGCAGTGGAAATCCTTTGTTGCCGGGGTTCGGCAGCAAAGATTGTAACGTAGAGCGGGACGATGTTTCTAGAAATCCCCATTCTTTCTGCTCCCAAAAAAAAGTCCGTAATTCAATATGGAATTACGGACTTTGATAAAGTATTTTGGTTGGTTGAATAAATAGTGGATTAGCTATTTAGCATTACCGGCATTACTAGCATGGTAACTGTCTCTCCTTCTTCTAAACCATCAACAGGCGTTAAAATTCCCGCACGATTAGGTAAAGACATTTCTAGCATAATCATATCAGATTGAAGATTGGTCAACATTTCGGTTAAGAATCTCGAATTGTATCCAATTTGCATGTCGTCACCTTGATAGTCACAAGTCAAACGTTCTTCGGCTTTGTTGGAATAATCAATATCTTCAGCTGAAACATTCAGCTCTGCACCTGCGATTTTTAAACGAATTTGATGTGTTGTTTTATTTGAAAAAATAGCCACACGACGCACTGAGCTTAAGAAAAGACTACGGTCTATCACTAACTTGTTAGGATTTTCTTTTGGAATTACGGCTTCATAGTTAGGATATTTTCCATCGATCAAACGGCACAACAAGTTATAGTTGTCAAAGGAGAAAGTAGCATTACTAGTGTTGTATTCTATTTTAACCTCAGCATCCGATGTGGAAAGTATATTTTTTAAAATAGTCAATGGCTTTTTAGGCATAATAAAATCTGCTACTTCTGAGGCAGTTACATCAGTACGAGCATATTTTACCAATTTATGAGCATCAGTAGCGACAAATATCAATCCTTCAGGTGAAAACTGAAAAAATACTCCAGACATCACGGGTCTTAAATCATCATTTCCAGCGGCAAAAATAGTTTTGCTAATAGCGGTAGCTAACACATCTGCTGGAACTAAAGTTACTGAAGGTTCGTCCAATTGCATAGCTTTAGGAAATTCGTCTCCTGAGGCGTAGGCTAAGGCATATTTTCCAGAATTAGAGCTAATTTCAATAGTATTATTATCTTCAACTGTAAAAGTCAGCGGTTGTTCTGGGAATGTTTTTAGAATTTCAAGAAGTAATTTTGCTGGTACTGCAACGCTGCCAACACTTGTAGAATCAATTACCAAAGAAGCCGACATTGTTGTTTCTAAATCAGAGGCAGAAACAGTTAATTGATTATTGTCTAATTCAAATAAAAAATTATCCAAAATAGGTAAGGTATTACTACTGTTAATTACGCTTCCTAAGACTTGCAATTGTTTTAATAAGTACGAACTCGATACTATAAATTTCATGGGTATGGTTTTATTTTATTGGATTCTATTTCGACTAGGCTAGAATACCTAACTACAAATATATTGTAAACTAGTTTAGTTTTATATTTTTTTTATTAACACTTATTGGGCATATTTTCGTTTGCGAAGATACGTAAATACTAGACCAAAAACACCTAAAATAAGAATTGGAAGCCCAATTGTTAGTATTTGAATAAAAGTGTATTCTGAATATACTTTTTCTTTATCTAATAATGGGAGGTCTAAATCTTTACTTCTAATGTTGATAAGTCCGTTGTCGTCTAGTAAAAAATTAACACAATTCATTAAAAAATCTTTGTTGTCATAAAGATTGCCAGAACGTTGGTCATAACCTAGTTCTACTGGTAGCTCATTTTTGTCAAGTTGATTACGCAAGATATCACCATCAGAAACAATTATCATTTTTGTAGGATTACTTTTGTTTTTAAAATTACTTTGCTCAAAAGCTTGAATTCTATTTTCAAAAGCAGAACTAAATGAACCTTCTAACAAAATGGCTACAGGAATATTTCCTGTATTTGGATAATCCTCTGGAGTAGTCGTTTCTGATACCATCGACAAGTTAATTTCGGTAGGCGTACCGATTCGTTTGGAATAGGGTGAGGACTGTAAAAGAATTGTTTTGTTTATTCCATTTTTTAAAGTATCAATAGAATTGGTAAAATCGAGTTTGATACCTCCTAGATTTTTTACGATGGGATGTTTGCTTGTTGGAGTCACTAAAGGAGCATATTTCCAATTGAATTGTTGAAAACGAGTAGCACTTCCGGGTTCACCAGAAGCTAACTGTATTGGACTTCCTTGTTCATCTTTAACAAGATCAGGATTGATTCTGACACCATATTTAAACAACATATCATTAATATTCAAATCTCTTGGAAAGGCTAGATTTGCGCCAGATGGATTGTATAAACTATCGATCTCAGCCACTACTTGGTCTAAAAGCCAAATGGTTTTACCTCCATTCATCAGGTATTGATCCAATACTTGTTTTTCGCTTTCACTAAAGGCTTCGGTAGGTTTTGCAATTATAGCTAAGTCATATTTTTTTAAGGCTGTTAAACTTCCTGCGGGATCTTTTGCTATTGAGTCAAGGGTAAAAGGAGCAATAAAATAACGCTCTCTTATTTGTAATAAAAATTTAGCAATAAAAGCTTCTTTTAGTTCACCATTACCTTTAAGGATAGCCACTTTTTTTTGTTTGTCTTTGGATATTTTACTAAAAGCATCTGAAAAAGAATATTCTAAATGTTGTACAGATCCTATTACTTTCTGAGTAGTAGAAGTTCCCATTTGATTTTTTAACAATGGAATTGCCACTTCTTTGCCGTCATATGCAGCAATAGCCCAAGGAAACACCATAGCTTGTGATTGTTTTCCTTTGTCATCTACAGTTATATTTATGGGTGTTAACCCTTTTTTGTATAAGTCCTTGAGAAGATCCATACTTTCTTCTTCATTTTCCATTGGATCTACAAATTCAACGACAATTTGGTTGTTGTAGGCTTGGAATTCTTCTATAATTTGTTTGGTTTCTAGTTGTAAACGCTTGAATTCTGCGGGTAATTCACCTCCCATATATACTTTGATAGCTAAAGGATTTTTTACTTCTTTTACTATACTTAATGAAGTAGTGGATAGGGTATATCTTTTATCCTTAGTTAAATCTAATCGATAGAAGAAAAAAGTACCGATGATTTGCAATGTCAAAACGATTGCAATGGTATAGAATAATTGAGTATAGTTATTTTTTTGGGAGACTTTCATTACGCTTTAAAAGATTTTAGGTTAAATACAGTAAGGGATAAAAATAAAACCGTGATACTTGTAAAATAACTTATGTCCCTCGTATCCAAAACGCCTCGGCTCATACTTTTAAAATGATCTTGCATACCAAAATAAGTGATATATGCACTCCATCCTTTAAAAACGCGGGACAATCCTTCAAATCCAAAATAAAAAACAAAGCATAGGAAAACGGCAATGATGAAGGCTACAATCTGATTTTCTGAAAGAGTAGAAGTAAAGATACCAATGGCAGTATATCCTCCAATCAAGAATAGTAATCCGAAATAAGAGCCAATAGTGCTGCCCATGTCAATATTGCCTTCGGGGAATCCAAGGCTTGAAATAATAAAGACATATAAAAAAGTGGGTAAAATTGCGATAACTATAAGTGAAAATGCTCCAAAAAATTTACCACCAGCAATTTCCCAAATATTCAAAGGTTTCGTTAATAATAATTCTAAGGTACCTTGTTTTCTTTCATCTGAAAAACTTCGCATGGTAACGGCAGGAATTAGAAAAAGGAGAATCCAAGGTGCTAAAGTGAAGAAAGGTGTTAAATCTGCAAATCCAGAGGTAAGAATGTTGTATTCTCCTTCAAAAACCCAAAGGAAAAGTCCATTCAGGAGTAAAAATAGTGCGATGACCAAATAGCCAACGGGCGATCCAAAAAAGGATTTTATTTCTCTAATGATAATAGATTTCATTTTTTATGTAATTTGAAAAGTTTTATTTATTTAGTATTGCATCAAAAATTACGGCAAACTTATTAATTTGTCTACACTCCAAGCTTCAGGTTTATCATTAAATAGCTGCTTAGTAAACGTCCATACTTCATTAAATAAGGCAGACTTTCTGTAGTTTTCAAGATCAGCTTCTGTTTCCCAATAACTGTAAGTAAAAAACACATTTTCATTCATCTTATCTTGATATAATTCCAACAAACGATTCCCTGGAGCTTGACGAATTTGGTCTTTCATTACGTTAAAATTGTCTAAGAAAACTGTAATGTGTTCTGGATGAAAACTCAATTTTACAATTCGTACAAACATGATACTATTTTGAAGTTAATGTGATTTAAGTATTAAGTAAAAATAACCGTTATAGGATCTCTATAATTCAAACCTAGTAAGCTGTGTGCGGATCCAACTTTTGAAGGATTACTTCGGTAGATAGCAATCTCCAAATAGCCAGCTTCATTGAATAAAGCTAACTTATCACCCTCGAAATATTTAGGAGGAAATTTATTAGAAGTGGCAATTGCGGAGTATTTTGGAACTATAGATTTAATACTTTTTGACTTTAATAAAATCTCAAAAGAACGCCCTTTACCAGCTTCAATAAAGTGTTTTTTCGTAATGTTACTGACCACATTGCCAAAATGATCTATATAGATAACACAGCCCGAAAGTTGGTTACCTTGATCATTAAGGTTGACTTTCATTTCTGTCACTTCTTTTATTGATATGATTTCTTTACCAATAACATTTAATGAACCTCCGTTTGCCAAATGGCTGGCAACTTGCACAAAAACTTCCAAATCTGTTGCACCTTCGTGTAATCGATCATGAATATTGATGGCAACCATTTTTTGCGGAATAATTTTTTGACATAGCATACTCAAGATACCATTATCGGCAGCGATGAAGAAATGATCGTTCCACTCTATGGCTATATGCTGATTCTCTTTGGTCAATTCAATGTCGACACCAATTAAATGCACGGTTCCCTTTGGAAAACTACTGTAAGCTGCATTTAAAATGTAGCTAGCTTCCACAATGTTAAAAGGATCAATATCGTGTGAAATATCTACTACTTTACATTCTGGATTAATCGTTAATAGCTTTCCCTTTAGTGCGCCCACAAAGTAGTCTTTCAATCCATAATCGGTAGTAAGAGTAATTATTGACATAATTTTGTTTATAACTATTTAGGGCAATGAAAAGCTATTTTTATTAAATTTGAGAGTTGCAAAGCTACTAATTTAAGCGATTATTTTTTAATTAAAAACCACTCCATTTTGAACGAAAGAACCATTGAGCTAAACGATATTGCTCCAAAAGAATTTTGGGGAACGCAAGATTCTCATCTTGAATTGATTAAGAAGTATTACCCTAAACTTAAAATCGTAGCACGTGGATCAACTTTAAAAGCTTTTGGCGAAAAAGAGGTCTTGGACGAGTTTGAAAAACAGTTTCAAAGACTCATGTTACATTTTTCTCGTTACAATACAATTGACCTAAATGTGATTGAAAGGGTCATCTTGAATGATAATGATGAACATAAGAAAAATCTAGATTACGATAAGATTTTAGTACATGGAGTAGGGGGGAAAATCATTAAGGCTATGACTCCAAACCAACAATTGTTGGTAGATACGTTACATAAAAACGATATGGTTTTTGCTGTCGGACCTGCAGGTACGGGCAAAACATATACAGGGGTAGCCATGGCCGTGAAAGCCTTAAAAGAAAAACAAGTCAAAAGAATAATTTTAACTCGACCTGCAGTAGAAGCTGGAGAAAATCTGGGCTTCTTGCCTGGTGATATGAAAGAAAAATTGGATCCGTACATGCAACCGCTTTATGATGCTTTGCGTGATATGATTCCAAATGAAAAGTTAGAAGACTTTATTACCAAAGGGATTATTCAAATTGCTCCTTTGGCTTTCATGAGGGGCCGAACTTTAGATCATGCTTTCGTAATTTTGGATGAAGCACAAAACACCACACATTCTCAGATGAAAATGTTTTTAACGCGTATGGGTAAATGTGCAAAATTCATGATTACAGGGGATCCCGGACAAGTAGATTTACCTAGAAGAACTATTTCTGGACTAAAAGAAGCCTTATTGGTCTTAAAAGATATAGAAGGAATTGGCATTATTTATTTAGATGACAAAGATATTGTCCGTCATCGATTAGTGAAAAAAGTAATCGATGCCTACAAGCAGATAGAGAATAATGATTAAAAAAATTAGTTTTAGTTAATTCAGCGAAAAGAGTGAACCTGCCAGGTTTTTCTTTTCGCTTTATGTTTTAAATTATAAAAGTAATGAGCGCAGGAAAAAAAATGAAGAGAGACAACCAACAACCAATTAAAGTAATAATTTCTGATTTAGATGGGACCTTATTGAATGCGAACCATCAAATTACGCCTTTTACTAAAAAAGTATTTAAAAAGTTACACCTTCAAGGATACAAAATTATAATTGCTACGGGTCGACATCATTTGGATGCAAAAGCCATTGTAAATGAATTGGAAATCCCTTTTTATCTTGTGACTTCGAACGGTGCCAGAATTCATTGTCCTGACGAAACACTTCTTTTTTCTCTTACTATTGATAGCCAAATTATACAATCAGTATTTGATTTACAGATCGACCCAAATATAACAGCAGTATTGTTCAAAGAAACAGAATGGTTGACTTCTAAAACCAACCAAAAAATTAGTAGTTTTCAAAAAGATTTATCTTACCCACCCCGAGTAGTTGATTTTAAAAAATTAAAAGATTTTAGTGCCATCAAACTTTTTTTTACGCATGATGACCATGATGTATTAGTCACCTTAAAAGAGGCGATTATGAAAACGCATTCTGATGCTCTTTCTTTCGCGTTTAGTTTGCCTTTTTGTCTTGAATTTATGGACAAATCAATTGATAAAAGTATGGCTATTGCTAAAATTTTAGTAAGGGAATCCCTTACTTTTGATCAAACCATTGCTTTTGGAGACGGTTTTAATGATGAAAAAATGTTACAAGCAGTGGCCAAAGGTTTGGTGATGCAAAATGCGCCTCAAAATTTAAAAGATCAATTACGACACCTTGAAGTAATTGGCTCGAATGAAGAAGATGCAGTTGCTCATTATCTAAATGAGATGATTTTTTTTTTAAAGAAAATGAAACACAACTTTTTTTGAAATATTGAATAATCTATATAACTAATTTTTATACTTATGGAAAAATTTTGGAATAATGTGAAAAATAATACAATAGCAGGTGTGCTGTTTTTATTGCCCCTTTATGTTTTGATGATGATTATTCAAAAAACATTTGTTTTTTTTGCCAAGTTTGGTAGCGGTATGGCAAAGTATTTTGGTTTAGAAAATTTTTTAGGCAAAAACATGGCTAATATTTTCGGTGTCATTTTACTTTTTTCCTTTTTAATGGTTTGTGGTTTTCTAGTTCGTCTCAGTTTTTTTAAACGTATAAGTGACTCCATTGATGAGAAACTTAAAATTTTCATTCCAGGCTATGAAAAACATAAAGAAATGGCAAAGCAAAAATTAATTAAGGAGGATAAAAAAGAAGAAACACCGATTACGCCTCCCAAAATTCCAGTTTTGTATCAACATCATGGAAGTTGGTTTCCAGCATTTTTAAAAGAAAAAAATGATAAGGGGGAAGCAGTTATATATCAGATGAATTCTAATTCCATCACAGAAACAGGATTTTATGTAACATCCATTGAAAATATTAAAATTTTAAACGGTGTGACTGAAGCAGAATTTATCAATTCAATCAACAACAACGGCGAAGGATTTTTAGAATTAATTAAAAAACAAGAATAAATGTTACAAAACAAATGGCCCCTTTTTTTACTTTTAACTACTTTTCTGGGTTACAACCAATCGCTAAAATTGGAAGAAATCATGAAAGGAAATGATTTCATCGGTTGGCAACCTGAAAATCCTCGTTGGTCCGCAGACGGGCAAAAAGTGTTTTTTGAATGGAATCCCAACAAAGAATGGGGAGCAAGTACGTATTTTTGGCAAAAAGGAGTTTCAGTACCAAAACTAGCCACACCTGAAGAAGCTGCTTTTTCAAGATTTAATATCAAATTCAACAAAAATGGGACCATTGGCTATTACACCAATAAAGGCGCTATTTATTCGTATTCGATAAAAAACAAAGCAACCAAAAAACTTTATGCAACTACTGCCGCTATTGCTAATTTGGAGTTAGCAAGTAAAGATGGGGTATTATTTTTTGAGCAAAATGAAAATTTGATGCAGTTTGATACCAAAGAAGGAACTTTGATTCAGATGACTAATTTTAAAAAAGGCACTTTAAAGCCCAAAAAAGAGGAGGAGATATCATTTTTGAAAACACAACAAACAGAACTTTTTCAATTCATTAGGGACCAAGAAGCTAAAAAGAAATGGAATGCTGATCGTGCAAAATCCATAAAATCTGATTTTCCTAAGGAATATTGGTATGGTGACGATAATTTGGAAGCTTTTAAAATGAATCCAAATGGGAAATATGCCACTTTTCGACTCACCGAAGAGGCTAAAAATAAAAGTGAAAAAATGGAAGTTTTCATCACCGCTGACGGCTACAACCAATCGCCAGATACGAAAGAGAAAGTGTCTGTCAAAAATTTAGTAAATACTAAAATGGGAATTTATAATGTAGCGAAAGATACCGTATACATGATTAATTTTTCAAAATTATCACACCTCAAGGAGCAACCAGAATATTATGCGTTGTATGATAATTTAAAAAAGAAAGAGAAAGAAGATAAATTAATTGTTGCTCAAGATCCGGTGTATAACGAAACAGGTTCTTTGGCTGTGGTAGAAATCAGAAGCCAAGATAATAAAGATCGTTGGTTAGTGAACCTCAATTTAGAAAACGGTACTTTCGAAGAGATAGAACATCAACATGATGAGGCTTGGATTGGTGGTCCGGGGATTCCATCTTATTCATTTACATCCGGAAGTTTAGGCTTTTTGTATGACAATGAAACTATTTATTTTCAATCTGAAGCGACTGGATTTTCTCATTTGTATACTTTTAATCTAAAAACTAAAAAGAAAACACAGTTGACTAGTGGTAAATGGGAGGTTCGTGACGTAACCTTGTCCAAAGATAAAAAAGTATTTTACCTATCAACGAATACCACGCATCCTGGAAATCGTGAATTTTATAAATTGAATGTTAGTGATAAGGCCTTGCAACCTATATTGACAGCCGATGGAGCACACGAAGTAAGTTTGTCACCAGATGAAACAACACTTTTAGTTCGATATTCGTATAAAGACAAACCATGGGAATTGTATTTAGCTTCTAATGTAAAAAACGCAAAGCTTAATCCTATTACAAGTTCTGCATCCGAAGCTTTCAAAAGCTACAAATGGAAAAAACCGGAAGTAATAACCTATAAAGCACAAGATGGCACTTCCGTTTACGCAAGATTGTATCAACCTGAAGTGGCGAAATCCAATACAGCTGCGGTAATTTTTGTACATGGCGCGGGATATTTACAAAACGCCCACAATTATTGGAGTAATTACCATAGAGAATACATGTTCCATAATTTATTGACGGATTTAGGCTATACTGTTTTGGATATTGATTACAGAGGGAGTGATGGATATGGAAGAGATGTAAGAACGGGGATTTATCGTTTTATGGGAGGAAAAGACCTCTCAGATCAAATAGATGGAAAAAAAGTATTGGTCGACAAATACGGAATTGACCCTAATCGAGTAGGTATTTATGGTGGATCCTATGGTGGTTTTATTACTTTGATGGCAATGCTTACGACTCCAAAAGAGTTTGCTTCGGGAGCGGCCTTACGTTCGGTAACCGATTGGGCTCATTACAATCATGGGTATACAGGTAATATTTTAAATTTCCCTGAAACAGATCCTTTGGCGTTTCAAAAAAGTTCTCCTATTTACTATGCAGATAAGTTAGAAGGCAACTTATTAATGCTTCATGGAATGGTAGATGACAATGTAGAATACAAAGATATCGTTCGTATTTCTCAACGATTTATCGAATTAGGAAAGAAAAACTGGAGTCTAGCTTCGTTCCCTGTAGAAGCTCATGGTTTTAGAGAAACCTATTCATGGGTAGACGAATACCGTAGAATTTTGCAATTGTTCGAATCAACCATCGGAAAAAAAAGAGAGTAAGTAAATTATACCAACGCTTTTCTTTGCTTGCTCCTAGAAATAGTTTTAAATTTGCGTTCTTTAAAAAAAACACACAACATACAACACAATGAGTACAACGATTACGACTACTAATTTTAATTTTCCAAATCAAAAATCTGTTTATCGCGGAAAAGTTCGGGAGGTATATAATATCAATGATGAACTTTTAGTGATGGTGGCAACCGATAGACTATCAGCTTTTGATGTAGTTTTACCAAAAGGCATTCCTTACAAAGGGCAAATTTTAAATCAAATTGCGACTAAGTTCATGGAGTTGACTAAGGATATAGTTCCTAATTGGTTAGTAGCTACGCCAGATCCAAGTGTGGCTGTGGGGCATTTGTGTACGCCTTTCAAAGTAGAAATGGTGATTCGTGGCTATCTTTCGGGACATGCGGCTCGTGAATATGCTGCGGGTAAAAGAACGCTTTGCGGAGTAGCAATGCCAGAAGGCCTAAAGGAAAATGATCAGTTTCCGGAACCTATTATTACGCCTACCACCAAAGCGGATAATGGTGAACATGATGCCGACATTTCAAGAGAAGCTATCTTGTCTAGCGGTATTGTGACCGAGGAAGATTATCTGGTACTAGAAAAGTACACTCGAGCTTTATTTCAAAGAGGTACCGAAATAGCTGCAAGTCGTGGATTGATTTTAGTGGATACTAAATATGAATTTGGTAAAACCAAAGAGGGACAAATCGTTTTAATTGATGAAATTCACACACCAGATTCTTCTCGCTATTTTTATTTAGAAGGGTATCAAGAGCGTCAGGATAAAGGAGAAGAACAAAAACAATTATCTAAAGAGTTTGTACGCCGATGGTTGATTGAAAACGGATTTCAAGGTAAAGAAGGACAACAAATCCCTGAAATGACTGAAGAATACATTGAATCAGTTTCTGAACGTTACATCGAATTGTATGAAAATATCATTGGCGAGAAATTCATAAAAGCTGATATTACAAATATTAACGAACGTATTGAGAATAATGTTTTGAATTATTTGAAATAGTGTTCGATTTAATTCTTACGATTCAAGCCTCATATCTTAAAAGTATGAGGCTTTTTTTATGCTATGGATAATGTGAAATGATAGTTAATTTTTTAAAGTAATGTAACAATAACTATTGGATAACGTCTATTGTAGTAGTATGTTTTAATTTTGAAGTGTCTAAAATTCAGGGATTTACTAATTAGTTAAATATTAGTTAATAAATAGTACCTTGTAATGCATATATCAATAAAATAAGTACATTTGAATAGAATTTCAATCATCAATCATTAATCAAAAATCACAATCATCATGAAAAAAACAATCATTTATTTAGGTTTAGTAGTAACATTGTCAGCTTTTACTACAAAAGTAACAGCATCAAATGCAAGAGTAGTATTAAAAGAGGCTTCCGTTGTTGTCGATTATGCAGAGGCAACCCCACTTCATGTGGCTATTTATAAAGGAGAAATTGAATTTATAAAAAAGTTAATTGAGTATGGTGCCGAGGTAAACGAGAGATCCTACGGCTTGACTCCATTAATGATAGCTGCCAGATATAATAAAGTGGAAATTATGAAACTTTTAATTGCTAAAGGGGCTAAAGTTTCCGAAAAAACATCTTTTGGAATTGATGCCATGAAATACGCTCAATTATCGAATGCAAAAGAAGCTTTTGTTTTTCTTCAATTAAATAAAGCGGCTGCTATTGCACAACGTTAGAATAAGCAGATCTACTTTTCAATCAAAAAAAAACTCCGTTATTAACGGAGTTTTTTATGAAATCTTTATTTGAAATACGAAAACGTTTCGTTGTTTTCAATTTTCAAAAGTGTTTCATAGATCAATTGAATCACATGTTCAACATCATCACGATGTACCATTTCTACAGTAGTGTGCATATAGCGTAGCGGTAACGAAATTAGAGCAGAGGCAACTCCACCATTACTATAAGCAAAAGCATCTGTGTCTGTTCCGGTAACACGAGAGGAAGCTAAACGCTGAAATGGAATACCTTTCTCAGAAGCAGTATCCAAAATAAGTTCTCTAAGATTGTTTTGTACAGCTGGAGCGTAGGTAATTACTGGGCCTTTTCCTATTTTGGTTTCTCCTTCGATTTTTTTGTCAATCATCGGAGTTGTCGAATCATGGCAAACATCAGTTACAATGGCAACATTAGGTTGTATCGTTTGAGTTATCATTTCAGCACCTCTTAACCCTACCTCTTCTTGAACCGCATTGGTGATATAAAGTCCAAAAGGAAGTTTTTTCTTGTTTTCATGTAACAATCGAGCAACCTCTGCTATCATAAATCCTCCCATTCGATTATCAATCGCACGGCAAACAAATTTATTTTCATTCATAATCATGAATTCGTCGGGATAAGTGATCACACAGCCCACATGAACTCCTAATTTCTCAACTTCTTCTTTGGTTTCACATCCCAAATCAATAAAAATGTTACTCGTTTTAGGAGTTTCTTCCTTGTCTCTTTGACGCGTATGTATCGCAGGCCAACCAAAAACACCTTTTACTATTCCTTTCTTGGTATGAATATTTACTCGTTTTGAAGGAGCAATTTGATGATCTGAACCTCCATTTCGAATTACATAAACCAAACCATCTTCAGTTATATAGTTTACATACCAAGCTATCTCATCCGCATGACCTTCTATAACTACTTTAAAAGGAGCGTCAGGATTGATAACTCCTACTGCAGTTCCATACGTATCAGTGATAAATGTATCTACAAATGGCCGCAAATAATCCATCCAGATTTTTTGACCTTCCCATTCGTATCCTGTTGGAGAGGGGTTATTTAAATATTTTTCTAAAAAAACCAACGAATCGGCATTCAAAATTGACTTCGAACTCATAATAATTATTTTTCGCTAAATTATAAATTTGGCATCAGACTTGCATATAAATTTTTAATTTTGAATCATAAAAAATAATCATGAACAGAATTTACCTTTTTTTGCTATTCCTTATAGGTTCCAATTTAATGCAAGCACAAATAATCAAAAAAGATTCGCTAACTACTCAAGAGTTACTTATTGAAAATGACAGTATCTTAAGTGATACAATTTTGTTACCCGAGATAATTATTAGTAAACAAAACTTAAGTCTTGAAGATAAAAAACAGTTTCTTATTCTTCAAAATAGAGTATATAAAACCTATCCTTATGCAAAATTTGCTTCTGAAAGATTGGTAGCGCTAAGAAAAGGAATGTCATATTTGAAAACAAACAAGGAGAAAAAGAAGTACTTCAAAATTGTGGAAGACTATCTTACTAATGAATTTGAGGATAAACTCAAAAAGCTTTCTAGAAAACAAGGTCAAATATTAGTGAAACTAATACATCGTCAAACAGGGATTACCACATATGATTTAGTTACTGATCTAAAAAATGGATGGAAGGCCTTTTGGGCTAACACTACAGCTCGTGTTTTTGATATTAATCTAAAAACTAAATACCAGCCTTATGAAGTGAATGAAGATTTTCTTATAGAAACAATATTAACTCGTGCTTTTGATTCTGGGCGATTACAAAATCAGCCCTCAGCATTTCCTATTAACTTCGAGGATTTGAATCAAGCTTGGTTAACAAAAGCAAATACCCAAAAATAGGCCTTACAACACCTACATTT